>CAVXPD010000001.1:0-313734 GCA_963763575.1 uncultured Acidimicrobiaceae bacterium
GCGTGGGGGTACTTCGAGTCTCCGTGCGGGTAGTCGGTAGAGAAGATGAGTCGCTCGTCGCCAAACGTTTCGACAAAGTGCGGCACCGTCACCTCGTCGGCCTCGACTGAGACCCAGCAATTGCGCTTGAAGTACTCCGAGGGAGGCATCGTAAGCTCGGGCGCTTCGTACCAGCCCGTCCACTCCCAGTGCTCGTCGAGGCGGTACATGAACCACGGCGCCCAGGAGCAGTTGCCCTCCAATAGCGCCACCTTCAGGTTCGGGAAGCGCTCGAGCACCCCGCCTCCACAGAGGCACGCCGTCACGAACTGGATGCCCAGCGGCTGGCTGAACGTGTGCCACAGCATCAACCGATCGAGCACCTCCAGCCCGAAGTCCGGGGTCAGGTAGACCTGGCCGCCCCCGTGAAAGGCGAGTGGCACGCCCAGCCGCTCGATCTCCGCCCACAGGGGGTCGTACGAGCGGTGGTACCACGGTCGGCGGTTCACCGCGGCCGGCGGCAGGAAGATCGCCTTGAACCCGAGCTCTTCGACGCATCGGCGCGCTTCACCTACGGCTCCCGGCACGTCGTGGGCCGCCACCATGCCAGCGCCGAACATGCGATCCGGAGCGAAGTCACAGAAGTCCTTCAACCAGTCGTTGTAGGCACGGGCGATCGCCGTCGCGAACTCGGGCTCCAGTCCGTCCTGACCGATCTGCTCGGACGAGTCGAGGCCGAGCACGAACAGCCCCGCGAAGGAAATAGCACCGCCAGGTCCAGGCCTTCGGCATTCATCGCGTCGATCTGTGACTGGGCGTCCCAGCCCCGCGCTTCGGACGCCGCATAGACGTTGTCGTGGTGCTCCTGCCATCCCGTCTTGCGACCTTCCACGCGCATCGGGCGGGTCGCGCCCATCCGGAGCATCACGTGGTTCTTGACGCGCACCCGCATGTCGCGTGTGATCTCGGAGAGTCCGCGCGGCGCCGCATGCGCGTAGGCCGGGTCGATGTAGCGCTCCCACAGATCGGGCGGCTCCATCACGTGGAGGTCGCTGTCGCAGATGACATGGTCGCGCAGCCCCATGAATTGGCCTCCCCAGGGATCCCTGACGCTCGAGTCAGGTTTCACTATACGCTCTCGTCCCGTACGGTCCTCGGGGCCGGCCAGGGCGTTTCGGGACTCGGGAGGGTCGATGGCGATAGGTGTGATCGGGCTGGGCAACATCGGCGGCAACATCGCGGCCAACCTCGTCGCCGACGGCAAGGAGGTCGTCGTCTACGACGTCGATGCAGCTGCCATGAAGGCGATCACCGGCGCCACGGCCGCGCCGGACGTCGCGTCAGTGGGCCGTCAGGCGGACGTCACCCTTCTGTCCTTGCCGACGCCGGAGGTCGTGAACGACGTCGCCGCCACGTGGGCCGCCGCCGCCCCGGCTGGCACCATCCTTGTGGATCTCTCCACGAACAGCCCCGACGCGGTGCGCGAACTGTGGGAGCGACTCCTCGAATCGGGACACCACCTCGTCGAGGCGCCCCTCACGGGCGGGGCCATCGGCGCCGAGAAGCGAATGCTCGTCTTCATGGTCGGGGGCGAGGACCAGCCCGTCGCCCGTGTCCTCCCCATCCTCGAGCCGTTGGGGCGCGCCACGTTCCACGTCGGCAGGATCGGTCTCGGCAACACCATGAAGCTGCTCAACAGCCTCATCGCCTTCACGACCACCTGGGTCAGCCTCGAGGGGCTGGCCTTCGCCTCCAAGTCGGGCATCGAGGTCCAAAAGGCCGTGGAGATCCTGCGCACTGCCGGCGCGTCGAACTTCTTCGTCGACCGCCAGGTCGAGACGATCGACGGTCGGGGCCGGCCGACGCAATTCGCGCTGGAGCTGGCGGCCAAGGACGCCCGCCTGATCGTCGAGC
The DNA here is from genome assembly GCA_963763575.1 of uncultured Acidimicrobiaceae bacterium. GTDB lineage: Bacteria > Actinomycetota > Acidimicrobiia > Acidimicrobiales > RAAP-2 > Bog-473. The sequence goes on from CAVXPD010000001.1 coordinate 1,894, forward strand.
TCGGCAACGCGCTCGACGCCCCCACGCCGGTGGCCGCGGCGGTGAAGAAGGTCCTCGACGATGCGGTCGAGAAGGGTCTGGGCGGTGCCGATTGGAGCGAGCTCGTGGCGCACGCCGAACAGCAGGCCGGCACGGCGCTGCGCTGGAATCCTTCCTAGGAGGGGCCCTCGGTCCGACGAGGGTGGGTGGAGGCGCGTCCGGCGCGCCCAACGACGTCAGTCCGTGCCGAGGACGTCGGCCGCCACCCGCAGGGCCGACCCCGCGGCGGGAACGCCGGCGTAGATGGAGACGTGCATCAGGATTTCGACGATCTCTTCTCGCGAGATCCCGACGCTCAGCGCGCCCGCCAGGTGCGAGCGCAGCTCCTCGGGTTGGCCGAGCGCGGCGAGCAAGGCGACGGTGATCATCGAGCGGTCGCGGATCGGGAGACCCGGGCGCGTCCAGATGTCGCCGAACGCGGTCTGCTGTACGTGGTCGAAGAAGTCGGGCGCCAGCTTGGCCGCCGGGAACTGCCCCGTCGGGCCCTTCAGGATCGCCGGCCAGAGCTGGCCCTGGATCTCCCGCCCGGCCGCCCGGCGCTCGTCACTCGTCGTCATGTCCCGACTCCTTCCACCCCAAGCAGATTGACCGTCGCGATGCTGCCGCCCCCGACCAGGTGCGCCAGCGCCACCCGCGCCCCCTCGACCTGGCGGCCCTCCGCCTCGCCGCGGAGCTGCAGCACCGCCTCGTGCAGCTGGGCCGTCCCCGTCGGCCCGCCCGGGTGCCCGCGTGCCAGCAGCCCGCCGTCGGTGTTGAACGGGATGCGCCCGCCCGGCCCGGTCTCGCCCTCGAGGACGAGCTTCTCGCCTTCGCCCTCGGCACAGAAGCCGAGCAACTCGTAGTACTCGAGCTCCTCGTTCACGAACGCGTCGTGGCAGTAGGCCACGCTCACGTCGTCGGGGCCGAGTCCCGCGGCCTCGTAGCACTCGTTCGCCGTGTCCCGCGTCATGGTCGCCGGCCCGACCACCGGGCCGACGAAGGTGTGGCCCGGCGAGTAGGTCTCGGACGTCAGCGCAGAAGCAAGCGCGCGCACGAGCGGCCGGTCGGGCTGGCGGGAGCGCACGAGGTCCTCGCGGGCCACGATGATGCAGGCGGCGCCGTCGTCGGGCGGGCAGCACATCATCGTGGTGAGCGGCTCGGCCACCATCCGGGCGGCGAGCACCTCCTCGGACGTCACGTGCGTGGTCGGAGCGACGGTGGGCGAACGGGCAGACCGCGCCGTAGTTCCAGTTCTTGGCCGCGATGGTGGCGAAGTTCTCGGGCGTCGTGCCCCGGTCGTGCATGCGGCGCTGCGCCCAGAGCGCGAAGTAGGCGGCGGGCAGGATCGGCGCGTCGATCTGGTCGCGGCCCGCGCCGCGGCCGCCGGTGCCGGTCATGTCGGTGAACTTGTCGAAGCACAGCGCCATGGCCACGTCGGCCCGCCCCGACGACACGGCCCACGCCGCCTCGCGGAAGGCGACGAGCCCGGTGGCCGACGCGTTCTCGATGTGGGTGACGGGCAGCCCGGTCAGGCCGAACTCCTTCATGGCCTTGATGCCGAGCATCGAGGCCGGCTGGATGTAGCCCACGAACGCCTCGTCGACGTCGGCCAGCGTCATGCCGGCGTCGTGCAGCGCCAACAGTCCGGCGTCGCGGGCCAGGTGCGCGCCCGGGATGTCCTTGAACATGCCGAAGCGGACCATGCCGATGCCGGCGACGGCGACGCCGTCGAACTTCAGGGCGTGCTTCACGAGGCGCCGTCCGGCGGCTCCGACTCCGGCCCCGGCGCCGAGTCCGGCGGCACCGGCGGGGCGGAACCGGTAGATCACCACGTCGTCGCCGTCCTTGTTCTGGCGCAGCGTCTCGAGGTCGATCTCGACCTCCATGCCGATGGCGAAGTCGTCGGGGCCGCCCGAGAGGATCGACTGCACCCGGGGCCCCTCGGGCAGGTCGACCTGGGCCACGCCGTAACCGGCGACGTCGGCGTCCAACTTGCCGAAGAGCGGGACGTGGCAGTAGGTCCAGGTGTGGATCGTGCCGCGGGTCGACAGCTCGATGTCCTCGGTGCCCTCGTGCAGGCACTTGGCGCACACCAGCCGGCGCGGGAAGAACGCCTCGCCGCAGGCGGGGCAGCGGCTCCCGAGCAGGCGCGGCGGCTCGGCCGGGTCGTCGGGGATCCGGAAGAACCCGTCTTCGATGGGGACTCGGGCCACGCACACCTCGCTCTTCGCTCTCCGCCGCGCCGTGTCGCCGTCGGCTCATCGAGGAGTCTGGCACAGGAGGGGTTGGAACTGCCGTTGAGCGGTTTCGAGGGTATGCGCGTGCGGTTGGTGGACCTGCGTCGACGGCATCGAGCGGCGGGCTCAGAGTTGGCGCGGCGGCGCCTATCGGAGTTGCGATCGGTGCGGCGTGTGAGCGGTGCCGTGTCGCGCCTTTGATGCGGCGTGTCGTTCCGGATGCTTAGAAGAGGGCCGGTCGTATACTCGCCGCCGATGGCCGCGTCCACGTCAGGCGCTCCGACCCAGGGCGAACTGCGGGCTGAGGTGCTCCGGCTGAGCGCCGAGCAGGCACAGCGCTTCGCCGTGCCGGGGTCCCCGGTGCTCTTCGAGGGGCCGGCCTTCTATCCAGTTCTGCGCATGGGCGTGCGCCCGCAGAAGCTCAACTACGAGGCCCCCTGCGGGCTGCGCATCACCGAGGACGGCATGGTCACGTGCACGGTGAGGGCGAGCGGGGAGCTCGTGTGGTCGGCGCATCTGGATCCCCCGAACGAGTGGAAGTTCTCCGGTGTCACCTTCGCCTTCGTCCGCGTGGGGGACCACACGTACACGTCGACGAAGGGTCCCTTCGTGGCCAATCTCTCGCCCGACATGAGCATTCCCTTCGTCGGGTTCTTCAAGATGTTCGGCGGTTACAAGCAGCGTGGGGAGCTGAAGAGGGTGCTGCGGGCCCGCCAGGCCCCGGATGCCGAGCCGCCTGGCACGTAGTGGTCAGCGCGGGACGGCCAGGGCGTCGCTGACGGGCTCGATCCATCCCGGTTGGGCGTCGGCGCCCGTCGGGACCTGGGCCCATCGGTCCCCTCTTCGGCGTGGTCAGACGAAATGGAGGCGGCCGACCGCCTGGCGGTACGAATCGATCGGGCGCGCCTCGGCGTACCCGAGGTGGTACTCCATGCAGAAGGCGCGGACCTTCTCCTGGGCCCGGGCCAGGTTCGGCCGGGGCATCGTCGGGAAGAGGTGATGCTCGATCTGGTAGTTCAGGCCGCCGAAGACGAACCCGAGCCACCGACCTCCCGAGAGGTTGCGGGCCGTGACGACCTGGCGTCGGGCGAAACTCATCTCGGTCTCGGGTTCGACGAGCGGCATGCCCTTGTGGTTGGGGGCGAAGCTGCAGCCGAGATAGAGGGAGAAGGCGGCCTGATGTATCGCGATGAAGGCGATCGCCTTGAGCGGGGAGAGCACCCAGAACACCACGGTCAGATAGAGGGCGGCATGCGCCACGAGGAGCGCGCCCTCGGTGAGGACCGACCGGTCCCGCCGGCGATACAGGTCTTGGAAGCCCGAGACGTACAGGCCCGTGCTGCGCAGCAGCATGAGGGGGAAGAAGAGCTCGGCCCGCCACCGGTCCAGCCATCCTGCGAGGCCGCGCTGCTGCTCGCCCAGCTGGTCGGCGTTGCGCGCGGCGGGGAGGCCGACCCCGATGTCCGGGTCGCGCCCGAGTTCGTTGGGATGGCCGTGATGGGCACTGTGCTTGGGCACCCACCAGCCGAAGCTCATTCCGATCAGCCCGTTCCCGATCCCCAACCCGAGCACGCGATTGGCGCGTCGGGACTCAAAGATCTGCCGGTGGCCCGCGTCGTGACCGAGGAAGCCGAGTTGAGTGGCGACGACCCCGAGGAAGACCGCGATTGCGAGGGCGGCCCAAGAGTCACCGAGAAGGAAGAACCCGGCCCATCCGGCCACGAACGCGCCGACCGTGAGGACGACCTTGATCCAGTAGTAGACGAGCCGGCGCTCGAAGAGCCCGGCCGCCCGCAGGTCCATGCTCAGGTTGTGAAACTCGCGGGGTCCCGCGACTGGCGTGGTGCTTGGCTGCATGGTGGCCGTCTGCACAGATCGGCCTCCCAGGTTCGGTGGGGGCCGCCACCGGGAAGGTTGCGCGTTCCCCAAGGGTGATGGACTTGGCGACCGCTGTGCGGTCGCCGTTGGACCGATCGCTTAGACGGGCTTGACGTTCTGGGCTTCTGGCCCCTTGGCGCCCTGGGCCACGTCGAATTCGACCTGCTGGCCGTCCTCGAGGCTCTTGTGCCCCGTACCTACGACGTTGGAGAAGTGGACGAACACGTCCTTGTCCCCCGTGGAGGGCGTGATGAAGCCGAAGCCCCGGTCGTTGTTGAAGAACTTCACAGTTCCAGTTGCCATGTCTTCTGTTTCTCTTTCTCTTTCTTGCTTCTCTGGTGAGGTCAATGACTCTTGTGGGCGGAGCGGGACCGGGTGCTCGAGGCGAGCCGTTTGTACTCCGCGCCGCACCCCGAGGGCTCGCCGGCCTCGCCGTACGTACGGCACCGATCGTCGTCGCACCATCCGAGGACGACGTCGCCCTGACCCACTCCGTGGGCGTGCTCGTCGCACAGCGGGACATCGGGCAGGATCACGGTGATGGAGTAGGAGTCGTCATCCGGATCAGGTCCCCTATCCAGCGTCCGGCGGGGTGGGTCCGTGAGCACCGATGGAACCCCTCCGCATAAAGCACACGGCGTCTCCGTCAGCGTGGTCATGGCCGGATGGAGGCGCGGAGCTTCTCTACAGCCTGTAATCGGCGCTCGAGCTTTGATACGTCAGCAGCATCCCTCTGGCGGATCCGTTGCTCGAGTTCGTCGAGCCGCGCTTCCTCGTTCTTGATCAGTTGACTGCGTTCGCTTCCCTCATGGGTACCCAGGGCGCGGACGAAGCTGTTGTGTGCCTCCGTCGCGCGTTCGATCCCGAGCGTGCGAGCAATCGCCGAATAGGATTTTCCGGACTCGCGAAGCGACAGGGCCTGTGCGTCGATATCCCCGCTCGGTGAGCGCCGCCCTCCCCGCGTCCCGCCACCTCGCTCCGAGGTCTGCGTCGATCGGCGCTGAGACTGCTTGCTATGGGTGTGCCTAGGCACGGACGTTGCCCCGCGACATGGAGTAATGCTCGAATTGCCGGTCGTCGGGGTCTAAACCGCACGACGTCGCAACTAAGCCCCTAAGGGCTTCGTACAGGCTCTGGGAGATGTGTGGCTCCGTTCAAATCGGGCCAACTCGGGAGTTCTCGACCAGGCCACACCAGCGAAATGCTGGCGACGCAACGATCATACCACCTTCTTGACGCATTCGTTCGCACTTCTTGACGCATTCGTTCGCGCCGATCGCGCCTGTCAGACGAGTGAGTCGATTCCCGCCGTCGGGTGCCGCAGTTTGGCCATGGCCTTCGCTTGGATCTGACGGATCCGCTCGCGTGTGAGACCAAAGCAAAGACCGACCTCCTCGAGCGTGCGTGGCGAACCGCGGTCGATGCCGAATCTGAGCCGGAGGATCTCGCGTTCGCGCTCGTCGAGACTGGCCAGCATCTTGGCCACCTCGCCCGGCAGGAGGGCCGTTGCGGCGGAATCGAACGGCGACACCGCGCCGGGGTCTTCCACCGTGTCGCCCAGCTCGGCGCTGCCTTCGTGCCCCACCGGTTCGGACAACGATGCCGGTGCGGCCGCATGTCGAAGGATCTCGGTGACCCTTTCCGGGCTTACTTCGAGGTCGGCGGCGATCTCGTCGATGCTCACGTGCCGAGCATGATGGGCTTCGAGGCGGGTTCGTGCCTTGATGATCTGATTGAGGAGTTCACCGACGTGCGGCGGGAGACGTATGGTCCGGCTGCTGTTGGCGATGCCGTGGGCGATTGCCTGACGGATCCACCATGTGGCGTAGGTGGCGAACTTGAACCCCTTGCGCCAGTCGAACTTGTCGACGGCATGGATGAGCCCGAGGTTTCCCTCCTGTACCAGGTCGAGTAGCGGCAGACCCGAGGCCTGGTACCTCTTCGCGATCGAAACCACCAGGCGGAGATTGCTATTGGTAAAGGTCTCCACGGCCACTTCTCCCGCCCGCACGGTCCGGCGGAGCGCGCGTACCTGTGCCGGGCTCCTCCCGCCTGCGGCCAGCTCCGTCCCCGCGTGGCGGCCGGCCGCCGCTACCTGCGCCAAATGGATCTCCTCGTCTTTCGTCAGCAGGGGGTGCCGGCCGATGTCGCGCAGGTATAGGCGGACCAGGTCTTCTTCGGGCGTCTGCACGCGAGTGCTGGGCACGGTTCCCCGTTCTGATGCCCGGATAACGAAAGGATCAAGCAGACGATTGCTGCCTTCCCAATACATCTGTCTTCGCCAACTGACCGGGCGTCTCGCCGACGATGTGCGGCGCTTTGACACTAGCCGTCCGAAAGCGATACCTCGTCGCCTGCCGCTCGCTCTCTGCCGATGGTGGATGCCGCGGGCGTTCGCGCCCGGACGGACGGCGAGTTGGTGCCGCTCAGGCCCACGAGACATCTCATCGGGTCGGCCATCTTCGCTTTCGACCGATTGGAGTCCGTGAGTTCCTCTGGCTGTGAGCCCGCACCCGCCTGTTTTCTGCCCTGGCGTGTCTCGAGAGCGGTCGATAGTGACGATCCATCTCGGACTCGAGTAATCAGCTGAACACGCTTAGCGCGGGACCGCCAGGGTGTCGCTGACGAGCTCGATCCAGCCCGCCTGGGCGTCGGAACCCGTGCGCACCTGGGCCCACCCTGTCCCGTCGTCGGCGGCGGACTCGGTCGTCTGCGCGCCGTCCTCAAGATGGGTCAGCCGGATCTCCTGGTGACGAGGCTGGGTCTCGTCGGGATGGAAGACGTGGACCGAGAGGACCTGGCCTTCCGCCAGGGCCGGCCGTGCGACGAAATGGTCGTACAGCGCGGCGGCCTCGGCGGCGGGGGAGCGCAGGAAGAACTCGTGGATGCCCCGGGGGTCCCGGCGTTCTTCGAGCACCCCGACCCGGCCGTCCTCCCCGAGGACACCGTGCAGCACCCGCTCGATGCCCCGCCATCCCACGCGCAGCTCTGGCTGGGGGGCGACCTCGTCGTCGCGGTCGGCGACGTAGGCGATGCCGATGTACGCCGGCTGGCGCCGGGCCGCCACGATGAAATTGAGCGGCCGCGGCAGCTCGAACTCCTCCACGCCCTCGAGGCCCTCGGACGCCACGGCGTCGCCGTTCCCGTGCTGCCCGTTGGTCGCCGGCGCGTGCGGGCCGAGCTCCTCGCGAGCCTGGGTCAGGCGGGCCAGGAACTCGTCGTCGTCCATGGCCCGCATCTCGTTGGTGATCACGAGGCCATGCAGGGGGCTCCCGGCGCCGGCTGCGGCCAGGATCCAGGTGCCGTAGGCGCCGAGGGGTACCTCGCCGTCGGCGTCCACGCGGGAGAGCAGCTCCGCCGACTGGCTGGGCCGGACCATCGCCGCGCTCCAGCGCTCCTAGAGCCCGAAGAAGCCGGCGACGCCGTGCACCAGCGACTTGCCGGTCTTCACCGCGCCGGAGCCGAACGACTCGGCTGTGTGCAGGCCCGACGACACGGTGTTGTCTACGGCGTTCTGTACGTCGCCGGCGACGTGCAGGCCGTCGGAGACCGCGGTCTCGCCGAAGTGGTACGTGTTGACCGCGGCGCCCGCGATGAAGCGACCGGTGTCGTTGACCGCGTCGCGGAAGGGTTTCACGTTGTCGTAGAGGAAGTCCCCCGCGAGATAGATCCCGCTGGCGATCACGACGACCTGCCCGGCGACCGGGATCCAGCCCGTCGTGGCGTCGATGACCCCGACCGCACCCAGGACGCCGACCGTCGTTCCGGCCGCGTTGGCGACCGCCACGCCCCGGTCCGACCAGCCCCACCCTCCGCTGTCGGGCGGGCTGATGATGGTGGCGGCGTCGCCCACGAGCGACAGCACGCCCAGGCCGACCCCGCCGACCCGACCCAGGTCGATGCCGCCGGCGGCGACGTCGGCCTCCGCGCTGTGGTCGAACAGGCTCGACGCGAGCTTGGCGTTCTTCGCGAAGTTTTCGTACGCCGCAGCGACCTCACCCCAGCTGAGCTCGCCCCGGTCCGCCGCCAGCGCGAGGGGACCGATACTCTCGTCGAAGGCGTCGGCGACCGCCTGGGGGATCTTGTCGCCGATCGTGCCCCAGCGGTAGAGGGCGCGGACGAAGAGAAGTGTCGAGACGCCCGTCCACGCCGTCGAAGGCATGCCGAGGGCGTTGCCGAGCGCCACGACCCCGTTCGCCACCGTGTGCGCCGCCGACAGGCCCTCGTTGAGGGCGTGTCGCAGGACGGCGCGGGCCGCCTGGTACTCCTCTTCGGCCTGGAGCTGCAGCTGGTTGGCGGCCGCCGTGCCCGCGTTGAGCGTGGCGTCGATGGAGCTCTGCGCGCCCTGCACCTCGAGCGCGAAGTGCGGGGGGACGGCCCCGGTGATGATGTCGGCCTCGGAGACGGAATAGGTGGTCGCCAGGTTCGCCATGGCCGAGCTGGCGTCCGCCACCGCTGAGGCTGCCATCGCCTCGGCGTGGCGCTGCTTGGCCTGGGCGTCGCTGAGCTTCCCGGCGAAGGCAGAGAGGGCGGCGGCGACCTGGCTCAACAGCTCGCCGGCCGATCGGTGGCTCGTCGCGATGCGCGCGCTGACGCCCTCGAAGTTGCCGGCGGCCTGACCCTGCCAGCCGCCGAGGACTCCGCTCGCCGCTGCGGTGATCTGAGCGCCCGAGGCGTCGACGCCGTGCGACAGCGACGACAGCTGGCTGGCCGCGTGCTCGATGGAACCGGGATCGCCCGGGATCTTGCTGAACGCCATGCTCAGCCGCCGTCCGCCAGGCCGGCGATGTGACCGTCTGTGTTGACGTACGCGCCGGACGAGGCGACGGTGGCGGCGCCGAAGCGCTCGGAAAGGAAGGCCAGGCCCCCGAACGACCGTGTGAGCTCCGTCGTCAGTTGCTGGCAGAGACCAGCGGACTCGGCGTCGCCGATCGCCGGGCCCACCGACATCAGCGCGCTGACGACTGAACCCGCGAGCCGCTCTGCATCGCCGGCGGCTGCACTGATGCGCTCGCCCACGGAGGCAAGGTCGCTCGGCAAGACCGAAAACCCGCCCGCGCCGACAGGACCCTCTCTCATCGCTGCTCCACCATCTCGCGCACTGGACCCCTCACCGGAGGCGTCCGGTGACTAGGCCCGGCCGAAGGAACTCGCGATGCTCTGCTCGGTCGACGCGTATGACTGCGAGGCCTGAGCGGTCAGCTGCGCGACGCCCTCGAGCGCTTCGTGCAGCCCAGCGGCGTCGCTCTGCCACTGGGACCAGAGCGCCTCGAACTGAGCCTGGGCGGAGCCGACCCACTCGCTTTGCAACGGGGACACCGCGTTGGCCAGCTGGGACAGGATCGACTCGACCTCGGAGGCGCCCGAAACCAGTTGGGTGGAGATCTCCTGAAGTTGCTCAGGAGTGACAGTGATGCTTCCGGCCATGCCTGTTCTCCTTCCGCCGTGAGCATTTCGCCCGCGACCGCGATAACGATGAAACGTTCATCCGAGGAGAACTCGGTACAACCCGACTTTCCTTACGCAACGCGGATCCGGCGAGCCGTGTTGTGCGTGCCCTCCTCGGGCCCCAAGGTACATCGTCGGGGCCTCACCCCGACACGTGGAGAATTGGCACCCGGGTTGACCTCTGAGCAGAAGGCGCGTGTTCGCAATCCGCGATCAACGCGCTGCGACGTGCTGTCAGTGCTGGTCCAGAGCGGTGTCCAACGGGACCTGGGTGGTGACGAGACGCCCCGCGACGGTGAGGATGCCTCGTCCGGCGGGACCGGGGAACACCGCGGTGCGCGGGAGGCGCACGCCGAGGAGCTCGCCGTCGCCCGGGGCCCCGGGGCAGAGCAAGAGGCCGGCCTTGGACTTCTTGGCCTCGGGCACGAAACCGCGGAAGCCGCCGACCATCTCCGTGGTGGTGCCGCCCACCACGATGGCGTGCGCGGCGTCCCGGGCGCCGCGGATGAAGGCGGTGAGCGGTTCGGCGAGCGCCGAGTCGCCGAGGTAGTCGGCGTCGTCGACGACGACCAGAAGACGACGGCCGGCGTCGCCGAGCACGTCGGTGACCGCCTCGCGTGTCGCCGTCGGCCCTTCGACCACGGCCACGACACCGTCGAGAGGTGCCAGGGCGGCCAGGGGCGACGGACGGCCGCACACGATCAGCACCTCGACCCCCTGGGCGAGCGCACAGCGAGCCGCGACCGCCAGCGCGTTGCTCCGTCCCGAGCGCGGCGGGCCGCCGACGACGAAGGCCGGACCGACCTCGCGCAGGTCGACCCAAACGGGCTCGATGCGGTCTCCGCCCGCGCCGACGAGCAGCCCCATGTCGTTTCCGGGCGGGACCGACGCGCCGTCCCACAATTGGTCGAGCAGGACGACCTGGGGGAGGACGCCGAGCTGCTGCGGGCGCAGCGAGTCTTCGGTCCCGGCGTCACGAGCGCGGGCGGCCGCGGCGACGGCGCGGAGCGCCTCGGCCTGCGCGGGACCCGACGGGTCCTCGGACAACAGGCCAACTTGGATCTCGATCCCGGAGCCGCCCCGGAAGCAGCGGCCCGGGAGGATCTTGTCGGGAAGAGTGCGCGGCTGGATGCCGACGAGCGCATAGTTGCCGCGGTCGTTCAACCGCAGGACGAAGATCTCGGGAACGAGGGACGAGACCCGGGCCGACATGGCCGTCTTGTCCCCGGAGAGGACGACACGGATCCCCACCCCCGGAGCTTCCTTCATCAGGTGCAGGAAGGCGCTCACCATGCGGCCGGCGTCGAGCGCGTCGAACTCGGCGACGAAGCCCTCCCAGCGGTCCACGAGCACCACGACGTAGGGAAGCCGGTCCTTCTCCCCGGCGACGCGGCGCTGGTCGGCGATGGAGGAGAACCCGCCGATTGAGAGGATCCGCTGGCGCTCCGAAACTTCTTCCAGGAGACGGGCCAAGAGCCGGTCGACGCGGTCGTGCTCCGTTCTCGAGACGACCGCGCCACAATGCGGGAGATCTTGGAGCGGCAGGAGGGCACCGTTGCCGCAGTCGATGCCGTAGAGGTGGACGTCGCGGGTCGGGCACCGGCGGGCGACGGATGCCGCCACGGTGCGCAGGAAGGTCGATCGACCCGCGCCAGCGTCGCCGACCACGAGCAGGTGGCCGCCCTCCACGATGTCCCACGTCGCAGGCACCTGCTCCTGCGCCGCGGGTCGGTCCTCCAGACCGAACACCGCCGTGAGCGAGCCAGGCGCGACCGGAGGCTCCTCGTCGAGCACGAGGCCGCTGGGGAGGGGATCGAGCCAGGGCTTCTTCGGGGCCTCGATCTGATCGGCGGCACAGGCGAGGCGCACCGCGCTGACGAGGACCGACAGGTCGGTGTCCTCGGCGGTCCGGCTGCTCCGCGTCGGCTCGGGCTGCACGTCGCCGAGCTCGGTCCAGTCGACCGGACGCACCTCGAGCTTCTGGCCACCTTCGACGCGGCGGTGCCCACCGACCCGCGCCGACTGGAATTCGCTCAGGTTCTCATGGCCGACCCGAAGGTAGGCGCGGCCCGGGACCTCCTTGCTGATCCGCGCCGCCAGCGGAGAGTCGATGACGTCGATGCTGTCAGCGGCGTCGGTCACCCGCAGCGCGACCCGCAGGTTGGTGTTCGTCCGGATCGCCGGCGAGACCACGCCGCTCGGGCGCTGGGTGGCGAGAACCAGGTGAATCCCGAGCGAGCGTCCGCGGCGGGCCAGGTCGACCAGCCCTTCGACGAAGGCCGGCAGTTCCTCTGCCAGCGCGGCGAACTCGTCGATCACGAGGGCGAGGCGGGCCAGGGGCTCAGGTCGGGAGCCGTCGTCGAGGTCCCAGTAGTCCTCGATGTCCTTGGTGCCAGTGCGTTGGAGCAGGCGTTCCCGGCGCCGCAGCTCTGCCGCCAACGACGCCAGCGCCCGCTCGGTCAGGTGCCCGTCGAGGTCGGTCACCATGCCCACGGTGTGCGGGAGCTCGGCGCAGTCCTTGAAGGCGCTGCCGCCCTTGTAGTCGATGAGCACGAAGCTCATGGCGTCGGGGCGGTTGGCGACCGCGAGGCTGGCGATCAAGGTTTGGAGGAACTCGCTCTTCCCCGAGCCGGTCGTCCCCGCAATCAGGCCGTGAGGCCCGTCCGTCCGCAGGTCGACGGCCATGGTTCCGGTGACCTGACGCCCGATGACGGCCTTCGTCGTCCGCCCGTTGTGCCGCCAGCGCTCGACGATCCGTTCCGCGTCGGGATCCTCGAGCCCCAGGAGGTCCAGGAGTCGCAGCGACGTCGGCAGCAGGGTGACCGTCTCGGCCCGGCGGCTGAGGCGGATCGGTGCCAGGGCCCGGGCCAACGCCTCGGCCCACGCGGACGTGACGCGGTCGGCCAGCACCGACGTGGTCTGGGCTCCCCGGCTCACCCGCAGGTCAAGACGGGTCGGCTCGGCGGCCGAGAAGATGGCCGAGGCCTGACACTCCTCCGGTAACAGGTGTTCGGAGTCGTCGAGGCAGACGAAGTAGATCCCCACGCGGGGGCCGTTGCGCAGGAGGCGCGCCACCGCAGGCAGCGAGCCCAGCCGGTAGGCGCCGTCGAGCACCACGAGGTGCAGCTGGTCCACCCGGTCCGTCGGTTCCGGCGCGCGCACGCCTTCCGCGTGGAGGCGGTCCTCGAGTGTCTCGGCGAGCTCGGACGCCATCCGCGCCGCGGCCGCGTCGGTCGTGCCGATCTGCGACGTGCAGCGCCCGGCCTCCGGCCGCGCGTGAGGCAGCCAGCGGGCCCAGGACCATGCCTGCTCCTGGTTGGGGCCGGTCAGGATCGTGACCGAGAGGTCGCCCGGGGCGTGGAACGTAGCGGCCTGGGCCAACAGCCACCGCGCCAGCCCTTCGCACGAGGCCCGCGGGCCGGCGATGCCGAGCACCCCCACGGCGCGCAGGTCGAGCGTCTCGGGCACGAGGTCGAGCAGCGGCTCGAGGTAGACCTCGCTGGGCGGAACGCCCGCGACTGCGATCTCAGCTCGCCGCCGCGCCAACCCGAAACGCAGCGATAAGAAGTCCTCGTCCCCGGCGCGCCGTTCCCACAGCCTCGACTGCGGCAGCCGGGCGATGCGCGCCACCGAGTCCGGATCGGGGAAAGCCTGGCGCGAGGCTTCCTCCTGACGTTCGATGCTCCGCTCGATCTTCTCCCGGGCGCCTGTGAGCGAGTGGTCGTAGGCCTGCTTCCTCGACGTGTGGGAGCCCTTCCCCCGCCGGTTCGAGGAAAAGAAGTTGGAGACGGCCATGATCGGGCTCAGCAGGGTGAAGAGGAGAAATTCGGGGCGCTTGAGTAGCAGCGCCATAAGGACGCCGATACCGATGGGCGCGAGGACCCCGACCAATGGGAACGGGTTCCGCTGCCGCTCGGGTGGCGCGCCGGGGAACGTCACCGTCTCCGTGTGCGGGGCGTCGTGAATGCGAGGCGGACGGTTGAAGGTCAGCTCGCCCGCGCCGTCTGCGATGACGGCCGCCCGGTTCTCATCCGTGTCGCGCGACCAGGCGAACACCGACTCGCCCAACTGGAAGGGCTGTCCTCGTCCGACCGTGGTCTCGTGCACGCGGGACCCGCCGATCAGTATCCCGTTCTTCGACGATTCGGACTCGCACAACGAGATGACGTCGTCGAAGACGGTGACGTCGGCATGGTGCCGCGACACGTGGAGGTCGTGGCGCAACGAGAGGTCGACCCCGCTGCCGCGCCCGAGCGTGTAACGACCTGGCGCGAGGTCCCAGGACGCGCCCGCGTCGGGGCCGCTGACGACCCGCAACGCCAGTGAGGCCTCGCCGTCGCCAGCGTCCGGGCGCGACCCGCTGCCACCCCGGGCCACGAACGCGCCGTCCCGTAGGACGTCGCCCATCCGTTCGTCGCCCCGCAGGAGCCGGCGGCCGACGCGCCACTGCCAGGGCTCGGAGCCCGGATCGACGGCCCGGACCAGCTCGGCGACTGGTGCGTCGGTGTCGGCATGGATGACGGCGTCGCGCTGTACCGCCCGTTGCTCATCTGCCAACGTCAAGAAGACCTTCATGTCAGTCGCCGCCCATCACCAAGTACCCAACCAGGCAATTCTGCCGCAGCTTGGGGCGCCTCACAGCCCTCGAGTCAACCAGGCGGGCGGTAGATTGGCCCAACGGGGGGATGGCCCGGACGGCGGACACGCCGCCGGGTACCAGTCGCCCGCGGAGATTCCAACCGGCGTGTCAGCGGGGAGCCCGAGGGCTCCCCGGCTGGGAACGCAAGAGGCCCGCCCACGAATATGGCTTTGAAACGAAAAACCCAGGCCGACGAGAGCGCCGTCTTCTCAGGGTTCACCGACGTCAAGGAGATCGGCGGGGGCGGCTTCGCCACCGTGTACTCCGCGAGGGAAACCGACACGGGTCGTCCGGTGGCACTGAAGCTGCTCAACATCCGCGACGCCCCGCCGCACGCACTCGAGTCCTTCCGCCGCGAGACCCTGGCTCTGGGGTCCCTGAGCGCGCACCCGAACATCGTCACCCTCTACCGCACGATGAGCTCGACCGACGGCCGTCCGGTCCTCGTGATGGAGCTGTGCAAGGAGTCCGTGTACCAGAGGGCCAAGACGGCGCCGCCCCCGATGCAGCAGTCCATCTCCCTGGCGATCAAGATCGCGGGGGCACTCGAGACGGCACACAGCGCCGGCATGTTGCACCGCGACGTCAAGCCGCAGAACATCCTCCTGACGCACTACGACGAGCCGGCGCTCGCAGACTTCGGGGTGGCAAGGCTGCAGTCGTCGTCCGAGGCGACCGCCGGTGTCTTCGGGTTCACCACCATCCACGCAGCCCCTGAGATGCTCGAGGGTGCCGTCGCGACCGCGGCTACCGACGTCTACGAGCTGGCGTCGACGATCTACCAGCTTCTCGAGGGGAGGGCGGCGTTCCGGACGTTCGACGGGGAGGCGCCGGCGTCGGTGATCTTGCGGATCTTGCGTGACCCGGTCCCACCTCTGAGCGCCACGGACGCGCCGATCGCCTTGTCCGACCTGCTCGTCTCTGCCATGGCGAAATCCCCCGAGGAACGCCCTCCGTCGGCTGCCGACTTCGCCGAGGCGCTGAACGACATCGAGCGCGCCCAGGGGTGGCCGCTCACCCACTTCGCAGTGGTGAGAGAACCGGCCGCGCCGGCGGCGGTCGACGCCGTCCCCGCTGACCACCCTTCGTCGACGGTACCGCCGGTCCCGGTCGACGCTGGCCCGGCGTCGGAGGTGGCAGCGACGCCCGCATCGCCAGCCCCAGCGATGGCGGCGCACCACCGCGTGACACCGTTGCGGCCCGTGGCGCCGACACCGGTGCGGGCGAGGCAGGTCGTCACGCCACAGGCGCGCCCACCCAAGGTGGCCGGTGCGGCGCCGCCTGTGGCGCCGCCTGCGCGCCGCCACCACCCGTCGCCGCGTCCTCGGCTGCGCCGGTGTCCCACGTGCATACGCCGGAACAGCCAGCTGCGCGCTCGTCGGGTACCGGCCTCGCCACCGACCGCCGTACAGCCGGAGCGCGAGCCGGACGCCGATCCGGGCGAGCCGCCGCCGCACGACAGTTTCGCCGACGTCACCCCACGCCCCGAGCTACCCGATTCTCAGGAGCCGGCGGCGTCGGTCGACAACTTCTTCGGCTACGGGTCCAAGCCGATCGACCGACCCGACACCGACGACATCCTCGAACAGACGATCGTCCCCAAGTCGAACGCGCCCGACTCCGGCGACGCCGACGACGAGGGGGCCTCCGAAGGCTCACGCCTTCGTCACGCGCTCAAACCGCTCTTCGGCCGGCGCAAGCGACCCGAGGACTGAGGGAGCGTCTCCCACGGACGGCGCATCCAACCTGCGCCACTCAGTCCCGATGAGGTAACGCGACCACGGGAATGAACGGTCGCGGTTTCCGGCCACAGCATAGATATTTGAACTCTGGCGCTTCCGCCGCCGACCGGCAGAGTTTCTCCGGGTTGCATGCGCCGGGTCGGCCGAGTTTCCCTCGGGTCTATATGGTCCGCGAAAACGCCCGTTCAGTCCGCGAATACACGCAAAGTGAGAGCAAGACTCCTCCGTCCAATACAGCCGCCAGAAAGTGCCAGCGGTCGGGGCCTATATGGTCGCGACCTCATCCGGATTCATGGCGTATACAACGGCGGAGAAGACCCGGCACACCCCCGAGATAGTCGAGACGAAGCCCCGTGCCGACGGAACGTCGCTCAGCGAAGCAAAGCGACCGCGCGCTTCGCCGGGGCGAGGCCCGAGAGCGACTCCCTGCGCAGATCCGCATAGGCGCGCCAGCACGCCTCGGCGTCCGCATCGGTGAAGCGACCGCTGGTCGAAAAGATCGCCCGATCCGCCAGCGTGCCGATCTGCGTGACGTGGTCCCGAGCTGCCGGGCCGTAGCGGTCGCCCACGACGTCACCGACCTGGGACGCGGTCAGCGCCGACAGGTCGGCCACCTTGCGCTCGCTGAGCAGGTCGAGCGACTCGGCCCAGGCGCCGACAACCCGGCGCGCCGGGTCACCGGTACGACGACGGCGGCGGCGCAGCGCGGACCGCACGCGGATCTGCGCCGCGAAGAGCACCCCCGCCGCCACGACCGCTAGCAACACCACCAGCCAGGGCGACGAACCGGCCGCCCCCGCGTGGTGCGTGACGGGACCGGCCAACGCGTGCCCCGCTCCCGCCTGGTTCGTCGCGACGTCGGGCGAGGGCACGGTGGTCGTGGGCGTCGGAGCCGCAGAGCTCGGGACCACGGGCGGGCGGACGCTCGCCGGCGTGGGGTCCACGACCACCCACCCCAGGCCTGCCACGGGCACCTCGACCCAGGTCCAGGCCTCCCGAGCCGTCAAGGCGTAGACGCGACCCGGCGTCGTCTCCCCCGACCCGGGCCCCAGCACGCGAAAGCCCGTGACCAGGCGGGCGGGGATGTTGAGATAGCGGGCCAACAGTGTGAACACGGTCGCGTACTGCTCCGGCGTGCCGCGCCGCCGAGCCAGCGTGTAGTCGGCGATCTCGGCAAAGGAGGTCCCCACCCCCGACGACGCGGTCGTGATCTGGGAGAAGTCGTGGACGAAGGCCGACTCCAGGGCCTGGAGGTACGCGAGCGACGCCGTCGGGGTGCTCGGGCTGGTGTCGGTTTCGAGGTCGAGCAGAATTGTCTTGAGGTCTTTTTGCAGGTCGAGTGGGACCTCGGTGTCGTTGGGGTCCGGTGAGGACTCGAGCGGCAGTTGGAGCTGGCGTCCTCGCAGCGACGCCAGGGTCGACGGCGCCACCTCGGAGGTGACCGTGAAGCTCTGACCCACCTGCAGTGGCCCTTGGGGTACCACCATCCCCGAGTCCGCGTCCGCCGAGACCGCGATACCGCCGACCTGCACGGGGCGCTCCAGGTACGGCATCCATGCGAAGGGCGGTGCACTGGCCACGCGGTAGCGCTGCACGACCGTGCGCAGCGGTTCCGGCGCCGCCGGAAGAGAGCCGGACGGCGACGCCGCGGCGGACGAGGGGACCGCCCCTCCCGTCGGATGGAACGTCGTGTCGAAGTTCCAGGTGTCGCCGTTGTAGACGTCGAGGTCGGCGAAGCTCACGTACCCGTCGGTCGGCTGGTCGGCCGAGAAGTCGAAGATGGGCGCCCTCGAGCCCTCCCCCCGGAGCTCGGCCACAGTGGCCGTCGGCACGACCGGGGCGTCGCTCCGCTGGGTCGGCGTCCGCTTGGGCACGGTCGGCGAACCCGACAGCCCCGGCAGGTTCGGCACGACGAGCGCACAGACGACCGTCACCGCCACGAGGGACAGCGCACCCTCCACGAGGGAGCGCACCGGCACGTCGTCGGGCGTCTGTTCGTCCGCCGGCACGTCGGGACCGCTCCCGCGCTCGAAGCCCGCCGCCCAGTGGCGGGCGAACACGAGGACGCCGATGACGCCGAGCAACGCGCACGCCCACCCGAGCTGGGAGGTGCCTTCGCTGACCGTCAACAGGTAGGCGACGACGTAGCTGGTCACCCAGGTCATGGCGGCCCAGGCCGAACCGGCGCGGCGCGTCCGCAGGAGCAGCTCGCTCGAGACCGCGCGCCGTGAGCCACGTGAGCACGAACGGCACCACCTCGACCCAGCGCGGCGTGGCGATCGGCAAGGACTCGGACAGGATGCGCGCGGGGCCCTCCCCGATGCCGCGTGCCACGTCGACGAACCCCAGGGGTTCGCGTAGCACGACCGCCAGGAGCGCGAGCAGGAGCGCCACCGCCGAGAGGCCGGCCGACCAGACGATCGCGCGTCCGGTGCGGCTCGCCCACACCGCGACCGCACTCGGGACCACGGCGGCGATCAGGCTCTGCACGACGATGGTCGTCGTCGGGAACGCATGCCACATGGGCGCCGCGGCGAGGAACGTCGCGAGCGCGCCCACGACTGGTGTCGCCCAGAAGATCGCGCGCCGAAGGCCTCGGGTCACCGGGCCGCCTCCGCGTTCCATGCCGCGCAGAACTCGTCGGCGTCCTTGGCCATCACGACCCGCAGGCCCGGGTAGCGCACCGGCTCCTGTGGCTCCGCCGACATCGACGCCACCACCACGCGCCCGAAGCGGCGGCGCAGTGCGGCGAGCCGAGGGAGGTCGGCCCGATCGAGCATGCCCGTGACGACGACGAGACCCGTGCCACCCCGGTCGCGTTCGAGCTTGCGCAGGGTCTCGCCGATCGAGCCGCGCGTCTGCGGCGCCACCGAGGTGAGGTGGTCGAGCAGGTCCTGGGGCAACCGGCAGTCGGGCCCGCCCACCTGCTGGCCGTCGGTCGTGCGCAGCTGGACCGCCGACATGCCTTCGGACGAAGCCATTACGACCGACGCCCCGGCGTCCATGGCCAGCTCGAAGGTCTCTGCCGAATACGACTGGGGCCGGATGTCGACCACCACCACCGTGTAGGAGAGGGAGGTGTCGACGTTGTGGCGCACCATCAGCTTCCCGATCCGCGCGGTGGACTTCCAGTGGATCATGCGGAGGTCGTCGCCGCGCACGTATTCGCGCAGACGGTGGAACGTGATCTCGCCCTCGGGCGCCAGGTCGGTCGTCGGGCCTTCGAGGTGGCGCCGCACACCGGAGGGCAGCGAGTGGATGGCGTGGACCCGCGGGTACACCCAGAGCTGCTCGACGACGCCGTGCGTCTTGGTGTCGCGGAGCAGCCCGAAGGGATCCGAGACCGAGACCTCGAGGGGGCCGATGTCGTAGACGCCGCGGCGTTGGGTCGGCAGGCGGTAGGCGCGGGTGCCGGTCTGTCCCGCCTCGAGTTTCGGGAGCACGATCTGGACCTGCGACGAACCGTAGGGCTGGCGAGCCACGGTCCGCGGTGAGCGCGACCGCCCGCGGTTGACCATGTTCAACACCACGATCGCCGGCAGGCCGCGACTCACCCGCTGGGGCTGGAGGAAGCGCTCGATCTGCAGCTGCGGCGGCCGGATCACGTAGGCGAACGCCACGATCAGCAACACCACGAGGATGGCCCCCAGCACCGCGACCGGGGACCACGTGAGCAGCCAGCCGACCGTGAGCAGCGCGGCGCCGAGCAGCGCCGCCCCGATCCCCACTCTCGTCACGATGCCGCCCCGATACCCCGCCGCCCGGTCAGCTCATCACCGAACGGGGGACCGGAACGCTCTGCAGCGCGCGCACGACCATCTCGGACTTCGTCCGCCCCTGCATCTCCGCTTCCGGTTGCAAGATCATCCGGTGCGCCAGCACGAAGGGCGCGGCCGCCTTCACGTCGTCGGGGGTGACGAAGAGCCGGTCGCCCATGGCGGCCCGGGCACGGGCCGCGCGCAGCAGGGCGAGGCTGCCCCGGGGCGAGACGCCGAGGCGGATCTCGGGAGCCGACCGGGTGAACGCCGAGAGGGCGACGACGTACTCCTCGATCGCGGGCGACACCTCGATGGTCTTCACGTGCCCGATCATTTCCTCGAGCTGGGTGATCGTCATCACAGGGCTCAGGTCATCCAAAGTCGGGAAGTCGCGCTGGGTCCGCAGCACCATCACCTCGGCGTCCGATTCGGGGTAGCCCACGCTGATCTCCATCAAGAAGCGGTCGAGCTGCGCCTCCGGGAGCTGGTAAGTGCCCTCCATGTCGATGGGGTTCTGCGTGGCGATGACCATGAAGGGCCGCGGGACCGGGTAGACGACGGCGTCGGTCGTCACCGTGTGCTCCTCCATCACCTCGAGCAGGGCGGACTGCGTCTTGGGCGAGGCGCGGTTTATCTCGTCGCCGATCACGATGTTGGCGAAGATCGCCCCCGGCCGGAACTCGAAGTCGTTCGTCATCTGGTTGAAGACGGAGACGCCGGTCACGTCGGACGGCAACAGGTCGGGCGTGAACTGGATCCGGTTCCACGTCATGTCCAGCGAGGCGGCCAGGGCCCGGGCCAACGAGGTCTTCCCGGTGCCGGGCACGTCCTCGATCAGAAGGTGTCCTTCGGCCAGCAGGCAGGTGATCACCGAGCGGATGACGTCTTGCTTGCCCTGAATGACGCGCTCCATGTTGGTCACGAGTTGGTCGATCCGGTTGGCGAACACCGCGCCGGATTGGGGTGTCGTCACGTCATCTCCTTGTCCGTGTCTCCGCCGCGGGAAAGCCGATCGTGGCGAGCGCGACGGCGAAGCCCAAACGGGCCGGGCGCCGGAGGAGGGCCGCGGTCGTCGTGGTCGAGGAATCCTTGTAGGTGAACTGGTCGCTCGGTGTCTGAGCCGAGGAGAGACCGTTCACCGTCACCACGACGTCGGTCGTCCCCATCGGGCCCGTGGGAGGGTTCGCGGTGATCGTGGAGCCGTTGAGGACCTTGACGTTGGTCGCGGCGAGCTGCACGGGCCCCTTGGCGAACTCGACCGTTGCGCCCGCCGTGAAATTCGTCCCCGATATGGTCACCACGGTGCTCGAAGTACCGCTGCTGGGCGACACGCCCGTCACGCTCGGCACCATGGAACTGAAGCTGGGACACGCTCCGCCGCAGGGCACGGGTACCGCTTGGGAATACTGCCCCGAGCCGTCCGCCCACGAGACGAGGAGGCTCGGGCTCCACGTCACCGAGACGTTGGTGGTGTTCGCGTAGGTCTGCAATTGCGCGGCGCACGCCCGGCCCACGATGCTCCCGTTGGCCGCGTTCTCCGAACCCGTGCACGCCCCCGAACCGGCAGCCTGGGGGCTGGTCGTCCCGCCGAGCTGCACGCCCACGCTGGGCACGCCGCCTGTCCCGTTGATCGAGAGCGTGATCCCCGTGATCGCGCCGGAGTTCGGGGCGGTGGCGAAGCTGGCCGAGAAGGCCTCGTCGCCCGACGCGAAGGGCGGCGAGTTGAGGGCGGGCGACGTCGACGTGTGCACGTTGGAGGAGTCCGTCTCGGTCAGCGTCAGATTGGAGATGTTGCAGCCGACGACCGAGGGCGGCGGCCCGCTGGTGGGCTGCGGGTAGGTCACGGCGAACGTCCCGTTGAGGGAGCCGGCCCCGGTCGGTGTGACCGGCACCGACGCGATCGAGCTGTACGAGTTGCCCGCGCAGACCACCGAGCCCGACGCCGCCAGGGTCAGGGACTTGTTGTTGGGATTGTTGGCGAACGCGTTGGCCACCGTGACCACCGCGGTCATCACGTTCACGCCCGAGCCTGCGTCGTAGCTCGGGCCGTTCGCCGCGGCCGCCGCCACGCTCATGCCCGGCCACGGCGAGTTGTAGGCAACCGGCTTGGAGGGCAAGGTCACCGCCGCGTCGGTGTGCCCGGTCGGCGTCACGGTGACGTCGGCCGTATACGAGTCTCCGGTGACGATGCTGAACGTCTGGCTCGGCAGCGCCGATGTCGGTGGGTTCTGGGACGCCGACGGGTTGGTGTTGTCGATCAGAGACCAGGTGAAGGACGTGTTCGTGCTGCCGTAGATCGCATCGGTGCCCGCGGAGGGTTGGGGACTCACGCTGAGCACCACCTGGTTCGAGGCGGGGTTCGGGTACGAGACCGAGAACGTCAACTGCGACGCCCGGGGCTGGCTCCACCCTTCGGTGCAGTGGCCGTCGTTGGCCGGCGTGCCGATCGCCCCGTCCTCGCCCCCGCCGGCCACGGAGAACGAGAGGCTGGTGCCCGGCGGCGCGCTCGACGAGAAGGGGATCGAGACGCTGGTCGCGGTCGCCGACTGGCCGGTTGCCTCGGGTGGGTTGATGACCACGCTCGAGCCGCACGGCGTGCTCGTCACGTTCCAGAAGGCGAGGGGCTTGCCGCAGTGGTTCCCGCCGCAGGGCGTCCACGAGACGTCCCATCCGGTGCCTGTCGCCACCGTCGTCACGTTTGTGGGTGCGGCGGGGGCGCCGGCCGTGGTCGTGAACGAGGCAGGCAGCGACGACGTCGACTGCCTGTTGATGAAGGCGGTGACGACGACTTGGTACTGGCTCTGGGACTCCAGACCGGTCACGTCGAACTGGGTCGCGCCGTTGTTGACGAAGAAGGGGCCGTTCGGCGGGGCGCTCGCGCCGTTCAGCGGCGTGACGTCGACCTCGTAGGAGCTGGGTTGGCAGTCCTGGGCGTCGAGCAAGGGGTACGTCCAGGACACCAGCACCGAGTTCGCTCCGGGCGCAAGCGGATCGATGGTGGGGACGTGCGGGCTCTCCTTCGACGACTTGCACATCTGGTGCTGGTCGACCTGTTGGGGCGTCTGTGCCGGCGCCCCAGGAGCCTGGCTCTTCGACTGCGACGACGGGTGGGACGACGCCAGCCCGGTCAGCAGCGAGCCCGGGTCGACGGTTGTGGCGGCGAACTTGTCGATCACTTTCACCTGCTGGTGGCCGTCCAGGAACACCATGACGGCGAGCTCGCTGTCGGGGTTGTTGAAAATGACGCGGGGCCCCGCGACGACGACGGACTCGCCCGCGAAGTTGGGTCGTTCGCCACTCACCGCGGGGTAAGTCCCTGAGGCGTCGTCTGGAACTGCGATGGGTCGTGCCACCGGCGCGTCCAACGACGTCGAGAACAACACGGGGTGATCTTTGGTGGCCGTCCCCACGGGTGCGTTCGCACTCATGGCATAGAGCTCGTTGCCGGAGCTCACCGGCGAGAGGACGTCGGATGCGTGCAGGTCGCCGATGGCGCGATCGGCCACGATGCGCCGGGAGAGTGTGTCGAACCCCACCGCCCGCCAGCCGTCGCCCTCGCGGTAGAGGAACCATTGGGTCGGGCCGCTGCTGGCCACCGGCACGACGGAAGTGACCGCACCGTGCAGAGACAGGTGCGCGAGGGCGCCCTCCCCTTCGAGGCCGACCGTGCGGATGCCGCTGTCGGTCGCCAGGACGGCCCTCCCGGTTGCACTGTCGGTCGCCAGAGCGTGGCTCGCGGCCACCGATCCCAGTGCCTTCATCGCCAGTGCCCGATGCGCGCCACCCATCGTCCGGAACGACAGAAGTTGGTCGCCCTTGCCGCCCGCACCCGCGCCCGCACCCGCGCTCGCACCCGCGCCAACGCCGGTCCCGCTGGCGATGGCCCACAGGTCGCCGTGCGACCCCGTCGCGTCGCCGGGAGCGCTCAGGATCGGCGGCGCGGCCACCTCGCCGACGTGGACGCGCGCGTGGTTTGCGCCGTTGCCCGAAAGCTGGGCGGCGAGCGCGACGTCGCTCCGGCTCACCTCGACGACGTCGGAGGCGCGTCCGTTGCCCCTGATCACGAACGCCCGCGAGCCGTCGACGACCGCACGGGAGGCGGTGCTCGTGATGCCCGGCAGGTCGAGCCCCGACATCGGGCCGAGAACGAGGTTGTCGCGGTCCAAGAAGTTGACGTTGCCCGTGCCCGTGTTGAGAAGGAGCCAACCGTCGTTGAGCGGGCTGACGTCCATGTCCGACGGCGAGGCGGAACTGACGTCGGACTGGATGCCCACCAACCGGATGGTCGG
Organism: uncultured Acidimicrobiaceae bacterium; assembly: GCA_963763575.1. GTDB lineage: Bacteria > Actinomycetota > Acidimicrobiia > Acidimicrobiales > RAAP-2 > Bog-473. The sequence goes on from CAVXPD010000001.1 coordinate 25,903, forward strand.
GGCGCCCGACGCCAGGTCCACGACGACCGGGCCTCCGGAGTCGTTGTTCAGGACGTAGGAACCTCCGAACGGCTGTTCCCTGATCGCCTCGCTCGGTTGTACCAAGAACAGCGCGACCACGGCGACGACGACGAGGAGCCCGATCGACCCGAGCGCGATGCCGAGCGCCAGGCGCGACACGCCACGCGATGAGGAGCGGTCCTCATACCCAAAAGCCGTCGTCAAACCCCGGTGGTTCCTTTCGCTCGTCGCCACGGCACCAGGGTTCTCCTCAGAACGCAGCGCCGCCGGAACAAGGGGCCAGAATTCGTGGGTCCCAGGCAACGTCCTGCGGTGACGGCCCTGTGCGCTCGTCGTCTTGCAGGACCTTTTCTAGCCGCCCCGTCCCCCGACGACCACGCGGCGCAGCTCGAGCCGCCGGTCAGCGAAAGCGGGGCAATGGACGTTCCGCCGGGGAGACCTGGCGACGGTGCCACCGACACCCGTCGCCCCAGGTCACGACGTGATCGGCCGCTCCGCAGCCGCACCGAGCGACCGTCCGTCCCCACCCGGGTGGCCGAGCACCGCGGGATCGGGCACGGGCGCGAAGAAGTGCTCGCCGACCTCCAGCAGGTCAGATCCGGACCTTCCGGCCACGCTGCGCAGGTCGGAGAGCGGCGTCCGTACTGAGGATTGCGCAGCACTCACGGAGCTGCCCAGCTCGTCCTCGAGGGCGGAGACGGTGCTCCGGTGCTCTCCCGCCAGGTCGACGAGGACGAGCGGCATCTCCATCAGCTGGGCGGAGAGGCCGGCGCCCGCCGGGCCACTCAGATCCGCCACGATCGAATCGGGCGAGAAGTAGGGCGGCGGCACCGCCCCCGCCTCGAAGTACGGCGCGAACCCCGGTGGCAGGTCCCAGGACCGGAGCCGTCCGATCATGGTGGTGGCCAGTGGCCCGATGCCGGCCGCCAGAGGAAGGGATCCCTCGAGCTCGTCGGCGATGTCCGACGCGACGGCACGCCCCCGCCCGGCGTAACCGTCGAGGGCTTCGGAGATCTGCCGGTGGGCCCTGGTCGCGGCCGATTGCGCGGCCTCCAGGGCGTCGCGGTAGCTACCGAGGATCGTCGCGAGCTGGCTGTGCCCCGAGGCAGTGTCGTTCAGATAGCCGCCGACGGGCCCGCTGGCGGAGGTGAAGGCGGCGGCGGCCGGGCCGGCCCACGACGAGCCGGCGGAATGGGCTGCGACACCGAAATCATCCGTCAATGCGGCGAACTCGCGCGCGCCGGCGCGCAGCTTGGCGACGGCGGCTCCGATCTGCTCCGGGTCGCCCGGCGGAGAGACGATCATCAGCCAGTCGGCCACGCGGGTTCCTCAGTTCTGGGCGGGTGAACGGGCGACGCGGCCCTCGGCCGCCTCGTAGGAGTTGCCGGCGTGCACGGTCCTGGTGCCCACACCGGCAACGAGCGCGCCGAGTCTGCGGTGCGCCAGCGTCGCGAGACCGCAGATCTCGGCGATGACTGAGCTCAGCGCCCGGTCGTGCGCCGCCCGGGCGGCCGATTCGAGGGCGCTTTCGCAGTGGACTGCGGGCTCGGCGAGCGAATTGGAGATCTCGATGATGGCGGACCCGCCCGCTGACAACGCACTGGCGTCGGCTTGGATCTCCATCCCGCCCTCTCTCGAATTGAATACAGGAAGCGAAGCGTAGCTTCCGCGCTCCGTCGCGATCGATGCTCCGGCGCGAATTTCTCCGTTCTATCCAGTTTCCATTTCAGTCTTCGTTGAATCTCATCGGCGCGCGACGCAACCATCACGCAACCCCGACGCAACCACGACGCAACCACGACACCACCGCCTCACCGTGGCAACCCCAGTACGTGCTCACCGACGATGTTCTTGTTGATCTCGGTCGTGCCGCCTGCGATGGAGGCCTGGCGGACCGCCAGCAGGTTCTCGGCCCAAGGATCGGTGCCGCCCAAAGCATCGGGGCCGATGAGGTCCACCGCAACGTTCGCCAGCTCCTGATCGCAGTAGGCCCACGACAGCTTGGCCAGGCTCCCCGCCGCCCCCGCCCCCGCCCCTGCCCCCTCCCCGGCCGTGGAATCGGACAGCGACCGCTCGGTCAAGAAGCGCATGCAGCGGATGGCCGCATAGATACGGACGAGCCGGTCCCGCAGCACGGGGTCCTTCCGGCCCGCCCGCGCCCGCGGGTCGGCCAGCAGATCGTCGAGCCGGCGCGCCAGCGAGAGGTGCAGCCGCGCCACGCCGGCGCGCTCGTGGCTGAGCGTCGTCATGGCCACCGTCCAGCCGCCGTGGAGCGGCCCGAGCATGGCCGAGCGGGGAATGCGGGCGTCGCTGAAGAAGAGCTCGGCGAAGGTCTGCCCGCCCGTCATGGTGGTGAGCGGGCGCGCCTCGATCCCGGGCGTCCGCAGGTCCACCAGGAAGCACGTGATGCCGGCGTGCTTCTTCGCCGCCGGGTCCGTCCGCACGTAGAGCTGGCACCAGTCGGCGTAATGGCCGAGCGAGTTCCATGTCTTCTGGCCGTTGATGACGAAGTCGTCGCCGTCTTCGACCGCGGCCGTGCGCAACGAGGCGAGATCCGAGCCGGCGTCGGGCTCGGACATGCCCTGGGACCAGATCTCGTCGCCCCGCAGCATCGGCTGGAGGAAGCGCGCCTGTTGCTCGGGCGTGCCGAAGCGCATGATGGCCGGCGCGATGTTGGAGACGCCGATCACGTTCACCGGTCCTGGTGCGCGGGCCCGGCTCATCTCCTCGAGGTAGGCCAGCTGCTCGCCCACGCCGGCGCCGCGCCCGCCGAACTCCACCGGCCACGCCGGCGCCGCCCACCCGCCGTCGGCCAGCGTCCGGTTCCAGGCCCGCAGCAGGTCGAGGGCGCCCCCCTCCATGTTGCGCTCGCCCTCCTCCGCCACCTCGGGCGTGAGGTGCTCGGACAGCCAGGCCCGCAGCTCGGCGCGGAACGCCTCGGTGTCCGCCTCGCCCTGGTCTGACTCGCCCTGCGACCTCGCCATGCCGCTCCTTTTGTGCCGTGGCCTCCGTGCCCTCGGGATTGTGGTGCACCGGCTGCGGCGCGGACCAACTCGCCCGTCGGGCCAGGCAGATCATTCGGGTGCCGCCGCGCCGGTTCCGCCGGGCCCGGGGCGGCGGCCGGACCCGGATCCTCAGGACCGCGACGTCCCTCCGCAGGTTGGGTGCCTCCAGGGTCCGGCTTGGCCCGGTGCGATGACCGGCGTCCAGTTAGCGTCGGGAGATGGCGCGCGAAGTGGTGGCGGGGTATTGCTGGCCGCAATCGGTCACGACGGGTGGACAGGTCGGGCTGCACGTGTCGTCGTCAGGGGGGCGGCCGGTGCGCGTCGAGGTGGCACGGGTCGGCGGACGGCGCGAGGTCGTGTTCCGTTCCGACGGGGTCGCGGTCGACGAGCACGAGACGCCGAAGGATGCCTCCTCACGAGGGTGTGGGTGGCCCGTCGCACTGACGCTGGACGTCGAGCCGACCTGGAGATCGGGCTACTACGAGGTCGTCATGGAGATCGACGTGGGAGAGAAGGTCCGGCGCGACTTCGCATTCTTCGTCGTGCGTCCCGCTCCGGGGGCGCGCATCGTCGTCGCGCTGGCGACCAATACGTGGCACGCCTACAACGACTTTGGCGGACCGAACCTCTACACCGGGGGCACCCAGGTGGCCATGCAGAGGCCGATGGCGGCGGGGTATCTCTACAAGCCACCGGGAAAGGGACGTCGCGTGACGGGGACCGGTGCGCCCGATCCGCAGAACGCCGCCCACGTCGGCTATATCCAGATCAACCATCTGTCCGGCTATGCCGGGTCGGCGGGTTGGCCCGATTGGGAGCTGCCGCTCATCGAGTGGGCCGAACGCGGCGGCTTCGAAGTCGGTGTGTGCACGAATGCCGACCTCGAGCATCATCCAGCGGTGTTGGACGGCGCGAGCTTGTATCTCTCCGTCGGTCATGACGAGTACTGGTCTCGTGGGATGCGCGACACTGTGGAGGCATTCATCGCGCGCGGTGGCAATGCGGCGTTCTTCTCGGGCAACACGTCGTTGTGGCAGGTGCGTATCGAGGGGGAAGATCACGACGTGATGGTCGGGTACAAGGGATTCTTCAAGAACGACCCGCTGCTGGGAACCGACCGTGAAGCGGAGGTGACGACGTTCTGGTCCGACGTGATCGTCGGTCGCCCCGAGAACACCATGACCGGTGTCTCGTTCACCCGCGGGGGTTACCACCGCATCGGTCGCAACGTGACCGCCGGTCTCGGTGGCTACACGGTGCACCGGCCCCGTCACTGGATGTTCGAGGGCACCGGACTTGGGTACGGTGACGTGCTCGGTGCGGGCGCGACGGTCGTCGGCTACGAGTGCGACGGATGTGTGTTCACCTACCGCGACGGGTTGCCGTACCCGACCGGCGAGGACGGCACCCCGTCGACCTTCGAGATCCTCGGCACGTGCCCCACGCAGCACTTCACGCGTGAGACCGCGCCGCGGCCGCCCAAGCCGGACGAGCCGAGCGAGCTGGAGTACATCGCCTCACGCGTGTTCGGGACGCGCGAGCCCGAGGCCATGGAACGGATCCGTCACGGCCATGCGGTGCTCGGTGCCTACACGAACGAAGCGGGTGCCACCGTGGTGACGTCGGGGTCGACCGACTGGGCGCACGGGCTGGCCGGGCGGGACCCCCAAATTGAACAGATCACCTGGAACGTGCTGACGCGCTTGGGTTAGTGGCGCCGCTCGGCGACGGTGGTGGCCGGTGGCGCGACGTCGACTTCGAGACGGTCCCCGGCGAGCCGCGCGCGCAGGACGCCCGTCGTCCGGTCGTAGTGGTGCGAGGTGGCGCCGAGGACTTCGACTTCGTCGGGCCTTCCGGAGGGCAGCAGGCCGAGATCGGCCTCGATGCTGAAGCCGCGGTCTGCGTCCGTGCCACCTTCGACGTCGAGGACCCAGCGCGTGTCGGCAACGGCGCTCGAGGCGCGCAGTCCCTCCCCCAGGGCGCCGGACCACGGCCTCGACGGGAAGGCCAACAGCACCCGGTCGTCGACCTGGTCGGCTCGGATCGCCGATTCGCCGTAGGGCGCCAGGGTGTCGACCACGGGGCTCAGGAGGCACAGCACCGCACCGGGGCGCACCAGGACCGGCGCTTCGTCGAGTGGCGCGGCGAGCGTGACCTCGCCGGCGTCGTGGACGGCGCCGGCCCCGGCCCCGGTGAGGGTGTGGGCGCGACCGACGGGGTCGTAGCCAACGGCTCGCCACAGCTCGACCATCCCGTCGCAGGGAACCGACACGACGCGGTGGCGCAGCCCGTCCTCGAACACCGGCGCGCACAGGAGATCGCGACCGAGCCAGTACTGGTCGACCGCCTTTGCCGCGGGGCCGTCGGGGTCGTCGAGGGCCATGGCGCACATGATCGGGCGGCCGGTGGCGCGGTAGTCGGCGTGGGCGGCCGCCAGGTAGTCGTTGAGCTGCGTGTGCCACGCGCACCACCGCCCGAAGTGCGGGAGCACGTCGTCGTCCCACACCTGGGGCCGGCGGTACGGGGGCAGCTCGATGCCCGAGGACTTGGTGCGCATGAGAGGGCTCAGGGCGCCGAACTGGATCCAGCGGACGAGCAACTCGACGGTGAGCTTCTGCTCGGAGGAGAGGAAGCCGCCGATGTCCGATCCCCACAGGGCGACGCCGCTCGCCCCCATGGAGAGGCCCTCGATCAGGGCCGACGCCAGCCCGTCGAAGCCCCAGCCCGTCGTGGGGTCGCCACCCCACACGACGGGGACGAAGGGCGTGGTCCCGGTGAAGCCCGAGCGCACGAAGCGCACGAGTGGCCGGCGCGTCGTCTCTTCGAGCCGGCGGGCGGCCTCGGCGGCGCCCCGGTGGTAGGCGGTGGCGTAGGCGTTGTGGCCGCCGGTGCCGAGGGTGGTGCCGTCGGCGTGGCGGGCGTCGAGGGGGGTGTCCTCGCCGAAGTCCTCCATCCAGCCGTCGTAGCCCGAGGCGACCAACTCACCCGCGACGTCGGCGAACCGGTCCACCGCCGCGGGGACGTCGAAGTCGAGCTCGGTCTCCATGGTGTGCGGAGGTTCGCGGCCACCCACGTACGCCTCGAACACGTAGGGCTCGCCGCGGGGGTCGCGCAGGAGCGCGTCGTCGTCGCGGGCGCGCTCGAACACGTCGGCCAGCTCGGCGCCGACCAGCGGATTGAGGTACGAGAGCACGGCGAGCCCGAAGCCGTGCAACAACTCGGTGCGGGCGCGCTCGGAACTCTCGTGGCCCCGGTGCTCGCCCAGGGGGAGGTGGCGACAGTGCGTCTCGGCCGCCGAGACGCAGACGCCGGCGGCGCGGAGCACCTCGGCCTGGCGGCGTTCCTCCTCGATCGGGACGTGATTGGCGTGGCCCGTCTGGTACCAGGGCCCGAACGCCCAGCGGCCGGGCGGTGCGGGTTGGCGGCCTGTGTCCTCCGTGTAGCGCGCCAGCGCATCGAGCGGGGTCGGACCGCCGTAGAGGCGCAGCCGGAGCGCCGCCGCCTCGACCTCGACGGCGATCCGGTCGTCACCGCTCGGGCGGAGCCGGAAGTAGCTGAGCTCGTCGTTCGCGAGGGCCAGGCCCCAGCCCCGGGTCGAGAGCAGCCAGGGAAGAGGGAAGTAGGTGGCGTCTCGCCTTTGGCGCAGGCCCCAGGGTGGGACGGTCTGCTCCAAGAAGGGGTACTCGTAGGCCTGGTAAGGGCCTTCGCCGACGTAGCACTCGACGTCGCCTTCGCCGCGCAGGAAGGAGTCGGAGCGTTCTCCGAAGCCGAGCCAGCGCTCTTGTCGTGTGCAGCTCCACGCGATGCCGAGGGCCTCGACGGTCTCGGGTTCCTCTGTCGACAGCATGACCTCGAGGACGTCGTCGCGTGCGGCGTGCGCGGCGAGGTCGACCGCTCTGCCCCTGGCCGTGCGCAGCGTGGCCATCAGCGACGCTGCCCCTGCCGCTCCTTCTACTTCTTCCGCGTCTTGCGCACGGACGGAGGTGACCGACGTCACCTCGTCCCACTTCCCATCCGGTGGCGCCAGCTCGTCGTCGGGACCCCCGGGACCGAGGGACGCCCCTGCCCTCGAACGTCGTGGGCTCACGTCGCCCAGGCGCTGCACGCCGATCCCGCGCAGCATGTCGGGGGGCGTGTCTGTGTCCGGAGCGCCGAGCAGCTCGCCGTGCGCCGTGTCGGTCACGCTGATGCGCCCTTCGTCGTCGAGCGCGAGGACGAGACGGCCGGCGCGGACCTCGGTGGGCACCGCAGGAGCCTAACGAGCGACCCACAGGCCGAGGGCGGGCTGCGCGACGTGCGCGAAGCGGTCCCCGCGGGCGTCCACGGCCGGGCCGGTCGGCGTGGTGGCGTTGACACCCAGGCGCACCTCCTCGTCGGCGAGCGGACGCCAGCCGTAGCCGACGGCGTCGAGCTCCTCGGGGGTGAGCCCGCCGTTGTCGGGGTCGGTGCAGTAGGTGACGGAGAACCGGCCCTCGCCGCTTCCCTGGATGAGGTGGGCCATGGTCGCGGGTGACGCCTCGAGCTCGGCGTCTTCGGCGGCCGCGACGAGCACGGCCTCGCCTCCGACGTACCCGTGGCGCCGGATCAGCGTGTCGATGGCCGGGTCCTCGCCGAACCGTTCGACGCCGGGGGCGAGCACGATCAGCTCCGCGCCGCGCGCCAGCGCGCGCCGCGTGCGGTAGACCGCCTTGTTGCCGAGCCAGGTCGAGCGGTACTCGCGGGCGTCGAGCCAACACGTGGCACGGTCCCACGGCTCGCCGACCATCGTGATGTTGCACTCCCGGCTGAGCTCGGCCGCCCCGCGGAAGGCGGCGGAACCGCTCCGGCCGGTCCCACCGTGGCCGCTCAGCACGGCGCGCAGCGTCTCGCCGTGCCGGGCCGACTCCACCACGGTCAAGACGTAGAGGACGTCGAGACGCGGGGCCACCATGCGGTCGAAGGCGGTGTCGACGAGGTCCCGAACCGGGTTGTCGGTCTCGCCCATGATCGTCTCGATCCCCACCAACGCGCCCAAAAGGTGGCTGGCGCCGATGAACGACGACCCGCCGAGACCGATCAGGAGATTCTTCGTGTAGCCGGCCATGCCGATGACCTCGTGGGGCGTCACCTGGCCGAGCGAGATCACCAGATCCCAGCCTCCGAGCAGGGCAGACGCCACCTCGACGACGACCTCGGTGTCGAGCAGGCCCCCACTGAGCGCCGCCACCTCGTCGGCACCGATCCTTCCGAGCTCGGCCACCTGGTGGCGCCAGTCGTGGACCAGCAGCCCCGACGCCGTGCGATGTCCGCCGAAGAGAAGCTCGGCCGCGTCGTCGTCCATCGCCCGGTGGGTGCCCAGCGCCGGCAGGATCGTCACGTCGCAGCCGCGTGCTCCGAGTCGCCGCTCCAACCGCCAGGTCAAATCGCCCGCGCGAGAAGGCCCGGGTCTGGTCCGGCGGGACCAGCAAAACCCTCTTTGCGTCGCGATCGATGGCCGAGCCGGCCAGCTCGTCGGCGATGGCGTCGAGATCGTCGGCGTCGAGCGCTGCGCCGAGGCCGCCCCAGGTCGCGAGCGGACCGACGTGGCGTGCCGGCTCGGACAGCGCGGCGAGAACCGCCTCGAAGAGCTCGTCGTGAGGAGCCGTGGCGTCGAAGGCCTGCACGTCGGCCTCGTCCGCTTCGGGTAGCTGCAGCGTCGCGAATTGGCTGGCGACGAGGTCGGCCCGGGCGAAGTGGCCCCGCCGCGCCGTGCAGCGGGCGTAGGCGTCGGCCTCGGTGATGCGGAGCCAGACGAAGCGGACGTCACCGATGAGCCGGAGCGCGTCGCGCGAGGCCCTGGTGAGGGTGGAACAGGCGACGACGGCGGGTGCCGCGGCCCGGGCGGCCCGCCGCACCGCCGCCAACCAGGCCCAGCGGTCGTCTTGGGAGAGGGGGAGACCCTGGCGGATCTTGGCGATGTTGTGCTCGGAGTGGAAGTCGTCGGCTTCGACCAGCGGCCGGCCGAGCGCACCGGCCAGCCGGCGTCCCAGCGTCGACTTGCCCGCGCCCTCGACGCCGATCACCACGACCGTCGGTGGTGCGCTCACGGGGGACCGAAGCCGTAGAGGCCCCGGGTGTTCTGGCCGCACAGCGCGACGGCCAGGGTGCGCAGCGCATCGTCGTCGGGCACCGTGCCGCGGGCGACGCCCCGGCCGAGGACGTCGCACAGGACGCGGCGGTAGAGCTCGTGACGGGTCATGGAGAGCCACGAGCGCGAGTCGGTGTGCATGCCGACGAACGTACCGAGTACACCCATGGCCCCGAGCAGCTCGAGCTGCTGGCGCAGCCCGCCCTCGTTGTCGTTGAACCACCACGCGGGTCCCCAGCGCACGGCCGGCCGCCCGTCGTCACGGGCGAAGGCGCCGGCGATGGTGGCGAAGAGGGCGTTGTCGGCCGGGTCGACGTTGTAGAGGACGGTCGAGGGCAGGCAGCGGTCGTGCTCGAGCGCGCCCAGCCGGGCGAACAAGCCCGGCCCCTGCGGGTCACCCCCGATGGCGTCGGCGCCGGCATCGCTCCCGAGACGGTCGGCCAGTCGCGGCGAGGCATCCCGGTGCGCCCCGAGGTGCAACTGGACGACGGCGTGGTCCTCGAGCGCGAGCTCGGCGGCGAGCGAGATCACCTCGACGACCAACGCCTCGTGGCCGGCGGGATCCGGCGCGACACCCCGGAGGGCGTTGCGGACCGCTGCGGCGGCGGCCGCGCGATCCCGCGGGCCCGCGGGCAGGGCGGTGAGCCCATGGTCCGAGCTCCGTGCGCCCATGGCCACGAAGCGGTGCCAGGACGAGCGGAGGGCGGCCAACAGGGCTTCGAGCGAGTCGACCGCGATACCTTCGCTGCTGCCGAAGTGCTCGATCCAGAGCCGCCATTCCCTGGGCGCGCCGAGCAGCCGGTGCACGGGGTCGGGCCGCCACGTCGGCACGACGAGGGGCAAGCCAGGATCGGGGTCCTTCCGGAGTGCCGCGTGTGCGGTCAGCGGGTCGCCGGGGTCGTCGGTCGTCGACAGCACCGCGACGCCGAAGGGTACGAGCAGGTCGCGGACCGGGCGGCCGGTCAGCTGGCGATTGGCCTCGTCGTAGATCTCGCGCGCCGTCGACGGGGTGAGCACCAGGTCGATATCGAAGCAGCGACGCAGCTCCAGGTGGCTCCAGACCTGCAACGGGTTGAGGGCGAGCTGCTCGAGCGTCGCGGCCCACGCCTCGAAGCGCTCGAAGGGGTCGGACTCGGGCGATCCGGTGATGAGCCGCTCGTCGACGCCGACGGCCCGCATGGCCCGCCACTTGTAGTGGTCGTCGTCGAGCCAGAGCTCGGTGATGGTGTCGAACCGCCGGTTCTCGGCGAGCTCGCGGGCGTCGAGGTGACTGTGGGCATCGACGATGGGCAGCGAGCGGACGGAGGAGAACAACCTCTCGGCGATCGGCGTGCCCAGCAGGAAGCGGTCGTCGAGGAAGCCGGGCACGGCGGACTCAGAGGCTCGTGGCATCGAAGCCGCCGTCGACGACGAGCTCGGTCCCGGTGATGAAGCGCCCGGCGTCACCGGCCAGGAGCAGCAGCGCGCCGACGAGGTCGTCGGGCTCACCCAGGCGGCCCAGCGGCGTGTGCTCGACGATGGCGGCGACTCGCCCCGTGTCGAGGATGGCCGAGTTCTGCTCGGCGGGGAAGAAGCCCGGCACCAGCACGTTGCAGCGGATGCCGAGCGGGCCCCACTCGCGGGCCAGGTTCTTGGTGAGGTTGTGCACGGCGGCCTTGGCCATGGAGTAGGTGAAGACCCTCGACAACGGCCGGCGCGCCGACTCGGATCCCACGTTGACGATGCTGGCACCGATCCCCTCGGCGGTGGCGCGGTCGACGAAGTAGCGGCCGAAGGCCTGGCAGGCCCGGGCCACGCCGGTGGCGTTCGTCTCGATGAGGACTCCGAGCTCCTCGTCGTCGATCTCGAGAAACGGTGTCGCGCTGTTGACGCCGGCCGCGTTGACGAGGACGTCGACGGCGCCCTCGTCTAGCCAGCACGTCGTCGACGAGGTTGTCGAGCTGGTCGCGTCGCGTCGTGTCGCAGGCGACGAACCGGCCGCCGCCGATGGCGTCGACCGCGTCCGCGCCTCGAGCGGCGTCGCGGCCGGCGACGACGACCTTGGCGCCCGCCGCTTGCAGCGCCGCCGCCATGGATCGCCCCAGCGTCCCGGTGCCGCCGATGACGACCGCCACCCGGTCGCGGAGACAGAAGAGCTCATGAGGATCCGGATCCGTGGCGGCTCGGCTCTCGGCCATCGCCGGGGACGTTAGTGGTGCATCGCCGAACACGAAGATCCTGGGGTGCGATCGGTTCGCGAATACGACGCCGTGATCGTGGGACGGGCGTCTACGAGATGCGACGGCACGAGGCCTGGCGAGGCCGCGAAGATGCCGAGGAGTTGGCGATCGACTGTCCGAGGCTTGGCTACCGGGCCGTCGGTGCGGCCTGTGGCGCCTGGAAGTCAGAGGACGGTGGGGGTGGCGGCGGGGCCGCGGCCGGCGGGGCGCCGGTCCGGCCGGGCAGTCGCTGGATTGCCTGGACCACGACATCGAGGGAGAGGGCGGCGCGCACGCTCTGGGCCACCTTCTGCACGTTGTTCTTGGCCCAGCCGACGACCGCGCTCGCCGTGATCCCGATCGCGCCCAGCACGGACAGGAAGGTCGCCGAGAACTTGGAGAAGTACGCAGCCCCGAGGCCGATCAGTACGGCCCCCACGACGCTCAGCGCGATCTCCCATCCGAAGGCTCGCACGAGAGGCCACGGTCGTCGCGCCACCTTCTCCAGATCCTTGGAGTCGACCATGGTCAACGGGTCGCGTCCTGTCACGAGGAGGTCGCGCCACACCAGCATCTGCTGTCGCAGTTTCTCCTGGGGGTCGACGTACGCGCCGGGATACTTCGCCACCTCACCCCAGCTGCCGATGGTCTTCTCGACCGCTCCCGCCGTCACGGTGCCGATGACCGGTCCGAGCCGGCGGCACAGGTCGGTCAGCGCGCCGACCCGGTTCACGCCCAGAAGGAACGCCCAACTCGACGGGCCACCGGCCGGGCTCGACGGGGCGAGCGCCCAATAGCTCTCGGCAAGCCCGCGTCCGAGCTCGTAGGAGCTCGCGGTGCCGAAGGTCTGCGTCGCGAACTGGTCCTGGATCGCTTCGTCCCAGGCCCACAGGAACAACGCAAGACGCCCCCACCAGTCTGCCGTCTTGTCCGTGGTCCCGGCGTCGATCGGCGAAGCCGCGCCGAGGGTGCCCGAGAGGTCCTTGCCGGTCCGGGACCAGATGAGGCGGGAGGCCAGATAGCGCAGCATCTGACTCGCCGTGAGCCCGGTGACGGCGGCGTCCTTGTTGGCCCACGACAGGTCGAACGTCAGCACGCCGAGCTTCATGTCGACCGTGCCGCCCTGCGACAACGTGGCGAGCACCTTGACCGCCTCGACCTGGCGCTCGACCGCGGAGCGCTCGTTCGCCGCGTCGAGCAGGAGCGCGGGAGGGGGTGGGTCCGGATCGGGGGATTGGTCCGCCGCCGGGTCGAGGCGGCCCCGCACCTCGGCGAGCGTCCACCCGATGCGGAGTGCCGCAGCCGAATCGTCCGGCGTGACCGTCGAACCCGTCGTCGCCGTTACAGACTCAACCATTGGTCCCGCCTCCCCGAGTCGGTCGGTGCTGTCGCCAAACAGCGAACCCACCCTAGGTTTCAGGCGCCGAGGAATCAAGGATCGGGCGTCCACGCCCGCGTCACACCCAGCCGTCACAATGGCCCGTGTCAGCTCGATACAACGGTGCGGTGCGCGTCGAGGTCACGCCGAGGAACGCCTACTTCGCCAAGGCCTGCCCCGAGCGCGTCCAGCTCGACGTCCTGCGCCCGTGTGCGCCGCTGCCGGACACGCCCTTTCTCGAGAAGCTTCTTGCGTCGGGCCTCGAGCACGAGGACGAGATACTCGAGGAGCTCTTCGCCGGCGTCGAGGGCGCCGTCGTCGTCGACGCCGAAGACCCCGAGGCCCGGGTCCGGCTGACCCTCGGTGCGCTCGCCGGAGGCGCGCCGGCGGTGGCCGGCGGCCGGCTGCCCGTCGACGACGAGGGACACCGGGTCGGCGAGCCCGACCTCCTCGTGCGCCACGGCGAGGGATACGTCCCGGTCGACGTGAAGTGGCACAAGTCGCTCCGTGCGGCCAGGGAGCCCGGCGCGAGGCACCGCGCTCGTCTCGGGCCTCGACGAGCCGTTCCCCACCACCGCCGTCGCCGACCCCGACGCCGACCCCCGCAAGCACCACGGCGACCTGCTGCAGCTGGCCCACTACCGCCGGCTGCTCGAGTCGGCCGGGCTCGCCTCGCCGTCGGCCAACCTCGGCGGCATCTGCGGCTCGGAGGGGATGATCGTCTGGTACGACCTCGACGAGCGCTGGCTCGGCCCGCCCGAGCACCTCGAGGCCGCGCCCGCCGGCCCGCTGAGCGCCATGGAGCGCTACGACCTCGACTTCGCCTACCGCCTCGAGGTCCACCTCGCTGCGCTCGCCCACATCGAGTCCGAGGGGTCACCCCTCCTCGCCGAGCCCGTCGTGTGCGCCGATTGCGCCATGTGCCGCTGGCGCGACTGGTGCGGCGAGCGGCTCGCCGAGGCGGCCGACCTGAGCCTGATCTCGGGCGTCGACGTCGTGCGGCGGCGCCTGTACAAGACCCACGGGGTCGACGACCTCCACGCGCTCGCCGCCCTGGACTGGACGACGGCCGAGCTGGTCCGCGCCGACGTCGACCTCGCCGGTCTCCTGGCGAAGGCCGAGCACCTTCCGGGCGGGACCAAGCTGGCCGGGGTGATCCCGACCCGCACGAAGCAGCTCGAGCATCTCGCCGCCGCCGGCATCACGACGGTGGGCGACACCGCGGCGATCGACCGGCGGACCCTCGGCCTCTGCGTCGCCGGCGCGACGAACCTGACCACCCAGATCGACCTGGCGCGCGCCCGGGTGGGCGCGGCGCCCGCCTACCGGCGCCGCGGCGTGAACCGGGTCGAGGTTCCCCGCGGCGACGTCGAGGTGGACGTGGACATGGAGAGCACCAACGACGGCTGTTATCTCTGGGGCGCGCTCGTCACCGACCGGCGTGCCGGCGCGCCGCGGCCCCGTTACGCCGCGTGCGCGACGTGGGACCCCGACCTCGCGCACGGCGAGCTGGGCGCGTTCGCCGAGTTCTGGGCGTGGTTCACCGGGGAGCGGGCGCGGGCGCACGCCGAGGGCGCCACGTTCCGCGCCTACTGCTACAGCCGGAGCGCGGAGGAGACGCAGATGAACAGGATCGCCGCGCGCCTGGGGCTGTCCGGCGAGGTCGACGCGTTCCTCACGTCCGGCGACTGGGTCGACCTCTACGACGTCGTGCGCCGGAATCTCGTGACCGGTCGCAGCCTGGGGCTGAAGGAGACCGCCCCGCTGGCGGGATTCGCCTGGCACGCCGAGGACGTCGGCGGCGCCGTCGCCATGGTCAACTACGACCGGGCCGTCGACGACGCCGACCCGGTGGCGGCGGCCGAGGCGCAGCGATGGATCCTCGAGTACAACGAGGACGACGTGCGGGCCACGGCCGCTCTGCGTGCGTGGCTCGACGGCCCGGCCAACGAGTTGCCGTCTCTCGCCGATGCGGTGGACGCAGAGGTGGAGGCGGCGCCGGCCCGGTGAGCGGGGGGCGCCGGAGGGGCTCGGTCAGGCCGTGACGGGGCCGGCCGGGCGGTCGCCCCGCAGCGTGACCCGGTGCATGACCCGCTCGTCGCCCTCGTAGTCGTAGATCCCGAAGTGCATGGTGGCGCGGTTGTCCCACATGGCGAGCGTGTCGGGGCTCCAGTGGTAGCGGACGACGAACTCGGGCCGGGTCATGTGGTCGTAGAGGAGGCGGAGGAGCCCGTCGCTCTGCGCCTCGGGCATGTCCACGACGCGCCGCGTGAACTTCGGGTTGACGAAGAGGTTCTTGCGGCCCGTCTCGGGATGGACGCGCACGACGGGATGCGACGCCGGCAGCAGGCGCGTCAGCTTCTTGCCCTCCCACACGTTCCCGCGGCCCTCGGCCACGGCCTGCGCGTAGTAGGGCTCGAAGTGGTACGCCGAGAGCCCGTCGCAGAGCCGCTGCAGCGGTTCGGCCAGGGTCTCGTAGGCCGCCCGCGTGTCGGACCACATGGTGTCGCCGCCCGAGCGCGGCACCACGACCGAGCGCAGCAGCGACGCCATGGCCGGCCGGTTCATGAACGTGATGTCGGTGTGCCAGAAGTCGGTGCGGTCCTTGCCGCTCTCGATGGAGTGGACCTCCGTGCGCTCGAGCACCTGGGGCTCGACGGGATGGCTCTCGGTGAGCTCGCCGAAGCGCTCGGCGAAGGCGATCTGCGTCTCGTCGTCGAGGTGCTGGTCGGGGAAGAAGACCACGAGGCGCTCCAGCCAGATGCGCCGGATCGTCGCCACCGTGTCGTCGTCGAGGTCGGCGGCGCAGTCGACGCCGCGGATCTCGGCGCCGATGGTCGAACTGAGGGGCCGGACGTCGAGCTCGGTCTGGCTGATCGCCATGGAGCCATGTTGGCAGCGATGGACCTCAGGCGGGAAGTGAGTCTCCCGTCGACCCAACTGACGGCTCGGGCCGGTGCTGGGCGGACAGGAGCCAGTGCGCCGCCTCGGCGTCGAGCGGCCGGCCCAGGTGGTAGCCCTGGGCGCGCTGGCAGCCGAGCTGGCGCAGGCTCTCCTGCTGGGCCGCCGTCTCCACGCCCTCGGCGACGGTGCGGTAGCCGAGCGTGCGTGCCAGCTGGATCAGGGCGGCCGCCATGCTCTGGGAGTCGTCGCCCTCTCCGAGGGTCTCGACGAAGGACCGGTCGATCTTGACCATGTCGATGGGCAGCCGGTCGAGGTGCACGAACGTCGAGTCCCCGGTCCCGAAGTCGTCGAGGGCGATCCGCACGCCGAGGGCCCGGAGCCGGGCCAGGTTGCGCAGGGTCGCGGCGTCGTCGGTGATCACCTCGCTCTCGGTGAGCTCGAAGACCAGCGACCGGGAGTCGAACCGGCACTCGCGGATGTCGGCGGCGAGGCGATCCGACAGCATCTCGTCGGCGAGCGCGCCGGCGTAGAGGTTGACACCGATCTCGAAGTCAGGGCCGCACAGTCCCGCCTCCTGCCACTCGCGCACCTGGCGGCACGCCTTGCGCAGGATGCACGAGTCGATCTCGCCGATGCTCCCGATCTCCCGGGCCAGTGGCACGAAGTGCCGGGGGTCGACCAGCACACCGTCGGGGCGGGGCCAGCGCGCGAGGGCCTCGAACCCGACCACCCGCTGGGTCTGGAGGTCGATGACCGGCTGGTAGTGCGCCACCAGCTCGCCGGCGGCGATGGCCGCCTTCAGCTCCTCCTCCAGCTCGGTGCGCGCCAGGACGAGGTTGTGCATCTCCTTGCGGTAGAGCTCGAAGCGGTCCTTCCCCTGCTTCTTCGCCTGGTACATCGCGATGTCGGCGTTGCGGAGCAGCTCGTCGCTGGTGATGCCCTCCTCGTCGAAGGCGATGCCGATGGAGCACGTGGAGCTGACGGACCTGGTCCCCAGCCGAACCGCCTGCCGGAGGGCTTCGAGGATGCGCTGCGCCAGGACCTTGGCCGCGTCCGGTGAGGGGATGTCCTCGATGAGGATCGCGAACTCGTCACCGCCCAGGCGGGCCGCCGTGTCCGACGGCCGCAGCAGGTCGGACAGCGTCGTCGCCACCGTGCGCAGGAGCTGGTCACCTTCCCCGTGGCCCAGGCTGTCGTTCACGGTCTTGAAGTCGTCGAGGTCGAGGAACAGGACCGCCAGGTGGGATCCGGTGCGCCCCAGGCGGCTCAGCCCGTGCTTGAGGCGGTCGGCGAAGAGCGCCTTGTTGGCCAGCCGGGTCAGCGAGTCGTGGAAGGCCCGGTAGGAGAGCTCGTCCTCGAGGATCTTGCGGTCGGTGACGTCACGGAAGCTGTAGACGCGCCCGACGGCCTCGTCCCCGAGATACTGGGGCCGCGAGTACCGCTCGATGACCCGGCCGTCCTTGAACTCGAGGAGGTCGAAGCTCTCGGTCTCGGGTTGGAGGTTCAGCTCCCGCAGCCTCGTGAGAAACGCCTCGCTGTCCGACAGCTGGTCGAGGACGAACTCGAGCGACGAGACCTCGTCGCGCAGAGAGACAGGGTGGTCCTGCAGCCCCCAGATCTCGACGAAGTGACGGTTGAAATCGGTGATCCGGCCGTCGGTGTCGACCACCAGGATCCCGTCCGCCGTGGAGTCCAACGTCGCGGTCAGGCGGGAGAGCGCGTCCACGAGGTCGTGTTCCGTCGACACCTGGACCGTGGCGTCATGGGCGGTGATGACGATCCCTTCGACGGTCGGGTCGTCCAAGAGGTTCACGATGTTGAGGTCGAAGGGGACGGCGACGATGCTTTCGTGGCGCAGCAGGCCGATCCGGGTCGTCACCGGATGGGCCGACGTCGCCCCGCGCCGGGCGGCATCGAGGGCGGCGTCGAATTCGGCGCGGTCGGACGGGGCGACGATGCTGGACAACGGCCGTCCCTCCAGCAGCTCGGGGTCCTGGCCCAGCAAACGGGTGATGGCGCTCGAGACCGACTCGATCAACCCCGACTTCGACACCTCCATGATCACCGAGCCTGCGTTGTGCACCAGCGTGCGGAACCGGGCCTGGTGCCCGCTGGCCAGCTCGTAGCGCCGGCGCTCGGTCAGGTCGCGCATGCACAACAGGACCACCGACTGGCCGAGCCATTTCGTCACGGCGCCGACGATCTCGATGAGTCGCCACCCCGATGCCGCGCTGACGCGGACCTCGATGAACGTGCCCACTTCCCGGTCCCTGATGGTCGCGAGGGAGCGCAGCACCATCTCCTGATCGTCGGGGTGCACCAGGTCCAGCCCCGACTTCCCGGCCCAATCCTCGAGGGTTCGCCCGAACATCCGTTCGGCCGAGCGGTTCCCCCAGACGATGGTCCCGGCTTCGTCGACAACGACCAGGGCGTCGGGCAGCCTCAAGAGTGCGTCGACCATGGCCGCCGTCGTGTCCGGCGTCGGGTCCGACGTCGGGTCTGGCGTCGTCACCGGCGCCGCGTCTGACGTCGCGTCTGACGTCGCGTCCGGCGCCGTGTCCGGCGTCGCGTCTGGCGTCGCGTCAGTGGACGATGGGGCCCGCCCTTGCACCCCGCCCAAGGTATCTCCCGCCTGCGACTCCGGTCTCCCGAGTGGAGGCTGCAGTCTTTCGGACGGCGGCCCCAGCACGGCCACGCCGACGGCACCGGACGTGCGCGGAACCTGAACCCGTTCTTTCTTCATGGACTTCCCCCTCGAACCGGCTCCCTAGCCACCTATTGTGGCCTCGATCTTGTGTCACCGACATTGCCGCGAGGTTGCAGGTGGGTGGCAGCGCGATGGGCACCCCGCCGGGAGGCGAGAAGTGAGGGGCGAGGCGTGCGTCACGAGGCCCGGGCGATCATGAACGGGACGAGGAGCGAGATGAAGCGGCGTGCGGCGGAGTCGTCCACCCCCGCGAAGGCGACGTCCATGGCGGTCAGCGCGGAGGTCGCCACGCCGGTCGCGAACTCGCCCGCGAAGCCGATGCTGCCGTAGGACACCATGAGCTCGTAGACGCGGCCGACGTCCCCTGCCCCGCGCTCGGACGGATCACTCGACAGATAGGTCTCGAGCCAGCGCCGATCGGGCGGATCGGCTGCCGCGAGGAGATGGATGAGCATCAACGATCGCTTGCCCTCCCGCAGGTCGCCCAACGGCTCCTTGCCGTACTGGCCGGGATCGCCGACCAGGTTGAGGATGTCATCGCGGATCTGGAAGGCCGCGCCGAGATGGAACCCGAATTCGATCATCGGATCGAGCTCGGCGGTTCCCCTCGAGCCGATGAGCGCACCCACCCGCAGCGGGAGGACCGTCGTGTACCAGCACGTCTTCTTCATGATGAGGTCGAGGTAGTCGTCCGGCTCCAGGTCGGTCCGGTTGTCACGGCACCAACCGAGCTCCAGCGCCTGTCCGGCGACGGTCTGGCGGGTCATGAAGTCGAACTCGACCATGACGCGGTCCGCCAGTCGCGCGCCCAGCAGGTCGATGTTCTCCCGCAGTGTCCCTATCGCCAACAAGGCCAGCCCGTCGCCCGCATTGAGCGCGAGCGGCGTGCCGTAGAGCCGGTGGAGCGTGGGCTCGCCCCGGCGCATCAGGCTCGCGTCCTCTATGTCGTCGTGGACCAGGAAGGCGTTGTGGAGCAGCTCGAGCGCGAGCGCAGACGGCACGGCGTCGTCGGGACGCCCACCGAAGGCCTCGCACGTCGCCAGGCAGAGACTCGGACGCAGGGCCTTCCCGGCGCGCGTGGGGTAGTCGTTCATCGGCTCGGCGAGGTAGGGGTCTGGCCCCTCCCGCGCGAAGCGCTGCTGCAGGAGGTCGCTGACCAGGGTGCCGTAGCGCTTCAGGCTGGCCATCGGCTCCGTCTCCGTCTTCACGGCCTGTTCCGTCAACGATCGGTTTCGGTCAGCACCCGGACACGGACCGGGAGGACGACGTCGGGCAGGCCGTCCACCAGGAGTTGTCCGTGGTACACGCCCGGTCTGTCCTCCTCGCCGACGGCCACCGTGACGACGAGCTCGTGGCTTGCACCCGCTTCCAGGCGGTCGATCCGCGCCGGTTGGCACGTCACCGCCGTGGTCGGGATCGTCGTGCCCGAGTGCGTGGCCAACCCCGGACACCAAGGCCGGAGATCGAGCGCACCCGCGCTCGTGGTGTTGTGGAGCCAGAGCCGGACGCTGGAGCGGCCGCCCGGCGCGACGAGTGGCAGGAGCACCTCGTCCCGTTCGGATCCCGCGGGCTCCCGCCAGCGGGCCGCGTCGAAGTACCGGAGACTGGCCTCGTTGAGCTGGGTCAGGACGGCCAGGTAGGCGTCGGTCGCCCGCGCCATGTCGGACTGCAGTTGGCGGAGCGACGCGTCGGACCCCCAGGGCCAGAACGGTGGCACCCCGTCCCCGTCGCGGCGGGGCGCTTCGCCGTCGGCGGGGGCCGCCGTGAACTGCGCACACAGGGCGACGAAGCGCTCGACGACGGTCCGGGCGGCGACGAAGCCCAGGTCCTGCACCTCTCTCGTCAGCCGTGCCGCTTCGGCTGCGCCGGCGGCGAAGGGGTCGCCGTCCCTGGCGCTGCCGCTCACGCGTCGCCCGCCCCGGTGTTGCCCGCCCGCTGCGCACGCACCGCCTGCGCCGCGAGTTGCCCCGATCGGGTGGCCGCCTCCACGCAGCCGGCGTTCAGTCCGCTGTCGGTCCAGTCGCCGGCCACGACCAGGTTGGTGAACCCGGTGCGACCCGGCGGCAGTCGGAACTGGTCGGTGCCGGGCAGGGACTGCACGTAGAGGTCGGAAGGGTCGACGTTGGCGCGCCAGAACTGCGTGTCGAGACGCTCCGCACCCGCGGCGGACGAGGCGGTGCCGTCGCACAAGAGGGACCAGCGGAAGCGCTCCTTCCCGACGGCGGCCGGCCACAGCGTCGCCACGTCGCGGTCGAGAAACGTCTGCGCGCGGTCCCGGACCGCCCGGTTCTCGCGGGCGAGGTCCGGCGCGCCCTGCGCCGCGTCCGGGGGTTCCAGGACACTGCAGAAGTAGGCGATCGTCCGCGGGCGGTCCGTCCCGGGCCAGTCTTCGGTGGGCAAGAGATGCGACATGGAGGCCCACGTGTCGAACGGCTTGACGAATCCGCTCACCGTCACCCCAGGCGGTCCGCCCCAGCCCAGGGCGTGCTCGTCCTCGGACAGCCAGAGCTGGAACGCCTGCGTGGCCACCACGCCAACGTTGTCGACCATCGAGCGCCAGGCCGGCGACGCCGCGAGGAGCTCGCCGCAGACGTGCGGCACCATCCCGAGGGAGATGGCGAACACCACCGCGTCGAAGTCCTTGCCCGCCTCGAGGGTGTAACGACCCGCGTCACGGCGTGGGGACCAGAACGACTCGACGTCGACCCCAGCGGGGAGGTCGCCGCCCCGCAACTGCGGCCCGAGGGGGGCGTCCGGCCAGCACGGGAGGCCCTTGACCCGGATCAGCGGGTCGTAGGCGTCGTCGGCCACCTCGGCTTGGACGCCCAGGTCGATCGCGGCGACCGAGCGTCCGTCCGCACCCACTCGGAGCGCGTCCACCCGGTGGAAGAAGCGGAACTCCACGCCGCGGTCGCGCAGGACCTGATAGAGGGGTGCGAAGACCACCTCACCCATTCCCGCCTGCATCTTCCAGAACGGCGCTCCCGAGTACCCGAGGAGCATCTTGGTCGCCAGCTGCAGGCCGAGCCCGGCACTGAACCGCGGACGGGATGGGTCCCCGTCCTCGTAACCGAAGACGAGGTCGTACATCCCGCGGAGAATCGGTGATTCGACGGCGTCGCGATCGATGCCGTGGCGGAGCAGCCACTGGCGGTAGTCGAGGTCGTCGATGGACGCGAAGCCGTCGGCCCGCGTGAGCAGCCCGTCGGCCATGATGCCGTAGAGGTTCGTCGTCACCAGCTCGATCAGGTCGTAGCTGCGACGGGCCGCCGTGTGCGCGCGCAGCGCCTCGCGGAGGCGGAGGCGGAGCGGCTCGATGACCGACGGCAGCGAGCGCTCGAGTTCACGGTTGCCGGACCACGTTGCGGCCTGGCGGACGGCACGCTCGGCCCAGCCCAGCGGCAGGCTCAGGCCGAGCAGGCTCGCCCCGCGTACGACGTCGGCCACGGTCTCCATGGGGATCGCGGCGCCGGTGCCCGGCGGCGTCGGCGAGGTACTCAACGCGACCGTACGAGCCCCCGGAGACGGCGACGCCGGGAGCGAGGCGAAAAAGTCGATCAAGAGCCGGAGTGATCGGACCACGAGCTCGGCCATCCCGAGCGGCGTCGACGCGTCGGGCTCCTCGGCGCTCTCGCCGGGGCGGCCGTCGACGGAGCCGAAGCGCGCCACCCACGGCTGCCACAGGCCCTCGTGCCGGTCGACCACGCCGATCAGGTCCGACGGCGCGACGGCTTCGTCCCAGGTGCCGATGGGACAAGAGGGGTCCGATCGACCGCGGTCGAGCGAGGCGTAGCACCGGCGCATGACGTCGAACGTGTGGTCGTAGTAACCGAGGAGCACGTGCAGGCCGTGCTCCTCGATGCGGCCGTTCGGTCCGCGGCTGCTGGCCCCCTTGCCACCCAGGCGCCAACCGCGCTCGTAGACGGTGATGCGCTCGAAGTCGTTCTTCCAGTCACCCTCGGTGAGCTCGAACGCGGTCGTCAGGCCGCCCATCCCGCCACCCAAGATGGCGACAGCACCCCCCGAGCCCCTCACGTCAGGCTCCGAGGAGGGTGCGCGCTTCTGCGAATTCAGGGCTGGAGCTGCCGGCGGGGAACCGGCTCGCCACCGACCGGACGACGTCGGCCCAGTCCGCCGGGCGATGCTCGTCGTCGAGCCGCGCGAGGTCGTTGGCTGCCCGCAGCGCGAAGACGACCGACCCCTGTTCCAGGCCGAGGTCGACGGCCGCCACGAGATCCGCGACCACCTGGTCCATGTCCTGGGGGTTCGTCGTCGCCGTGATCTCGGCACGGAGGCGCAGGAGGTCCGGTCGATGGACGAGCTCGCCGGAGGTCTCGGTCTGTTCCATCGCCTCGTCGAGCACCTCGAGTGCCCGTTCGGCATTGCTCAGGTAGTGGTGGTTCCTCGCGACGATGCCGAGGTAGGTCGGACGGAACGCCGCGTGGCCGACGAGCACCATCCCCTCCCCGCACCGAACGAGCTCGGCCTCGTCACAGGGCCGGTCGGGCTCGGGCAGCAAGAGGTACTGCGTGCCGAGCAGTCGGAAGTAGGCGAAGCGGCAGCGATCCGCGGTCTCCAGCGTGCGGCGTCCGAAGTTGCGTGCTTGGGCGAGGTCGCCCGTGACCAAACGGATCCACGCCAGGTAGACGGTGACGAAGGCCGAACTGAACGGCCCTGACGGGAAATCGAGCCTCTCTGCCGTCGCCAGGGCCCGCCGCTCCCACCGCGCGCTCTCGTCCGTCTCGCCCATGAGGGCGGCGACGCAGGCGAGCGCGACCGCCGTGATCGGAACCGGGTCGTGCGGGAGGGGCCAGAACGGCGACGCCGCCCCCTCTTCCGATCGCGAGCGGTACCCCTCCCAGGCGTCCTGGAGCCAGCGACGCGCATCATCGAGCCTTCCCTGGTAGAACGCGCTGTACCCCATGCAGGACTTGATCTCCGGTGCGAACCAGGCGGCCGCGGGATCGTCGACCACCGCGGCAAGCGGATCGAGCACCGAGCTGGCCGCGCCGACGGTGCCCCGGACCAACAGGTAGCTCCAGATTCCGACCTGGGCCGGCATGATCTCCTGGCGGTCGGGGAGCTTCCGGCAGATGTCCTCGGCGACCGTGAAGTCCTCGAAGACCTCGGGATAGCCGTACCCGAAGAGCGATGTCGTGCTGACGGTCCGCTGCATCCGGATCATGAGGTCGGTCAGGTCACGCTCCTCGGTTTCGGGCATCGTCGCCGACAGCTCGAGCGCACGATCGAGCTGACGACGGGCCTCGGTGTGGCTGGCGGCCGACTGCGCCGCCACTCGGGCCGCCGCGATGTAGGCCGCCACGGCCTGGGGCACGTCGCCGGCCAGGTCGCGATGCTGGGCGAGGACCGCGAGATCTCCCGCTGAGGTCGCAGAGGACCCGAGCAGGTCCGCGATCCGGCCATGCGTCTCCTGGCGCAAGGGGAGCACCTGCGTCTCGTACGCGGCGTCGCGCAACAGCGCGTGGGGAAAGCGATACCGTCCCAATCGCAGCTGGACCGGCTCGATGATTCCGGCGTGCTCGAGCCCGACGAGCGCCTCGTCGAGCGGGCGCCCGGCCAGTCGGCGCAGGGGTTGATCGTCGAACTCCGCACCCAGGGTCGCCGCCAGTTGTGCGACGCGGAGGTCGATGCCGGGTGCCCGGAGGCGGGCCGCGAGGATCTCGTGGATCCGAGGAGGAAGGACCTCACCGTGTTCGCTGGTCAGAGTGCTCCGGGTGAGCTCGCGCAAAAAGAGCGGGTTCCCGGTTCCGCGCTGGACGATGAGCCGGCGCTGCGTGTCGTCGAGGTCGCCACCGGCGGTCAGCGTGGTGACGAGCCCCGCGGACTCATGGCTGGTGAGGGGTTCCAGCTCGAGATGGAGCACGTCGGCGGCCCACGGGGCGTCGATCGGAAGCCGGCTGGTGATCAGGACCATGGCGCCCGGGACGCCTTCGGTCGCCATCAGGCCCAGCAGATCGACGGTGGTCGGGTCAGCCCAATGCAGATCCTCGACCACGACCAGGGTCGGCGTCGACGCAGCCGCGTTCGCGAGCCAGGCGACCAGAGTCCGAAGCGTCTCTTGGCGGAGAGCCAGTGCGTCCACTTCGGGGCGCGACCATCGTTCGCCGGTGTCGAGCCCGAGGAGCGGGGCCATCAAGGGCAGCGCGTCTTCGCCGAGACCGACGCCCTGGAGGCGGGCCTCCAGCTCGGCGATCCTGTGCTCGGCCGGCTGGCCGGGGTAGAAGCCGAGGAGCTGCTCGAGCATGCGGCCCACCGGCCACAAGGCGACGTTGCCGTGATAGGGAGAGCAATTCAACTCGCGCACCGTGCCGCCCTCGAGCTGCACGTGCGCGGCGAGGTCTGCGGCCAACGCCGACTTCCCGATGCCCGGGACGCCACGGACCGAGACGACGGCCCCGCCTGGCCGCGTGGTTCCCTCTCGGTCGCGGACGACGCGGTGCCACGTGGACTGCAGGAGGCGCCGCGGTTCCTCGCGGCCGACGAGATCGACTCGCGCGGGCAGCGCGTGGGCGTCACGGGGGACAGACAGGTTCGAGCGCAGGACCCGGTGCAGCTCTATCGGACGGGAGATCCCCTTCAGCGAGCGCGTTCCGATCGACTTCAGGTCGAAATGTGGTTCGACCAGCTGCGTGGTCGTGTCGCTGATCACCACGGTGCCGGGCTCGGCCTCACCTTGGAGTCGTGCCGCCACATTGGGTGCGGACCCCATGATGGCGGAGCCGTCGATGTTCCCGTCGAGGCGGCCCGCGAACACGACCGTCCCCGAGTGGACTCCGACCCGAATGGCCGGCTGGACCCCATGGTCCCGGCGCAGTTCGAGCGCTGCGGCGGCCATCCGTTCGACGAGCCGCAGCCCGGCAAGCACCGCGCGCCGGGCGTCGTCCCCGTGCGCAGTGGGGTATCCGAAGCACACCACGACGCCGTCGCCCTGGAATTGGAGGACACGGCCGCCCAGCTCCTCGACGGTCGCGCTCGCCACCCGGCGGTAGACCGTGAACACCTCCTGTACGACCTCGGGTTCGGCCGTCTCGGCCATGTCGACGGACCGGACGATGTCGGCGAAGATCAAGCTGACGAAGGCCCGCTGGCCCTGGGGGAGCGAGCGTTCGAGCGCGGCCCTTTCGATCATGGATGCGGCGCGCCGATTCGGAGGGTCGACGGCGAGGACGTCGTTGGCGAGCTCCACCACGCGGTCCCAGCTGCCCGTGGTCGCCGCAGCGTCCATGGACGTGAGCAGGCGCTCGATGAGCTGGGACAGGCGTTCCTCCGCCGAGACCGTTGTCTGCTCCGGGGCGGACGTCACCCTTCTTCCCTCAATCGCCGTCGGGCGACGCCTGGGCGTGGCTCACGTAGAAGAGCGCGGGCGACTGTTCACCGCCCGCCCCGGCCACGAGCTCACCCTCGTAGAGGCCGCAGGGCACGTTCGTGGTGTCCGCTTCGAGCGTCACGTACGCGCAGCCTGCGTCCTCCACCGCCGGGGGGGTGATCTTCACCTCGGAGCCTTTGATGGTCGCGGCCCGGCGGCCGACCCGTGTGAGGTCCGAGACGCTCACCCTGGCCTTGCCGGACCGTGCCTCCACCACCAGCGTCGTGTGCTCGATGCTGCGGCCGGTCCTTCCGGGGTCGGCTTCGGCGGTCGGACGAACGCTCGCCTCGGACCACTGCTGCACGTTGTCCCTGCCGACTTGCCAGGCCCGCGACCAATCCCGGGCGAGACGTTGGAAGAGGCGACTGGTGTCGTTCGCCGCGTCGACCGGTCCGTAGCGGCCCGACCACACCCGCTCGGTGACGTCGACGGTGAAGGGCGCGTAGAACTCGACCATGTCGGTCACGGTGCCGATCAACTGCTCGGCCACGCCGCCGGTGAAGCCAGCCGTGCCGTCGTCCGAAGAGGTGTCGGTGGGACCCGAGTCACCCACCGAGCCCGGCGTCGGGTCGCTTCCCCCGGCCAGCTCCTTGGCCTCCTTGTTGACCGCTCGCTGCACCCACACGCTCCATTCCGGGCACACTTCCGTGGCGACGGTGTTCAGCAGCGTGTTCGTGAACCCGACGACTTTGAGCGCCTTGACGTGACGTCGGCCGCACACGTCAGCCGCCATGAGATAGCCGCGGTCGACCTGGAGCATCTCGCCGATGCTCCGGTCGAGGTCGTAGCTCATGGCCGCCCAGTCCTTGGTCGACTTGAGCTCACATCGCAGCTCGGTCTCGAGCCGGTGACCGCCGATCTCCACGACCTCGA
Organism: uncultured Acidimicrobiaceae bacterium; assembly: GCA_963763575.1. Taxonomy (GTDB): domain Bacteria; phylum Actinomycetota; class Acidimicrobiia; order Acidimicrobiales; family RAAP-2; genus Bog-473. The sequence continues at coordinate 52,482 of CAVXPD010000001.1, forward strand.
GGTAGGTGGCGTGCGTCTGCTGCGCGTTGCTCCGTGTCGGCCGCAGGTCCACCGGGCCGATCGGCCGCATCTCCTTGAACATCGCGCCGCCCCAGTCGGGCCAATTGTCGGGGATGAGCCAGTCGCGCAGCGTCGCCAGCGGCTCTTCGGTCTCGAATTCGGTGAAGATCCAGACCGCCTGCTTGCCCTCGACGTCCACCGGCGTGGCCTTGCAGATCACCTGCGAGGTGCTCAACGGCTCGCCCTGGTCGCCACCGTTCGTCATGCCGCCTCCCCTGTTCGGGCAGCTGGTGCCTATGATCGCCCGGGCCAGGAGGATAGCTCCAAAACCTGTCTGCAACCGCAGTGAGACGTGACGCGACTTCCGTCTTCGTGGCCGTCGCTAGAGGACCAGGTGCTCGTACGCCTCGGGGTTCTGCATGTTCTCGGTGATGTGGGCCCGCTGCTCCTCGGCCGGCTCCTTCGTGCGCAGCAGGATCGGCGTGAGCAGGATGCCGGCCACGACGCAGGCGGCGGCGATGAGCAGGGCCAGGCGGTAGCCGTTCGCCAGCGCGTCGACCACGTCGTGGCCCGCCGCGAGCAGCGTCTTGGAACGGTTCGCCGCGATGGTGCTGAGGGCGGCCAGGCCGACCGCGCCCGCCAGCTGCTGGGACACGTTCACGATCCCCGAGCCGAGGCCGGCGTCGGCGTTGGGGATCTCGGACATCCCGATCTGGAGCAGCGGGACGAAGGAGGCGCCCGCGCCGATCCCCATCATGAGGAAGGCGAAGAAGATGCGGGGGAAGTACGCGGCGTGCGCGCCTGCCGACGCGAAGAGCAACAGGCCGCAGGCGGACAGGATCATGGCGGGATACATGACCGGTCTGTTGCCGAAGCGGTTGACGAGTCGCGCCGTGATGCCCGTCGACATGCCGGCCATGCCGAGGGCCTGGGGCAGGAACGCCAGACCCGTCTTCACCGGGCTGTAGCCCTGCACGTGCTCGAAGTAGAGGGCTCCGATGAAGAACGTGGAGAACATGCCGATAATCAGCAGGCCACGGACCACGGCCGTGCCGGTCAGGGTCCGGAGCCTCAGGATCCGCATCGGCATGATCGGGTTCGCGACCCGCGACTCGAGCACGATGAAGGCCATCATCAACGCGATCCCGAAGCCGATGAAGCCGAGGGTGTGGGCCGAGCCCCAGCCGTAGGTCGCGGCGGTGATGATGGCGTAGATCACGATCATCACCGACGCCGTCACGAGCACCGATCCCACCCAGTCGACGCCGTGCCGGATGCCGAGGCCGACGTTGTCCACCAGGAGGAAGAGGCCCGCGGCCAGCGTGGCGATGCCGACCGGCACATTCACGAAGAAGATCCAGTGCCAACTGAGCGCCTGGGTCAGCACGCCGCCGGCCAGAAGCCCGATCGAACCGCCGCCGACCGCGACGAACACGTACGCGCTCATCGCCTTGGTCCGCTCGACCGTGCGCGGGAACTCCGTGACGATGATGGCCACGATCACCGAAGAGGACAGCGCCCCGCCGATGCCCTGCACGAAGCGCGCGCTCACGAGCATGGTCTGGCTCGAGGCCGAGCCGCACACGATGGAGGAGAGCGTGAACAGCGTCACGCCGGCCAGGAAGACCTTCTTGCGGCCGATCAGGTCGCCGAGGCGCCCGGCCATGAGGAGGAAGCTGCCGAACGAGATGAGGTAGGCGTCGACCACCCAGGTCAGGCCGGACTGGCTGAAGTGCAGGCTCTTCTGGATGTCCGGAAGCGCCACGTTGACGATGGAGCCGTCCAGCGCGTTCATGAACATGGCCAGGCACACCACCACCAGGGCGATCCAGCGACGACGGTCGCCGGCGGCCTGCGCAAACCCAGGTTCAGGGCCTGCCTCGGAGACGGTCCGGAAACCAGGGATAGTCATGATTTAGGGACTATCATAGTGAGGTGATGGATCTGAGCGTTCGGCCGGGTTCTCTGAGGGCGTCGTCGTGAGCGCCCGGGCGTCATCTCGGCCGCCGGCGGCGACCGGCACCGGGACGATCGTGCTGCTGACCCGGCTGGCCCGGGCCGTCTTCCTGCGCAGCTCGGTCGACCTGGTCGGCATGAATCTGCGCAACATGGTCGTGCTGGCCTACCTGCGAGACCACCCCGGGATCTCCCAGCAGAAGATGACCGAGGACCTCTCGATGGACTCGAACACCGGGGTCCTGGTGCTCAACGACCTCGAGGACCTCGAGTACGCGGAGCGCCGGCGAGACCCGGCCGACCGACGGCGCCATCTCGTCGACATCACCGACACCGGCGTCGAGGCGCTCGAGCGCGCGGAGCTGGCGCAGGGGACCATCGAGGACGAGATCCTCGCCGGGTTGAGCATCGCCGAGCGGGCCGAACTGCGTCGGTTGTTGGTGAAGGCGTTGGAGAGGCATGAGCCGCCCGAGGTTGCCGGGAGCTGAGCCGCAAGGTACGGCGAACTGGTGGCGTCACGTTGCGTGACGTCCGGGCAAAATGCTGTGACGTTCCGCAGAGAGGATCTGGTGGGCGGGCGCTCTTATCCCGTTGAGTCGAACGACGACGCAAAGACGCGCTCGCCTGCCACCCAAGTCTCCGAAACTCGCGGTGGGAAATCGGGATCGAGCTCGCCCTCGAGCACGACAAGGTCCGCTTGGAGGCCAGGGGCAAGCCGCCCGCGGTCGGCCTCTTGACCACCGGCGAATGCCGCGTCCACCGTGTAGGCGCGCAGCCAGGCCTCGTACGGCAGCGATTGCGCTGGCCCAAGGACCGTCCCCTTCGACGTGACTCGCGTGACTCCTCTCGAAGAGGTGAGCAGGGGCTCGTGGAAAGCGCACGGCGCGTCGGAGGAGGCCGCCAGGACGACCCCGGCCTCCGCGAGCGCACCAAAGGGCATCCATGTGGCGTCATCGAGCTCGAAGCCGTCCACGGCGCCGCCCATGTGGTGCAGGAAGCCTGGCTGGACAACCGCCACTGCCCCGAGTTCGGCCATGCGCTGTGACTGCGGGCGACTCAGGAGCGTGGCGTGCTCGATACGCATCCGAAGATCGTCGTCCGGGCGTGCACGGGAGGCGGCGGCGAAGGCGGTCAGTGTGTCATCAGCGCCACGGTTGCCGATCGCGTGCACCGCGACTCGAAATCCGTGCTCGACCACTGTGAGGACCTGCGCTTCGAGGTCCTCGAACACCAGGCCGAGCGAGATGGCGTGGCCGTGGATCCGTCCCGCGATCGCTGGAAGAACACCACCGTCCGCAAAGAGCTTGACCGGGCCGACCCTCAGGCGCCGATCGCCTTCACCGGTCTTGGGGCCGTTGAGTCGCGACCGGTCGAGTGGGCTCAGTAGTGCCTCGGCGTGCGGCATCAAGACGACGCTGACTGGGAGACGACCATCTCGGACGAGCGTGCGGTAGACGAGTTCGGCCGACGGTGGGCACGCGGCGTCGTGGACGCTCACCACGCCTTCTCGCACCAGCCCGCGCGCTGCTTCCGCAATATGGTCGGCCCATCGGTCGGGATCGCGATAGGGCTCCATGGATCGCGCGTGCGCCTCGCTGAAGGCGCGCTCGTAGAGAACGCCGTCGAGGGCACCGGACGCAGTGCGGCCCAGCGACCCTCCCGCCGGATCTGGGGTGGCGTCGGAGAGCCCGAGCGCGTCGAGCGCGGCCGACGACACGACGCACTGGTGATAGCTGTAGTGCACAACGATGACCGGCCGCTCGATGCCAATTGCGTCGAGATCATCCCTCGTCGGCGTGAATCCATCCTCGAGATCGGACCATCCCACGCCTCGGACCCACGTCGCGTCGGGCTCGGTGGCTGCCTGACCCAGCAGCTCGTCTCGCAGCGCGTCCACGTCACGCGCGTTCGAGAGGTCCGCCCAGCGGGGGTGTAAGGCCGCGATGCACAGATGATTGTGGGCATCGATGAAGCCCGGCAGGAGCGTGCGTCCGCGCAAGTCGACCGATCGCGCGTCCGGATACTGCGTGGCGAGCCCGACGTCGCCGACCGCCACTATCCGATCGTCCTCCACCACGACGACCTCGGTGTTCGGGCGCGCGACGTCCATGGTGAGGATCGGTCCGCCGGAGAAGATCGTGACGGTCACAGCTGTGCCGTCCTATCTCGTGCAGTAACGGCGGGTCGCAAAGAAGAGCCCAGTGGGGCTTCTCATCCGTGAAGCAAGATGTCGATCGAGCTCCAGACGCGGTCGATCAACGAACGGCTCTCGACCGCCTGGTCGGGTGCGACGAGCAGGCAGCGACTGGCCATGCCAACCGTGCGAGCCAGCCCGTTCATGATGAGGACTTCGATGGTCGGGTCGTCACGGCTGCGCCACAAGGCAAGCGCGGTGTCCCAGGCGACGTCGCGGGCGGAATTGATGCTCCAGTTCCCGACCAGGTCCAAGACCTCTTGCGCGTGGCGGTCGTCCCGAAGAGCGGCGCCAGACTCGAAGGATTGTCGCACTGACTGTTCGGCCGCATCGAGGAGCGCGTCGACCTTCTGATAGTCCTCGTGGTGCGTCCCGTCGGCCGGTGCCGTTCCGAGCTGAATGCAGGTCTGCACCAGGGCGATGGGGAGGTCGTGGTTGATGTGTGCGTTCATGCCCGCCAGGGCGAACTGGATCGGATAGATGCCCGCCTGCGAACGCGCCTCGATCAAGGGCTGCCACGCCGTCGGTACAGGCGTGGGCGGGTCGGCCAGCGCATCGACTGCACGGAAGTAGATGTTGGCGAACACCGTGTCGAGAGTGCTCATGAAGTGGGGGTCGGAGAAGGAGCCCTGCGCCAGGCGGCGATTGACGTCTTGGGTGACCCCGAGGTACATGCGGTTGAAGCACGCCAGGCCGTCCGGAGCGGGAAGCGACTGCTCAATCTCCTGCATTCGGGCGATTGCCTCTTCAACCGAGGAGACGGGCGGTCCGGAGGGAGGGAGGGGGTCGGCCATCGGGCCAGGCTATTTCCGTTGGGCGCACAGTGACGGCGGGATCGGCGCTCCTCTTTGGATTGCTGGCCTTGGCTATGGACACTTGGTCGCACACTTCGTCCGATACTTCGTCGGATACGGGAGCGACATGCGGTTCCCGCTCGGACGAGGCGCTTCCCGTGGGTCAGTGCGTTCTACCGGGCGACGGTGGGCTTGCCGATCAGGTGTAGGCCGCGTTCAGGGAGTGGATGGTCGCCCGGGCGGAGAACGACGAAAGCGAGCAGAAACTCGGGACCGGGAACGAGATCGCGTTGGGCCTCGGTGTGGGCGGCTCAGGTCGAAATCCCGTTCGACCCCCTTGTGCTGTCAATCACAAGGGGGAGCGCTGACGAGACCGGGGCGGTCGCTGACGCAAACACGAGCGGAGCCCCTGGGTTGCAAGGGCCATGTCATCCGGGTGCAACGACGCTGGCGCAAAGTGACTGCGGTTCCTCAGTGGAAAAGGGGCAGCCGGTGCAGACCACTTATGAGCAGGGACATGACCAGGGCCAGGAGCCTCTTCACTCAGAAGGAACCGCCCGACGATTGCTCTCGAACCCCATGGATACGCTGCACGAGCCGGCCGCCGCGGAGACCCCTGGGGCGGGAGCTCGGGCCGGACTCAAGGACCTATGCCGGGTGTTCAGACCGGCGGCGCACTACCCCAGGGCAGCCGTGGAGTTGGCTCTTGTCGCACTTTCCGTAGCGCTCGGCCTTGCCTTCCTTCCGCCTTTAGACGTCGCCGCCTCGGCATCACAAATGGCGATCTCCTACATCGTCGTTGACCAGTCGGCCAACGTGCCGACGTACGTGCTCGACCAACCGGCGGACCAAGGGAGTCCCCAGAACCAAGTCACCATCGGGATGGATGTACCTTCCACCGGGCCGAAGGTCCATTGGCAACTGCTCATTGCATACGCCAAGGCGGATCGCCTCTCCCCTCAATACACGTCGTCCGGCGTCCGCTACGGCTCGGTTCGTAGCTCCGACAGGTCCACCAAACTGATGGAGTTCACGGGCACGATGAAACCAGGTTCACTTTCCTACACCGAATTCCAGGACGGATATCTTGAAAACCAGTTGACCGATCTTCAAAGCCCGAAGGACATCAGTACGGTGACCTTCACGGTCAGGGGTCCGGTGCACAGCGATGACACAACGGGATCGACGCTCAGCATCAGTGAGCCGGCGATCGCTGACTTCATCGCGCCCCCCAACTCGTCGTCACACGTGAACGGCCAAACGCCCACTGATTTCAAAACTGAGGTGCTCTTCGATGCCGGCTCGTTCGAGCTGCAAGGTAGTGGCCCAACAGTCACGGGCCCGCCGGGTCATCTGATGTGGGATTGGATCAGCCAAGGCGCGGCCGAAGAACATTCGGCGATCGGCACGGACAACGCCCAGGTGCAGACCGATCAAAACCATCTCTTCTTGGCGGCTGTGTTCTTTGGCGTGTCAGCCGCTGCTGCTGCGGCCCTCGCATTGGAGCTGGTCGGCGCGTTTCAGGAGCACCACAAAGAACGCCGCCGACGGAAAGGACCCGACCTCAGTGGCCGACCCCTTCTGAGTTGACCACGGCATCGCATTCCTGCCGTCGCCCTCTGGGCGGGACGGCCTGATTGAGGCGTTGCAGCACTAGAACCGTAGAAGGGCGCCGTGGATGTCCGCCAAACTGTAAACGGGTCGGAGCACCCACAAAAGAGGTTGCCGGTCAGTTCTCCCGGTGCGTCAGTGCGTTGTACCGGGCCACGATGAGCTTGCCGATCAGCGTGTAGCCGGCGTTGTGCGGATGGATGTTGCCGCGGGTGCAGAACCAGGTGAGCGTACAGACGCTCGCGACGGGCACCGGGATCGTGCCGTAAGCCTTGGTGTGGACGGTTCGGGACAGTGAGGTGTAGGCGCCGCTCGCCTTGGTGACGTCGACGAAGGCGCCACCCGACTTGGCGTAGGACTTGGACAGGGCCGGGTTGATGATGGCCTTGAACGCGGTGACCGAGAGCTTGGCCAGGTTGACGGCGGCGGCCGACGGCGGGTGAGCGGGATAGACGTAGGCGCCCAGGATGACGTCGGGGTAGGTGGAGCCGATGATCGGGACCCGCGGGCCTGCCGCGGCGCGAAGCTCGGCGGCCAGCGACGTGACGTTGGCCGAGATGCCGCCCGCAGCCGCCACGACGCAAGTGGCCGCGTTGGACTTCGAGGCGCACGGGACGATGTCGTTGCCGCCGATGGTGACGGTGACGAGGCCGACGTGGCCGCGGTGGGCGGCGATGAAGCCGAGGGCGGCAACGGCTTGGGTCGTGGTCGGGTACGACTGCCCTCCGGCCGTATGCGGCAGGGGCGCTGGGCAGCCGATCGCGTGGAGCAAGGAGGTCGTGGTGGCGCCGGCGCACCCGAAGTTGACCAGGGTCAGGTGGGTGTGCTGCGCCACGTAGGTGGCGTAGCCCGGCGTGGCTCCGAGCCCGGGCTGGTAGCCGACCGAGTACGAGTCCCCGAGCGACACGTAGTAAGTCGGGGAGCTCGCGGCCGCCTGGGCAGGCGATCCGCCGAACGCGAGCACGACTGAGCCCAGGGGCGCCAGCAGTGTCGCGAGCAGTGCCAAGTGCGCAGAGCGGGTTCGTCGTCGCTTCTGTGCGTCCTTTTGGTGGGTGCGCGTAGTCGTTCCGATCCGAATCGAGTCGCGAGCGTGCGGCCGGATGGCCCACCTCTCTACAGGGGGGCCCGGCCGATTCCGCCGATGACAGGCGGCGCCGCGTTTCTGAACACTCGGTGACGAAGTCTCGGATGATCTCTCGCCGTGTAGACATCGGACAACGCGGTGGACGCGCACGCCCAAACCTTGTCACGCGCCGTGCATGTGCTGGGCGCGGCTCGGGTAGGCGCTTCGACCAATCCACGCGTTCCGTCGGGTGTCCAAGGTGTGACCCAACTCGTTCAGGGCTTCGGGAGGCATCGCCGGGCGGCGTATTTCCGATCACGCGAGGGGGAACGTCCAACGCGACGCCCTGGTCTTCGAGGGCGTTCCGCCCGCGCCTGGACTACGTGCGCCGCGTGCGCTCCGGGATGTTGCTGGCCGCCGGACACGCTGCCCGTCTCCATCGACGCCGAGGACCAGCCGAACACCGACCGGTTCGGCTGGGGCAGCAGCCAGCCCTTCGCCCAGTCGACCACGCGGCTGAGCGACGGGTCCGGCTCCTTCGCCCTGATGCGGGTGGGGAATCTCCCCTGCCTTCAGCCCGGCACCACCTGTCTCCGTGACTTCGTCACCTTCGGAGTCGGCGGGCGTCTCAACGAGTCCGCTCGAGCACTTCCACACGCGCAAGAACGCGGCGCCCTCGCCTCGGCAGGCAGCGGCGTTTGGAGAACCTGCAGCCGGCCCCCCTATGCTCCACGTGATGATTTCTGAGCTGTTCGATACGGCCGCCTGGAAACAGGTCGATGGGTTCGAGTTCACCGACATCACCTACCACCGGGCGGTCGAGCACGGCACGGTGCGCATCGCGTTCAACCGTCCCGAGGTTCGCAACGCCTTCCGGCCGCACACCGTCGACGAGCTGATCACCGCGCTCGACGATGCGCGTAGCTCACCCGACGTGGGCTGCGTCCTGTTGACCGGCAACGGGCCCTCGCCTGTCGACGGCGTGTGGGCCTTCTGCTCTGGGGGCGACCAGCGGATCCGCGGGGCGGCCGGTTACGAGTACGAGGGATCGGCGGAGACCGGCCGGGCCGGCCGGCTTCACGTCTTGGAGGCGCAGCGCCTCATCCGGTTCATGCCAAAGGTCGTGATCTGCGTCGTCCCGGGTTGGGCCGCCGGCGGGGGGCACAGCCTCCACGTCGTGTGCGATCTCACACTGGCCAGTGCGGAGCACGCCCGCTTCAAGCAGACCGACGCCGACGTCGCGAGCTTCGATGCCGGGTTCGGGTCGGCCTACCTGGCGCGTCAGGTCGGCCAGAAGTTCGCCCGCGAGGTTTTCTTCCTGGCGCGGGACTACTCGGCCGAGGAGGCTCACCGCATGGGCTCGGTCAACGCGGTCGTCCCCCACGAGGAGCTCGAGCGGGTGGCCCTCGAGTGGGGGGCGGCGATCAACGACAAGAGCCCGACCGCAATCCGCATGTTGAAGTACGGCTTCAACCTCATCGACGACGGACTGATCGGGCAGCAGCTCTTCGCCGGCGAGGCGACCCGCCTCGCCTACGGCTCGGACGAAGCGGCCGAGGGGCGCGACGCCTTTCTGGAGAAGCGGCGTCCGGATTGGTCGCCCTTCCCCTGGCACTACTGAGGCACGAGCGCCATCAGTAGGGTGATCAACCCGCTCCATCCCCGCGCCACCCCTGGCGACCGGGCTAAAACTGAACCGGGAGTGGGCGTAGTACTCGCCGACCTCGGACCACAAGGAGAGCCCTGATGCTTGGAACGGACTACCCAGTACTCGATGCATTCCTCACGATTCTGTACTTCGCCCTCTTCTTCATCTGGATCTGGTTGTTCGTGATGGTGGTCTTCGACCTCTTCCGGAGCCACGATTTGAGCGGTTGGGCCAAGGGTTTGTGGGTGATCTTCCTCATCATTCTTCCGTTCCTGGGCGTCTTGGTGTACCTGATCGCCCGCGGCGGGTCCATGCACGAACGTCGGGCCCAGGACGCGGCCATGCAGCAGAAGGCCTTCGACGCCTACGTCCGCCAGACGGCAGGCACCTCTGGGGAGAACACGGCGTCGCAGCTCTCGAAGTTGGCCGACCTCAAGTCCCAGGGACTGCTCACCGAGGACGAGTTCCAGGCGGAGAAGGCCAAGCTGCTGGCCTAGGCGGGTACGGATTCGTCGCCGAGAGCAGCGCGCCGGTGGCGACGCAGGAGGAGCAGGAGCCCGGGACCGAGCCGGCCGGCGGTGGCGGGCCCGCCGACGACGGACCGGCGCGGGCTGGGCCCCCGCCGTCGGGCCAATCGCCGGCGCGCGGCGACACCGATGCCTCCGAGAGGCTGGCCACCCGCATCGAGCAAGACATCGAGTCCCCGCTGCCGTGGCGGTCGATCCTCAAGAGCACCGTGGCGGTCGTGGTGGCGGGCATCACCATCTATCTGGTCTTCCCGAGCGTGACCGAGGTCTTCTCGTCGTGGCCGAAGCTCACGTCACTCGACCCTGTGTGGTTCTCGATCGCGCTGGTCCTCGAGGTCGGGCACTTCACGTGCACGATTGCACTGCAACGCATCGCGTTGCGCACGAATGCGTGGTTCTCTGTCGCAACGTCCCAGTTGGCTGGAAACGCGATCAGCCTCGTCGTCCCGGGAGGGGCGGCGGTCGGAGCCGCGACCCAGTTCCGGATGCTGGCGGCGGCGGGGAACGACACGACGACGGCGGTCGGGGGATTGACGGCGTTCTCGTTGCTGGGGATCGGTGGTCTGCTGCTTCTGCCGATCTTCGTGCTCCCCGCCATCCTGGCCGGCACACCGATCAACAACGGCCTGGAACACGCGGCGCTCCTCGGCTTAGGAGCCTTCATCCTCTTCGCCGGCTTCGGCGCCGTGGTGCTTGTACTGGATGGCCCGATCCGCTGGGTGGGAGGGGTGGTCCAGGCGGCGCGTAACCGCTGGAAGCGGAAAGCCCAGCCCATGACCGGTCTGCCGGACCGCCTGGTGCGCGAGCGCAACCGCATCCGCGACGTGCTCGGCCAACGCTGGAAGGCGGCCACCCTGCTCAGTTCGGGTCGTTTGTTCCTTGACTTCTTTTGCCTGCTGGCGACGATCCGCGCCACGGGCGCCAGGCCGAGTCCTTCCCTGGTGCTGCTGGCCTACGCCGTGGCGGGGCTGCTCGCGCTGATCCCGCTCACGCCTGGGGGTCTCGGGATCGTGGAGGCCGGACTGAGCGGGCTGCTCATCCTGGCCGGGGTGCCCGGTGGCGACGCGGTGGTCGCGACGCTGGCGTACCGCATCCTCTCGTACTGGCTCCCGATCCTCGTCGGGCCCTTCGCCTACGTGGCATTTCGCACGCGGTATGGCCCGCCCAGACACCGCGGCGACGGGAGTGGAGGTCCGGCAGTGGCGGCGGGCTGAAGGTCAACGACTCCTCGACTCGTCTCACGGCGTCCGAAAAGCTGCAACAGTGCAACCCACCGTGTATGAGGGGACATGGGACTCCGTGCGCACCCACCGCGTGCCCGCCTGGTACCACGAGGACAAGCTGGGAGTCTTCGTGCACTGGGGCCTCTACTCGGTACCGGGCTGGGCTCCCCGGGTGCCCGACATCCAGCGGCTGCTCGTCGAGGCGGGTCCCAGGCGCATGCTGCGGGAGAACCCCTACGCAGAGTGGTACCTCAACACGATGCGCATCAGAGGCAGCCCGACCCAGCGCCACCACGCCGAGGTCTACGGCGACTCGTATCCCTACGACAACTTCGTCAGGGTGTTCGACGACGCGTCCGCGGGGGCGAGCCTCGACACCATCGCCTCGCTCTGCCAAGCGGCCGGCGCGCGGTACGTCGTGGTGACCACGAAGCATCACGACGGGTTCGCGCTGTGGCCGTCCGCCGTGCCCCATCCGGTCAAGGGCCGCTACCACGCCCGGCGTGATCTGGTCGGCGACCTCTGCGAGGCGGTCCGGTCCCGGCAGATGCGAATGGGGCTGTACTACTCGGGCGGCTACGACTGGCCGTTCAACGGAGCAGTGATTCGGCGCGCGGCCGACGCGGTGCTGGCCGTGCCCCACGGGCGTCCCTACGTGGACTACGTGACGGCGCACGTGCGCGAGTTGATCGACCGCTACGCGCCCTCGGTGCTGTGGAACGACATCGGCTGGCCGAGCGGGGGGAACCTGGCCGGACTTTTCGCGTACTACTACAACGCCGTCGACGAGGGAGTCATCAACGACCGTTGGCGCGAGACCCCGTTGCCTCGCAACGTTGCGGGGGTAGCCCTCGTGCGCGCCGCCGGCGCGCTGGTCGAGCTCGGGTGGCGCCTGATCCCCGAGCGCCGGAAGCGCCTGAGCTTCTCGACACCGCCGCACTGTGACTTCCGGACCCCCGAGTACGAGGTGCTGCCCACGACCTCAGAACGCAAGTGGGAGCTGGCCCGGGGGCTCGGGCACTCGTTCGGGGCGAACCGGCACGAGCGGCCCGAGGACATCATCTCGGCGACCGAGCTCATCCAGATGTTCTGCGACGTCGTCGCCCGGAACGGGAACCTGCTCATCGGGGTGGGGCCCCGGCCCGATGGAACCGTCCCCGAGACCCAGCAGGCGCCCCTGCGTGAACTGGGCGCGTGGCTGGCCGCGAACGGCGACGCCATCTACGGCAGCCGCCCTTGGGTGACGCCGGAGTCCTCCTCTTTCGACGGGACGCCGGTTCGCTTCACGAAAGGCGCTGAAGCGGTCTACGCGCTGGTCCTGGGCAAGCCCTCGGGCCGTCAGGTGACGCTGCGCGGCCTCGACGGGTCCGGTGTGCGCCGGGTGCGCGTCGTCGGGACGGACGAGCAGGTGCCGTGGTCCACGGCGGGCATGGCCCTGACCGTGACCTTGCCCGAGCGGATGCCGCTCTCCGCTGTGACGGCGCTGGACCTCGGACCCGAGGTGCGGGCGCGCATGGCCTAGCTGGACCCGGCGCGCCGGCGCTTCAACCGCGGAGCACAAGCCGGGTCTGCAGCACCCGGGCGACCAGGCGCTCGGCGGCGTCGCGCGCGTCGGTCTCGACGACGACCACGGTGCGGCCGACGTGCAGCGGTCGGGACACCGCCTCGATGAAGCCCTCGGGGCTGCCCGCCCAAGAAGTTGGTCTTCGACTCCACGGTCGTCGTGCCCGCGGCGTCCCGAGGCAGGTTCAGGATCGCGCAGGCCGCCCCCGCGCTGTCGGCCAGTGACATCACCGCGCCGCCGTGGAGCAGGTCTCCGGAGGTGCAGAGTCGGGGGGCCCACTCGAGCCGGGCCCGGACCTCTTCCTTGGAGTACCGGGTAAAGGTGGCGCCGAGCGTCCGCGCGAACGGCATCAAGCGCAGCAGCGTCTCGTTGTCCGCGTCGGAAATGGGCGGCGACGGTGGAGCAGCCTCAGGAGCCGGAGAGGTCTGGGGGCCAAGTGACTGATCAGTCATCGACGAGGAGGCTATTGAGCGGGCGAATGTTACTGTTCCGTCACAGTGACCGACAAAAGTTTGTTCAACCCGGGACCATCGGCCCTAGGCGAGCGGTCCGCCGTCGCTCATGATGCAGGTGATGGACGACGGCCGGCGCTGCAGCTCGCCAACAACAGATCCGGCACGATCTCTCCTCGAGAAGAGTCGTTTCGTTGACGGATTGGGGACCACCTCCCCCGGCCCGTCGTCCACCTTCGCGGTAGATCACCCCATGGGCGGGCCAACTGGCGGGGCCTGTTGGAACCAGGGGTTGCTGCGCTCGCCGTAGGCGGGCAAGGCCAACGTCCTCGAGGGAGGGCGGAACATATCAGTGACTCCCGGCGTGACGACGTTCACCTGGTGCTCGGCGACCGCCGGGGGTCACGTTGATTCTTGGTCTCCTTGTCGTCGCCCTGGTCGTCACGCTCGCTCTCCTCTGCATGGGTCTCGGTCCTGTCTGATTGCCTGACGGCATCTACGGGCCCGTCAGTTCGTGGCCGTGCGGTACCGGCCTGAACCGTGTTCTGGACGCACTTGATGGCGGCGTTGATCCTCCTGCTTCCCTTCGTCGGCGCCATCGTCTCCGTCGTGGCCCAGCCGGCCGACTCGCTGCCGGCGACCTGACCGGGCCTTGAGCAGGGCCTCAGGAGCACGTGCTCGGCGCGCGGATTGGCGGGCCGCCGAGGCGGATGTCGCCAGCCGCCCGCGCCCCCGACGCCGATCCGCTCCAGGTGCGCCTGCACGGACCGAACCAGGGCTGTGAACGGACTCTCGTGACCGGCCCTGCCGGGGCGGATGCCGGCGCACCCGTTCGATTTTCACTAATTCGATAGCTATGGTGATGGCCCGCCGGAGGGGGACACGCGAGGGGAGCCGCATGCAGACTCACCATCCCAGGATCACACAGGGCCCTGGCCGAACGTGGGTCGTCGAATGCATTCAGTGTCGGAACGACACTAAGTCAGACGTGCCGATCGGGATCGGCATGCCGCTGCGTGACCGGGAGACCGCCGAGCGGCTCCGTGAGAACCACGCGCTGCGGTCCTCCCGGTTGGCAATCTCCTAGGGCGCCGCGCAAGGCAGGCGGGACCGATGACGTCGCGGCCCGAGGCTGACGCGGGCGTCATCACTAAGGCGAGCCCGCGGCCTGTCCGCACCACCGTTGACCGGCTGGTCGAGCTGTTGGGGACGAAGGGAATCAAGGTTTTCACGGTGATCGACCAGCGGGCCGAGGCCCGCACCGTCGGCCTCGACCTGCGCGAGACGACCCTCGTCGTCTTTGGGAACCCGGTCGCCGGAACGCCGGTGATGCAGGCCGTGCCCCTGTCGGCGCTGGAACTGCCCCTTAAGGTCCTGGTCTGGGCGGACGGCGACCGCGGCACCCAGGTCAGCTACGCCGATCCGTCGGCGGTGGCGGCCCGCTACAGCCTCGCGCCCGAGCAGGCGGCAGTGCTCGAGGGGCTGCACGGGCTGACCGACAGCGTGGTTGCGCCTTAGCGTTTGGCGCGACGTCATCGGCGAGCCGCCGGTCCGGGTCGTCCCGGGACGTGGCAGTTTTCCCTTGTTGCGACAGTGAGGAAATCAGCCGAAGAGCCGGACCGGCGTGGAGTAGTCCATCTCGAAGTACGCAGCCGGTGCGCCTGGGACCTGTAGCGCTGCCGCCGCGGGGGCGACGTCGGTCCCGGGCAGGCCTGGGAAGAGCGGATCGTGGTGGCAGAACGCCACCCGCCCGGGCTGCAGCAGGCGCACCTGCTCGACCATGTACTCGGCGGAGGAGCCCTGGAAGGGCTCGCCGTCGACGTTCGGGCGGCCGCCGAGTGACAGGAGGGCGACGTCGGGGCGCAGCCCGCGGAAGATGCCGCGCCAGTAGCCGGCGCTGCCGCTCACGAGCATCGAGCCGCCGGCCGTGACGAGTAGGTAGGCGAGCTGGCCGCCGTCGTGGCGCGAGCAGAGGTCGTTCATCGCGACGAGCGGCGGACCGGCCGGAGCGGGCGCGGCGTCCATGCCGGCGAAGAGCTTGCGCACGGTGGCGGCGCGGTCCTGAGCGCTCACGCCGAGATCACCGAGGCAGGGGATGGACGTGTCCGCCTCGCTGTGCGCGAAGAGGCACGAGTGCAGCGCCGGCAGCACGCGCACAATGGCCGCGGGCCCGCACTGCACCGTTTCGCCCCCGGTCACGACGAGCAGCTGGCTTTCCGGCACGCCCGCCTCCCGCAAGCACCGTGCCGACTCGGGCGATGCGACGACCGTGGCGCCCGCCTTCAGCGCGAGCGCGTCGGCTCCGTAGAGGTGGTCGAAGTGGGCGTGGCTGACGAAGACGAAGTCAGCCTGACCGACCTCCGCCGTCGACAGGCCGACCGGGTCGAGACCGGGCAGGCGATCCAGGTAGGCGTCGAAGAAGAGCTCGAGCCCGGCGCCGTCCCGCACACGGAACGTGGCCGTGCCGAACCATTCGAGGGTCGTAGGCATCGGGTCCGCGCTCCTTACGATTCCGGCGCGGCCTCGGCCGCCGCCTTGGCCGCTGTCGCGGGGTGCCCAACCAGCTTGGCCGAGAACTTCACCGCCTTCACCGCGCTGGTCACCCCGGTCTGCAGCGATGCACCGATGACGATGAGGAGCACCCCGATCCAGAACCAGTTGTGCCAGCCCAGGAGGATGATGCCGAAGCGCCCGAGCATGTAGGGCGGCGAGCAGACGACGGCGCCGACGGCTCCCCCCACCGCCGTCGCGGCCAGTGCGTCGCGACGGGAGCGGTCCTTTTTGGTGTCGAGGCCGACGATGCGCGCCGGGACGGCGAGGTACAAGAGCATCATGGTCCCGACGACGATGCTTTGGCTGATGATGAACGGCCAGCGGCCCCAACGCGTGCTGATCAGCGCGGAGAACGACAAAGCCAGACCGATGGCACCGCCCCACCCCAGGATCGTGCGCAAATGGTTGTTGGCCTTGGCGAAGGCGGGCCGGATCTCGGGCTTGCCGGGCACGGAGATGGCGAATGCGAAGACGCCGTTGAGGTAGAAGCTCCCCGCGGTGAGCGCGATGACCCCGAGAGCCGCTGGCACGAGGATCGCACCGTAGAGGACGTTGAACCCCTTGGCGCGGAGGACGGCGAGCTTCAGGTCGAGCATCGCGACCCAGATCCACATGGCCGGCAAGATCTGGACCAGGGTCAGGCGCCAGTTCGTGACCAGGAGCTTCAGGCCCTGGAACAGCATCAGGAACGCCCCGACGACGAGCGCGAGGGGGGCCAGCCAGCGCCTGGTCGCGCTCAGCTGGACCACCGCGCGCTCGACCGCGGCATCGTCGCTCTGCTGAATGCCCTGGATCAGCTTCTTGACCAGGGTCCGGACACGACGACGCCGGCCCGGGCCCGGCACCGCGGACGCGCCCGCAGCGCCGGCCGCCGCCCCAGCAGCTTCGCCGCCTGATGCGCCGCGGCCCTCGTAGTCCAGCGTCAATTGGTCGCGCTTCCCTGCCGTCACCCGTCCGGAGCGCCGGCTCCGTCATTGTGCCTCCGTTCGGGACAGGGAAAGGCTCAAAGGTCGCTGGTCACGGGCGACCCGATACCGGCGACCGCTTTCGGGCCACTCCGGGTGGACCTAGCCTCTGGGAGGCGCCGGCGCACGAAGTGCCGGGGAGTGTCCAGGGGAGGTGGTCGCCGATGGCCGTTGAACAAGCCGTTCCGTTGGCCGACGTGAAGTTGCCCAACGTGGTCCCGCACCTGACCGAGGCCGAGAGCGTGGCCAGGGGGAAGGAGTGCCGGGCCAAGGTGCCCCGCGGCAGCCACGCCGCGTTCGAGCCGAGTTCCGACCGGCCTGACCCGGTGGCCCTCTTGGAGGGGCAGGGGGTGACGCGGGTCCCCGAGCTGGTCCCGATCCGTTACGGGCGGATGCTGGTGTCCCCCTTCACGTTCTTCCGCGGCGCCGCGCTGATCATGGCATCGGACCTCTCGACGACGCCGCGCTCGGGCCTCAATGCGCAGATCTGCGGCGACGCCCACCTGTCCAACTTCGGCGTCTTCGGGTCGGCCGAACGCCAGCTGGTCTTCGACTGCAACGACTTCGACGAAACGAACCCCGGTCCGTGGGAATGGGACGTGAAGCGTCTGGCCGCCAGCATCGTCGTCGCGGCGCGCAACCTCGGGTTCTCCAAGACGGCGCGGGCCGAGGCGATCCTCGGCCTCGGGCAGGTCTACCGCCAGGCCATGCGCATGATGGCCGGGCAGACGAATCTGGAGGTCTGGTACTCCAACGTCGACATCGCGCCCGTGGTCGAGGCGCTGCAACGACAGGCCGCGGTTTCGAAGTCGAAGGCGGACTCACACATGGCGGCCGTCGCGTCGAAGACGACGGCCAAGGCCCTGACGAAGGACTCCACGCGGGCGCTCGACAAGCTGACGCGGGTGGTCGACGGGCGACGACAGATCGTGAGCGATCCCCCGCTCGTCGTGCCGGTCCAGGAGCTCTACCCCGACCTGGAGGCGGAGCGCCAGATGTCCATGTTCCACACCGTCGTGCGCAAGTACCGCCAGAGCCTGCCCACCGACCGGCGCCACCTGCTCGAGCAGTACCAGTTCAGCCAGCTGGCGCGCAAGGTCGTCGGTGTGGGCAGCGTCGGCACGCGGTGTTGGATCGTGCTGATGCACGGCGGCCGGCAGGACGACGTCCTCTTCTTGCAGGCCAAGGAGGCCGAGGCTTCGGTCCTGGAACGCTTCACCAAGAAGAGCCAGTACGCCAACCACGGCGCCCGCGTCGTGGCGGGCCAGCGGCTGATGCAAGCGAGCAGCGACATCATGCTCGGCTGGCAGCGCAACGAGGGCGTGGACGGGGTGGAGCGTGACTTCTACATCCGCCAGCTCCAGGACTGGAAGGGCTCCATCGACACCGACGACGCCATCCCCCAGGGCATGAAGGCGTACGGCGAGCTGTGCGCCCACACGCTGGCGCGAGCGCATGCGCGGTCCGGCGACCGCATCGCCATCGCTTCATACCTCGGCAACAGCAACAGTTTCGAGAAGGGGGTGACGCGCTTCGCCGAGGCCTACGCCGATCAGAACGAGCGCGACTACGAGCTGTTCAAGGCAGCCTGCAAGAGCGGACGACTCCACGCCGAGGAGGGGATCTGAGGTCGGCCCCCGAGGCAGAAGTGGATGCTTGGAACGGGATCAGTCGGCCCGCGAGCCTCGAAGCACGACAACGGCACCGAAATGACTTTGACCCTGGTCCCAGCATTGGGGCGACGCGAGCGTTAGGGTGCAACGGGGAGTAAGCCGTCCCGTGGGCGGCTCCAGACCAACGAGCGGAGGAAACTAAGAATGCTTGGTTCGAGCTATCCAGTACTCGATGCCTTCCTGACGATGTTGTACTTCTTCCTCTTCATCATCTGGATCTGGCTGCTGATCTGGGTCTTCATCGACATCTTCCGCAGCCACGACCTCAGCGGATGGGCCAAGGCCCTCTGGGTGATCTTCATCATCATCCTTCCGTTCCTGGGCGTGTTCGTGTACCTGATCGCCCGGGGCGGCAAGATGCAGGATCGGGCCGCAGCCGACCAGGCTCAGCAGCAGAAGGCGTTCGACTCCTACGTGCGGCAGACCGCGGGCACGCCCGGCGACAGCACGGCCGACCAGTTGTCGAAGCTCGCCGACCTCAAGTCGCAGGGCGTCCTCAGCGACACCGAGTTCGAAGCGCAGAAGGCGAAGATCCTCTCCAGCTGACGGAGTCGGGAGGTTTCCCTCCCCGACTCCGGATAGGTGTACTAACTGCCGGGAGGGCAGGCAGCGCGCATCGATCGGCGCGAAGTTTGTGCGAAGCAGGCCGGCGGGCCCGGCCGAACCGCAGGACCTGTGTGAGGATCTTCCTGGGCGCCGGCGGCTTCGCCGCGGCCTACTACCTCGACACGGAGAACGGTCGTCTGTGGCGCGCGCGATTGCGCACCGCCCTGCGACACGCCGCACGTCGCGCCGGTTCGGTCGCACGTCGCGCCGGTTCGGTCGCACGTCGCGCCGGTTCGGTCGCGCGTCGGCGCCGGTTCGGTTCGGTTCGGTCGAGCACCGCACCGACGCGGCGCCCTCACTCGATCCCGGCGAGCCACC
Source organism: uncultured Acidimicrobiaceae bacterium (assembly GCA_963763575.1). Classification (GTDB taxonomy): domain Bacteria; phylum Actinomycetota; class Acidimicrobiia; order Acidimicrobiales; family RAAP-2; genus Bog-473. Next base: position 71,629 of record CAVXPD010000001.1, read on the forward strand.
GCCGGACTTCTCGCCGCTGCTGCGGGCCCGCGGACTGCCGGCCGACGATTCGTGCCGGTCGACCATGTCGAGTCGACCGGCGACGCTGCGCCCGAGTTCGTCCGACGCGGCCAGGGAAGCGGCCTGGGCAGCAGCCGGCGGAATCTCCCCGCCCCGCTGAACGCCTCCACACACGTCGCCACGAGGAAGCTGCGCCGGCCGCCCCGACCCCGCGTTCGGAGGGCCGGCCGGTAATCTGAACCGGATGTGGCCGAGCGGATCCGTTGGGCGGGACGTCTCGATCCGCGCCCGCGGGTGTTCGGTCCCGAGCTCCTGAGGGCCCGGCTCTGACGTGGTGACGGTGCAGGACCGCGCCCTGGCCACGCCAGGCCCGCGGGCGGCCGACGGCCCGGCGCGCGGCGACTGGTGGTGGGTGCCCGGCGCGATCACGGTCATCACCATCGCCAGCGTGATCGTGGTGACGCTCTCCCAGCTCCACCCCAGCCTGCTCCTCACGAACACGACCACGACTGGAGGCGACACCGGCGCGCACATCGCGATGCCGAAGTACCTCGAGACACTGCTGAGCCACGGACACATCACCGGGTGGGATCCGGGATGGTACGACGGCTTCCCCCTCTACACCTTCTACTTCACGTTGCCCGACCTCTTCATCGCAATCGGTGGCTGGGTCATTCCCTACGACGTCGCGTTCAAGCTCGGGACCGTCCTCGGCTCCGTCCTGCTGCCCATCACCGCGTGGGCCTGCGGGCGCTTCTTCCGGCTCCGTCCGCCCCTCCCCACCCTCCTCGCGGCCGCCACATTGCCGTTCCTCTTCGACTACACGTTCACCATCTACGGCGGCAACCTCTTCTCCACGTTGGCCGGCGAGTACGCGTTCTCCTTCAGCCTGGCGCTGGCCGTCCTGTTCTTGGGTCTCTTCGCGTGTGCCGTCAGGGAAGGCCGCCACCGTGCCTGGGCCGCCGTCGTGCTGGCCGGCTGCATCCTCTCTCACATTGTGCCGGGGTTCTACGCGCTCGGTGGCGCGGTCGTGCTCACCGTCATCGAGTTGCTGCCGGCACGGTGGGGTATCGGCGACTCGGCCATGCGGCTCTGGCGCAACGACCCGGACCCCGAGGCCGTCCCATGGACCCGCACCCTGTGGCGGGCCGCGTCGACCGTCGCCATCGGCCTTTTGCTCTGCTCGTGGTGGCTGGTCCCCTTCGGGCTCCAGCACTCCTACTCGATCTCCATGAACTACACGAACGTGGACACGTTTTGGTCGTTGTTCTTCCCCGAGGCCGATGCGTGGATCCTCGTGCTCGCCGGGCTCGGGATCGTCGCCGCGGTCCTCACCCGCAGCCGCTTCGGCCTCACACTCACCGCGCTCGGTCTCGCCTCCGCGTTGGCGCTGGTGCTCGATCCCCAGGGTTCCCTCTACAACGTGCGCCTCCTTCCCCTGTGGTTCATCTCCGTCTATCTCATGGGCGGCTGGGCGTTCGGCGTCGGCTGCATCGCGGTGGCCCGGTGGTGGCGCCGGTCACAACGCCGCCGCTCGGAGCGCTGGGGCTCGACCTTCGGGCCGCCGGAGGCCGACCTCGGGGACCCCGTGCCGGCGGACGCCGGGCCCGGGGCACTCCGCCCGAGCCCGCACGCGGGCTCCGTGCCCCGCCGGCCGCGCCCATCGCGCTGGGGGCCGGCCGCGGTGAGCGGCGCGGTGCTGGGCCTCCTGGCCGTCATGGTCGCCGTCGTCCCGCCCTTCTTGGTCAACTCCTCGGCTGGACCCATCCACAAGGGACCCAACGAGGTGACGAACTGGTCGTCGTACAACTACGTCGGCTACGAGGGGCAGACGTCGTATCCCGAGTACCGCTCCGTGATCGACACGTCGGAGGCGGTCGCCAAGAAGTACGGCTGCGGTCGCGAGATGTGGGAGTACAGCGACACCGAGAACCGGTTCGGCACACCCGAGGCGCTGATGCTGCTGCCCTACTGGACGAACGGCTGCGTCGATTCCATGGAGGGCCTCCTGTTCGAGTCCTCGGCCACGACGCCGTACCACTTCATCAACCAGGCCGAGCTGTCCCAGGGTCCGTCCGAGCCCGAGGTCGGGCTGCCGTACGGCCCGACCGACGTGGCGCTCGGCGTCCAGCACCTCCAACTGCTCGGCGTGAAGTACTTCATGGCCGAGACGCCGACCGTCGAAGAGCAGGCCAACGCCGATCCGGCGCTGCAGCTCGTCGCCACCAGCGGGCCGTGGAGCTACACCTACCAGGGCGTGGTCGGGCACACGACTTGGAACATCTACCTCGTCAAGGACTCCGGTCTGGTGACTCCGCTTCGCAACGACCCCGTCGTTCTCTCCGGAGTCAAAGCGGCGGCCTCCAGTTGGCTCGCCCCCTCGTTGGACTGGTACGACAACCCGGCGCGGTGGAACGTCGAGCTCGCCCAGAGCGGTCCGGCATCGTGGCCGCGCACTCCGGTCTCGGGCATCCACGCGACGGTGCGCCACGTACCCACGACGCGGGTCAGTGCAGTTGCGCAAACCGACTCATCCATCAGCTTTCACGTGTCACGGGTCGGCACCCCGGTGCTGGTCAAGGTGTCGTATTTCCCTAACTGGCACGCCAGCGGCGCGACCGGGCCGTGGCGGGTCACCCCCAACCTCATGGTGGTGGTGCCGACGAGCCACGACGTGACGCTCTCGTACGGCAGCTCGACCGCCGGCGAGCTCGGCTTCGCCCTGACCATCATCGGCGTCCTCGCGCTCGCGCTCCTCGTGGCGGCCGGAGTCCGCCGGAGACGATCGAGGCCACCCACCCGCGAGTGATCGACCGGTGAGAGATCAGCTGGTGAGGGATCAGCCGGTGAGGGTGCCGTAGGCGACCGTGTTGGCCGTCGGTGCCGTGAGGTTCACCGGCTTGTTCCAGTCGGTGAAGGCGGCTACTTCGTGGAGCCGGGTCGAGGTCGACTTCGAGCCGATGACCAAGGTGGCGCCCACCGGACGGTGGGGCGCCTTGACCGGCACGAAGAGTGCCACGCTGGCGGAGCTGCCCTTCGGGAGCGTCGCCGCGGGCCGGCCGTAGATGGGGTAGACGGACACACCGTCGACTTTGGTGCGCTTGCCGAGCTGGGCCGTCGAGCGATTCGGCGCAAAGCTGTCGATCTCGCCCGACACGGTGAGCGTCTTCGTCAGCCCCTGGAACGGCCCGTCGCTCTGCTGCACGACGACCCACTTGTTGGCGGCGGCGGCGGCCTGGCTTCCGGTGAGGCTGAGGGCGGACTCGAGGGCGGCGCTCGAGCCGGTCACGTAGACGGCTCCCTTGACGAGCTCGACCTCGAGCGGCTCGGCTCCCGAACCCGAGAGTGATTCGCCGGCCGTCGGGGCGCTGAGCGAGCCCACGAGCTCCTCGCTCACCTTTCCCGCGGTCGTCTTGTCCACGATGTGCACGGACTGCGCCTGCCCCGCTGCGCTGAGTGCCTCAGAGAGCATTTGCCCGGCGGTGGGTGAGGAGCCCGAGGCGCCCGCCAGTCCGGAGATCGGGCCGACGATCCCCAGCAAAAGACCGCAGCCGAGAGGGAGAAGGCGTCGCACCCGGGGGATCCTAACGACCGCCTTCCGGTGCTTTCGGGCAGATGACCAGGGGATGACCACTCGGTGACCCCTCGGTGACCCCTCGGTAACGGGCCTGGGCCAAGGCGGTGCCGACCGCCGAACCGACAGGACACATAGGACACAATGTGTCTAATATGTCTGACGTGACCGCCACGTTGCCGCTGGCTCAGGCCGACGTCTCGGAGGGTCGGACCTTCACCCCTACCGAGGAGCGCATCCTCACTGCGGCGCTCGGTCTCATCGGCCGGCGCGGCGTGCGCCGCCTCGGCATGCGAGAGATCAGCGAGGCGGCCGGCGTGTCCCGGGGCACCCTGTACCGCTACTTCCCGAACAAGGACGACGTCCTGGTCGCGGCCGCCGACTACGACGAGCGGCGCTTCAGCGACGGCCTGGCCGAGGTGCTGGCCGCCGTGACGGATCCGGCTGAGCAAATCGCCGCCTTCATCGCCTATGCGTTCGACTTCATCCGTTCACACCCGGCACGCGTCCTGTTCGAGTCCGAGCCCGAGTTCGTCTTGAGCTACCTCTTGGACCACCTGCCCTCGCTGCGCGGCGAGCTGTTGGTACGCCTCGGCGACGCGCTCGACGCGGTGCCCGTCGTCGCCGAAGGCCGGCTCGAGCAGGAGCAGCTCGCTGACGTCATCGTGCGCCTCTTCCTCTCGAGCTGGATCATCCCCGAGTCCGACGAGGTCTCGCTCGTGCAGTCCGTGAGCCGCATCTTGCAGATCAGTCCCGACTAGTCCTGGAGGAGTCATGGAGACGGAGACGAAAACCGACGAGGCCGCCGAGGATGTCGGCGACGGCCAGAACCCGCTGTCGGGGATGGATCCCGAGATGGCGGCGAACCCTCAGTCGACGTTCAAGCTGTTGCGCGACGAGATGCCGGTCATGTCCGTCGACATGCCTTCGGGCGAGAAAGGCGTCGTGCTCTCGCGCAAGGAAGACATCATGACGGCCCTCCGTCAGCCCGAGGTCTTCTCCTCGAACATGGACGCCGTGGACCTCAGGAACAAGCGGCCCATGATCCCGCTGCAGATCGACCCACCCGACCACAAGAAGTTCCGCAAGCTGCTCGACCCGATCTTCGCCCCCCGCAAGATGGCTGCGATGGACGACGAGGTCTCCGCACTGGCGAACCACCTGATCGACGGCTTCGTCGACCGCCGCGAGGTGGACTTCGCCAAGGAGTTCTCCATCCCGTTCCCGTCGCAGGTTTTCATCACGCTGCTCGGTCTTCCGCTCGAGGAGCTGCCGACCTTCCTGAAGATGAAGGACGGCATCATCCGCCCCGACCACGTGACGGGGAAGCTCTACGGCTCCAAGGCGGCCAGGGACTACCAGCAGGAGATCGCGGACTCGGTCTACGACTACTTCAACCTGATCCTCGACCAGCGCGAAGTCGAGCGGCGCGACGACCTGCTGTCGCTCTTCCTCGACGCGGAGGTCGAGGGAGACCGGCTGACGCGGGAGGACATCCTCGACATCTGCTTTCTTTTCCTCATCGCCGGCCTCGACACGGTCACGGCGACGCTCGACTGCATGTTCTCGTTCCTCGCGCAGAACCCCGAGCACCGGCGCCAGCTGGTCGAGAACCCCGAGGTGATCCCCAACGCCATCGAGGAGATGCTGCGGTGGGAGACCCCGGTCATGGGCATCGCGCGGGTTGCCGTCGAGGACACCGAGCTGTCGGGGTGTCCGGTCCACAAGGGTGACCAGGTGATGGTGATGATCGGGTCGGCCAACACCGACGAGGCGGAGTTCCCCGACGGCGACGTCGTGCGCTTCGACCGTGACGTGAACCCCCACATCGCCTTCGGCGGCGGCATCCACCGCTGCCTCGGGTCGCACCTGGCCCGGATGGAGCTGCGCGTGGCGTTGCGCGAATGGCACAAGCGCATCCCCGAGTACGAGGTCGAGCCGGGGCACACACTCGTCTACACGCCCGGTATCCGCTCCATCGACCACTTCCCGATGCGCTTCACGACGGCATAGCTCCGCCCGAACTCCTAGGGTGACGGCCGTGACAGCCGCACGTACCGAAGCGGCTCGGAGGTTGGCAATGGCCCTCGAGCCGATCGCGGCGCAGGTGTACTTCGCACCGGAATGCCACGCCGCGTACGCCGCGTTCGGGTTCTCGCCCAGCCCGGCCACGTTGCCCAGCGGCGTGGAGCTGCCCGACGGTCCTGCGTACTTCGCCAGTCGTGGTTCGGTCATGGGCCAGGTCCCGGGTACCGTGGTCGCCGCCGCCTTCGCCGTCTTCAACCCCGAGGCGGTCGTGCCGGCCGTCGAGTTCGGCTGGAGCAAGGTGGAGGCGCCGACCATCTGCGAGGCGCGGACCGCCGGCGCCGTTGCGCAGCTGACGCGGGTGCTCGGTCCCGAGCCCGAGGGACTGGCCCGCGCGACCGAGCTGCTCGCCATGGCGGGCGCGCGGCTGCGCCCGGAGGGCAAGCCGCTCTACGCCGGACTGCTGAGCCTCGGGCTTCCCGGCGATCCGATCGGGGATATGTGGCGCCGGAGCGACCTGCTGCGCGAGTTCCGAGGCGACGCCCACACGGCCGCCTGGACCGCCGCCGGCCTCGACGCGACCGAGATCGGCTTGCTCACCGAGCTCTATTGGGGTCTACCGCTGCGCACCTACATCCGCACCCGGGCCTGGTCCGACGGGCAGCTCGACGCGGCCGAGGCCCGTCTCGTCGCTCGGGGGCTCATCGTCGACGGCGCGTTCACCGAGGCCGGCCGCGCGTTGCGCGCGGCCGTGGAGGAGGCCACCGACGCCCAGTGCGCCCCCATGCTCGACGCGTTGGGCGACGACCTCCCCGAGCTGGTGGCGATCTTCGACCCATGGGGTGCTGCGATCCGCGCCGCTGGCGGTTACCCGTCCCAGGGTCCGCACGAGCTGGCGCCCAAGCGCTGACCCTGGTCAGGTCAAAGGCCGGGCCTCGGTGCCCCGCCCCGGGGTGATGAACAACGCCGTGCCGGGTTCGTGCACCCGTGCGGTGTGCCACACGTTCGGCGGATTGACGAGGGCTTGCCCCGGCCGGAGCTCGATGACCCGCTGTTCGCCGTCGATCTCCTGAATGACGTCGACCCGGCCACTGATCAAGAAGACGACCTCCTCGCCGGCCGGATGGCGCTCCCACGAATCCCAACTCTCCGTTTGGGGCAGCACGCAGACCAGGCGGCCCCGGACCCCGTCCCCGGCGAAGCGCTCGCCGTAGGCGTCGAGATAGGCCTGCGACCACTCGAAGTCGGGCAGCGGCGTCGCCGTCGGATCGACGCCGAGGTGGATGAAGGTCTCGGAGAGGTCGAAGGAGCCATCGGTCACGCGTGTCATCGTGCCACCTGGACCAGCGCCGCCGCCTGGTCGAGCTGAGTGAACGACACGCGACGGTTCCGTGACAATTATGAACCCTCCCTGGTACTCATCGACATTGAGTGGGGTCAGTCGTAGGATTTTTCGAATCTGCGCCGATCGAGTCGGCGATCGCCAGACGGGAGGTGTCGGCCATGCCCAACCAAACCACTGTCGAGATGCCCGTCGAGGTCCTCAACTACCTGGACGTTCACCACATCATCACAGTGGGGACCGCTTCGTTCACCGGAATGCCACACGCGGCCACGATCGCCTACGCGAGCGATGGCGACGGCGTGTACTTCTCCATGCCCCAGAGCGAGATCACGGTGAAGAACATCGCCGCCAACAAGTGGGCTTCGTTCACGATTGACGACTACACGCCGGATTTCCGCAAGGTACGGGAGTTGCGAGGCGTCGGCCGGTGCGAGCGCGTCGACGACCTGGGCGCCGACCGGGGACACTCACTCTTCGCCGTGAAGATGCCCGCCATGCCCAAGGAGACCTTGGACAACCTGCACCTCATCCGTCCCCTCGAGCTGCACTTCGTGGACTACGAGTACACGGCCGGTGTCGCGGTGCCCATGGAGTCGACGAAGGTCTATGCCACCACGGGTTCACCGGCCGTCCCGGCGCCTTTCAGCACCCAGCTCCACCACATGGTGCTCGAGCCGGGCGAGGTCATCGTGCGCCAGGGCGAGACGTCGGATCGCTTCTTCATCATCGTCGACGGCGAGGTCGAGGTGCGCCGGGAGGGGCACGGCCAGGACGTCGTCGTCACCCGCCACGGTCCGGGCCAGCTCTTCGGCGAGGTGGGGGCGCTCACCGGCGCGCCGCTGACGGCGACCTTCGCCGCAGTCGACACGGCCGTCGTCCTGGCGGTCGACCGCAGCGCCTTCCAAGAGTTCGTGACGCAGTCCGCCGCAGCCGATCTCGGCCAGCGGATCCAGGGCACGTTGCTGTCGCAGCAGCGGCCCAACGACAGCGAGCCTCAGTAAGCCCGCGCGAGCGCGGCGAGCCTCAAAAGAGGGGCGACCACGCCGCGGTGCGCAACAGCCGGCTCTCCCAGCGATCGCGGACCTCGAGCGCGTCGTGCAGCCACGTGCCGGGAGCCGACGCCTCCGGTGGGAGGTCATGGCCGAACATCCACATGACGCCCTTGGTGTTGACCACGCGTTGCCAGAGGATCACCTCCGTGGTCATGTGCGTCCCGAAGACAGGCTGGAAGGCGGCCTCGAGCTCGATCATGCCCGTGCCCTCCTCCTTCTGGGTGCTCAAGGTGTGGTCGTACAACGTGCCCGCCTTGTCGAGATAGGCCTGGAGGCCGCCGGCAAACGGCCACGCTGTGTCTTCCATGAAAACGGAGTTCTTGTGCGTGTCGCCGGTGACCGGCACGGTCGCGAGCTCGATCTCTTGGAGTGGTGACCAGGGCACGGGCTGGATCACCTTGGCCAGGTGCGAGTGCCGCATGGCGTCGACCTTGGACGACCACTGGGCGAGGTCGCCGCCGCGCACACGCTCGGCAAGCTCGGCCCAGGCCGCCGCGTCCTGACAACCCGTGATGGAAACCGAGGTGTAGGCCTGCCCGGTGCCGTGCGCCAGATGCAGGTACCAGAGCAGCCGGCTGCCGTCCGACTTGGCCACCGCTGGCATGTACTCCTCCCGGTAGGCCGCGTCGAATTCCTCTTCGTGCGCACCGGCGACCTGATGTACCTCGTGAAGCAACAGCACGGTGAACCCCCTGTGGCTGATGGTTTGTTGCTGGCGGTCTAACGGGTCGTGGCGATGCCGCCGTCGACGGGGATGACTGCGCCGGTGACGTACGCGCCCGCCCGCGACGACAGGTAGATGGCGGCCCCGGCCATGTCGTCGGGACGCCCGATGCGCCGCAAGGGGGCGCTCGCCTTGATCTGTTCGCCGAACGCCTCGAGCGTGGCGGCCATCATCTTCGACTCGAAGGGTCCTGGTGCGATGGCGTTGACCGTGATGGCAGGCGCGAGGCGCTTGGCCAGGTGGCGGGTCAGTTGGTGCACCGCCGCCTTCGACGCCGAGTAGGCGTAGGTCTCCATGATGGGCACCCCGATGCCGTCGATGGAACCGATATTGATGACGCGGGCGGGTTCCTCCGGAGTCCCGGCCTTCTCGAGCAGCGGGAGAATGAACTTCGTGAGGTGGAACACACCCTTCACGTTGAGGGCGAGCACCCGCTCGAAGGCCTGCTCGTCGTACTCGTTGAGCGGCGCGCCCCAGGTGGCGCCCGCGTTGTTGACCAGGATGTCGAGCCGGTCGACCCGGGTGGTCATCTCGTCGGCAAGGCGGCGGGACTCCTCTTCGCGTGAGAGGTCGGCCGGCACCGCGATGCATGTCCCCTTCTTCGACAGCTCGGCAGCCACCTCTTCACACACGTCCGCCTTGCGCGACGAGATGTACACCGACGCCCCCGCTTCAACGAAGCCCTCAGCGATCATCTTGCCGATGCCGCGGCTGCCGCCGGTGACGAGGGCGGTCTTGTCGGCGATGGAGAAGAGGTCGGAGGCGCTCATACGCCTCATTCTGGCCCGCGGCCCGTGACCGTGCCTATCCGGCGGGAGGCGGGCGCATCGACATCGTCACGAAGTCCCGCGCCCACGACGGGTTGAAGAAGGTCGCCGGGCCCTGGACGCTGGCCGGCTGCATGCTCGTTCCGTTCGACGGGCTGGCCGCGCCGCCGGGCACGGGCGGGTCGTAGGTCGCGAAGACAGGCCAGTCGGGGTTGATATCGAGCTGCATACCGCGGACCACGCCGGCGGCGACCAGCAGCTGCGCCAGCTCGAACGGCGTCATTGCCGGCCCGGCCGCGTAGACGAGCGCGCCGTCAGCCGTAACTCCGGCGCCCGAGCGCCACTGGTTCTCGATGCCCGGGCCTGAGCACGAGCTCGGGCCGCAGGTCGCGCCCCACGACAACCAATCGGGGCTCGCGGCCTGGGGCGTAGGTTGGGCCCCAGCCACGAGCGGCACGAGGTTCTGGCGGACCGCGATGACGCCCGGCGTCATGGAGACGTCGGTGCCCCACGCACCCACGTTGACTGAGCCGTCGGCGTTGATGACCAGAGAGGCAGCTCCGGTGACCAGTGGGTAGATCACCCGGCCCTCGGTGAAGTAGCCGCCGCCGGCGACACTCATCAGGAAGCCACCGTTGAAGGCGGCCACGAGCGTGGTCGCCTGGGCCGGCTGAACGGGTGCGGTGAACTGGTACGGCCCGCCGCCAGGGCTACTCGAGCCCGAGTAGAGCTGCGCCGACAGCAAGCGCGTGTCCATCCAGGCGATCCCGGCATCCTCGGTTCCGCCGCCCGGCGGCAGCAGATGCGTCTCGTAGACGACGGGCACCCCGTCGACCGTCCGTCCGGCGGGGGTCCACGAGCCGGCGCCGGCTGCGTCTCCCGCGGGAGCGGCGATCGGGGATGGGGCGGGGAGTCCGGGCGGGAGCGTTGTCGTGGTGGTGGGAGGGACGGTCGTCGTGGTCGTGGTCGTGGTCGTGTTCGTGGTCGAGCCGTGCGTACCCGGTCCTGCAGCCGCCGCATGCCCGCCGGGCGCGCTCCCGCCGGGCCCGCCGGCGCACGCGGCCAACGAGGCGGCCGCGAGCATCACCGCTGCTACGGGGCCCACCGTTCGTGCCTTCGTGCGGAGAGGTGCTCTCACGGCGATCAGCGTAGGCCCGGTGTCTTGCGGGGTTGTATGCGGCGGCTCGGCCGAATTCCGCCTCCGCTTGCTGTGGTGACGTATATGGCCACCTTTCTATCCACCTTCTCTCCCAGCTCAGTCGTGCTCAGTCGTGCTCGGTCGTGCTCAGTCGCTGACGCGTATACATCTGACAGAAAGCCCCGCCCCCTCCCTTCTATGGACACGCGGCTGACCCACCGGTTTGACCCACCGGTCTCCGCGCGTAAACAGGAGCGCGAAGGAGGCCGGGATTCCTGCTCCATACATCTCCGGCGGGCATTCCTGTTGACTCACGCCGGGGTCTGTGGCCAGCCGGCGATCAGAGGGCGGAGTTTGGCGTGATGCCCGATGACAGACGGTGCGGTGCTTCTGGAGACCCGGGCCCCGCCCGCAGGGTTCAGGGCGCCGCCAACGCCACCGCGCTGCGCACCATGACGCTGGCGCCGACTCGGAGCGATGCATCCTCAACCGAGAACGTCGGGCAGTGGTGCATCCCGCTCGAGCCGTCGGACGCAGCACCGCCGACGAAGAAGTAGCACCCGGGCAGGTGGTTGAGGAACTCGCTCACGTCGTCGCTCGGCGACGTCGGCGGCATCCGGACTACGGAATCACTGCCGAGGACGGCGATCGCCTCGGCCTCCACCGCCACCGTGACCGCCGGGTCGTTCACCACCGCGGGCGTGTGTTCGGGCAATCCCAACTCGACCGTCACTCGCCGGGCCTCGGCTACCGATGCGCAGAGGTCGCGTAGCCGCGCCAGTGCCGATTCACGTTGCGACTGGGTGAAGGTCCGCAGGGTGCCGGTCACCTTGGCCGCTGTCGGCACGACGTTGACTGCGGTGCCCGCCGCCAGCGTGCCCGCGCTGCACACGCAGTTCGACCCCTCGTAGCTCAATCCCTCGACGACCGAACCCAGCCGTCCGACCACCTCGGCCGCAGCCCGGATCACGTCACCCTCCTCACTTGGGACGGCACCGTGCCCGCCCGGCCCTGTGAGCCGGATGGTCATCGAGTAGGCCTCCGACATGGTGATGTCATCGCGCAGGGCGACGAACCCCGTCGGCAGGACGGACGTCACGTGGAAGCCGATCAGGCGGGAGTCCTCCATGAGCGCCAGCGCGCCGTTCTGGACCATCGTCTTTGCCCCGCAGAGGGCCTCCTCCGCGGGCTGGAACAGGAACACGTAACGTCCGGGAAGCTCGTCGCGCCGCGAGGCCAGCGTTGAGGCGGACCCGAGGAGGGCCGCGACATGGACGTCGTGCCCGCACGCGTGCATGACTCCTTCGACCTCGGAGTGGCCGGCGCGCCTGGCGTCCTCCTGCACAGGCAGGGCGTCGATGTCCGCGCGCAGTACCACGCTGCGGCCCGGCCGCCCGCCTTCCAGTACGAAGATGCCTCCCGTCTCGGTGACCCGACGCGCCTCAGCGATCCCGAGCTCGCGCATGCGGTCACGGATGAGCGCGGTCGTGTCGTACTCGGCGAAACCGAGCTCGGGATGGCGGTGGACCGCGCGACGCAGGTCGACCATCTCGTCGTAGACGGCGTCAACAGGTGTCGCCCCGAGGTGTCCGAGCACGTCCCTCATCTCATTGGTTCTCCACGCCCGAAGTGCCCCAACCAGCCTCAGCGCCTCAGCGCCCGAGGAGGTCGCGTGCGATGTGCGTCACCTGGATCTCGTCCGTGCCCGCGTAGATCTGGAACACCTTGGCGTCCCGGGCCAGCTGCTCGACTCGGAATTCGGACATGTACCCGTTGCCGCCGAAGAGCTGCACCGCCTCCATCGCCACCTCGGTCGCCGCCTGTGCCGAGTAGAGCTTCATCGCCGACGCTTCGGCCAGAGTGAGGCTCTTGCCGGCCGCCGACATCTCGATGTGCCGGAACACCAGGTTCTGGACGTTCACCCGGGCGACCTCCATCTTGGCCAGCTTCAACTGGATCAGCTCGAACTCGGAGATCGGCCGTTCCCACAGGTGTCGGTCCTTGGCGTACTGCACCGAGAGCTTCAGGCACTCCTCGATGACGCCGAGGGACATGGCGGCGACGCCGGCCCGCTCGGTCACGAAGTTGCCCTTCGCGCTCTCGCGTCCCTCGTTCCCGCCCGGTGTGCCCTCGGTCTCCCCGAGGAGTCGGTCCTTGGTCGCCCGCACGTCGGTCAGGAACAGTTCACCCGTGGGCGAGGAGTGCAGCCCCATCTTGCGGAAGGGCTTCGACTGCTCGAGCCCCGGCATGCCCGAGTCGAGGATGAATGTCAGCACCGGGCGCTGGCGCAGGGGCGCCGCGCTCCCGTCGTCCAGCTTGGCGTAGAAGACGATCGTGTCGGCATAGGGCCCGTTGGTGATGAACGTCTTGTTGCCGTTGAGCACGTATTCGTCGCCGTCGCGCACCGCGGTCGACTTCATCCCGCCCAGGGCGTCGGAGCCCGAGTCGGGTTCCGTGATGGCCCAGGCGCCGATCTTGTCGAGCGTGAGCAGGTCGAGGGCCCAGCGCTCCATCTGCGCCGGCGTGCCGCTTTTCATGATGGTGCCGCCGGCCAGCCCGGTGCTGACACCCAGTGCGGTGACGATACCGGGGCAGTAGTGGCACAGCTCGATGATGGGGATCATCGTCAGCGCGGCGTTGCCGCCACCCTCGCTCCGCTCCTCTCGCACCGTCGGTGGCGCGTCCGACGTCTTACGCTCGAGCGCCTTCTTGAAGGACTCCCGTGCGAGGGCATCGAGCCCGAAGGTCCGGTAGAGCTTGCGGATCACCTCGTAGGGCGGGGTGTCGCCGTGCTCGAGCTCCTCGACGTTCGGCGCCACCTCTTCCTCCACGAAGCGGCTGACCGCGTCTTGGATGGCCAGTTGCTCGTCGGACCACTGGTACATGGCTTCCTCCCTCCGGCCCGCCGGGCCGGAGCCCGACCCTACAAGGTGCCTCTCGGCGGGTCGAAGTCGCGCCCGCCTCAGGCGTCGCCGATCCGCCGCAGGGTGTTGCGGTCGGTGTGGCTCACCTGGTCGGGCCACTTCGAGTGTTGGAGGATCGACGTCTCGCTGTAGGTGAACTCGTCGTCGACGCTGGTGTCGATGGTCACTTCGAAGCGCACGGTGCGGGCGTCCTGGTCCAAGAAGCGGTTCGAGAGGATGCCGTAGGTCTGGACGCCGGCCGACGCCTCCAAGCTGAAGACGGTGGCACGGGACTCGACGGTGCCTCCCGCGACGATGGCCAAGCCGCGGGGCATGATGAAGCACCGGATGACCTGGCTGTCGACGGCATCCCACAGCCAGTAGCCCACCTCGGTATGGAACGGGTTCTCCTCGACGCCGCGCCAGCCGGCCATGCGGTAGTCGAGGCCGTAGAGGATTTGGGCGCCGTTCTCGACCGGGCCGAAGGGCTTGAAGTCGATGTGCTCTCGGAAGGGCGTGAGGCCGATCTTGCCGGTTTCGTTGGCGTATGCCACGTCCTCGCCCTTTTCGCCTTCCCAGACCCCCGCCAAGCGGGCCAAGGGGCCCCACTCAGGTCCTGCATTCAACGCCAGTTCCTCCTTGCGTGTTCGGTGCCAGTCCTGCCCTGCCAGTACGCCCTGCCAGTACTCCCTGCCGGTCATGCGTGCCGGCGTTCGGCGCCTGCAGTCGGTGCTCGACGCGCGTGCCGGCACCGCGTCACCTTACCGAGACGCCGGGGACGGAGCAGCCGGTCAGGATGCCGCCAGGACGGACGGCTTAAAACCGCGCCGCCACGTCGGCGACGGGGAGCCCGTCGCCTGCCGCGTCCGGCCGTCGAGGCCGACGCGGCGTCCGCATCCGCCCGCGCGCCCCCTCGGCGTGACGTTGCGTCCGCGCCACGATGATGCGGCTCGCCACCAGTAACAGGAGCACGATCACCACGAGGATCAGCGCGGCGTCGTAGGAGAGGTAGTGGTACTGGGGCTCTGGTGCGTTGTAGTACTGGAAGACGACGTACGTGAGATAGGGGAACTGGGCGTGCGTGAACGACGTCGGCAACGTCGGCGAGAACCCCGCTGTGTAGATCAGCGGCGCCGTCTCGCCGCAGGCGATGGCCAGCGCGAGCAACAAACCCGTGACGATGCCGGGCAACGCGCTCTTCAACACCACCTTGCGCAGGCCGTAGCCCGCCGACATGCCGAGCGCTTCGGCTCCCTCCCGGTAGCCCGTTGGCACCTGGCGGAGCGAGTTCTCCGTCGTCTTGGCGATGTAGGGGATCACCATGATGGACAGGATGATCAGCGCGGCCCACAGTGAGAAGCCCCAGTGCAGGCCCACGACGAACGCGGTGTAGCCCACGTAGCCGAGGACGATCGAGGGGAAGCCCGAGAGGATGTCCGAGGCCGTGCGCAGCGGCCCGCTCACCCGGCCACTGAACCTCCGCGGCCGGGTGAACTCCGCCAGGTGGATGCCGGCGAAGACGCCGATGGTGCCGGCGATCACGAAGACCCCGACCATCAGGATCAGCGTTCCGAGGATCTGGTCGCGCAACCCTCCGCCGGTCGGGGTCAGCGTCGTCCACAGCACGTCCCACCGCCAGTGCGACCAGGCCTTTGCCAGGACGCTGATGAGCAGCCAGGCCGCGGGCGCCATGATGAGGACCAGCGCCGCGTACGTCAGTACGCGCCAGGTGACAGAAGAAACGCGGCGGCGCCGAGTGGTCGGACCGGCGCCGAGCGTCGACGCCATCAGGCGCCCCCGACCGGAGCGCCGACGCGGCTCGTGCGGTTGACGATCAGACGGGCGATGAGGTTCACCGCGACCGAGATCACCGCGAGGACCAGGGCGAGCTCGGCCAGGGTGGCCACGGCGAAACCCGTCCCGTCGGTGAGCGCGCCGTCGAGCTGGGTGAGGATGGTCGCGGCCACCGTCGTGAAGGGCAGGTACACCGTATGCGGGATGACGAGGGAGGCGCCGCCGATCATGGCGATGGCGATCGTCTCGCCGAGGGCCCGGCCCAGGCCCAGCACCGTGGCGCCGATGATGCCAGAGCGGACCCAGGGCAGGGTGACCTTGTTCGCCACCTCCCAGTCCGTCATGCCGAGTGCGGACGCACCTTCCTTGGGCAGTGGCGGCACCTGCATGAAGAGGTCGCGGGTCGTCGACGCGATGATCGGGACGATCATCAGGGCGAGGACGATGCCGGCCGAGAGCAGTCCCTCACCGCTGCCCACCGGTTGGCGGAAGTACTTGAGCACCGGGACGTCGGGCATGTTGTTGGCGATGACCGGGTAGATGTTCTTGGCCAGCCAGGGCCCGAAGGTGAGGATGCCCCACAGGCCGATGACGACGCTCGGGATGCCCGCGAGGATCTCGATCGTGAAACCGAGCGGCCGCGAGATCCACGTCGGCATCCGCTCGGTCAGGGCGAAGGCGGCCCCGATGGAGAGCGGGAGCGCGATGACGATGGCGATGATGGACGAGGCAAGGGTGCCCCAGATGATGGCCCAGGCGCCGAATTGCGCCCCCATGGGATGCGCCACGCCGTCGGTATGCACGACAGCGCCATAGCCGCTGCCGTACGTCCAGGTCCGCCCGTACAAGAAGTACCACCCGTTGACGCGGATCGCCGGCCAGGCCTTGACGGCGAGGACGGTCACGGCGAACACGAGCGCCGCCAGGGGCAGGATCACGGCGACCCAGCCCGTACCCTTCCAGGCCCCTTCCTCGTGACGGCGCAAGAAGTCGGAGACCCGCCTCGGCAGCGGGGGCTTGCCGACTGACTCCGCCTGCGGTGTGGCCGGGATGCTCCCCGCCACACCGCCGACGGAGGACATTAGTTGATGCCCAGGATCTGCTTGACCGATTGCGCCTCGACCTTCGAGGGGAGCGGCTGGAAGTTCACCTGCGAGAGGTACGAGTTGTTCGCGCCGTACTTGGGGTTGATGGCCCACTCCAGAATCGAACGGATGTTCTTCGCCGTCGAGCTACTCGACTGGTGGTTCGAGACGATGGCGTACTCGTAGTTGATGATCGGGTAGCCATTTTTCGCGTTGCCGTAGATCAGCGAGATGGTGCCATTCGCCGGGGTCTTGGCGGCGAAGAAGTTGGCCTCGGCCGCGATCGTCGAGGCGTTGGGGACCACGTACTGACCCTTGACGTTCTGCAGCATTCCGTACCCGAGCCCGGCCTGGAGCGTCTGGGTCAGATAGCTGATGCCGACGTAGGCGATGCACCCCGGCGTCGCCTTGCAGCCCGAGACCATCCCCGAGTTGCCGTTCTCGCCGAGCGCGCCCGGTGCGGGCGGCCACGGGACCGTGGTGTTGAAGCCGATCTTCGATCCCCAGTTCGCCTCGTCCGTCTTGGACAGGTAGGTGGTGAAGAGGAATGTGTCACCCGAGGAGTCCGAGCGGTGCAGCGTCACGATCGGGATGTTCGGCAGCGTCACGCCCGGGTTCAGGCTCGAGATCTGCGAGGCGTTCCACTTCGTCACCACGCCCCGGTAGATCTCGGAGAGGACTTTGCCCGAAAGCTTGAGGTGCGAGAGCACGCCCGGGATGTTGTACGCCACGATCTGCGCCGAGATCGCCAGTGGGATGTTCTTCAGGTCCGGGTTCGCCGAACTGACGCTCGGAGAGAGGTAGGCGTCCGACGCCCCGATATCGATGGTCCCGTTCTCGGCCTCGGAGATGCCGGTCCCCGATCCGGTCCCCGCCGTCTGGACCGTCACGCTGGGGAACTTCGTGCTGTACCCGCCCGACCACAGGTTGAAGAGGGGGTAGAGCAGTGTGCTTCCGGTCTCGGTCAACGTGCCCCCTGACGGCGTTTCCACGCCGCTGCTCGGGAGCTTGTTGCTCGCCCCGGCGGGCGTGGCGAGGACGACCGAGCTCAACACGAGGCCCGTCACCCCTGCGGCGATGACACCACGCATCAATCGAGTCGTTCTCTTCAATGTGGTCACAGATTTTCTCCTTGTGAGGTGGTTCCTGGTTGCTGCCTGTTCGTTGATTCGATGGATTCGGGTTCGGCGGCTGGTCGTTGGAGGAGGCACGGTCGTTGAGTCGGGGTCGGTCCCTTACCCCATCCGGCCGGTGACGTACCGCTCGGTGTCGGGGTGCGACGGGCGGTTGAACACGTCGTCGGTGGCACCGTGCTCGATGAGCGCTCCCTGGAAGAAGAACATCGTGTTGTCCGAGATGCGCACCGCCTGGCCCAGGTTGTGGGTGACCACGACCAGTGACAACGCCGGCGTCAGCGTCCTGATCAACTCCTCGATCGACTCCATGGTCACCGGGTCGAGCGACGAGGTGGGCTCGTCGAGCAGCAGCACCTCGGGACCGACCGCCAGGGCACGGGCGAGGCACAAAAGTTGCTGCTGGCCACCCGAGAGCCGGAAGGGTGAGTCGTTGAGCCGGTCCTTGACGGCGTCCCAGAGCCCGACCTCGGTCAAGCGGCGCTCGCACACGACGTCGAGTTGCTTGCCCCTGGCGATGCGGTGGGCTTTCACGCCGGCCACCACGTTGTCCTTGATCGACATGGGGAACGGGTTGGGCCGCTGGAAGAGCATGCCGACCCGCCGGCGCAGCATCAACAGGTCGACGCCGGGTGCCCACAGGCTCTCGTCGTCGTACGTCACGTCGCCGGCGCGGCTGAAACCCGGGACCCGGTCGTTCATCCGGTTGAGGGTCCGGAGAAAGGTCGACTTGCCCGAGCCGGTCGGGCCGATCAGAGCGGTGATCGACCCGCGCTTGAGTTCGACGTTCACGTCCGCGAGCACGGTGCGACCCGAGAAGCCGAGCGTCAGCTTCTCGGTCTCCATCACGGCCTCCGGCCGCGTTGCGTCTGGATCGAGGGACTTGATGACTTCGTCGATCTGGTTCTGCTCGTCGGTCGTAACGGGATTGTTACGGACCTCTGGCTGCTCTCCGTCTGCCACCAACAGGAACGTAGCCAGGACAAGTGAACCCTCGGCAACAGGAGCGCTATCTCCGAGTGAACTGTTGTTAAAGGTTCCTGCGGAGCCGGCCCAGCCGCTTCCCGGTCTCCGGTCGGTCTCCGGTTAGTTCGCGAGAAGTTCGCGAGCAGTTCGCGATCGGGTTCCGGTCAACCCGACCTCGGCGCTGGATCTAGCAATGGGGATTGCAGCCCGATTCCTGCTGGAAGCACAACGGGCCCAAGTGCGGCTGCGGCGGCCGGTATTGACGCCGCCTCGGCAAGCCAGGTTGAGATGAGCGCGCCGCCGATGCCCACGGGGGAGGCGGCGGCTGCTCGGGCAGCACCGTCGAATCCGTCCAGGCATAGCCATCCCACCAGCGCAGTCCGGGCCCGCCCGCCGGGTCCGGGTACCACCCTGGAGGTGCCCCGGGATAGCCGCTGGCATCCACCGTTGGCTGGTCATCTTGATCGCCGCCGCGCTGTCCGGACTCGTCACGCGGCTGGTTCGTCTCGTCCTGCTCCGGCGGCTTCGTCACCTCGCTCCACGCGTAGCCGTCCCACCAGCGCTCCCCGGGCCCGCCCGCCGGATCCGGGTACCACCCCGGGGGCGCCCCGGGGTAGCCGCGCTGGTCGCTCATCCCGCCATCCTGCCAAACCTCCGCTTCGCCCTGGCACCGGCTGCTGCCTAGCCTCGATCCTCATGCGGATCTTCGTGGCCGGGGGCACGGGCGCCATCGGCCGCCCGTTGGTCGCCTCTCTCGCTGCATCGGGACACGAGGTCGTCGTCTTCTCCCGCCGCGAGGACCGGGTGGCCGCCCTGGGTGTGCCCGGAATCGTCCCGGCGGTCGGCGATGCCCTCAGCCCGGACGCAGTGATGCGGGCCGTCCAATCGGCCAAGCCCGAGGTCGTGATCAACCAGTTGACGAGCCTGCCCCAGTCGATCAACCCGATCGCGATCAAGCGTGGGTTCGACCTCACGAGCCGGCTCCGCCGCGAAGCGTCGGGCACGCTGGTCGCGGCGGCGCGCAGTGCGGGCGCGCGCCGCATCATCGCTCAGAGCATCTCGTTCGCCTACCGCCCCGGACCCGGTGTGCGGACCGAGGCGGACCCGCTGTGGGCCGACGCCAGGGGCCAGATCGGCCAACTCACTAATTCGGTCGCGACGCTCGAGTCGGCGACGCTCGGGGACTCGGGCCTCGAGGGCGTGGTTCTCCGTTACGGCTCCTTCTACGGCCCGGGCACCTACGTCGCACCCGGCGGGCTCTACGCAACCTTGGTGGCCAAACGCTGGCTCCCGATACCCGGCGAAGGCGGAGGTCTCTTCGCGATGTTGCACATCGAGGATGCCGCGTCGGCGACCGTCGCCGCGCTCGAGGGGCCGACGGGCACGTTCAACATCGCCGACGACGTGCCCGCGCCGGCATCGGAGTGGATGCCGCTCGTCGCCCGGCTGCTGGCCGCCAAGCCGCCCCGTCACATCCCCGAGTCGATCGCACGCGTCGGGGCGGGCGCGTACTTGACCTACCTCATGTGCGACCAGCCGGCGGTGTCCAACCAGCGGGCGCGCGCCGAGCTCGGCTGGTCGCCGCGCTATCCCGACTGGCACCAAGGACTACCGGAAGTATTCGGCGGGACCTGACTGCTGGGCGTCACCCGCACCGACGGAGCGCGCGGCGTCCTGGTCAGGCTGGCAAACCGAGCACCGCGCCGACCGCGCCGATCACCCCCGCACCGACGAGCGTGAGCACGACGCTTCGCCGCAGCCCGATGATCACCACGAGGGCGCCGGCGAGGATCGCCACCTGCCATTCGTGGGCGATCGCCAGCGCCAACGGGATGGACGCGCCCGCGATCGCGCCGATGGCGGCCGGGCCCGCCCCGTTGAGGAAGGACTGCGCGATGCGGTTGGTGCGCAACACCGCGAAGTGACGCGCGCCGGCGAGGATGAACACGAACGAGGGGGCGAACGCCACGAGCGCTGCGAGCAGCGCGCCCCCGACGCCCGCGGCGGCGTAGCCCACCACAGCCACCGTCTGGACGACGGGTCCGGGAGTGACCTGACCGAGCGCAACGGCGTTGAGGAATTGGGTGTTGGTCATCCAGTGGTAGTGGTGCACGGCGTCGGACTGCATGAGCGGGATGATCACGAACCCGCCTCCGAACGAGAGCGCCCCCACCTTGAGCGCCACCCACACCAGTGCTCCGAGCCCGCCCGTGGCGACGACCCCAAGAGGCAGCAGCATCGAGCCGTGAGCGGTTCGAGGTGGGCGCACACCACCCGAGATCGCCACCTCGACCAGCCCGCAGGCGAGCAGCACGACGACGAGATACGTGCCGAGCGTCGCCGAGGCCGCCCCGCCGGCCAGGCCATATACCACCCAGCGCGCCCGCCGGGCGGACTCATCGCCGGCCCGGCGCCAGCTGGCCGGGATCAAGCCGAGCGCCGCGTTCAGGGCGACGGCGGCCACCGCCGCTCCGGCACCGAGGGCCGCGCCCTTGATCCAGGTCGGGGGGTTGGACGCCAGGAAGACGGCGGCGAGCCCGATGATGATGGCCAAGCCAGGGAAGATGAAACAGGCCCCGCCGGTCACCGCGCCGCGAGGGCCGCGCAGCCGCCAAGCGCAGAAGATCGCCAGCTGCGTCGACGCCGGCCCCGGCAGGAGGTTGGTTGCGGCAATGGCGTCTTCGAATTCGGCCTCGTCGATCCAGCCCTCGCGCTCGACGACCAGGGCGCGCAGCATCGCGATGTGGGTGGGCGGGCCCCCGAAGCCGAGACAGCCGATGCGACCCCATTCCTTGACGATCGTCGCCATGGTGACATCAGGTCGTGCATCCGGCGCGGGCTCGTCGGGCGTCGGCTCGTCCGGCACGGCCTCATGTTGGCACGGCGCAGCTTTCAGGCCTGCGTGCGCGGGGCGATCACAGCAATACGGGCGCCATCTCCTCGAGAGCGCCGATGTGCGCGTCCACCCCCTCCAGGCCCGCGTGCATGGTGATGATCGACAGATGGCTGGCGCCTGCGGCGCGCCAGCGGCGCGCGTGCTCGGCGATCTTGTCGAGGTCGCGCACGCCGTAGTCGACGCGCCCCTCGAAGCCGAAGTTGGACAGGTCGCGCCCGACCTCCGCCGCCCCCTCGGCGATCGTCTCGAGCGCGGCCTCCAGACCACCACCGGGTCGGACGTGGGGGAACCACCCGTCGGCGACGCGACCGGCTCGGCGCAGCGCGGCTGGTGCGAAGGCGCCGATCCAGATGGGGATCGGGCGCTGCTGCGGCAGCGGCGCCAGGCCGGCGGCATGGATGTGGTGGAAGCGGGTGTCGATGTCGACGCGCTTGTTGGTCCAGAGCGCGCGCAGCACCGCGACCTGGTCCTCGAGAAGGGCCCCGCGTTCCTCGAACGGCATGCCGAGCGCGTCGTACTCCATCTTGTTCCACCCGATGCCGAGCCCGAGGCGGAAACGGCCGCCGCTGAGGAGGTCGACCTCGGCCGCCTGCTTGGCCAGCAACGCCGTCTGGCGTTGGGGGCCGATGAGGATCGACGTGGCGAAGGCCAGCTTCGTGAAGCCTGCGAGGTAGGAGAACATGCACAGCGGTTCGCGGAAGGGGTCCTCGATGGTGTAGGGGCCGCCGATGTCCCCGTGCACGGCGATGTCGGCGCCGAGCACGTGGTCGTACGCCGCCAGGTGGGTGTAACCCAGATCCGAGGCGGCCTGCCCGAAAGCCCGGACAGCACCCGGGTCTGCGCCCACTTCGGTTTGGGGGAAGATCACGCCGATGTCCATGTGGGCAGTCTGCCCGCGACCCCGTAGGCCGTGCCCGGCCAGGCCACCCCGTCGCGGAGCGGCCTCGACGGTTAGCGTGCGTCTATGAAGCTCCGCATCTTCATCGAGCCCCAGCAGGGCGCGTCCTACGAGCAGCAGGTGCGAGTCGCGCAGGCCGCCGAGGCGGCCGGTTTCGATGCGCTGTTCCGTTCCGACCACTTCCTCACCATGGGAGGCGACGGCCTGCCCGGGCCGACCGATGCCTGGGTGACCTTGGCCGGGTTGGCGCGCGAGACCGAGCGCATCCGGCTGGGCACGCTGGTCACCTCCGCCACCTTCCGCTCACCGGGGGTGCTCGCCATCGAGGTGGCGCAGGTGGACGCGATGAGCCAGGGGCGTATCGAGCTCGGCCTCGGTGCCGGGTGGTACGAGGCGGAGCACCTCGCCTACGGCGTTCCGTTCCCCCCTTTGGGCGAGCGCTTCGAGCGGCTCGAGGAGTACTTCGCCATCCTCACCGGCCTGTGGGGCACGCCGCCGGGCAAGACGTTCGACTTCAGCGGGAGGCACTACCGGCTGAAGGACAGCCCGGCGCTGCCCAAGCCCGTGCAGCGCCCCCACCCGCCACTCATCGTCGGCGGCTTCGGAGCGAAGCGGACGCCTCGTCTCGCCGCGACGTACGCCGACGAATTCAACCTCGCGTTCTCGTCGGTCTCCGCCGCCGGCGAGCAGTTCGGCCGGGTGCGCGCCGCGTGCGACGCGGCGGGCCGCGACCCGGCGTCCATCCTTCTCTCGGCGGCCCAGGTCGTGTGCTGCGGCGTCGACGAGGCCGAGGTCGAGCGTCGCGCCGCCAACATCGGCCGCAAGCCCGACGAACTGCGGGAGCACGGCGCGGCGGGGACGCCCGACGAGGTGGTGGCCCGCCTGGAAGCGTTCGCGGCCATCGGAGCCGAGCGGGTCTACCTCCAGGTGCTGGACCTCGACGACCTCGAGCACCTGGATCTGATCGGCCGGGCGGTGATGCCCCGCGTCGCCTGAGCCGGCTGCCGGCCCTATCTCCCCGCCGTGCTCGGCGGCGTGGCCGTGCACCCGTCGCAGGGACCCATGCCTTTGAAGTAGGCCGGGATCGAAGGGGAGTCGGTCGGAGGATTCGTGGGCAACAGCACCGGCTTGCGCGGCGCCTGGTCGAAGTCGAAATCGTTGGCCATGTTGCCGAGGATCGTGACGTCCTCGCGCACGTCGGGGCGTGGGTCGGGCCGCCCGTCGGTCTTGGGGTTGAGCCGCCCGCCGCCGAGGAAGTCGTCCTCGATGAACTTGAGGTAGGCGTCGCTGCTGAGCGTCTGGTGATCGATGTAGCCGCTCTTCGCGTACGGCGAGATCACCATTGCGGGCACGCGCAGTCCATAGCCGTTCTGGTCGACGGCCGGCGGGACCACGTGGTCGTAGAAGCCGCCCCAGTCGTCCCACTGCAAGAAGATGGCGGTCGAGTCCCAGTCCGGGCTCTTCATGGCCGCGTTGATGATCGCCGTCACGTAGGCCTGGCCCTGGTGGACGCTTGCCGGCGGGTGCTCGCTGTCGGCTTGTGACGGCGTTACCCACGAGACGGCGGGCAGCGTGCCTGCCTCGGCGTCCGCGAAGTAGCTGTTCAACGGCCGGATGTTGCGCAGCTGGTGGTCCTTCTGGACGTCCTCGAAGATGGGCAGCGGGTTCCAGATGCCCGGCGTGAGGTAGCTCTGCTTCACCGGCGCGCAGGTCAGCGCGCCGTCGTTCTCGCAGTCGGGCTGGTCCCCTGTCTGCACGTAGTAGGCCCACGGGACGTGATGGTTGTAGAGCAGCCAGGTGATGTCGGTCCAGGCGTCGGTGACGTCCGCGGTGCCGGTCCTGAGCGCCTGATCCACGTACTGCTGCATCTGCGCCGGGGTGTAGGGGCCCTTGATGTCGTTCGTGCAGCTCGAAGGCGCCGGGTTCGAGCAGATGGCCGACCAACCGGACACCAGGTAGAGGTGATCGGGGAGAGACCATGACCGGACGGGCTCGAACATGTGGTCGTCGAGGACGAAGTCCTTGGCATAGGTCCAATAGTTCGGTATCTCCGCCGCCGTGTGGTAGCCCATGACGTCGGGCGCCGCCGAGTTGGAGCAGGCGGGATCGGTGATGTCGGCGCATCCCTTCTTGGCGTTGGTCGCCGTCGTGATGAAGCCGTCCATCGCTCCGCCATTGACGTCTTTCCGGGCGGATGCGACGTTGTGCGGCCCGCCACCGTTGACGTCCGCGGTGTCGTGGTAGGGCATCTGGCACCCGCCCGCGGGGACAGGCTCGCACACCGAGGGGACGCCGTTCTTCATCGGAATGCCGTCGGCGCCCGGGAACGTGCCGAAGTAGCTGTCGAGGGACCGGTTCTCCTGCTCGATGATGATGACGTGCTTGATCTTGTGGATGCCGGTCCCGACGACGTAGTGCCCCGTGGGACCGCCCGCCACCGTCTTGTCCTGTGCGGCCGGAGGCGGCGACGGCGACGGCGAGCTGCTGCACGCGCCCAGCACGACGGCGAGCAGGCCGACGCTCGATGCCACGACGATCAGCTTCGGGCGCCGCCCCGAGCGCGCCCGCCTGCCCGACCGCAGTTGGTGCATCACTGCACTATCGACAGCCCGGCACGGGGCGTCAACGTCTCCGGGCGAACCCTCACAAATCCCTAATGGTGGTTGCCTTCGTCTTGGAAGGGCTCACACACGCGACGGAGCAGGCGGTCTCTCCATTTTCCTAAACCACATTTTCCTAATCCACATTGTGCACGCGATTGGTGGCGGAACGGGCTGGCCCGCTCGGATCTGGACCACGCATTCGCAGCATCGAAAAGGGGGCCGCCGGCTACGCCGGACGGCCCAGCCGTCACCGTCGATACGCTGGGCCGGTGACGCGGGCATCCTCGACCCGGGCCTCGGGTGCGACGGACGGCACGGAGCGGTGCGCCGAGGAGGACAGGACATGACGATCACGAACCGCGGGGCGGTGCCCCCCGGTGACCTTGCCGGAACCGGCACCGGCGCAGGCAGCGCCTCGAGCCCGGGCGCCTCGGCGCCACTCGACACGACGGCACTCGATGCCGATGTCAGCCTCGTCGCGGACCACGCTCCGGGGTGGGCCAAGACGGGCGCCGCCGCCCGCGCCGACCTCCTCCAGCAGGTGATCACGGCGACGATGGCGGTGGAGGACGACTGGCTGGCCGCGGCCAGCGCGGCCAAGGGTCTCGAGCCGGGATCGACCGAGGCGGGCGAGGAGCTCTTCGCCGGCGTCGGCACGTTCATCCGGATGGCGCGGCTGTACCGCGATTCGCTGCGTGACATCGCCAAGAGCGGCAAGCCCCACATCTCCGGCCCCATCCGCGAAGCGCCCGACGGCCGCCTGCGCGTCCAGATCTTCCCGGCCAGCGCCTTCGACCGCATCACTTTCCCGCAGACCACCGCCGAGGTCTGGATGCAGCCGGGCGTCACCAAGGAGTCCCTCGTTGACGGCCAAGCCGCCGCGTACACCGACCCAGCCGGCCATGCCGGCACGACCCTGGTGTTGGCCGCCGGCAACGTGGCCTCGCTCGGTCCCCGCGACGTGCTCTCCAAGTTGTTCGTCGAGGGCAAAGTCGTCGTCATGAAGGCCAATCCGGTCAACGACTATCTCGTCCCGTATTGGAACCGCGCACTCGCGCCGCTGATCGACGTCGGCGTCGTGCGCGTGGTCGAGGGTGGCGCCGCCGTCGGCCAGTACCTGACCGGGCACACGCTGGTCGACGAAGTGCACATCACCGGATCGGACAAGACCTACGACGCGGTCGTATTCGGGTCGGGCGCCGAGGGTGCACGGCGCAAGGAAGCAGATGATCCGGCGCTCCACAAGCCCGTGTCGGCCGAGCTCGGCAACGTGTCGCCGATCATCGTCGTGCCGGGCAAGTGGTCGATCCCCGAGCTGCGCTACCAGGCCGAGAACATCGCGACCATGCTGGTGAACAACGCGGGGTTCAACTGCATCTCGGCCCGCGTCGTCGTCACGCACGAGGCGTGGCCGCAGCGCGACGCGTTCCTCGGCGCGCTCACCCAGACGCTGGCCGGCATCAGGACGCGGCGCGCCTACTACCCGGGCGCGGCCGACCGCTGCGACGCCTTCGTGTCGGCGCACCCCGAGGCCGAGGAGTACGGCAGCGGCCCCGCCGACGCGCTGCCGTGGACGTTCATCCGCGACGTCCCCCCGGGACACGTGGACGACATCGCCTTCAACGTGGAGTCGTTCTGCGGGGAGATGGCCGAGACGGCGCTCTCCGCCCCGGACGCGGCGGCCTTCATCGACGCCGCCACGGCGTTCTGCAACGACGTCGTGTGGGGCACCCTCGGAGCGACGATCATCGCGAGTCCCTCGTCCCTCAAGGACCCCGGGGTGGCCGACGCCCTCGATCGCGCCGTGGCCGACCTGCGCTACGGCTCCATCGGCGTCAACGTCTGGCACGGCTTGTCCTTCGCCATGGGCTCGACGACGTGGGGCGCCTACCCGGGCCACCCCCGCACCGACATCCAGTCCGGGACCGGCGTGGTCGGCAACTCGCCGATGTTCGACCGGCCACAGAAGTCGGTCGTGCGCGGTCCGTTCCGCTCTCGGCCCAAGCCCCCGTGGTTCGCCACCGCGTCGGATTCCTACGACGTCATGCGTCGATTCGTCGCCTTCGAGGCCGAGCCGTCGGCGGCCAAGATCCCGGGGTTGATGGTTTCCGCCATGCGGCACTGAGACGTTCGTGGGGTCCGAGGCGCGCGGCGCCGCGCATCGGACCTTGCGGGCGACCACTGCCGAACCGCCCGAGCGTCGCGAGACGGCTACATCGTCTTGGCGCGCAGCTGGGGGACCGCGTAGGGGGCGGCGGCGGCGATCGCGGCGATCAAGCCAAGGAACGCGCCGAAGCTCCAGCCCCAGCCTGACCCCGGCGACGACAAGAACGCGATCACGACCAGGAGCAAGTTCACCAGCGTGGCAACGAGCATCACGGTGAGGTGCGGGAGGTTCATTTCGACCGGCAACCGATCCCAGCCCGCGCGCAGCCCCAGATAGACCACGATGAGGATGCACAGGATCATCACGAGGTAGAGGTAGCCGTGCGCGCCGAGGCCGCTCGTTGCGACGGAGAAGGAGACGACGGAGTTCCCGACGCGGACGCTGAACCAGGACAGGAACAGCGAGATGAAGAGCACGATCGTCGCGATGCCCGCGATGCGGTCGGCTGTCGACCAGCGGGTGGCGTCGAACCGGTAGGCCGGAAGGCCCGAGCCGGCGGGAGCGGCCGGGGGCGGTGCCGCTCCGCCCACAGAACTTCCGGGCGGCGGAGGTGGTCGTGGTGCGGCCGGCGCCGCCGTCAGGGTTGCGCCGCAGGTGGGACAGAAGTTCGCGGTGTCGGCGGCTTCCCCCTGACATTGCGGACAGGTCTGCGACATGACGCTCCTCCATCGATCAGGCGACGGGAGTCCGCGTGGCCCCCGGCCCGCTTCCAGGCCGTTCCGGTCCGACGTGCAATTCTACGGGGGTGAACCCGCCCTGACCAGGGATCCTGGCGCCGTGGGCGGGGCGAGGCCGCAGAGACCTCAGGGCCGGGGCGCCGATGCCGTCGACTGTGGGTGGTTCGTCCGAGGCGGCCGCACCAAGGTGAGGCGGGCGACGGTGTCGCCCCCCACGGCGACACAGCCAACCGAGGTCGGGCACGAGAGTGCCGTGAGCGTGATCGGGATATAGGCCCCCGATGACGCCTTGAAGGTGACACCGCCGTCCGCGCTTTGCGCGACGGCGCCGGTGCCGACCGCCGGACTGCCCGCCCACTTGGTGCCGACCATCGCACACACCTCGGCAGTGGGGCACGCCACGTCGTACACGTCGTCGACGGGCGGCGCGCTCGCCGAGTCCGTCCACGTGTGGCCGCCGTCCGCGCTGTGGAGCAACTCGCCCTTGGCGGGCACGATGTCACTGACCGCGGTGGATTCCGTCCCCGCGGCGAAGCACATCGAAGCGCTCGTGCACTCGGCGCTCTGCAGGATGCCGGTGCCGCTTGGCACGGTCGCGAGCGCCCAGGTGTGTCCGCCGTCGGCGCTGAGCGCCACCGCGCCCTGCCCGTGGCCGGCGGCGGTGGGTACGTAGCCCGCCACGAGGCACGGTCCACCCGTCTGACACGAAAGGTCGTCGCCGGCCAGAAAGGAGCTCGGCAGATCGCCGAGCTGCTGCCAGGTTTGACCGAAGTTCGTGCTCTCGGCCGACCAGAACAGCCCGCCGCCGTTGCTGACGATGGCCAGGCAGTCGACGGGACTCGCGCACGAGACGCTCGCAATCGTGAAGGCACCGGCCGGCACGGTGGCTGCCGTCCAGACGGTCCCCGCGTCGCCGGTGGTCAGGATGACGCCGCCACCGGGAAGCGACGAGCCGTTGGAGCCGACGGCCATGCACGCACGCGTCGTCGGACAAGAGACGCCGCTCAGCTGCGGGGTGCTCCCGCCCGGCACGTGCTGGGCCCGCCACGTGACGCCACCGTTGGTCGTCCGCGCGATGACCGCAGACCCGCCGGGGGCCGGTGTCGTGCCGGGCCCGGCGACACCGACGGCCCAGCATCGCTTGGCGTTGGCACAGGACACGGCGCCGAGGTCGCCGATGCCATTCGGCGCCGGTTGTCCCACGACGAGCGGCGTTCCCTTGGGCTCGCCGAGGACCCGCGCCGGGGGGGACGTTTTCGGGTGCCCGCCGAGCGAGCAGCCCGACGCGATGACCGCCACCAGCGCAACGAGAAGGATCAGTCCATTGCCGCGTCGCCGGGCACCTCGGGGTCGAGGCACTGAGGATCGGACCACGGCGACGAGACAATAGCGGTGAGGGGTGCATTTCCGGGGGCACCGTTGTCTACGCTCGAGCCGGTGGACTGGGTGGACCTTCTGATCATCGGGCTCATGTTGCTCGCGGCGGTCCACGGGCTCCGGCTCGGCGCGCTGGTCCAGATCCTGACCTTCGGCGGCTTCTGGCTCGGGTTTTTGCTGGGCACCGTTCTGTGGGTTCCCCTCCTTCACACCGCCCACGACGACGCCACCCGATCAATCCTGATCGTCGGGTTGGTACTGATGACCGCCTGCACCTTCGGCTACGTCGGCCGGGTCCTGGGCACCTACAGCAATCTCACGTTGCGGCGCCACCACCTGGGCAACGTCGACTCCGTTCTCGGCGTCGGGGTGGCCGTCGTCGCGGTGCTGTTGTCTGTGTGGTTGGTCGCCGCGGTGATCTCTTCGCCGAACAGCCGATTTACCTCTCTCGACGCCGCCGTTGCACGCTCGGACATCCTCCACTCCATCGACTCGATCCTGCCGCAGGCCCCCTCCGTCTTCAGCGACTTGCAGAACTTCCTCAACAACCAGGGCTTCCCCCAGGTCTTCTCGTCCCTGATCCCGCCGTCGACGCCGTCAGTCGTGACGCCGTCGAACGCGCAGACGCGGGCACTGGCCGACCCGGCGGTCTTCTCGACCGTCAAGGTCTTGGGGACGGCCTGCACGAACGAACAGGAGGGATCGGGCTTCGTGGCCGGCCCGGGCCTGGTGGCAACCAATGCGCACGTCGTGGCCGGGGAGGCCGCCGGCAACACGCAGGTCGTCGTGGGGGGGAACTCCTACGGCGCAACTGTGGTCTTCTTCGACCCCTCCTTCGACCTGGCCCTTCTGCGCACCGATGCACCCCTCGGACCCGCCCTCACCATCAGCCCGAATCCGGTCGGCCGGGGGACTCAAGCGGCCGTGCTCGGCTACCCCGAGGACGGTCCCCTCACCATCAACCCGGCGGGGGTGACCCAAGCCATCACCGCCACCGGGAAGGACATCTACAACAACGGCTCGGTCACCCGTTCGGTGTACGCACTGGACGCGGACGTGCTGCCAGGGAACTCGGGCGGCCCGGTGATGGGACCGGGCGACCAGGTGGTCGGCGTGGTGTTCTCCCGTTCGACCGTCTACCCCGACGTTGGCTATGCACTCGCCTCGCCCGGCGTCCTTAGCCTGGTGCAGGCGGCCGCTTCGCACCGGACTGCGGTGAGCACCGGCGCCTGTATCGCGGGGTGAACCCGAGAAGATGAAGAATGAGGACATGAGCCAGCGCATCGAGGACTACGCCATGATCGGCGATCTGCAGACCGCCGCCCTCGTCGGGCGCGACGGCTCCATCGACTGGCTGTGCTTTCCGCACTTCGACTCGCCGGCCTGCTTCGCCCGGTTGCTCGGCCACAAGAACCACGGGTTCTGGCAGATCGCTCCCACCGGTGCACCGAAATCGGTCCTGGCCACGCGCCGGTGGTACCGCCAGAACTCCCTGGTCCTCGAGACCGAATACGACACCCCGACCGGCACGGTGCGCGTCACCGACTGCATGCCCAACCGGGACAACCATCCGCACCTGGTGCGCTCGGTCGAGGGCGTGAGCGGGACGGTCGACATGCACATGGAACTGGTGGTCCGTTTCGACTACGGCGACGTCTTGCCGTGGGTGACGAGCCACGACGGCCTGACCCGGCTGACGGCTGGGCCCGACTCGGTGGCGCTCTGGCATCGCGTCGAGACGGTGGGTCAGGACCTGCGCACCGTGGCGGACTTCACCGTGACCGAGCACCAGCGCTTTCCTTTCACGTTGGTGTGGCATCCGTCGCACGAGGAACCGCCACCGCCGCTGGACAGCTACTACGCGGTCCACCTGACCGACGCGTTCTGGACGGACTGGGCCTCGAACTGCTGCTACCAGGGCCCCTATCACGACGCCGTCGTGCGCTCTCTGATCACGCTGAAGGCGTTGACCTACGAGCCGACCGGGGGCATCGTGGCGGCCTCCACCACCTCGTTGCCCGAGGCGCTCGGGGGCAACCGGAACTGGGACTACCGGTACTGCTGGCTCCGCGACGCGACGTTGACGCTCGAAGCACTCATGCGCGGCGGCT
The DNA here is from genome assembly GCA_963763575.1 of uncultured Acidimicrobiaceae bacterium. Taxonomy (GTDB): domain Bacteria; phylum Actinomycetota; class Acidimicrobiia; order Acidimicrobiales; family RAAP-2; genus Bog-473. Next base: position 102,864 of record CAVXPD010000001.1, read on the forward strand.
ACTACAACGAGGCCATGGCGTGGCGCGATTGGCTGTTGCGTACGTCGGCCGGCGACGTTTCGAAACTCCAGATCATGTACGGGCCGGCGGGCGAGCGGCGCCTGGACGAATGGGAGGCGTCCTGGCTCCCGGGCTACGAGAACTCCTCCCCGGTCCGCATCGGCAACGCCGCCTCCGAGCAGTTGCAGCTCGACGTCTACGGCGAGGTGATGTCGGCGCTGTACTCCTCGGCCAGGACCCAGGGCGCGCATTCCCAGGCCGCCTGGGAGCTGCAGATCGAGCTCCTCAAGTTCGTCGAGAAGAGCTGGACGCAGCCCGACGACGGCATCTGGGAGGTGCGAGGCCCTCGGCGCCACTTCACGCACTCCAAGGTCATGGCCTGGGTGGCCGTGGACCGGGGCGTCCGCACCCTCGAGGAGTTCCCCGAGCTCAAGGGGCCACTCGACAACTGGCGCTCGCTGCGCGACGACATCTTCACCGAGGTGTGCGAGAAGGGCTACAACCAGGACGTCGGCGCGTTCACCCAGTACTACGGCTCCGACCAGCTCGATGCCAGCGTCTTGATGATCCCGCTCGTCGGGTTCCTGCCGGCGAAAGATCCCAGGATGGTGAGCACCATCGAGGCCATCCAGCGCGAGCTCATCGACCACGGGTTCGTGCTGCGGTACAAAACTACCGACGACGGCTCCGTCGACGGCCTGACCGGGCGCGAGGGCGCCTTTCTCGCCTGCTCGTTCTGGCTGGTCGACAACCTGCACCTGATCGGGCGCGAGGACCAGGCGGTCGACCTCTTCGAGCGGCTCATCGCGCTGTCCAACGACCTCGGCCTTCTCTCCGAGGAGTACGACCCGCTCGCGGGCCGCCTGGTCGGCAACTTCCCACAGGCGTTCACCCACGTCTCGCTGATCAACTCGGCCTTCCGGCTGAGCGGAAGCGATCCGCTCACCACGGTCTACGCCGGTACCGCCACCGTGGCGGAGAGGCAGCAGCTCGGCATCACGCCGGTGATGCGGCGGATGAAGAAGGCCGGCCGCATCGCCGTGAGGCGGCGGACGGGCGCCGCCAAGTGAACGCGCAATCGGCGCATTCGCTCGAGCGCCGGCGCGACGACATGAGGGTCGTGATCACGGTGGCCTCGTCGTGAGCGGCGCGCACTCGCACGGTGGCCACACCCACCGTCACGCCGGCGAGAGCCGCCACGTCCACGACCCCGAGAGCGGTGACGCCGTCCCCGCCGTGCCCCCGCCCCGACCGATCGCGACGGGCGTGCTCGAGATCGACACCATGCTCGGCGGCTGGGAGCGCGTCACCGCCGGCTACCTCATCGAGGGGTCGGCCCCGGTGCTGATCGAGACGGGCAGCCAGACCTCGGTGCCGGTGCTGCTGGCGGCGCTGGCCCAGATCGGCGTGGGGCCGGCGGAGCTCGCGGGAGTGGCCGTGACGCACATCCACCTGGACCACGCCGGCGGCGTCGGCGACGTGGCGCGGGCCTTTCCGGCGGCCAAGGTCTACGTCCACGAGAAGGGGGCGAGGCACCTGGCCGATCCGGCCCGCCTCATCGACTCGGCGAGCCGCGTCTACGGGCCGCTGCTGGACTCGCTCTACGGACGGCTCGACCCGACGCCGCCCGAACGGCTCCACGTGCTCCACGACGGGGAGGAAGTCGAGGTCGAACCGGGTCGCACGCTGGTCGCAGTCGACTCGCCCGGCCACGCCAAGCACCACGTCGGACTGCACGACTCGCAGTCGGGGATCCTCTTCGCCGGGGACGCCGTCGGGGTCAAGCTGCCCGACGGAGGGGTCCTGCGGCCCTCGACGCCGCCGCCCGACTTCGACCTCGACCAGGCCATCACCTCGCTCGGCAAGTTCGCCGCCCGCCGGCCCTCGGCCATCGCGCTGGCCCACTACGGCCTGCTCGAAGGGCCCGAAGAGCTCCTGGCGGAGGCCGGGGAGACCCTGCGGCAGTGGGCGGAGACGGCGGAGACGGCCTACCGCGAGGGCACCGACATCGCGGCCGCGCTGTCCGCTCGCTTCGATCCGCTGCTGGGCGACGTCGACGCCGCCTACAAGGAGAAGCTCGACATCATGAACGGGGTCCACTCGAACGCCGCCGGCTTCCGGCGCTGGCTCGAGGGGCGCGACAAAGCGGCCACGACCTGAACGTGCGCCGGCGCCTCCCGGCCCCGGACGCAGGGGCGCCGAGGCGGACGCAGCTCAGACGACGAGCTTGGCGCGCAGCTCCTCCTGGCGAACCTCGAAGTCGTCGAGCGAGATGCGGCCTTCGGCCAGGTCCTCGTGCAGCGCCGCGAATTGCTCCAAGAGCTGGGTCTGGTCGACCTCGTCGGGTTTGGGTGCCTCCGTGCCCCGCTCGCTGGCCGCTGCCGCCTTGTCCTCACGCCGCGACATGCGGTCGTCCATCTTTGCCTTGGCCCGATCCTTTTTGGCCTGGTCGCGCTGCAATTTTCCAAATGTCGAACGTGCGCGTGCCACGGTTCACTCCTTTCCGGCCGCCGAGACGACCAGTACTCGGCAAGGCAAGCCCTGCCGCTGTGCTCGCCGCATTCGCCCGTGCGGCGGGGCCTCTTCGGCTCCGAGCGGAGGAGGTGGGATTTGAACCCACGGTGCCCATGAGGCACAACGGTTTTCGAGACCGTCCGATTCGGCCGCTCTCGCACTCCTCCGCCAGCGCATCCTAGTCGTTCTGATCTGCTCCGTAGGTCCCGGTTGGCGCTCGATTGTTGCGCCTTCTGGCAAAAAACGTGCTCAGAAGCGCGCTGCATTCCGCCGCGCGCAGCCCTGCGCTGATGGGGACCTCGTGGTTCAGCCGGGGATCCGCACACAGGTTGTAGAGGGTTCCGCAGGAGCCCGCCCGGGGGTCGGTCGCACCGAAGACGAGGCGCCCCACGCGGGCCGCCACCAGTGCGCCGGCGCACATCGGGCAGGGCTCGAGTGTGACCACCACGGTGACCTCGCCCAGGCGCCAGCCGCCCACTGCTACGGCCGTGTCATGCAGCGCGAGCATCTCCGCGTGGGCGGTCGGGTCCCCCGTCCGCTCGCGTTCGTTGTGACGGGCCGCGACCACCCGGCCGGCGACCAGGGTGACCGCGCCGACGGGCACTTCGCCCTCCGCGGCGGCGGCGCGGGCCTCGGCGAGGGCGAGCGCCATGGCGTCGTCATCGCTGGTCGGGGTCGGGGTCGGAGTGTCGGTGCTGGTGGCGATGCCCCAGTATGCGAGGAGTACGGCCGGCGGCGGTAGTCAGCCGCCCGCCGCTCACGACGCGTCGGCGGTCCGCATCACCTCGGAAATGGTGGTCGTGTCCCGGAGATCAACCTGATCGGCCAGTCGCCCGGCGACGTTGCCGGGACGTTGTCGGGCCGTGGGGTCAGACGTCCCCGTTGAGGGTCTCAAGGGGTCGTGAAGACGAAGTCGGCCGTGGCGCAGTCGGTCGGCGTGTCCGTGGCGACAAGGAACTCGGTGGTGCTGCCCTGGACCGCCCAGACGTCCAACGTCGGCTCGTTCGACAGACACGACACGGATGCGTCGGTCGTGACGAACGCGGTCAGTTGCCCGGCCGGAGTCGTGCCACTCTCCTTGGGGACGCCCGAGCCGCTGACCTTCGTGAGCACGACGGCCGAGCCGTTCCACTGACCGCCGTAGCTGAACGTCGGCGACGTGGTCGTGGTGGTCGTGGTGGTGCTCGTCGTCGTGGTCTTGGTCGGCCCAGGAGTGGTGGTCGTGGTGGTCGGCGACCCGGGCGTGGTCGAGGTCGTCGACGAGGTACCGGTGCCCGAGCCCGCCGCAGAAGACGCGGCCGGTGCAGTCGTCGGGCTCGTCGAAGCCGGGGTCACGGTGCCCGGTCCCGGCGGCCCGACCGGACCGCCCTTGACCGCCGGCGCAAATCCGAGCAGCGCCGAGAGGTCGGCCGGGTCGTTCCCGTCCATGCCGAGGGCCCACATGCCCACGCCACCGAGCCCGGCGTTCTGCGCCACCTGTGCCGCGGCGTAGAAGGAGGTCGGCACGTCGAAGAACGTCTCGTGCCACTGCCCCCCGACCTGGTAAGAGGTCCAGCCGCTGTCGGTCACGGGATCCCAGTACAACGGATGACCGCTCGAGAGGATGTCGCCGAGCGAGGGGGTCGTCGCCGGACCAGTCGCCTGCGCCGCGAGCGTTCCGTCGGAGGTCGGCCAGTCGATGCCGAAGAAGGGAAGGCCCAGGATCACCTTCGACGACGGGACAGCCGACGCGTACTCGGCCACCGCGGTTTGATCGGAGAACATGCCGCTGGTGAGTGGCGAAGTGGCTGACTGCGCGCCGGAGACGTTGGGGTTGTACTCCATGACGAAGAACGCATCGACGACGGATGCGAGGGCCGGGACGTCGAAGAAGCCGTTGGAATCTGCGGCCGAGCTCGAGTACGTGTCCATGCTGACCTGATAGTGCGGGTTGGAACCGTGCAAAGCGTCGGACACGGTCGTCACCAAACGGGTGAGCCCGGCCTGGTCGCCGCTCCCCTGACCCTCGAAGTCCAAGTTGACTCCGTCGAGGTTCTTCTGGGCGACGAGCGAGAGCAGCTGCTTGGCCAACGTCGACGCGGCTGACGGCGACGACGTCAGCTGGTTCAGCTGATTCTGGTCGAAGTTCTCCACGGTGAGCACCACGCGGTCTCCCGCCGCGTGCGCCCGATCGACCAAGTCGACGAGCGCCTGACTCTGATAGCCGTTCCATCCTGAACCTGACTCGGCGACGGAGCCGTCCGGGTTCACGTCGAGGGAGAAGTAGGCGATCGTCGAGATGCCGGCAACGTTGAAGCCGGTGCTCTGCGGCAGCGTCCAGTAGGGAGCGAAGCCGAAGACCTCGTGCGGCTTGAGCGGCGGCGCGTCGGCCACGCTCGGCGGTGCCGGCTCGGGCCGCCCGGTGGCCGGGGGGAGTTTGACGGACGGGTGCCGCGCCATCCCGGCGCGGGCGAGGGCGGACAGGCCGATCCGCCCGAAGAGGTCGTTGCCGGACCCCGACGCGGCGGCGTTCGGCGAGTGACTCGGGCCGCTCGACAGGCCGCCCGCGACCAACGCGAGGACGAGCACGAGGCAAACGGCCGCGACCGCAGCACGGCGGCGCGCCAGCGTGCGGACAAGGGCACTGAGCGTGTCGCGCCGCGGGAGGGCGAACCGGCGCGGGAGAGCCAACCGGCGCCGGAGTGCGAACCGGCGCGGGAGCCCCGAGCGGCGGGCCGCGGCATGGGCGGGGTGGCGCGAGCCCGTCACCTGGTCGGTGTCTGTGGTCTCGGTGTTTTCGTTCTCGGGCGAGAGCAAGGAGGGAGCGGCGCCTTTGCGAGAGAGGGTCTTTCGAGCCTCCCCGTGCCGGGGAGGCCTCCGCCGTGTCCTCCCATCATCGGGTGGGCAGGCCTCGTTGCGTCAAGGCCGTTCGTGACGGAACGGAGCGGAGGAGGTGGGATTTGAACCCACGGTTGGTTGCCCAACACACGATTTCCAGTCGTGCCGATTCGGCCGCTCTCGCACTCCTCCGGGGACTGCAGCCTGGTCAGGCTAACGGCCCTGGCAGGGCCCCACGTCTCGTGCGTGGGGGCGCGGCCGGGCGATGGGATGAGGCCGACCGGGACGGGCCCGGGACACCGGGGTGGCAGCCATCCGGAGAGGGCGGGGGCGTCACCTGGGGATAACCTTTAGGACATCTGAATGCCACTTCTAGTTCATCTTTGTGTAACCTAAAAATAAGACAGGACGCGGGCCCGGGCAGCCAGGAGCCTGCAACCGGCGGCAGCCGGAGGGGGCGAGCGAGAAGGAGCGAGCCGATGACGACGGCAGCGAGGAGTGAGCGGCGTGGCGGGCGCCCGCAGGCGGGGGCGCACACGATGGCGGTCGAGGCACCGTTCCATCGCCTGCTGGTGGCGGTCGACGACACCGACGCCGCGGCCGGGGCGGAATCAGTCGCCCGCGAGTGGGCGCAGAGGTTCGGGGGAGTTGTCCGGCGGATCGAGCTGTCCCGGGCCTCCAACGGCGCCGTGGTCCGCGAGGTCGCCGACGCCGCCCGTGACTTCGGGGCTGACGTCATCGTCCTGGGCTGCGCCCACCGGCGTTTGGCCCGGCACCGGCTGGCCCACAGCCTGCGCGAGCGGCTGACGAGGGCGACCGATCTGCCGGTGCTCGTCGCCCGGGGCGCCGCCCCGGGTGCGCGGCGGGACCGGGCCGTGTCGGCGCAGCACGAAGAGCACGAGGACGGCGGCGCGGCCGACGCGCGCCGCTACGCCCATGTTTGACACCGTGGTCGTGGGCGCCACCGACTCGGCCGGGGCTCGGCGCGCCTTCGACCGGGCGCTCGAGCTGGCCAGCGCGACCGGCGCCACGCTGCACCTCGTCACCGCGGTGCCGCGCAAGGGTGCGCCGCCGCCGTACATGCCCGAGGAGTTCCGCTACACCGACGCCGGGGCCGACGGGCCGGACTGGCTGCTGGGCCAGCTGCGGGCGCGGGCGACCGAGGCCCAGGTCGCGGTGGCGTCCCATCCGGTGCGGGCCGAACCGGCCGACGCCATCGCCCAAGTTGCGTCCGTCGAGCACGCCGATCTCGTCGTCGTCGGGACGGGCTCGTCGCACGGGGCGCGGCACCTCTCCCACGTGGACAAGGCGGTGATGGACCGCGTGTCCTGCTCCGTCCTGGTCGTCTGAGGCTCCGGGTCAGCCGCTAGCCTGGTCGCTCGCATCGCCGTCCCGGTGTTGGGTGCGGTGGCCGGGTCCTGCGCGACGGCGGCTCGTGAATCGAGTCAGGGTCGGAAGGCAGCAGCTCTCAGCGGGTTTGGCCGGGCGCCGCAGTCAACCTGGCCGCCGTACCGAGCACCGGGCGGCGGTGTCGTATCTCGTGGGTAGGCTCGGCCGGCATGGCTGACGCCCCCTTCGTGTCTCTCTACCGGCGGTTCCGGCCGGGGCGATTCGACGAGATCCGCGGCCAGGACCACGTCGTGCGCGCTTTGCGTAGCGCGGTGCGCGACGACCGGGTGTCGCACGCCTACCTCTTCAGCGGGCCGCGCGGGACCGGGAAGACGTCCTCGGCGCGGATCTTGGCGAAGGCCCTCAACTGCGAGGCCCCGGTCGACGGCGAACCGTGCGGCGTGTGCACCTCCTGCATCGAGATCACTCAGGGGAGCTCGCTCAACGTGCACGAGCTCGACGCGGCCTCCAACAACGGCGTCGACGCCATGCGCGACCTCGTGGCGCACGCGGGGCTGGGCACGCCCGGGCGCTGGAAGGTCTACATCGTCGACGAGGTCCACATGCTCTCGACGGCGGCGGCCAACGCGCTGTTGAAGACGCTCGAGGAGCCGCCCAGCCACGTCGTGTTCGTCCTGGCCACGACCGACCCGCAGAAGGTTCCACCCACCATCCGCAGCCGCACGCAGCATCTCGAGTTCCGGCTGTTGGGCGCCGAGACGCTGCACGACCTGCTCGAATCGGTCAACGCCTCGGCTGGGTTGGCGCTGGACGAGGAGGCTCTGGAGGCGGCGGTGCGCCGGGGCCGGGGCTCGGCCCGCGACGCGTTGTCTGCGTTGGACCAGGTCGTCGCGGCGGGGTCGGCCGACGCCGCCCGCCCGGAGCTGGCCTCGGTGGTCGACGCGCTCGCCGCGGCCGACGTCGGTGGGGCCTTGGTCTCGTTGAGCGCGATGCTCGCCGGCGGGTGGGGCCCCCAGCAGCTGGCCACCGAGCTCGTCGACGACCTGCGCCAGGTGTTCCTCGCCGCGCTGGCGCCGCAGCTGTGCACCGTTTCCGGTCCTTCACTCGAGCGGTTCGTGTCGCTGGCCGAGGCGATGGGGTTGCCGCGGGTCGTGCGGACGATCGAGATCCTGGGGCACGCACTGGTGGACATGCGCGACGCGCCCGACGCGCAGGTGGTGCTGGAGATCGCGGTGGTCCGGGCTGTGCGGCCCGACCTCGACTCCGGTGTCGAGGCGCTGTCGGACCGGGTGAGCGTGCTCGAGCGATCGATCACCGGCGCGGCGGCGTTCCCGCGGCCGGCGTCGTCGTCGGGGCCGTCGTCGGGTGCAGTGGCGAGCGGCGGTGGAGGTGGAGAGTCGTCGGGCGTGGCCGAACGTGGCGCTGCAGCGACGCCCGCGGCGGGATGCGGTGCCGGCTCCAGATCCGATTCCGGTTCCCGCTTCGGACACCGCGACGAGCGAACCTTCGGCCGGGCGCGAACCCGAACCGGGGGACGTCGGCGGCCGTCCTTCCCTCGGAGCCGTGCGGCGAAAGAAGGCGGCGGCGGCCGCTGCGGCAGACGATCCGGCGGAAGCTCCCGCTCCGGCTCAGACTTCGGCTCAGTCTTCGGCCGGGCCCAAGGCTGCGTCCGCTTCCGGGGACCACGAGGCCGCCGACCCGCCGCCCCCGAGCGCCGGTGGGGTCGTCGATCGTGACAGCCTGACCGAGGCCTGGGGCGACAGCATCTTGCGCACGCTGCCGGCGCGGGCCAAGGCGCTGTTCAGCGCCGGCCGTTTCGTCTCCGTCGACGACACGGGCGCGCACTTCGCACTGCCGAACGCCGCGCACCGCGATCGCTGTGCCGAGATGGTTCCCGCGGTGGAGGAGAAGCTCAAGACACACTTCGGCACGCCGGTCACGCTGATCCTCGACGTCGACCACGGGTCGGCTCCGGGCGGGGGCGCGCCGGTCCGGTCGCCGGAGCCCACGAGCGACAGCGGCGGGCCCGGTCCTGGTCCTGGTCCTGGTCCCGAGGCGCGCCTCGACGACGGCCCGTCCGAGTACGCCGACTACGCGGAGACGACCGACGCCGGTGACCAGGCGTTGGAGGCGGAGGCCCGCCTCCTCCAGGCCTTCCCGGGGGCCAGCGAGGTCCGTAACTAGATGTACACGGGCCCCCTGCGGTCGCTGATCGACGAGCTGGGCCGGCTCCCGGGCATCGGGCCGAAGTCGGCACAGCGCATCGCGTTCCACATCCTGAAGGTCCCGGGTGAAGACGCCCGCCGCCTGGCCGACGCCATCATCGCCGTCAAGGAGAAGACGACGCTGTGCGAGGTCTGCTTCAACGTGGCCGAGTCGGGCGAGTGGTGCGCCGTGTGCAGCGACGACCGGCGTGACCCTGAGGTGCTCTGCGTGGTCGAGGATCCACGCGACATCGTGGCGGTGGAGCGCGCCGGGTTCAAGGGTCGCTACCACGTGCTCGGCGGCGCGCTGAGCCCGCTCGACGGGATCGGCCGTGAGCAGCTGCGCCTGCAGGAGTTGCTCGACCGGGTGAAGGAGGGGGTCCTCCGCGAGGCGATCGTGTGCACCAACCCCACCATCGAGGGCGAAGCGACCGCGATGCTCGTGGCCAAGGAGCTCGCCCCGCTCGGCGTCACCGTGTCGCGCCTCGCCAGCGGGCTGCCGGTAGGTGGCGACCTTGAGTACGCCGACGAGCTCACGCTCGGGCGGGCCCTGGAGGGCCGGCGGCCGCTCGAGGTCTGACGGCGCGGGAGCGCTGTCGGTACCGCCCGAGGGCCGTATCGCCCTCTGAGCGCAGATCTAAGAATCAGCCGCGGGGTCCCGGGACTGCGAGAGGCCGGGTCGTCGGGACCGTCCCGCAGTGGTGCCGGGCGTCTGCGCGTTCCTCGACGCGGTGAACCCAGCCTTCAGATCGTCGATGTATACGCCACGGAACCCCGACAGTCTTCTGTTGCTCTATATGCGCGCAAACCGGTGAGTTTCTACTGACTGCATAGGGACCGGGACGTGACAGTTCACTTCGGGTGTATTCGCGGACTGAACCGGCGGCGTTTGTGGGCGCCATATAGAGCCGAGGGCAACTCGCCCACGGTCGCGAATACGACCCGGCAAAACCCATGGCCGTTCGGCTGCGGAAGGCTCCGAGTCCTCGAATCCCTTACGCGACTTGTCGCCGGCGGGACACCGCGACCGTTCGTTCACATAGATGGGTTGGTCAGGCCGCCGCGCCTCTCTGGGAACGCTAAACGATCCTGTGCACAGGTGTCTGTGAGACGCGATCGGCGTGGTGCTTTCGGAGGCATCGCGGGAGCGGACAGCGACTGGCCTTGGCGGCTCAAGACGCCCCAGGGAAGCCCGTAGAATCGGACCCATGCGCATCGCCATTGTGGGAGCAACCGGCCAGGTCGGGGTCGTGCTGCGTTCGATCCTGGCCGAGCGCAACTTCCCCGTGGGCTCCATGCGGTACCTCGCGTCGGCCCGCTCCGCCGGTTCCACGCTGCCCTGGGGCGACGCCGACGTCGTCGTGGAGGACGCCGAGACGGCGGACCTGTCCGGCATCGACCTCGCCCTGTGCTCGGCCCCTGCCTCGGTGTCGCGCATGCTCTCGCCGCGACTGGTCGCAGCCGGGGCGACGGTGATCGACAACTCCTCCGCCTGGCGCATGGACCCTGACGTCCCGCTCGTGGTGCCCGAGGCCAACGTCGAGGCGCTGCAGAGCATCCCCAAGGGCATTGTGGCCAATCCGAACTGCACGACCATGGTCGCCATCCCGGTGCTCAAGCCGCTGCACGACGAGGCGGGATTGACTCGCTTGGTCGTGTCGTCGTACCAGGCCGTATCCGGTGGCGGCGCCGAGGCGGTCCGCGAGCTCGCCGAGCAGCTGGCGAAGACGGCGGACCGCGCGCCCGACCTCACCTTGGACGGAGACGCCGTCGACTTCCCATCCTCGAGCGTCTACCCGGTGCCGATCGCGCACAACGTGATCCCGCTGCAGTTCAAGATCGTCGACGACGGCTCGCTGGAGACCGACGAAGAGCAGAAATACCGCAACGAGGCCCGTAAGATCCTGTCGATCCCCGGTCTCGCGGTCACCGCCACGTGTGTGCGCGTACCGGTGTTCACCGGGCACTCTGCAGCCATCGTGTGCGAGTTCGAGCAGCCATTGACGCCCGACCGCGCCACCGAGGTGCTGCGCGCGGCGCCCGGCGTCGAGCTCGCCGAGATACCCACACCGCTGATGGCGGCCGGAAGCGACGTCTCTTACGTCGGCCGCATCCGAAAGGCTCTCGACAGCCCTAACTCACTGGCCTTCTTCGTGGCGGGCGACAACCTGCGCAAGGGCGCTGCGCTGAACGTGGTGCAGATCGCCGAAGAGCTCGTCGCTCTGAGGAGCTGAGCCCGTCTGGGAGACGCGTGCGGGTGCCGGCAGACCCTCACGCCTCTCGAGACACGATGACCGGACACGGAGCGTTGCGTACGACGTAGTCCGAGACTGATCCGAGAAAGGCTCTCTTCAGGCCGCCACGGCCTCGCGACCCGACGATCAGAGCGGACGCACCGACGTCAGTCGCGAGACGACACAACGCGCGGCCGGGATCACCCTCGATGACCTGTGTTTCAAGGCGACCGGCCACAGCGTCGATCTTGCGGAGCTCTTCAGCGGTTGCTTCGACGGCAACGCGCCCTTGCTCCAAGGCGCCCTGATTCTGTGTTTCGACCTCTTCGTGGGTCATGGTGGCACCAGCGTGACCTGTGGCGTCTTCCGCCAGGGAGGGATCAACGAAATCGGCCACCGTAACGACAAGCACTTTGTCAGGCGGTTTCGTCAGTAACACCCCTGCACTCGCGGCTTGAATCGCCAGCTCTGATCCGTCTGTCGCCACGACGAGCGTCGTCATGAACGGAACCGTAATCCCTCCGGACGAGAGCGGCTTTGTAAGCCCCTCCGACTCGAGCCGCCGCCTGAGTCGAGAGCCTCGATTTCCTTACGTGCGACTTAGGCATGACGCCTACGTGCGACGCAGGCGTGACGCCCGGCGTCAGGAGCAGACGCGGATTCTGGGTCGAGGCCGCACGCCGCGGCGTCGGTGGCGATTCGGTGGCGGGTGAGGACCCCCGGGAGGAGTCCGGCGGATCAGTCGGGGCCGGACGAGCCGGGCTCGGGACCGCCGACGACGAGGGTCGCCATGCGGCGGGCCAGGTTGACGGCGTGGTCGCCGAAGCGCTCGTAGAAGCGGGCCACCATCGCCAGCTCGATGGCCACCGGAAGGGGCATCGTGCCGGCCACGAGCTCGGCGGTCAGGCTGACGTGCAAGTCGTCGAGCTCGTCGTCCAGGTCGTCGATGGAGGAAGCGGCCTGGGCGGAGCGCTCCGCGAACGCGTCCGCCGTCGCCCGCCAGATGGTGGCGGCGACCTCGCCCATGCGCTCGACGAGGCCGCGGCTGCGGGCCGACATCTCGGCCCCGAGGCCACGGGCGGCTCGGCGGGCGATGTGCTCGGCCAGGTCGCCGTTGCGCTCCATGTCGGGGAGCATGCGCAGGATGGCCACGTACTCCCGACGCTCCGACACGTCGGTCTCGCCGAGGACGAGCTGCTGTTGCACCGTCGTCGAGATCTGCGCGATGAGCTTGTCGACGACGTCGTCGCGTTTGACCAGTTCCTTCGCCGCGTCACGGTCGCCGGCCAGCAGCGCATGCGTCGCGCCGGCGATACCCTCACCGACGAGCGCGAAGACCTGCGCGAAGAGCCGGTCCAATTCGTTGGGCTCGGGCATCGTGCGCGGCCACAGCGGCTGCTCCATGACCAACGGCCCGTTGTCGGCCGGCTGGTCCGCCTCTGCGTCCGCGTCCAAATGCTCGCCCACCCGCTTGGTGCTTGCACCCAGCTTGAACGGCATCTAGGAGACGCTACCGGCTGCGCCCGGCCCGGTCACCATCGAGGACCCGGTCCTGGAAGCGCAGCGTTTTCCGAGTCCCACGCACGGTCCCCGAACTTGAGACACCCCGTCGATACCCTGGCCCAATGCTCATCGGAGCGCTTATCGGGCTCGCCGCCGGGCTGCTCGTCGGACTGGCCTGGCACCTCGCGCGCGGCGCACACGCATCGAGCGCCACGCGGCTGGCCGAGGAGCGCCTGGCCGACGCAAGGGCGACCATCACCGAGCAATCGGCGCAGCTGCAGACGCTGACCGACACCGCGGCGACGGCCGACCGGGCGCGCGCGGTGGCGCAGACCGAGCTCGAGCTGCAGCGCAAGCACCTGGTGGACGGCGCCGCCCGTGCCGAGGCGGACCTGGACCGCCTGAGCGGAGCCTTCGCCACGCTGTCGAGGGAGGCGCTGGCCAAGAACAACGAGCAGTTCCTCGCACTGGCCGACACGCGGTTCGGCGCGGTCCGCACGGCGGCACAGGGCGATCTCGCCCGGCGCCAACAAGCGATCGAGGAGCTCCTGGCGCCGCTGAGCGAGACCCTCACCCGCTACGAGCGGGGCATCGCTCAGATGGAGGCGGAGCGCAAGGGCGCCTACGCCGGACTGAGCGAGCGCGTCGCCGCGCTGCACCTCGGCCACGAGCAACTGGCCAAAGAGACCCGCAACCTCGTCACCGCATTGCGCTCGCCCCACACCCGCGGCCGCTGGGGCGAGATGACCCTGCGACGCGCCGTCGAGGCGGCCGGCATGCTCGAGCACTGCGACTTCGAGGAGCAGAAGACGGTGACGGGCGACGACGGCTACGTGCGCCCCGACATGGTCGTGCACCTGCCGGGCGGCGGCGAGGTCGTCATCGACTCGAAAGTGCCGCTCGACGCGTTCTTGCAATTCAACGAGGCCGACGACGACGACGCCCGCCGGCCCCTGCTGGAGAAGCACGCGAAGCAGCTGCGCACGCACATCGACCAGTTGGCCAAGAAGGAGTACTGGCGGCAATTCGAGCGCTCGCCCGAGTTCGTCGTGGCCTTCATCCCCGGAGAGCCCCTGCTGGCCGCCGCCCTCGAGGCCGACCCGACGCTGCAGGATCATGCGCTGGACAAGCGGGTCATCCTGGCCACGCCGAACACCTTGGTGGCCGCTCTGCGGACGATCGCGCTGTCCTGGCAACAGGAGACGATGGCGGAGAGCGCCCGCGAGGTGCGACAGCTCGGTGTGGAGCTCTACGAGCGGCTGCGGACCTGGACCGGCCACATGCAGGCGCTGCAGCGCAGTCTCACCTCCAGCGTCGACGCCTACAACAAGGCGGTCGGCTCACTGGAGTCCCGGGTGCTGGTGACGGCGCGCAAGTTCCCCGGCCTCGGCGTGGTCGGGTCGGAGACCGTCGAGATCGCCGAGCTCCCGCTGATCGAGGCGGCGCCTCGCCGTCTGCAGGCCGTCGAGGAGGCCGACGACGAGGACCCGGCGGGACAGCCCAACATCGTGACCTTGCCCGACGGCGGGGCCAACCGGGGCACCGGGGCCTGAGGGGGCCCGAGCTCAACCGTCGCCCGTATACGGGAGCCGAGTCGACCGACGGCGTGGCGGACTTCGTCCGCAGGACCATCGCGGATCGGGAACAACGGCGACCTACTCTGCACTGGTGCTGCACGTCCACCGCTCCGAACGCGCCGGCGAGCTCGTCGCCATGCTGGCCGACCTGGTGGCCGTGCCGCTCGACGATCCCATGACGGCGGAGGTGGTCTCCGTCCCGACGCGCGGCATCGAGCGGTGGTTGACGCAGCGACTCTCGAACCGGCTGGGCGCGCGCGAGGGCCGCCAGGACGGCGTCTGCGCCAACATCGACTTCCCGTTCCCGGGGACGCTGGTCGGAGGAGCCTTGGCGCGGGCGGCGGACTCGGATCCCGACGGTGACCCCTGGGCGCCGGAACGAGCCGTGTGGCCCCTCATCGACGTGGTCGAGGCGCACTTCGACGAGGAGTGGCTGGCCCCGCTCGCCGAGCACATGCGCAACTCCGCGACGGCGGACGCGTCGAGGCGGTTCTCGAGCATCCGGCACGTCGCCGACCTCTTCGACCGCTATGCGGTGCACCGGCCCGACATGCTGCAGCGATGGGCCGCCGGCTCCCCCCAGTTGGACGAGCCCACGTGGCAGGTGGACCTGTGGCGGCTCCTCCGAGACCGAATCGGCCAGCCGAGCCCGGCCGAGCGCCTCCGCGACACGTGCGCGCGCGACTGCGCCGCGAGCCGGGACTCCTCGACCTCCCACCGCGCCTGTCGCTCTTCGGGCTGACCCGGCTGCCGGCGAGCTATCTCGACGTCCTCGAGGCCATGGGCGCCCGTCGCGACGTGCACCTGTTCCTCCTGCACCCGTCGCCGGCGTTGTGGGACCGCCTGGCGGGCCTCGTCGGTCCCGGGTCGCGCTACGTCCTGCGCAGCGAGGACCCCACGGCGACCGCGCCGCACAACCCACTGCTCGCGTCGTGGGGCCGCGACGCCCGGGAGATGCAACTCGTCATGGGCGGCGCGCGAGACGACGGGCCGCAGCCGGTGGTGCCGGCCGACGGAGGCCCGCGGACGCTGTTGGAGCGGGTCCAAGACGACGTCCGGGCGGATCGCGCGCCGGTCGGTGCGGGTGCTGTGGGTGGGGCGGAGGACCGGCGACCGTTCCTCGAGCCCGACGACGACAGCATCCGTGTCCACTCCTGTCACGGCCGGGGGCGCCAGGTCGAGGTGCTGCGCGACGCCATCTTGCACCTCCTGGAGGACGACCCGACGCTCGAACCGCGTGACGTCATCGTGATGTGCCCCGACATCGAGACGTTCGCGCCGCTCATCCAGGCGACGTTCGGCGGGCAGGACCTCAGCGACGGATCCGGCGATCCGACGCGGACGCTGGAGATCCGTCTGGCCGACCGTTCATTGCGCCAGACCAATCCGGTGATGGGCGTCCTGGCCGAACTGCTCGAGCTCGCCACGTCACGGGTCAGCGCGACCGAGGTGCTCGACCTGGCAGGCCGCGAACCGGTGCGCCGCCGGTTCTCCTTCGCCGATGAGGACATCTTCCGCCTCGAGGAGTGGGTGGAGGGCGCGGGAGTGCGCTGGGGGTTCGACGCCGACCATCGCCGGGAGTTCCAGCTCGACGGGATCGGCAACAACACGTGGCGGTCTGGCCTCGACCGCATCCTGCTCGGCGTGGCGATGGCCGACGAGCGTCAGCGCCTCTTCCACGACGCGCTGCCGCTCGACGACGTGGACAGTGCCGACATCGACCTGGCCGGCCGCCTGGCCGAGTTCATCGACCGGCTCCAGGCGGCACTGGACGAGCTCGAGTCTTCGCGGACCATCGACGGCTGGGCTGAGACGCTGGCGCGGATCTCGGACTCGCTCACGGCGACCTCCGATCGCGACGCGTGGCAGCGCGCACAACTGACCGCTCTCCTCGAGGAACTGGTGGGGGAGGCCACGCTGGGAGGAGTCGTGAGTGCCGTCGAGCTCAGCCGCGACGACGTGCGCTCCATCCTGGCCGACCGCCTGAAGGGACGGCCGACCCGGGCCAACTTCTGCACCGGCCACCTGACCGTCTGCACCCTCGTGCCGATGCGGTCCATCCCGCACCGGGTGGTCTGCCTGCTCGGGTTGGACGACGGCAGCTTTCCGCGCCACATCGAGCGTGACGGCGACGACCTCACCGCGCGCAGCCAGCGCGTGGGCGACCGCGACGTGCGCAGCGAGGACCGCCAACTCCTGCTCGACGCCCTGCTGGCCGCGCAGGAGCACCTGGTCATCACCTATGCCGGACGCGACGAGCGGTCCAATCACCATCGTCCTCCGGCCGTGCCCGTGGGGGAGCTGCTCGACGTGGTCGACCACTCGGTGCGGGTCGACAAGGGTCGCGTGCGCGACGCCATCGTGATCTCGCACCCGCTGCAGCCGTTCGACGCCCGCAACTACGAGCCCGACGCACTCAGGCACCGCGGCCCATGGAGCTTCGACTCCCTCCACCTGGCCGGTGCCCAGGCCGCGCTCACGCCGCGTCGGGACCCGCCGCCCTTCCTCGAACAGCCCCTGCCCCCTCTCGCGTTCCCTTCCGTCGCCATCGACCAGCTCGAACGGTTCGTGCGCCACCCCGTGCGGGCTTTCCTCCGCGAACGGCTCAGGGTGTCGCTGCGGGACAAGACGCGTGACTTCGAGGACGCGATCCCCATCGACCTCGACGCACTCGAACAGTGGCAGGTCGCCGACCGCCTGTTGAGCGCCCGCCTGGCCGGCGCGAGCGAGGACGCGTCGCTGGCGTCCGAAGTCGCCCGCGGCGCGCTCCCGCCGGGCATGCTGGCGAACCCGGTGCTCGCGAAGATGACCGGTCCGATCGAGGACCTCGTCACTGCCGGCTGGAGCGCGGCGGAACCCGGCTCGTTCGACGTCCGCGTCGATCTCGGCGACGGCTCGAGCGTGGTGGGGACGGTTGCGGGCATCCACGACACCACGGTGCTGAACGTGACGTACTCGAAGTTGGGCCCGGCGGCGCGGCTCATCGCCTGGCTCCGTCTGCTCGCGGTCACGGCCACGGCGCCCGACCGGCCCTTCGAATGCCGCACCATCGGTCGCGCCGCCAGCACGCGTTTCACGACGTCGACCGCGACGATCGCCCCGTTGGGCCCCGACACCGAGACGCGGCGGGCGGAGGCGGTGAAAGAGCTGCGGGTCGTGGTGGATCTCTTCCGGCGCGGCATGTGCGAACCGCTTCCGCTGTACTGCAAGACGTCGGGTGCCTGGGCGGAGGCCCCGCTCCGCGGCCGGAGCCCCGAACGATCGGCTGCGGGGGTCTGGCAGTCCGGCTACGGCGGTAACAGCGAGGACCGGGAGCCCGAACACGAACTCGTCCTGGGCCCTGGGCTTTCGTTCGCGGCGATGGTCGAGCGATCCGGTTCTCCGCGCGCCGACGAATCGGGTGACGGCTGGGACCCCTCCGAGTCCTCCCGTTTCGGGCGCTACGCGTGCCGCCTGTGGGCGGGTCTTCTCGCTCGGGAGGTGGTGGTCGACCGATGACGGACGGCCCGGTGGCGCTCGCCACCACGACGAAGCTCGACCCGCAGCCTTTCGAGGTCCGTGGGCCGCTGCCCCGTGGCATGACCCTGCTCCAGGCGAGTGCCGGAACCGGGAAGACCTTCACGATCGCCGCGCTGACCACGCGCTACGTCGCCGAGGGCGGGTCGCCGATCGACCGCCTCCTGGTCATCACGTTCACCCGGATGGCCACGGGAGAATTGCGCGAGCGCGTGCGCGACCGTCTCGTCTCCGCCCACGACGGCCTGGTGGACATCCTCGCCGGGACGGCGAGCCACGAAGACGACGAGATCGTGCGGCTCCTGGCCGACGCGTCCCGCGACGAGACCGAAGCGCGCCGGGACCGGCTCGGCAAGGCCATCGCGGACTTCGACGCAGCCACCATCGAGACGACCCACGGCTTCTGCCTGCAGGTGCTGTACGGCTTGGGGACCGCCGGCGACGTCGACCGGGAAGTCGAACTGGTCGAGGACGTCCGCGACCTGAGGGAGGAGGTGGTCGACGACCTCTATCTGCGGAAGTTCGCCGCCAGTCCGAACCCTCTCGGCTTCACCCGGGCGCAAGCCCTGGAGATCGCCAAGCAGGTGCTCGACCACCCGGACGCCGACCTCGTGCCGCCGTGGTCCAATGCCGCCGACACGCCCTCCATTCGACGCCGGTTCGCCGACGCCGTGCGCAAGGAGATGGCGCGCCGGAAACGGAACCTGAAGATCCTCACGTACGACGACATCTTGCTGCGGCTGCGGCACACGCTCCTCGACCCGGAACGGGGACGGGCTGCCTGCGCCCGCCTGCGCGAGCGCTACGACGTCGTGCTCGTCGACGAGTTCCAGGACACCGACCCGGTGCAGTGGGACATCATGCACCGCGCCTTCGGTCAAGGCGGTGCGACCCTCGTGTTGATCGGTGACCCCAAGCAAGCGATCTACGCCTTCCGGGGAGCGGACGTCCACGCGTACCTCGACGCACAAGAGGTCGTGCAGTCGGAGTGGACCCTCGACGAGAACTGGCGCAGTGACGAGGGGCTGCTCCGGGCCTACGACGCCCTGTTCGCCGACGCCCAGCTCGGCTCCGCCGGGATCACGTATCGCAGCATCTCCGCCGCACCGCCGAACCGCGCCCCGAGGCTGGACGGGGACAGAGTCGGCGCCCCGCTCCGGGTGCGGGTCGTGCACGCGGGCGACGGGCTGGTCGCCGTCACCAAGACGAAGGGCCAGCCCCAGGCGCACGACGCGCGCAACTTCATCGCCCGCGACCTCGCCACCGAGGTGGTCAAGCTGCTCGAGGCCTGCCCCGAGGTCGTGACGCGCGGGCGCGACGGCGCGGAGCTGGCGCGCACGACGCTCCATCCGGGTCACATCGCCGTCCTCGTCCGGGCCAACAGCCACGCGCTGATCGTGCGCGACGCGTTGCACCGGGCCGGGGTCCCCGCGGTCATCGGCGGGAGTGGCTCCGTGTTCGGGACGAGCCCCGCCCTCGAATGGCTGCGCCTGCTCGAGGCGCTCGAGCGCCCGACCGCGCGGGACCGGGCGGCCCTCGCCGCGCTGACCTGCTTCATCGGGTGGACGGCCGACGAGGTGGCTGGTGCCGGCGAGGACGACTGGGAGGAATTGCACTGGTCGCTCCATCGCTGGGCGGCCCTGTTGCGCGACGAGGGGATCGCGTCTCTCTACGAGGCGGTCAGCCGCTCGCACGGCGTGCCGGAACGGGTGCTCACGCGTGAATCGGGCGAACGCGACTTGACCGACCTGCGCCACATCGCCCAGTTGCTCCACGAGGCCGGAGTCTCCGAGGGTCTCGGCCCGACCGCGATGGCGACGTGGCTCGGTCGCCGGATCCGTGATGCGTCCCGGGACACCGAGAACGAAGAGCGGGCGCGCCGGCTCGAATCGGACGCCGACGCGGTCCAGGTGATCACCATCCACCGGAGCAAGGGCCTCGAGTTCCCGGTGGTGCTCTGCCCGTACATGTGGGACGGGCGGCCCAATCCGAGCGAGGTGCCGGTGTTCCACGACGCGGCCAACGGCAACCGGCGCACGATCGACGTCGGGCGCGAGGGCAACGACTTTGCCGTCCACCAGAAGCAGGAGCTCGACGAGGAGAGGGGCGAGGACCTGCGTCTGCTGTACGTCGCGCTGACCCGAGCCCGGCACCAGGCGTTCCTCTGGTGGGTGGGCGTCCAGGACTCACAGCATTCGCCCCTGGCCCGCCTCCTGTTCGAGCGGGACGCCCAGGGCCTGGTCCACGCCTATGGCTCGGGGACCCACACCGACGACGAGATCGAAGCGGCGTTCCGGGCCCTGGGCCCCGAGGTGTCCGTCGAGCGCGTGGCCGAACCCGCCGCCGTCCGATGGCAGCACGAGGAGCGGGTGCCACCGGAGCTGGAATCGGCGGTCTTCGATCGCCGACTCGATCTCGGGTGGCGACGCGTGTCGTATTCGGGTATCACGCGGGCGCTGCACGAGGAACCGGTCGTCGGCAGCGAACCCGAACGGCAGCTGACGACCGACGAGGACCTCGCTCCGTTCCCGGCACGCGGGCCGGCGACGCGGCTCCGATCGGTGGGAGCACTGGCGCGACGTCCCGCTCGGCCTGGCCGGCATGCCCGGCGGCGCGCTCGTCGGCACGGTGGTGCACAGCGTCTTGGAACGGACGGACTTCGACGCACCCGATCTCTTCGGCGAGGTCGGCGAGGCCCTCGACCGCGAGTTGGCCTGGCGCAACGTCGATCTCGGGAACCGCGACGCCGTCGTCGCCGGACTCTGCGCCGCCATCGAGAGCCCGCTCGGTGCGGGCGCCGCCGGCCTGCGACTCCGCGATCTCGCACGGCGGAACCGGCTCGACGAGCTGGGGTTCGAGATCCCGCTCGTCGGCGGAGACGACCCGACGGCCACGCTGGACGTCGGCCAGGTGGCCGGCGTGCTCGAAGAACACCTCGCCGCCGACGACCCGGTCGCGCGGTACGCCGGCCGGCTCCGCGACCCTGCGCTCAGCGGGGTTCTCCGCGGCTACCTCACCGGGAGCCTGGACCTGGTGTTCCGCGACGACGGCGGCCGCTACGTCCTGGCCGACTACAAGACGAACAAGCTCGGCTCGCCCGACGAGGTCTTGACCGCCTGGCACTACCGGCCCGAAGCCATGCAGGCGGAGATGGAGGCCGCGCACTATCCGCTGCAGGCCTTGCTCTACTCGGTCGCCCTGCACCGTTATCTGCGCTGGAGGCTCCCGCACTACGAGCCCGAGCGCCATCTCGGCGGGGCCTTGTACCTCTTCGTGCGGGGGATGAGCGCGCCGGAACCTCCGGTGTCCGACGGGTCGCCGTGCGGAGTGTGGTCCTGGCACCCTCCCCCGCGACTGGTGGAGTCGCTCAGCGACCTCTTCGACCGTGGCGTTTCGCCGTGACGCCGGTCGAAGGGCCCGACGCGTTCGACGTCACGACGGCGCGGCGCGCGTCCGGCCCGCTCCGCACGTTCAACCAGGCCGGCATCTTGTCCCCCTCCGACGTGCACGTTGCCCTGAGGCTGGCGCGCCTCGGCGGAACCGAGGACGACGCGGTGGTGCTCGGCACCGCCTTCGCGGCGAGGGCACCGCGCCTGGGCCACGTATGCGTCGACCTGCAGTCGATCAAACACACCGCGAGCGCGGACTCCGACTCGCCCGTCGACGTCGGCAACCTGCCCTGGCCCGAGCCGCCGGCGTGGCTCGGTCGCCTGTCCGCCTGCGCCCTCGTCGGAGCTGACCGTCCGCTGCACCTGGAAGGCTCGAACCTGTACCTCGACCGCCTGTGGGCGGACGAGTGCCTGGTCGCGTCCGAGCTCGAGTCGCGCGCCGCCGAGACCCCGGACGACGTGGACGACGAGCTCCTCGCCGCGGGGCTGGCGCGCCTGTTCCCCGGTGACGACGACCCCGACCTCCAGCGCCTCGCGGCGGCGGCCTCGGTGCTGCGGCGGATGTCCGTGATCGCCGGAGGCCCCGGCACGGGAAAGACGACCACGGTCGCCCGGGCGCTCGCCCTCCTGCACACCGTGGGCGACCCCGGCCGGCCGCCCCTCGTCGCGCTGGCGGCTCCGACGGGAAAGGCGGCGGCCCGGCTGGAGGCGTCCGTCCGGGCCGAGGCGCGGCAGGCCGACATCGACCCGGTCGTCCGGGAACGATTGGAGGCACTCGAGGGCGCGACGTTGCACCGGCTGCTGGGGTTCAGCCCGGGCAACCGCACGCGGTTCCGCCACAACCGCACGAACCGGCTGCCCCACGACGTCGTCGTCGTCGACGAGACGTCGATGGTGTCGCTCTCGATGATGGCGCGCCTGGCCGAGGCCGTGCGCCCCCACGCGCGCCTGATCCTCGTGGGCGACCCCGACCAGCTGGCCTCGGTGGAGGCCGGGGCGGTGCTGGGCGACATCGTGGGCCCGGCGGCCGAGGGCTTCCGCATGAGCCGGGCCGCTCGGGAGAGAGTGGCCGCGGTCTCGGGACAGCGGGTCCCCGACGAAGCGCCCGCTCCCGCTGCGGGTCGCGCCATCGGCGACGGCATCGTGGTGCTGCGGCGTGTGCATCGGTTCGGAGGCGCGATCGGGGAGCTCGCGGAGGCCGTGCAGCGGGGGGACGCCGACGCCGCCGTGGCGGTGCTGCGTGCCGGCGGCTCGAATGTCCGATGGATCCCCGTCGACCCGGTCGACCCGGCCGACCCGGCCGACGCGGTCGACCCGGCCGACGCGGGTAATGCGGGCAATGACCGCCCCGAGACCGGTGACCTGCGCGAGGTGCGCGAGCTCGCGGTGGCCTCGGGCCGAACGGTGATCGAGGCGGCACGCGGCGGGCGGGCGGCCGACGCCATCGCCGCGCTCGGGCGCTTCCGTCTGCTCTGCGCGCACCGGCGCGGCCCCGAGGGCGTCGCGACGTGGATGCACCACGTGGAGAACTGGTTGCGGGCCGAGGTCGAGGGGTTCGCGACCGGCACCGACTGGTACGCGGGGCGTCCGCTGATCGTCACGGAGAACGACTACGCATTGCAGCTCTACAACGGCGACACGGGAGTCGTGGTCGAAGCCGGGGCGGGGCGGCGTCTCGTCGCGGCGTTCGAGCGCGGCGGCGCCATCGCCGAGGTGAGCCCCACTCGCCTGGCCGCGGTCGACACGGTCTACGCGATGACCGTGCACAAGAGCCAGGGGTCCCAGTTCCACACCGTGGCCTTTCTGCTTCCCCCGGTGAGTTCGCGGGTCCTGACCCGGGAGCTGCTCTACACCGCGGTCACCCGGGCCCAGGAACGCCTGATCGTGGTCGGGACCGAGGAGCCCATCCGTTCCGCCATCGAGCGCCCGATCACCCGGGCCTCGGGGCTCCGGCGGACCTTGTGGGGCGAGCCCGGCTAAGGGACTGCGGACCCCGAGCATCCGCCAACCCACGTTTCCGGCCCGTTTAGGCTGCCGTCACCCGAATTCATGCCTGCTCTCACGCGTTGAACAGCACTTACTCAGGCTGGATTCAGGATTGTGCCCCAAAATGAACTCGTCACGACTCCGTAACAAAACGTGGAGCCGGAGCGGTCACAACGACCAGACGACGACACGACGACGAAAAAGAGGCCAAAGGGTGAGGATGAAGATTCTGGTTCTCGGGGGCGACGGCTATCTGGGTTGGCCGACCGCGCTCCACCTGTCGGCCCGGGGCCACGAGGTCACCATCGTCGACAACCTCGTGCGGCGCGAGTACGACCGCGAGATGGGGGTCGAAAGCCTGGTGCCCATCGCGTCGCTCCAAGACCGCGTCACGCGCTGGGAGCAGGTCTCGGGTCACGCGGTCAACGTCCGAGTCGGCAACCTCACCGACGCCGCTTTCACCTACGGAGTCGTGGCCGAGGCGAGACCCGACGCCATCATCCACTTCGGCGAGCAGCGCTCGGCGCCGTACTCCATGATCGATCGCGAGCACGCGGTCTACACGCAAGTGAACAACGTCGTCGGCAACCTCAACGTGATGTACGCGATCAAGGAGATCGACCCCGAGATCCATCTCGTGAAGCTCGGGACCATGGGCGAGTACGGGTACCCCGACATCGACATCGAAGAAGGGTTCATCGAGATCACCCACAAGGGCCGCACCGACGTGCTGCCCTACCCCAAGCAACCGGGCTCCTTCTACCACCTGTCCAAGGTGCACGACAGCCACAACATCATGTTCGGCTGCCGCATCTGGGGCTTGCGGGCCACCGATCTCAACCAGGGCATCGTCTACGGCCAGTCGACCGAGGAGACCGACCTCGACCCGGTGCTGGCGACCCGCTTCGACTACGACGGTGTCTTCGGCACCGTGCTGAACCGCTTCTGTGTCCAGGCCGTGACCGGGCATCCCCTCACCGTCTACGGCGCCGGCGGGCAGACCCGCGGCATGCTCAACATCCGCGACACCCTTGCCTGCGTCACGCTGGCCACGGAGCACCCGGCCGAACGGGGCGAGTTCCGGGTCTTCAACCAGTTCACCGAGTCGTTCTCCGTGCGGGACATGGCGGAGATGGTCAAGCGGTTCTCGCCGAACCGCGTCGACATCGCCGAGGGGCTGTCCAACCCCCGGGTCGAGAACGAGGAGCACTACTTCAACGCTGCCAACACCAAGCTGTTGGACCTGGGCCTCGAGCCCCACCTGCTCACCGACGACGTGATCCGGGGCATCCTCGACCTCGTCGAGCGCCACCGGGGCCGGGTGGACATCCGGGCCATCGCACCCACCGTGCAGTGGCGCTCGAGCACGAGCACACTGACCACGGCGGACGAGGCGGGCGAGCCGGGCGACTCCTCCTTCCTCGCGCTGTAATCACCCAGCTCCCGCTGTAGTTTTCCGTGGCGATGTCGCCACGCAGGCCACGCCGCCGCGCGCGCCGTCGATCCCGGGCCCGGCGGGTCATCCTGCTCGTCGCAGCGGTGATCGTGTTGGCGCTCCTCGTGGGCGGGCTCGCCGAGGTGTCGCGGCAGTCGCAGGGCTACGACGCCGCCTCGAACCGGTCGCTGGCCGTCCAGGGGTCCGTCGTCGCCCAGCAGTCCAATGCCACCGCGGCCCAGCTGCGCACCTTCATGTCCACGTTCTCGAAGCAGACCCGCCAGGGTCTGCAGGTGGGCCTGAACACGGCCGTCCAGCAGACGGCCAACCAGTCGGCGAGCGCAGCGGCGGCCGCTCGCTCCACGTCGCTCGGCACCATCGGCACGGACTTCGCCACGGTCTTCGCGGATCGGGCCCAGTCCATGTCCGAGCTGCGCGGCGCCGTCGAAGGGCTCCTCGGCATGCGGCCCGCAGCCGACCCCGGCACCGGCGCGGCGGACTCGTCCACGCCGGGCGACGGGGCGGCGCAGCTGTCCGCCACCCAGGCCACCGACCGGATCGCCGCGGCCGGTGCGATGCTGGCGCAGGCCGACCGCCTTTACGGCTCGGTGCGGCGCGAGCTGGCCGGCGCGGTCGGTCACGGCCGGCTCCCCAAGTCCGTCTGGGTCACCGAACCCGGAGCCTGGGAACCGGGGACCATCTCGTCGCAGATCGACATGCTGGCGGGTTCACCGATCCTCGCCTCCACCCACTACCTGGCGTTGCGGACCGTGCGCCTCACGCCTCCCGCCTTGCCGGCGGCGCCCGGCGCGTCGCCGGCCGTGTCGGTCATCAGCCCGACCACGCAGCTCGGGGTCACCGTCGTGGTCGCCAACAACGGCTCGGTGACCGAGCCGCGGGCGACGGTCCGCTTCACATTGGCGGACCAGTCGCCGGCGTCCGGGGTGTCCACCACACACAGCGAGACGGTGGCGCTCGCCGCCGGCGCGTCCGCCACGCTGCCCACGGTCACCTTCGGCGTCAAGCCGGGAACCACGTACCTGCTGACGGTCTCGGTGGTGCTCCCGGCCGGCCAGACCGTGGTCCCCGCCACGCTCGAACAGGCCTTGGAGGTGGCGCCGGCCACGTGAGCATGCGCGGGCGGATCCGGCCCCGACGTGTCGACCACGCTCGCATCGGGCCCATAGGATCGGTCCCGCACCGAAATGAGGAATTGGAGGCGCTTCTCGTGCCCGAGAGCATCACGATCACGGACAATCGCAATGGCGAGTCCATCGAGATTCCGCTCGTCAACGGCGGGGTCTCGGCCGAGGAATGGGCCAAGCTCCTGCCCGGTGTGTGGTTCTTCGATCCTGGCTTCATGTCGACGGCGGCCTGCGAGAGCGCCATCACCTACCTCGACGGCGACGCCGGCATCCTCCGCTACCGCGGCTATCCGATCGAGCAGCTGGCCGAGCAATCCTCGTATCTCGAGGTCGCCTACCTGCTGCTGAACGGCGAGCTGCCCACCGAGGAACAGTTCGCCGTCTGGAAGCACGACGTCACCTACCACACGTTCATCCACGAGAACGTCCGCAAGCGCTTCCTCGAGGGGTTCCACTACGACGCCCACCCGATGGGGATGCTCGTCTCGGCGGTAGCGGCCCTCTCCACCTTCTATCTCGACGCCAAGGACATCTTCGACCCCGAGCTGCGCAACAAGCAGATCATCCGGCTGATCGCCAAGATGCCGACGCTCGCCGCCGCGGCACACCGCTTCAGCGTGGGCATGCCGTTCGTCTATCCGGACAACTCCCTCGACTTCTGCCCCAACTTCTTGTCCATGCTCTGGAAGGTGGCCGAGCCGCGCTACGAAGCGGACCCCGTCCTCGCCCGCGCCCTCGAAGTCCTCTTCATCCTGCACGCCGACCACGAGCAGAACTGCTCGACCACGGCGATGCGCGTCGTGGGCTCGTCGCATTCGGATCCCTACTCGTCCACCGCGGCTGCGGCGGCCGCGCTCTACGGCCCGCGTCACGGCGGTGCCAACGAGGCCGTCATCAAGATGCTGACCGACATCGGCAGCATCGAGAACGTGCCCGACTTCATCGCGACGGTGAAGGCCGGACACGGCGCCCAGCGCCTGCAGGGCTTCGGGCACCGCGTCTACAAGAGCTACGACCCGCGGGCCAAGATCATCAAGCGGACGGCGGACGAGGTCTTCGAGGTCACCGGCAAGAACCCGCTGCTCGACATCGCGCTCAAGCTCGAGGAGATCGCGCTCAACGACGAGTACTTCACGTCCCGCCGCCTCTACCCCAACGTCGACTTCTATTCGGGCCTCATCTACCAGGCCATGGGCTTCCCGCTCGAGATGTTTCCCGTGCTCTTCGCCATCCCGCGCACGTCCGGCTGGCTCGCCCACTGGCAGGAGATGCTCGACCAGGACTCCAAGATCGCCCGGCCGCGCCAGCTCTACATCGGGGCCGAGGAGCGCGACTACGTCCCCATGGGGTCGCGCTGACCCCTCGCACCGAGGGCGTCACGCCGGGCCATGGTGGCCGGTTCCGATGCTGGCCGAGGCTGCAGCGGCCGTCACGGTCTGGCGGAGGCGCACCAGGCCCTCCTGCACGAGGCTGACGCACAAGTTCCCGGAGCGGTCGAAGAGGAAGCCGCGGGCCAGGCCGCGACCGTTCGCCGCGACGGGGGAGTCCGTGTCGTAGAGCAGCCACTTGTCGGCCCGGAACGGCCGGTGGAACCACATGCAGTGGTCGAGGCTGGCGCCCATGAACTCCGGGTCGTCCCAGCTGATCTCGTGCGGGGCCAAGATGACGTCGAAGAGGTTCATGTCCGAGGCGTAGACGGTCACGCAGGCGTGAAGCAGCGGGTCGTCGGGGAGCTCGCCGTCGGCCCGGATCCACAGGCGCGCCTGCGGGTCCCCGCCCTTGTTGTGCCAGGGCAGCTCGCCGATGTGGCGCTGCTCGATGGGGTGGGGCCGGTCGAACCAGTCGGTCAGCTCCTCCCTCCACGGCTCGAGGCGTTCGTAGAGCGGCGCGAGGTCCTCGGGCGGCGGCACGTTGGGCATGGGGATCTGGTGCTCGATGCCGCTCTCCTCGAGATCGTGGAACGACGCCGACATGTTGAAGATGGCCCGCCCGTGCTGGATGGCGACGACCCGGCGGGTGGTGAAGGACCGCCCGTCGCGGATGCGGTCGACCTCGTAGAGAATCGGCACCGTCGGATCACCCGGCCGGAGGAAGTACGCGTGGAGCGAGTGCACGCGGCCGTGCTCGACGGTGCGGCCCGCCGCCATCAGCGCCTGGCCGGCCACCTGCCCGCCGAAGACGCGCTGGCGCTCCTCGTTGGGCTGGGTGCCGCGGAAGATGTTGACCTCGATCGGTTCGAGGTCGAGGAGATTGACGAGGAACTCCAAGGACGCGCTCATCGGCCCATGTTGCCCAGGTTCGGAGCCCCCCGTCGCATCCGCTTCGCGGCAGGCCGCGCGATGCGCCGCTACCCTGCGGCGGCGTGACTCCCGCCGCACCGCCCCCGCACACGAGCGAGCTCGTGTTCCCGCCCGGCTTCACCTGGGGCGTGGCCACGGCGGCCCACCAGATCGAGGGTGGCAACGTCAACAACGACTGGTGGGCCTGGGAGCACGACCCGGACTCGGGCACCCTCGAGCCGAGCGGCGACGCCTGCGACTCCTTCCACCGCTGGCGCGAGGACATCGGGCTCGTGGCCGACATGAGCCTCGGCGCCTATCGGTTCTCGCTCGAGTGGAGCCGCATCGAGCCGGCCGAGGGCGAGTTCTCCGTGGCCGCGCTCGAGCACTACCGCCGCATGTGCGCGGCCTGCCACGGGCACGGGATCCTCCCCGTCCTCACGTTCCATCACTTCACGACGCCGCGGTGGCTGGCCCGGCGCGGGGGCTGGGAGTCGCCCGACGCCCCCGAGTGCTTCGCCCGGTTCGTGGGGCGGGCCACCGCGCACCTCGGGGACCTGGTCGGCTGGGCCTGCACCATCAATGAGCCCAACGTCGTGTCGGTCATGGGCTACTTCCAGGGCCAGTACCCCCCCGGGGTCAAGGAGGACTTCGTGCGGTACGCGGCCGTCAACGAGGCGATGGTCCGCGCGCACCGACTCGCCGTGGAGGCGCTGCGGGCCGGCCCCGGGGACTTCCCCGTCGGGCTCACGTTGTCCATGGCCGAGATCACCGCGGACGACGGCGGCGAGATCCTGGCGGACGCCGCGGAGGAGATGCTCGAGAACGTGTTCCTCCGCGCCACCGAGGGCGACGACTACGTGGGCGTGCAGTGCTACACGCGGATGCACTTCGGGCCGGACGGGCTCGCCCCGAACGACCCCGAGGTGCCGGTCACCCAGATGGGCGACGAGCGCTGGCCGCAGGCCGTCGAGCACACCGTGCGGCGGGCCGCCTCCGTGAGCGGACGGCCGGTTGTCGTCACCGAGAACGGGATCGCCACCGCCGACGACACCGAGCGCATCACGTTCTTGAGCGAGGCCCTCCAGAGCGCCCATCGTTGCGTCGACGAGGGCATCGACCTGCGGGGCTACTTCGTGTGGAGCCTCCTCGACAACTTCGAGTGGCACCTCGGCTACGGGCCCAAGTTCGGCCTGGTGGCCATCGCCCCGGGCACCTTCGAGCGGCGCCCGAAGCCGAGCGCGCACTGGTACGGGGAGGTGGCCCGGTCAAACCGATTGGTCCGTGCACCCGCGTAGGCACCTGCGTCGCCGACCCGTTCGGAAATGTGGACCGGACTATGGTGGCGTAGTGCTTGTCCGCCTCTCCGCACTCTGGGACTGGCTGCACACCCACGAGGGGCGGAAGATCTTCCGGTACTCCATGGTCTCGGTGATCTCGACCGCGGTCTCGCTCGTCACCATCGCCATCGTCTACGGCGTCCTCCACATCTGGAGCGAGGTGCCGAGCACCGTCTTCGGCAACGTCGTGGCCACGTTCCCGTCCTACTGGCTCAACCGCAAGTGGGCCTGGGGCAAGCACGGGCGCTCGCACTTCCTCAAGGAGGTCGTGCCCTTCTGGACCGCCGCGGCCGCGGGCATCGCGTTCTCCATCATCTGGGCGGCCCTGGCGCGCCACTACGCGATCAAGTGGCAACTGGACCACTTCGATACGACGCTGCTCGTCTTGGCGGCCAACCTCATGTCGTTCGCCATCTTCTGGGTGCTCAAGCTGATGTTGTTCAACCGCGTCTTCAAGCTCGAGCTCGAGGAGTTCGACGAGCACCTCGCCGTCGAGGAGGAGACGGCGGCCCACCCCGCGGCCAGCTGATCCCGCCGTCACCGGCCCCGGCCGGCGCGCCGCGCGGCGCGGCCGGTCAGTCCCTGAAGTTGTCGAACTGCAGCGGGATCCCGAAGTCCTCGGCCTTGCACTTCGCGATGACCTCCTGGAGGTCGTCCCGCTTCTTGCCCGAGACCCGGAGCTGATCGCCCTGGGTCTGCGAGGACACCCCCTTGAGGCCGAGGTCCTTGATGAACTTGTTGAGCCGCTTGGCGTGATCCTGGGAGATGCCGGCCCTGATCGCGACGCGTTGGCGGGACGTGCCCTTCTGGGCCTCCTCGACCTTGCCGTCCTCGAAGGCCTTGAGCGAGACGTGGCGCTTCACCAGCTTCTCGTCGAGCACCTGGTGCAGCGCGCGCAGGCGGTCCTCGGTCGAGGAGCGCAGCACCAGCTCGGACTCGCCCAGCTCGATCGCCGAATCGGTGTTCTTGAAGTCGAAGCGCGTGGCCGCCTCGCGGTTGGCCTGGTCCACCGCGTTGCGCACCTCTTGCATGTCGACTTCGGAGACGATGTCAAACGTGGGCATGAAGCCAGGTTACCGGCGTCACCTGGCGCTCCCGGGTCCTGTGCCGGACTAACCTCGCCCGCTGCGGGTCGGTGTCCGAGTGGCCAAAGGAAGCAGGCTGTAAACCTGCCGGTTAACACCTACGGAGGTTCAAATCCTTCCCGGCCCACGCAGCCGCAGGTCAACGCTGGGGTCGCCACGGGTGCTGGCTACCTGTTCGGACCCCGAGCCTGCCGTTACAATGCGGTTTCGGATCGATTGCGGCAGCATGCTCGCCCTTGGCGTGGGCAGCTCCATCCCCCGGGCCTGCGGGCCATGGGCCTGGTGACGACAAGCGAGAAACTGAAAGCTCAGTGGACGACAGCGCGACCCCCCCAACGCCGGTCCTCGACCGTCTCGGCGCGCGCCTTCGCCGCTTGTCCATGCGAGGCGAGGCCCTGCGCCTCCGCCTCACCCCGCACGTTGTCCTGACCGAACGCATCGAGGCGGACGAGGGCGAGCCCGACGACTGGTCGTTCCTCAAGCGGCCGGCCCTGCTCGGCTTCATCGCCGTCCTGTCCATCTGCGTCGGCGCCTCGTTGCCGAGCTCGCCGTTCAAGCTCGAAGGATGGCAGGGCGGCACGTGGTTCTTCGGCGAGACCGCCTGGCCCACCACCAGCTTGATGCTGCCCGGCGTGGTCGCCGTCTACGGCGGGATGCTGCTCTTCGTACGCGTCTGGTTCGGCCTCTACCGGACGCTGAAGGCGCGCCCGGGCGTGCCCATCAAGTCGTTGGCGTACATGCTCGCCCTGTGGTTGGCGCCCTTGCTCTTCGTGGCTCCACTCTTCAGCCGGGACGTCTTCTCCTACGCGGCCCAGGGCGAGATGATGAGCCACCACATCAACCCCTACAACTACGGCCCCGGGACCCTCGGGTCGGGTCCGTACGTGTCGGGGGTCGACCCCCTCTGGCTCAACACGGCCGCCCCCTACGGGCCCCTCTTCCTCCTGCTGGCCGGGTGGTCGGCGTCCCTGAGCCTCCACCACACGCTGGCGACCGTGGTGCTCCTGCGGCTCCAGTCCGTCGCGGGCGTGGCACTCATCGCCTACTGCATCCCGAAGCTCGCGGCCTCCTTCGGCAAGGAGCCGGGACCTGCCTTCGTGCTGGCCGTGCTCAACCCGCTCACGCTGCTCGCGCTCGTCGGGGGAGCGCACAACGACGCCATCATGGTGGGGCTGTTGCTGGCGGGCATCACCGCGGCGCGCAGCCGGCACCCCGTGTGGGGGGTCGTCCTCTGCGCCTTGGCGGCGGCGATCAAGGTGCCCGCCGCCATCGGCATCGTCTACGTCGCCTGGGACTGGGCCGGCGCCGGGGCCGAGTTCCGTCGACGCGCCCGCATGATGGTGCGGGCAGGGCTCATCACGGTGGCGGTGATGGGCGCGCTCTCGTTGGTGTCGGGTCTCGGCTGGGGGTGGATCGCCAACCTCGGCACCCCCGGCACGGTCCGCTCCTGGATGGCCCCCGCCACCGGGGTCGGGCTCCTGATCAGTGGCTCGGCGCACGTCGTAGGCATCGGGGTCGGCCTGGGCGGGGTGCTCACGCTGACCCGGGCCATCGGCCTCCTCGGCGCCGCGGTCATCGCGCTGTGGTGCCTGCACCAGCGCGAGCGCATCGGGCTGCTCTCGGCGCTCGGCATCACGATGTTGGCCTTCGTGCTCCTCGGCCCGGTCGTTCAGCCCTGGTATCTCACCTGGGGGATCATCCTCCTTGCCCCGGTGGCCACCGGCCGGATGCTCTATTTGGTCCTCGGCGTGTCCACGGTCGTGCCGTTCATCGGCCTGACCGGCGGCACCCTCCTGCTGAACCAGCTCGTCCAGACGGACCCCGCCGCCATGCTCCTCGCCGTGCTGGTGCTGTGGGCGGTGCTCATCGTCCCACTGGGCAGTTGGACGACGTCGTGGCGCTTCGACCGGGAGCGGCTCGGTGCCATGCCGGCACACGCCGGGCGGGGCACCGCCAACGCCGCCCTCGAGTCCTGAACCCGCCGTCCCTGAGCCTCGAGTGTTGAGCCTCGAGCGTTGAGCCTCGAGTCCTGAGCCCCGAGACCTGAGCCCCGAGTCCTGAGCCGGGGACCAGCAGCGGGCCAGCGCGAGCCCTAGAGCAGCCGCTGCAGCTCCACCACGTCGAGCCACTGGCGATGCTTGCGGCCCACCTCCCGCTCGACGCCCACCAGCTCGAAGCCGGCCGCCTTGTGCAGGCCGACGGAGGTCTCGTTGTGCCCGGCGATGCGCGCGATCACCGAGTGGAAGCCGTGGGCCGACGCCAGCACGAGCAACTCGGCGAGCAAGGCCCGCCCGACCCCCTTCCCACGCTGGGCACGGTCGACGTAGACGGAGTTCTCGGCGGTGCCCGAGTAGCCCGAGCGCTCGCGAAACGGCGACAGCGAGCCGAACCCGAGGACGATCTCGCCGTTCGCCCCGGCCAGCGCCCCGGCCCCCTGGCGTGATCGGTCCGGCGGCCCGGTGGCCACGATCGCCGGGTGCACCCCGTGGTGCCCGAGGATCCAGGCCTCCTGCTCGGCCCGGGTCCGCGCCACCATGTCGAAGGTGTTGGTCGAATCGGTGACCTCGACGTTGTAGATGGTCCGAACGGCCTCGGCATCGGCCAATTCGGCCAGTCGGATCAGCATCACCGGATGGTACAATTGAGGTCGCGAAACCCGGGGAGCGGAGGCAGCCGGCGACGTGCCCTGGGTTATCATCGAGCGCTCGCGGAACGAAGAAGGCAGCCGCGGCGCCCCCTTAGCTCAGTCGGCAGAGCACAGCCATGGTAAGGCTGGTGTCGTCGGTTCGATTCCGACAGGGGGCTCGCCCATGGCGGCGTAGCTCAGTTGGTCAGAGCACACGGCTCATAATCGTGTTGTCGCGGGTTCGAGTCCCGCCGCCGCTACCAGGGCCCGGGGGCGGGTTCCCGGGCTGCGACCAGGAACGACAAGGAAGGGTTTGAAGATGCCGAAGAACGAGAAGAGGGTCCAGGTCACGCTGGCCTGCGAGGTCTGCAAGCGCCGCAACTACATCACGACCAAGAACAAGCTCAACGACCGTGAGCGGATCGAGATGAAGAAGTACTGCCGCTTCGACCGCAAGCACACCCTCCACAAGGAGACCCGCTGACCCGCGGAGCCGGTCCGATCCTGCCGGTGCTACTCTGAAAGGTCGATCCCCAGGTCAGGGGGAAGAACCACCTGCTTGAGGGCAACCGAAGGCACCCCACCGAGGGCAGTAGCTCAACTGGAAGAGCACCGGTCTCCAAAACCGGCGGTTGGGGGTTCGAGTCCCTCCTGCCCTGCGCGGACGTGTGAGTCATCAGAGAACGAAGGTTGTGAGGCAAGAGCCGTGAACCGCGAGACAAAGCGCTTGATGCAGCGCCAAGGGCAAATGGAGGCCGATGGGTCTCCGTCGACCCGTCGCGCGGCTGATCGGCCGACGACCCGAACGCCCCGTCAGCAGAAGGGGGGCGCACCGGCTCGCAAGCGGGCGACGCCCGCCCAGTTCGCCCGCGAGGTCCGCGACGAGATGCGCCAGGTCGCCTGGCCGTCACGCGCCGAGCTCATCAATTACACCTCGGTCGTGTTCACGACGCTGGTGATCATGATCAGCCTGATCTTCGTGCTCAATCTCGCCTTCGGGAAGCTGATCACCCTTCTCTTCAGCAAGTAGCAGGTACCCCATGAGCGACATGAGTCACACAGAAGCAGAAGAAGCCCTCGCGATCGGAGACGAGCACGACGTCTACGAGGCCGTCGAGGCCGAGCGTGAGGAGTCCGAGGCCGCTCCCGAGGAAGCCGCGGTCAACGTCGACGTCGCCTCCGCGGACGACGTGGTCGACGACGTCGCGGCCGAGGACGAGGCCGAGCTCGAGGAGATCGCCGTGGACGCGGTGGTCGAAACCGTCGCGGAGGAGATCGAAGAGGTCGTGGAGGAGCAAGTGTCAGCGGAGATGGCGGAGGAGATCGTGGAGGAGATCGTCGAAGAGTCGGTGCTCGACGCCATCGACGAGGCGCCGGCGACCGCCGCGGCCAACGGGAACGGCAGTGCCGATGCGGTCACGGTGGGCGACGAGCCGGACCTCGTGGTCGACGCCACGGCGGAGCCAGAGCCGACCGAGCTCGGCGGCTGGGGCGACGAGGAGGGCGAAGAGCCGCCGCCCGTCGAGAGCCCCTACGACCGGCCCGGCCGCTGGTACGTCGTGCACACCTACTCGGGCTACGAGAACAAGGTGCGCTCGAACATGGGCAACGTGGTCGCGTCGCGCGGCATCGAGGACCGCGTCTACGAGGTCGTCATCCCGATGGAGGACGTCGACGAGTTCAAGGGCGGCAAGAAGGTCACCGTCCAGAAGAAGGTGTTCCCGGGTTACCTGCTCGTCCGTTGCGACCTCGACGACGACACGTGGGGTGCCATTCGCAACACTCCCGGCGTGACGGGCTTCGTCGGCCCGGGGACCAAGCCGACGCCGCTCTCGCGCGCCGAGGTCGAGAACATCTTGCAGGTGAAGCAGCAGGCCGGCCCGGGCGGCGCTCCCAAGCGCGGCCGCGCCCGCCTCGAGTACGAGGTCAACGAGACGGTCCGGGTCAAGGAAGGGCCCTTCGCCGACTTCTCCGGCCAGATCTCGGAGATCAACGAGGACCAGCTCAAGCTCAAGGTGCTGGTCAACATCTTCGGCCGGGAGACGCCGGTCGAGCTCGAGTTCAGCCAGGTCGCCAAGCTCTAGGCGCCCGGCCCGACTCACACGTCAAGAACGACTCACACGACAAGAACGACAAGAACGACAAGAACGACAAGAACGAAGAAGTAAGGAGCACAGACGATGCCACCCAAGAAGAAGGTGCTCGCCGTAGTCAAGATCCAGCTCGAGGCCGGCTCGGCCACTCCCGCGCCCCCCGTGGGCACGGCCCTGGGACCCCACGGCGTCCAGACCATGGAGTTCTGCAAGCAGTACAACCAGGCAACCGAGAACATGCGGGGCCAGGTCATCCCGGTCGAGATCACGATCTACGAGGACCGCAGCTTCACCTTCATCCTCAAGACTTCGCCCACACCGGTGCTGTTGCGCCAGGCCGCGGGCCTCGACAAGGGCGCGGCGACGGCCGGGCGCGAGCAGGTCGGCACGATCACCGACGCCCAGCTGGCCGAGATCGCGACGACCAAGCTCAAGGATCTCAACACCAGCGACCTCGAGGCGGCCAAGAAGCAGGTCGCCGGCACGGCGCGGTCGATGGGGATCAAGGTCGCCGGCTAGGCGGCCGCACGACGCGGAGGACGATGGAATGCCCCAACACGGCAAGAAGTACAAGGACAGCCTGGACAAGGTCGACCGCGAGCAGCTCTACGGCGTCGCCGACGCGGTCGACCTGATCAAGGAGCTGGCGAGCGCGAAGTTCGACGAGTCGGTCGAGCTCGCCGTCCGCCTCGGGGTGGACCCCCGCAAGGCCGACCAGATCGTGCGCGGCACGCTGACGCTGCCCGAGGGCACCGGCAAGACGAACCGCGTCGCCGTCTTCGCGGCGGGCGACGCGGCCGCCGAGGCCCGGGCCGCCGGGGCCGACGTGGTGGGCGCCGACGACCTGGTGGCGAGGATCAACGGCGGCTTCCTCGACTTCGACGTCGCCATCGCGACGCCCGACCTCATGGGCCAGGTCGGCTCGCTCGGCCGCGTGCTCGGGCCCCGCGGGCTCATGCCGAACCCCAAGACCGGCACCGTCACGACCGACGTGGGCAAGGCGGTGACCGAGTTCAAGGGTGGCCGCGTCGAGTACCGCACCGACAAGGTCGGCAACATCCACCTCGGGGTGGGCAAGGCCTCGTTCAGCCGCGACCAACTCGCCAACAACATCCGGGCGGTGGTCGACGAGCTACAGCGGGCCAAGCCCGCGGCCGCCAAGGGCCGTTACTTCCTGTCGATCACCGTGTCGACGACCATGGGCCCCGGGGTCCACATCGACCCGGTCAAGGCCCGCTTCAGCGACGAGGAGGTGGCGGTCCCGGCCTAGCCGGGTTCCGGACTTCGTCTACGCTTTCCCGCACAGCCCACCACCCCCGCTCGTCGGCCCAGGTGGCCGGGCACTGAATCCGTACGCCAGAGACCTCCGGTGCACCTTCGGGTGCCGAAGCGGCCCGAACGGGCCGGCCTGACGAGGCGACACCTGTGCAGCCGGCCCCGGGGCCGGTCTGCGCCGTCGCTCACCGGAGACTCCTGGCCCGCTTCCGGGCGGTCGAGCCCGGTGGAGGAACCGATGGCAACGCAGAACGCACAGATGAGCAAGAAGGTCGAGGTCGTCGACGAGGTCAGGACGCGCCTGAACGCGGCGACGGCCCAGATCGTGAGCGAGTACCGCGGCCTCACGGTGGCCGAGCTCGCCGACTTGCGCAGCGCGCTGGCCGCCGCGGGCGGTGACTACAAGATCTTCAAGAACACGCTCGTGCGCCGGGCCATCGACGGCGGCGAGTACCAGCCGCTGTCGGAGTACCTGAGCGGGCCGAGCGCCCTCACCTTCGTGCAGGGCGACGTCAGCTCGGTGGCGAAGGCGTTGCGCGACTTCTCGCGGGCAAACCCGCACCTGGTGATCAAGGGTGGGCTGGCCGACGGGTCGCTCCTCAGTTCCGCCGACCTGGCCGCGCTGGCCGACCTGCCGCCGCGTGACGTGCTGCTCGCCCGTCTGGCCGGTGCGCTCGCCGCGCCGATGCAGCAGATGGCCGGGCTCCTCGAGGCCCTGCCCCGCAACCTGGCCTACGGGATGCAGGCGCTCATCGAGCAGCGCGAGGCCGGCGGCGAGACGCTGCCGACGGACGAATCGGCCACGCCGGACGAATCGGCCGCAGCCGACGGGGCCGCCGTGGCGGACGGGGCACCTGGGGCGGAGGCGGCGCCCGAGGCTGAGGCCACTGCGCCGGACTCGCCGGACTCGGCGGTGGCAGAGCCGGTGGAGGCCGCCGGAGAGGCGGGAGGCGAAGCCGAGGCGGCGGACACCCCCGAGGCAGGCGCGTCCGAAGGGGCGCCCGGAGTAGGGCCTGCGCGCGGGCGGCCACCAGGCGATTGCGGACGACCAGAGACATTCGAGAACCAACGAGACCGTAGGAAAGAAAGGACAGCCAGGAAGATGGCAACCCTGACCAAGGAAGAGATCCTCGACGGGATCGCCGAGCTGTCGGTGATCCAGCTGAGCGAGCTGTTGAAGGACTTCGAGGAGCGCTTCGGCGTGACCGCGGCCGCTCCCGTGGCGGTGGCCGCCGCCGCGCCGGCTGCCGCCGACGCCGGCCCGGCCGAGGAGGAGAAGTCGGACTTCGACGTCGTCCTGACCTCCGCCGGCGACAAGAAGATCCAGGTGATCAAGGAGGTGCGCGCCCTCACCAGCCTCGGCCTGAAGGAGGCCAAGGACCTGGTCGAGGCGGCGCCGAAGCCGGTGCTGGAGAAGGTCAACCGGGACGACGCCGACAAGGCCAAGGCCGCCCTCGAGGGCGCCGGCGCCACCGTCGAGGTCCAGTAGTCGGGATCCGGGCCCGGGCCCGGCCGACTCCGGGGCGCTCGTCTCGGCCGGCCGGGCCCCGGGGTCCCCGTAGCGGGCAGGGGGCGGGGTGCCGGGCTCTAGGTGTTTCCCCCGAGTGGGGTGAAGATCGGACTGGTTGTCCGACCTTGGATCTACAAACTCCCTGGTGAGGGGCGGTTGGATTTCTCCGACACGGTGGGCGGGTCTCCTCCCGCTCCGTCGCGAACCCCCGGCCGCCGCCGCCGCATCCGGGCCGCCGGACCGAGGTCCTTGACGGGCGGGAAGGGCACCTTTACCCTGTTCTGGACCACGGGCACCTGCCCGTCGGGCTTGCGCGGCCAAAGGGGTTGTAACTGTGCCTGCCGCACGGTAAGATGCACGGTTGCCGTGCGTCTCCGTGTCCTCGATTCCGTAATTCCGCGGGGTCGGCGCGCGCCCTGGCATCCCTAGCCGCCCTTCCACCGTCCTCGTCCGCCCTAACCCTGCCGCCCGCGGCAATCCCCCCGTCCTCCCCGCCGTACTTTCACCTTGGAGGTGTTGACCGTTGACCTCACGGTCCCGCAGCCCCGAACGCGTCTCCTTCGCCAACATCCACGAGGCTCTGCCTCTGCCTGACCTGATCGCGATCCAGCGCGACTCGTTCCAATGGTTCCTCGACAAGGGCCTCGCTGAGGCTTTCAGCGACATCAGCCCGATCGAGGACTTCACCGGTCAGCTCAGCCTGGAGCTCGAGTTCGACCCGACCGACGCCGACCTGCGCCCGCCGCCGAAGTTCTCGGTGGAGGAGTGCAAGGAAAAGGACATGACCTACGCGGCGCCCGTCTTCGTGCGCGCCCGCTTCCTCAACGCCACCACGGGCGAGATCAAGGAGCAGACGGTCTTCATGGGGGACTTCCCGATGATGACCGACCGCGGCACCTTCATCGTCAACGGCACCGAGCGCGTCGTCGTGTCGCAGTTGGTTCGCTCACCGGGCGTCATCTTCCAGCCCGGCCGCGACGCCAAGACGGTCTTCACCGGGACCATCCACCCGTACCGGGGTGAGTGGATCGAGCTCGACATCGAGGCCAAGCCGGGCAAGGACGTCACCGCCGGCTGCCGGGTCGCCCGCAAGCGCCGCCTGTCCCTCTTCGTGCTGCTGCGCGCCCTGGGCTACGGCGACGAGGCCTTCCTCGACCGCTTCGTGCGCCACTTCGACTTCCTCGAAGGCCAGTGGGAGAAGGAGCGCAACCTGGCGCCGTCGCGCGAGGAGGCGCTGCTCGAGATCTACAAGCGCGCCCGGCCCGGCGAGCCGCTCTCGGCCGAGGCCGCACGCGTCTACTTCGAGAACGCCTTCTTCAATCCGAAGCGCTACGACCTGACCCGGGTCGGCCGCTACAAGCTCAACCGCAAGCTCGGGCCAGAGCTCGACCGGCTGCAGGACCTCTTCGGGATCGAGATCGAGAAGCCGGCCCCGGGCCAGTCGGTGCTCAGCCCCTCGGAGATCCTGGCCTCGGCCACCTACATGCTGCACCTGGCCCTGCACATGGCCGACGGCGACTCCACCTACCGCATCGACGACCAGGACCACTTCGCCAACCGGCGCATCCGCTCGGTGGGCGAGCTCATCCAGAACCAGGTGCGCGTCGGCCTCTCGCGCATGGAGCGGGTCGTGCGCGAGCGCATGACCACCCAGGACGTCGAGGCGATCACGCCGCAGACGCTCATCAACATCCGTCCCGTCGTGGCCGCGGTGAAGGAATTCTTCGGGACCTCGCAGCTGAGCCAGTTCATGGACCAGAACAACCCGCTGTCGGGGCTGGCCCACAAGCGGCGCCTCTCGGCGCTCGGCCCGGGCGGCCTGTCGCGTGAGCGTGCCGGTTTCGAGGTGCGTGACGTTCACACCTCGCACTACGGCCGCATGTGCCCGATCGAGACGCCCGAGGGCCCGAACATCGGCCTGATCGGGGCCCTGGCCACCTACGCCCGGGTCAACGAGTACGGCTTCATCGAGACGCCCTACCGCACCGTGGTCGACGGCAAGGTCACCGACGAGGTGTCCTACCTGGCCGCCGACGAGGAGGAGGAGCACGTCATCGCGCAGGCGAACGCGTCGGTCGACGCCCAGGGCCGCCTGACCGAGGAGCGTGTCCTGGTGCGCCGCGGCCCGCAGGGCACCGGCGTGCGCGTCGGCGCGGCCACCGGCTCCTACGGCACGACGTCGGAGATCGACTTCGTCCCGCCGTCCGAGGTGGACCTCATGGACGTCTCGCCGAAGCAGATCGTGTCGGTGTCCACCGCGCTGATCCCCTTCGTCGAGCACGACGACGCCAACCGGGCCCTCATGGGCGCCAACATGCAGAAGCAGGCCGTGCCGCTCGTCGTCCCCGAGGCGCCGTACATCGGCACCGGGGTCGAGGCGCGCGCCGCTCGCGACGCCGGCGACGTGATCCTGGCCGAGGGCGACGGCACCGTCACCGAGATCAGTGGTGACTCCATCACCGTCGAGTACCCCTCGGGCCAGAAGGACCGCTACGGCACCGCGCTCGGGCGCAAGGTCTACCGCCTCTCGAAGTTCCGCCGCTCCAACCAGAACACCTGCATCAACCACCGGGTCCTGGTGTCCGAGGGGCAGAGCGTCACCGCCGGCGACCTGCTGGCCGACGGCCCCTCCACACACAACGGCGAGCTGGCGCTCGGCAAGAACCTGCTCGTCGCGTTCATGCCCTGGGAGGGCTACAACTACGAGGACGCCATCATCCTCTCCGAGCGCCTCGTGCGCGACGACGTCCTGACGTCGATCCACATCGAGGAGCACGAGGTCGACGCGCGCGACACCAAGCTGGGCGCCGAGGAGATCACCCGGGACATCCCGAATCTCTCCGAGGAGATCCTGGCGGACCTCGACGACCGCGGCATCATCCGGGTCGGAGCCGAGGTCGAGCCCGGTGACGTGCTGGTGGGCAAGGTCACCCCCAAGGGTGAGACCGAGCAGACGCCCGAGGAGCGGCTGCTGCGCGCCATCTTCGGCGAGAAGGCCCGCGAGGTGCGCGACACCTCGCTCAAGGTGCCCCACGGCGAGTACGGCAAGGTCATCGACGTCCGCGTCTTCTCCCGTGAGGAGTCCCACGAGCTGCCGCCTGGCGTCAACCAGTTGGTGCGCGTCTACGTGGCCCAGAAGCGCAAGATCTCCGAGGGCGACAAGCTCGCCGGGCGCCACGGCAACAAGGGCGTCATCTCCAAGATCCTCCCGGTGGAGGACATGCCGTACCTGGCCGACGGCACCCCGGTCGACATCATCTTGAACCCGCTCGGCGTGCCGAGCCGGATGAACGTGGGCCAGGTGCTCGAGTCGCACCTGGGCTACGCGGCCCGCCACGGCTGGGCCGGCGTGGAGGTCAACGAGGGCGTCGGCACCTCGGCCCAGGGCGACGGCGCGGCGCGCAAGACCCGCCCGCGCACCGAGCCGGCCACCTGGATCTCCACTCCCGTCTTCGACGGCGCCCACTGGGACGAGGCCGAGGACGCCGGGTCGCACCCGACGATCAAGCAGGTCTTCGGCGAGCTCAACCCGGACTCGGCCAACGTCAACGGCAACGGCAACGGCAGCGCCAACGGCAACGGCATCGCCACCGGCCCCGACAACAGCGGCTTCGGCACCGGCATGGCCCCCGGCATCGGCATCGCCACCGGCATCGCCCCCGACAACGCCATGGGCACGGGCATCGCCTCCGACGACGCCATGGGCGTGAGCGACGGCACGGACGACGGCACGGTCGACGGCACGGTCGAAGGCACGGACGACGACCTCCGGCTCATCGGCACCGACGGCAAGGCCAAGCTCTACAACGGCCGCACCGGCGAGGCCTACGACAACGCGATCTCGGTCGGCTACGTCTACATCCTCAAGCTGGCCCACCTGGTCGACGACAAGATCCACGCCCGCTCGACGGGTCCGTACTCCATGATCACCCAGCAGCCTCTCGGCGGGAAGGCGCAGTTCGGCGGCCAGC
Source organism: uncultured Acidimicrobiaceae bacterium (assembly GCA_963763575.1). Lineage (GTDB taxonomy): Bacteria > Actinomycetota > Acidimicrobiia > Acidimicrobiales > RAAP-2 > Bog-473. Next base: position 144,713 of record CAVXPD010000001.1, read on the forward strand.
GCTTCGGCGAGATGGAGGTGTGGGCCCTCGAGGCCTTCGGCGCCGCCTACGCGCTGCAGGAGCTGCTGACCATCAAGTCCGACGACGTGCTCGGACGGGTCAAGGTCTACGAGGCCATCGTGAAGGGGGAGAACATCCCCGAGCCCGGCATCCCCGAGAGCTTCAAGGTGCTCATCAAGGAGATGCAGTCGCTCTGCCTCGACGTCGAGGTCCTGGCCGAGGACGGCCGTGAGATCGAGATGCACGAGTTGGACGAGGACGTGTTCCGCACCGCAGAGGAGCTGGGCATCGACATCAGCCGCAACGAGCGCGGCTCGGACGAAGAGGACGAGCGGCGCGCCGCAGAGAGGAGCTTCTCCTAATGGCTCTGGACGTCAACACCTTCGACCAGTTGCGCATCGGGCTCGCCACCGGCGACTCCATCCGCGGCTGGTCCAACGGCGAGGTCAAGAAGCCCGAGACGATCAACTACCGCACGCTGCGCCCGGAGAAGGACGGCCTCTTCTGCGAGAAGATCTTCGGCCCGACCAAGGACTGGGAGTGCTACTGCGGCAAGTACAAGCGCGTGCGCTTCAAGGGCATCATTTGTGAGCGCTGCGGCGTCGAGGTCACGCGCAGCAAGGTCCGGCGCGACCGCATGGGCCACATCGAGCTGGCGGCGCCCGTGGTGCACATCTGGTACCTGCGCGGCACCCGCTCCTGGCTGGCCTACCTGCTCATGGGCACCGAGCCCCGGGAAGAGCTCAAGGCCAAGCAGCTCGAGAAGGTCATCTACTTCGCGGCCAACCTGGTCACCTGGGTGGACGAGGAGAAGCGGCACCAGGACCTGCCCTCGCTCGAGAACGAGATGGCCGAGGAGATCGCCGACATCGAGAAGAAGCGCGACCTCGACATCGACCGCCGCTTCAAGGCGCTCGAGGACGAGCTGAAGCAGCTCGAGAGCGAGGGCGCGCGCGACGCCGAGATCAAGGCGCGCCAGCGCGCCGTGGAGAAGGAGATCCAGTCCGTCCGCGAGCGGTCCCAGGAGGACATCGAGATCGCGCAGCGCTCCCTCGACGAGTTCCGGAGCCTGCACGGTCGCAAGATCATCGAGGACGAGATGCTCTGGCGCGAGCTCCGTCTGCGCTACGACGAGTACTTCGAGGGCGGCATGGGCGCCGAGTACATCCTCAAGCTCATCGACCGCATCGACCTCGATGCCGAAGAGATCAAGCTGCGCGACATGATCGACGCCAAGGACGGCCGCCGGCCCCTCTCCGCGCAGCGCCGCCAGAAGACGATCAAGCGGCTCAAGATCGTCACCGCCTTCAACCGGCGTGACGACCACGGGCGCCGCATCAACGACCCGCGCGCCATGATCCTCGAGGCGGTGCCGGTGATCCCGCCGGACCTGCGCCCGATGGTGCAGCTCGACGGCGGGCGCTTCGCCACCTCGGACCTCAACGACCTCTACCGCCGCGTCATCAACCGCAACAACCGCCTCAAGCGGCTGCTCGACCTCGGCGCGCCCGAAATCATCATCAACAACGAGAAGCGCATGCTCCAGGAGGCCGTCGACGCGCTGTTCGACAACGGCCGCCGCGGGCGTCCCGTCACCGGCCCGGGCAACCGGCCGCTCAAGTCGCTCTCGGACATGCTCAAGGGCAAGCAAGGCCGGTTCCGCCAGAACCTGCTCGGCAAGCGCGTCGACTACTCGGGCCGTTCGGTCATCGTCATCGGCCCGAACCTCAAGCTCCACCAGTGCGGCCTGCCCAAGCTGATGGCGCTCGAGCTGTTCAAGCCGTTCGTCATGAAGCGGCTCGTCGACGCGGAGCTGGCCCAGAACATCAAGTCGGCCAAGCGCATGGTCGAGCGACGCCGGCCCCAGGTGTGGGACGTGCTCGAGGGCGTGATCCGCGAGCACCCGGTCCTGCTGAACCGGGCGCCGACGCTGCACCGCCTGGGTATCCAGGCCTTCGAGCCGGTGCTGGTGGAGGGCAAGGCGATCCAGGTGCACCCGCTCGTCTGCACGGCCTTCAACGCCGACTTCGACGGCGACCAGATGGCGGTCCACCTCCCGTTGTCCGCCGAAGCCCAGGCCGAGGCCAGGGTCTTGATGCTGTCGGCCAACAACATCCTCTCGCCGGCCACCGGCCGCCCGATCACCGTGCCCACCCAGGACATGGTCTTCGGCGCCTACTACCTCACGCTGCGCGTCGAGGAGGGCGCGGGCGCGGGGCGGGCCTTCCGCCACCTCCACGAGCTGGAGGCGGCCTTCGACGCGGGCGACGTCGAGTTGCAGGTCCCGATCACGCTGCGCCCTGCGCAGGGCTCGACGCTCGCCAACCGGCTCGGGGCGGCCGGCATCACCCCCGACGAGGAGGGCGCCCTCAGCCTCGAGACCACGCCCGGGCGCGTCTTCTTCAACGAGGCGCTGCCGGATGGCTTCGCCTTCGTCAACGACGTGGTCGGCAAGCGCAACACCCCGATCGGGCAGATCGTCGAGGAGCTCTCGGCCAACTACCCCAAGCACGTGGTGGCCGCCAGCCTCGACCGGATCAAGGCGCTCGGCTTCCGCTTCGCCGCCCAGTCAGGACTGACCATCTCCATCGACGACGTGCAGACGCCGCCGGACAAGCTGGCCATCCTCGACCGCTACGAGAAGGAGGCCGAGAAGGCCGAGACGCAATTCAAGCGCGGCATCATCACCGACGACGAGCGCCGCCAGAAGGAGATCGAGATCTGGACCTCGGCCAACTCCGAGGTCGGCCGGGCCATGGAGGCCCAGCTGGCCACGATCGCCTTCAACCCGCTCGACATGATGGTCGACTCGGGCGCCCGGGGGAACAGCCAGCAGATCCGCCAGATCGCCGGCATGAAGGGCCTCGTGTCCAACCCGCGCGGCGAGATGATCCCCCGGCCGATCAAGTCCTCCTTCCGCGAGGGCCTGTCGGTCCTGGAGTACTTCATCTCCACCCACGGTGCCCGCAAGGGCCTGGCCGACACGGCGCTGCGCACCGCCGACTCGGGTTACCTGACCCGGCGACTGGTCGACGTGGCCCAGGAGCTGATCATCCGCATCGAGGACTGCGAGACGACCCGCGGCGTCTGGATCGAGGGCGTGGCCCCCGACGGCCCGGGCCACCGCAACTACCTCGAGACGCGCGCCTTCGGCCGCCTGCTCTCCGAGGAGGTGAAGCTGTCCGACGGGACCTTGTACCCGGCGGGCACGCTGCTCGACGACGAGATCCTGGCCACCATGCGCGACGACGAGGCGATCGACCGCGTGCGCGTGCGCTCGGTCCTCACCTGCGAGTCGCCCCAGGGCGTCTGCGCCGCCTGCTACGGGCTGTCGCTCGCCACCGGGTCGATGATCGAGCTCGGCGAGGCGGTCGGCGTGATCGCGGCGCAGTCGATCGGCGAGCCGGGCACCCAGCTCACCATGCGGACCTTCCACACCGGTGGCGTGGTCGGTGAGGACATCACCCACGGCCTGCCGCGCGTGGTCGAGCTCTTCGAGGCGCGCACCCCGAAGGGCGCCGCCGTGCTGGCCCACCATTCGGGCACCGTCAGGCTGGAGGACGACGAGACGGGACGACGCATCACGGTCGTGGCCGACGACGGCACCGAAGACTCCACATTGGTGCCGCCGCGTGCCCACCTCGAAGCGGTCGACGGCCAGGAGGTCGCCGCGGGCGACGCGCTGGTCGAGGGACCCAAGGACCCCAAGGAACTGCTGGAGGTCAAGGGCATCCGCGAGACGCAGCAGTACCTCGTCGAAGAGGTGCAGAAGGTGTACCGCGACCAGGGAGTGTCGATCCACGACAAGCACATCGAGCTGATCGTGCGCCAGATGCTGCGCCGGGTGCTCGTCGCCGAGCCGGGCGACGCACCGTTCCTCCCGGGCGAGCGCGTCGACAACCAGATCTACGCGGAGGTCAATCGGATGTTGGTCGAGGACGGCAAGACGCCGGCCGAGGGCCGTCCCGAGCTCATGGGCATCACCAAGGCGTCGCTTGCCACCGAGAGCTGGCTGTCGGCGGCGTCATTCCAGGAGACGACGCGCGTGCTCACCGAAGCGGCGATCGAGGGGCGGAGCGACCAGCTGTTCGGGCTGAAGGAGAACATCATCATCGGCAAGCTGATCCCCGCGGGGTCGGGCATGCAGCACTACCGCAACATCCACCTCGATATGCCCGACGCCGAGGCCCTGCCGTTCTGGGCGGTGGGCGGTGAGGAGTCCGACACCGAGGACCTGGCCAACTGGCTGCGTGACATGGGAGAAGGGGGAAGCGAGGGACCCTTCGACTCCTCCATCGACGCCAGCTGGCTCGGGGCGGCGCCGACGGGCGAGGACACCTACGGAAACCCGATCAGCAACGGCGGCGAGCCGTCCGCGGACGCCAGCGAAGCGGGCGCCTGAGCGTCATCGCCGGTCCACCCGGTGTCGGGGGGGTGAAAACTGCCAGTTCAACCCGGGTGCCAGGGGGGGCGTACTGGCGGTTCACCCGGGTGTCACGGGGTTGAAACTGCCGCCTCACCCGGGTGTCGCGGGGATGAAATTGGTGGCAAATACGCAATTAGTGGCGTAATTAGCCCAATTAGACCGTCATCACACTTTCTTTTCAGGGTCGCTGCGCCCTACCATGGCGCCCAGCGGGAGTAGCTGCGGTTTCCCCGACCGCCGGCCCGACCAACCAGTTGGCGAAGACTCTTGCGGAGGCCCTCGCAGTGGACAGTGTGACGGCGGCAGGTGAACAGTTTCCCGGGTCTCTTCCCCGGCCGACGCGGGCTGCGCCCAGCTCGGCTTCAGTCCCGGCTGCGCCGGGAGGACCTGCCTTGAGCTCCGAGGAGCTGGCCGGCGCCTACAGGTTGAGCCACCTGCGTGCGCTCGAAGCGCAGTCGATCCACATCATGCGCGAGGTGGCCGCGGAGTTCGAGCGCCCCGGCCTGCTGTTTTCGGGTGGCAAGGACTCCATCACGATGCTGCACCTGGCCCGCAAGGCGTTTCACCCGGCGACCCCGCCGTTCCCCGTGGTGCACATCGACACCGGGCGCAACTTCGCCGAGGTGATCGACTTTCGCGACCGCACCGTCGCGGCCCACGGCTTGCGTCTCGTCGTGGGCTCGGTGCAGGACGATATCGATGCCGGGACCATCGCCGACGAGATCGGCGAGCGGGCCACGCGCAACCGCTTGCAGACACCGACGTTGCTCCGGACCGTTCGCGAACACGAGTTCGACGCGCTCTTTGGTGGCGCGCGACGCGACGAAGAGAAGGCTCGGGCCAAGGAGCGCGTCTACAGTTTCCGTGACAAGTTCGGCCAGTGGGACCCGAAGAACCAGCGCCCTGAGCTCTGGAACCTCTTCAACGGGCGACACCACAAGGGTGAGCACATCCGGGTCTTCCCTCTGTCGAACTGGACAGAGCTCGATGTGTGGCAGTACATCGCCGAGGAGCAGATCGAGGTGCCTTCGATCTACTTCGCGCACATCCGCCCGGTCTTCGAGCGCGAGGGCATGCTCATGTCGGTGAACGAGCACCTCGAGCCGGACGACGGTGCGGAGGTCTTCGAGGCGAGGGTGCGCTTCCGGACCGTTGGTGACGCCGACTGCACCGGATGCGTCGAGTCGCCCGCCGACACCATTGAGCGCATCATCGAAGAAGTCGGTGCCACCCGGCTCACCGAGCGGGGCGCCACCCGGGCCGACGACCGGATCTCCGAGAGTGGCATGGAGGACCGCAAGCGCGAGGGCTACTTCTGATGGAGCTCCTTCGCCTGGCGACCGCCGGTTCGGTCGACGACGGCAAGTCGACTCTGATCGGTCGCCTCCTCTACGACTCGAAGGCGATCTTCGAGGACCAGCTCGAGTCGATCCGGCGCACCAGCATCCGTCGCGGCAGCGCCGAGACCGACTTGTCGCTGCTCACCGACGGGTTGCGGGCGGAGCGGGAGCAGGGCATCACCATCGATGTGGCCTACCGGTATTTCGCCACGCGGAAACGCAAGTTCATCATTGCGGACACACCGGGCCACGCCCAGTACACCCGCAACATGGTGACCGGGGCTTCGAACGCCCACCTCGCCATGATCCTGATCGACGCTCGCAAGGGCGTCGTGGAACAGAGCCGGCGGCACGCCTTCCTCGCGAGCCTGCTCGGGATCCCGCACATGGTCGTCTGCATCAACAAGATGGACCTCGTCGACTGGGACCGGGACCGGTACGAGGAGATCAAGGCCGACTTCATGAAGTTCGCCAGTCGCCTCGACGTGCGTGACGTCGTGTTCATCCCGATGTCGGCCCTGCTGGGCGACAACGTCGTCCAACCCTCGAACAACTTGTGGTGGTACGAGGGCGTCCCGCTGCTCACCCACCTGGAGTCGGTCTACATATCGAGCGACGAGAATTTCGTCGACCCGAGGTTCCCGGTCCAGTACGTCATCCGAACGCATTCCAGCGACGATGTCGACTTCCGCGGCTACGCCGGAACGGTGGCGAGCGGCGTCTTCCGCCCGGGCGACACCGTGGTGATCACGCCCTCAGGCGTGGCGACGACGATCGAGACCATCGAGACGGCCGACGGCCCGGTGGACGAGGCGTTCCCGCCCATGGCCGTGACGATGACGCTCAAGGACCAAGTCGGCGTGACCAGGGGCGACATGATCTGCCGCCCGAACAACCAGCCGAGCATGGTCCAAGAGATTGAGGCGACCATCACCTGGATGGACGGCCGACACCCCCTGAGGGTGGGGAGCCACTTCCTCATCAAGCACACGACCAAGGTCGTGCGAGCGACGGTCGAGGCAGTGCACTACCGGATGGACGTCAACGGGCTGCATCGGGACGAGGAAGCCCAGGAGCTGCTGCTCAACGACATCGGCCGGGTGCGGTTGCACACAACGGAGCCTCTGGCGCTGGACGACTACCAGATCAACCGGGCCACGGGCAGCTTCATCCTCATCAACCCTCGCACGAACATCACCGTCGGCGCAGGCACGGTCAAGTTCGCGGCCCAGCATGGGCCCAGCCCGAACGTCGTGCGCCACACCGGCAAGGTCACCCGGGAAGAGCGTCGCCGGCACCTCGACGTGCGGGGCGCCACCGTTCTCTTCACGGGCCTCTCGGGGTCTGGCAAGTCGACCCTGGCCGCCGCCGTGGAGGAGCAGCTCGTGAAGCGGGGCCACCCCGCCTTCATGCTCGACGGTGACAACCTCCGGCACGGCCTTTGCAACGATTTGGGATTCTCCGACGCTGACCGAGCGGAGAATCTGCGCCGGGCGGGGGAGGTGGCCCGGATGTTCGCCGAGGCGGGCACCGTCGCGCTGCTGTCCTTGATCGCACCGTGCGCGGAGGAACGCCGCAAGCTGCGAGAGCGCCACGCCGACGATGGGCTCCCGTTCGTCGAGGTGTACGTGAACACGCCCATCGACATCTGCGAGCAGCGCGACCCCAAAGGCCTGTACGCGCGCGCCCGAGCAGGCGGCATCGCCGATTTCACCGGGATCGGCTCAGGCTACGAGGTGCCTCGACACGCCGACCTGGAGCTGACACCCAGCTCGGGGGAGATTTTCGACCAGGCGCTCCAGGTGGTCAACCTGCTCGATGAGATCCGAGCCTTCACGGGGCCGTCGTGACAGGATGCTGCGGCACCGCCCCAGCGACGGCAGAGACGGCGTGGGAGCTGGGGCGGGAGAGGTGCGGCTCGTCTCGCACCGACAGTTGAAACCGCTCACGAAGATCGAATAGAGAACGGAGATAAACAAAACCGAGTACACCGCACGCTAGGCCCCCGCATGCCGCCAGGGTTGCGTCGGGTCGCCAGTGTGATGGAGGCGAAAGCGGAGGGCCCTGGTCGCCGGCATGGCAGAGACGACCCGGGGCTCGACCGCCCATGTGACGTAGAAGCAGCACCGGGGGGAGCTGAACCAGGGATCTGCAGCACGTCGGGGATCTGCCCCGAGCCGAAAGGGAGGAGCGGTTTTGACGACCACGGAGAGCACCGTCTCCTCGGGTAATGCGAGTAGCAGGGGAAGGCAGAACACTCCCTCCTCGGATGATCAGACTGCCCAGAAAGACGTCGCGTGCGCCCTGACCGTGATCGTCGATGCGGCAAGCCTGCGTGGGCCCAGCCGAGCTGCCGGCGTGCGCGCGCTCGAGTCCTCGGTGGCCGGGACGGATGCCCAGATCGTCGTCACCTGTCGTGAACCCTGGGTGGACGCCCCCGACGACGTCGAGGTCGTCGTGTTCCCGTCCGCCAGCCTTGGTGACCGCTACGACGCCGCAACCAAGAGCGCGCGAGGAGAGGTCCTGGCCTTCGTCAGCGGCCGCGTCACGCTCCGCCCGGGGTGGGCCGCCGAGGTGATCCGGACCTTCGACGAGGACCCCGGCCTCTTGGTGGCTGGCGGTCCGGTGATTCCCACGGGCGACCGCCGGAGCCAGCGCATCAGCGCGCAGGTCATGACGAAATATCTCGGTGGAACGCCGGTCGGGCACAATGCCCGCCGCGTGCCCTCACGGCAGGTGCGCGAGGTCGGAGCGGAGAACCTGGCGATCCGTTCCGATGCCTTCTGGGCCGTCGGGGGGTTCCAGACGCCGGCAGGAGGAGGAGGCGAGTCGGTCCGACTGTGCTACAAGGTGCGGCACCTCCTCGACGGGAAGATCAAGACGGAAGCGGGGCTGGCCGCCACGGCACCGGCCCCGGGCTTCCCTGGGCAGTTGCTCCGTGACGTCTCTTCGTACGGACGATCGCGTGGATGCATGGCTCGGCGGCTGCCCGAAGCGGCACCGCTGTTCCCGTTCGCCCTCCCCTCGGTGGCGCTGCTGTTGGGCGCGGTCCTGGTGTTCACCCTCGTCTTTGCCGCCCGATCGAACGTTCTCCTGGCAGCAGTGGCCGCAGTGAGCGCTCTGTTCGCGTTCTCCGCCCTCGAATCGATGCGGGGCTTGCGCACGCAGGGGTCGTTGACGGTGGGCATGCTGTCCGGTTTCGTACTGCCGGTGGTGGTGTTCGCGTACGGCTTGAGCTTCCTGCGCGGGTACGTGGGCCGGAACCTGGAGGAGACCGCCCCGCCGCGGAATCGAGCTCGGACATCGGTGCCGCGTGTACTGATCATGAATTGGCGGGACGTGACGCACCCCCACGCGGGCGGCGCCGAGGCGCACATGCACCAGATCGCGCTTCGGTGGGCGGCAGAAGGCATGGAGGTCGGGTGGCTGACCCAACGCCACCACGGCAGCCAGCGCTCGGAGGTAATCGATCAGATCCGGTTCCATCGTGTGGGTGGACGCCTCACCCAGTACCCGCGGGTCTGCGTGCACTACCTGTTACGGCTGCGCAAGCAGTACGACTGCATCATCGACTGCGAGAACGGCATCCCGTACTTCACTCCCTTCTATAGTCGGTTGCCCAAGGTACTGGTGATCAACCACGTACATCAGGAGATCTTCAGGACGCTGGTGCCGCGCTCTCTGCGATGGCTGGCGATCTGGCTCGAAGGGTCGTTGATGCCGTGGTTGTACCGTAACGAGCAGGTGGTTGCCTGCAGTGAGGACACACGATCGGATGCCGTGCAGTTGGGTTTCAAGAGCGACCTCATCACGGTGGTCACCCCAGGGGTCGTGCCCCCGATGCACATGTCACTCGAGCGCTCCTCCACGCCCACGATCTTGTGCATGGGGCGCCTGACGCCCCAGAAATCGGTTGATGTTCTCATCCGGTCCATCCCGCTGATCCTCGAGCGCGTTCCACGGCTCCACGTCGACATCGTCGGCCAGGGTCCTGACCGCACCCGATTAGAGCGGCTCGCCTGGTCGATGGGCCTGACGCGGCACATTCGGTTCCACGGCTATGTGCCGAGCGAGGTGCGAGACGAGCTCGCAACAACGGCATGGATCGCGGTCTGTGCATCGTCGTTCGAGGGATGGGGTGTCGTATGTATGGAGGCCAGCGCGCGGGGCATTCCCGTCGTCGGCTCGCGCGTCCACGGGCTCCGGGAATCAATCAGGGACGGCGAGACGGGTCTCCTGTTCGAGTACGGCAGCGAACAAGCCCTGGCCGATGCGGCGATCACCCTGCTGGGGAACGCCGAGTTGCGAAGCCAGATGGGTCAGGCGGGTCGCGCGTGGGCAGATCTCCACAGCTGGGAGAGGAGCGCGAACGATTTTGCCGCTGTCGTGGTGCCTCTCCTCGGCGGAACCTTCCGTTCGGACCAGCTGCCCGTCGGGCCCGCTTTGGTCCCCAGCCCGTAGGGCACACGCAACGTGGCGCACGAGGGCGACTCAACGCTCGTCTCAGTCATCGTACCGACGCGGAATTCGGAAAGGACGCTCGATGCGTGCCTGAAGAGCATCCGCAACCAATCGTTTCCCACCGTCGAAGTGATCGTGGTGGACAACGGCTCCACGGACGGTACCTCGCAGATCGCGCAGCGTCACAGCGACTTCTACCTTTCGCGGGGTCCCGAACGGAGCGCGCAGCGTAACTTTGGCGTCGAGAACGCTCGCGGTGACTACATCGTCCTCATCGACTCCGACATGGTGCTCGAGCCGGGAGTCGTCGCTGACGGAGTCAGCGCACTCCAGGACACCAACGTGCGCGGGGTCGTGATTCCTGAGCTGTCGTTCGGCGACGGCTACTGGTCACACTGCCGGATGCTCGAACGCCGGTGTTACGTCGGTGACGACGACGTCGAGGCAGCACGCATGTTCCGCCGGAACGACTTCATCGCGGTGGGGGGATACGACATCGAGCTCAACGGCGCCGAGGACTGGGATCTCTCGGCACGAATTGCCGGGCGCGGCAATCTACCCCGGACAGCGTCGTATATCCACCACGACGAGGGACGAATCACTCTCTACGGGAGCTTCGTCAAGCGCCGCTACTACGCCCCGGGGTACCTCCACTACCTCGCCAAGCACAAGAACGACGCGATCTCACAGGGCAACTCCGTGCTGCGTCCCGCATTTCTGCGTCACTGGCGGGACATGCTCCGTCACCCCCTGCTGGCGGCCGGCATGTTTCTCCTGAAGTTCGTCGAGCTGATCGGTGTGCTCCAGGTTGCGGTGGAGCAACGGGTCACCAAGCGGTCAAAGCACGGATCGGGGCAGGTCTACACTTCCCTTACCCCTTCACAAGGAGCGCCGGCCGATGGGCAGCGGAGAGAACCGTGAAGGGCAGCCAGCTGCGGCAACGGCACGCGGGCTGCGGTTCCTAGCCGACCCCCAGGCAGTTCGTCCGTCGGGGACAATGGCTCGGACGGAATAGGCACCGGGGAACACGCACCAACATTGTGGAACACGTACCGAGCACTGTAGAAGACGCTTCGAGCGCCGTGCCGGTTACCGCGCCCGTTCAGAGCAGCGGGCAGGTGGAGTCCGGCAGGCGAAAGTTCCTCCAGGACAACGCACTGACGACGGGGGCTGGGCTGCTCGCGGGACTGCTCGCACTGGCACTCCAATCCATCGCCGGCCACGCGCTGCACCCCGGCCAGTACGCGAAGGCAGCGGCGGTCGTGAGCTTCTACGTCGTCCTGACGCCCGGCAATCCCCTCGGCCGGCTGGTGGCGTGGCAGACCAGCTATGACATGTCGCGCCCCGGCGGCACTCTGGAGAAGAGCGGGATTCTCCTGAGGTCTTTGACCGTTCGTATGTTCCTGATCGGTGGCCTGGTCGTCGCCATTTCATGCGCGGCCGCACCCGTACTGAGCTCGTTCCTGCATGTTCCGGATTCCTACATCGTCGTCGGCTCCTTCGCGGTGCCGTTCGTCCTGGCCACCCAGCCCCTGCTGGGGAATCTCCAGGGACATCGTCGCTTCGTTTCCTTCAGCGCGCTCACGGTGCTCGTCGCGCTCAGCCGCATGGTCTTCGTGATCGCGTTGGTCTACGGCTTCGGGGCGTTTGGCGTCATCACCGGCAACACCATCGGTGTTGCCGCGACGTTTTTCGTCTGCCTGGCGCTGCTGTGGAAGGACTTCACGGCGTTTCGGGGTCGCTATGCGTACGGGCCGGTGGTGCCCTTCATTCTGATCGGTTTCCTGACCACGCTCACGATAGGCGTCTATCTCAGCGTGCCCCTGATCCTGGTGGAGCACTACTTCGGCCGGGTGCAGAGCGGCCAGTTCGCGGCGGTCGCCGTCATCGGCAACGCGGCCTTCTTCGTCACCGGAGGCCTCGCGGCCGTCGCGTTTCCGTTGGTGGCCCGCCGGCACGCCGCCGACCGCAGCACGTTCGGCGTCATGGCTGCCTCCCTGGCGCTGTGCCTCGGCATGGGTCTCGCCGGCGCCCTCGTCCTGCAGGTCTTTTCGCACAAGATCATGTACGCCTTCGCGGGGCACGCCTACGTGGGGGGTGCGCCCTTGCTTGGTCCGTACGCGGTCGGGATGGCCGTCCTCGGGTGCGTCAGCATTCTGATCAACGCGAGCCAGTCGGTGAACAAGCTCTGGATCCTCTGGATTCTCGTGCCGATCACGGTGATCCGGCCCCTCCTGGTCGTGCTGTTCCACGGGACGCTGCAGACGGTCGTGGTCGTCGGCAACCTGGCCGTGACCGGCGCAGCGCTCGCTCTGGCGGTGGCCTACGTCATCGAGGAGGAAGCACGCCTTCGCGGCAGGGTCGGCCAACCTCTGGCCCCTCTGGCCGGAGTGACCGCCCCCGTCGCCAATGGCGCTGCCAATGGTGCCAACGGGAAGACCGCCGCAGACCAGACACCGGTCCTTGTCCTCCCGCCGCCCATGCCCCTCTGGGTCGCAGTCCCGCCGCCGGTGGGTGGTGACGGTGCCGGAGCGGCCCCGCCGCCGGCATCTCGGGAGGTCCTCACCAGGGCCTTCGAGTGGATCGACCGGGGGGTGCGGAGCCCGCGGCGCGTCCTGGTCGGCCTCGCCGTCGCCGGTCTCGTCGTCTGGCGGGTCTGGTGGACGACCATGCCTCTCACGGCGGGCGACTGGAACTGGCAGTCACGCTCCGCGACCGGCACCTGGTTCCCGTGGCCGTCCATCTGGAACACGTCGGTGGGCCTCAACGGTGAGAACCAGTTCCTCAACGCGTTCCGCTTTCCCGTCTATGCCCTCGACGGGCTCCTGAGCTGGCTGGGTGGGTCGTGGAGCCTCGTCGAGAAAGCGGTCTACTTCCTTCCCTTCGCGGTCCTTCTGCCCATCGCCGGTTGGCTCCTGGCGCGGGAGATCCTCGGGAACACCAAGTGGACCCTCTTGACCCCGGCTCTGCTCTTGGGCAGCACCTTCTTCGTCATCGAGGCGAACTCGGAAATCCCGTTGGCGCTGGCCGAAGCGCTCACGTGCCTGGCGTTGGTCACGTTCATCAGGGCCATGCGACGAATGTCGGTGCGATGGGGCTTGATCACGGGCCTTCTCCTCGGCGTGACCGCAGCCGTGGACATCCGCCCTGCGTACCTGGGCGCTCTCCTGATGGTCGGTTACCTGCTCGTCCTGACCGTCGCGAGGCCGGGCTGGAGCCTGTTTCGACGCCGAGCGGGCGTCGCCGTCGTGGCCGGGCTGACCTTCGTCGGTTCCCAGGCCTACTGGATCGTGCCCCTTCTCACCTATCACGGGCACGTGTCGCTGCCGATCCCGAGCACCCCCGACTTCAACATCATCACGCTCGAGCACGGCATCGCCGGGGTCTCGGCCTTTTGGACGGGCGGGTACCCCGCCAACCAGGTCGAGGCGCCCTTGAACCCCTTGTTCTTGGTCTTCCCCATCGTGGCCATGCTGCCGATGCTGCGGCGCCGTCCGGAGCCTGAGCTGGTCTGGCTCGCCTTGGCCGGACTGGTCGCCGCGTTCCTCGCCAAGACGAACACGGCGCCGTTCGGCGGCATCTACGACTTCATATACAAGCATGTCCCCGGATTCAACCTGTTCCGCGAGGGCTCGAAGTTCCTCTTCGTGGTCACCATTGCCTACGCGATCCTCATTCCGGCTGCCCTGCGGACGCTCGCACACGCATCACGTGGACTGAAGAGGCCGAGTCGCGGGATCGTCGGGGTTCTGACGGCGGCGTCGCTGGTCACGGTGCTCGGTCTGTCGCTGTGGGGCGTCGTCGCCGTTCAGGAGAGGAAGCTCGGGCAAACCACGACTCCAGTGGCACAACCGGCTGCCTTCTCAGAGGTCTCGTCCATGCTCAGCGCCGACCACACCACGGGGAGTGTGTTGTGGGTGGGGCAACCCGTGTACGTGACGGGCGACCAGCGGTCGCATCGATACGTCATCGCGTCCAACTCCCATCCCATGGACAACCTCAGTGGGAATGCGACGACCACCCAACTCAATCGTCGCGACTACTTCCAGTACTTCTGTTCCGTGATCAATCAGCCGCTTTGCTATCTCACGCCCCAGCTGTTCCCGTATCTCGCGGCCACGGCCAATGCTTCGTACGTCGTCAGCCCCGCCAACGTGAACATGGGGCTCCTCCCCACCGGTGTGACACCCTCGTGGGTCCGCCAGCAGCTCGACGGGATGTTCGGGCGACCGGTCCAGCTGGGCGCTCCGGGTTCCCAGTTGCTCGTCTGGCACATCCGGGGTGCTCCCGCCGCGGTCGGCAGCTATCCCGCGGTGGCCTTGGTCGGCTCGGGTCCATGGACGTTGACCGACGTCATGCCGGCGCTCCAAGCGATGGACCTTCCCGCCATCTACCGCCAGTCCCTCGACAGCGGACAGTTCCCGTCGCCCCCGGCCGACCTGCCCCAAAGCATCGCCGTGCTGCCGTACGTGGACGGCGGCTGTTTCAGCAGCCAACCCCGGACGGTGGGCGTCATGGTGCGCTCGACGCAAGACGCCGTCGACCTGTCCGTCGACGGCTCGACCCGCACGTTGGGCCGCCTCGCGGTCGCCGGGAGGACCCCAGGGTGGAGTCTCTATGGCCCGATCGAGGCTCCTGCGGGCACGGTCGCGCTCGGCGCCCCTCCGGGGGTCGACGTCGGCCCGTGTGTCGAATGGTCCCAATTGACCCAGATGGCGCTGGGGGAACGTGGGCAGACGATCGGGGCGGTGCACCTCGGAGCGAACGGCGAGGAAGTGACGGCAAACCTCGCGGGCGCGGCGGGACCGTGGTTCGAGCTCCACCGGCAATACGACCCCGGCTGGCACCTCGACAATCACCGTCCGACGGCGGTGGGCGACGGCCTCTACAACCTGTATCACGTCACCGCCAAACCCACGACAGCACACAACATCACGTTCAAATTCTCGACCCTCACGTGGGAGTGGATCGGACGAGTCGTCGCATTCCTCACCGTCGTCGCGGCGCTCGTCCTCATTTGGTGGCGCCGACGCAGCCCCGATGTTGTGGTGGATACACCGAACCCGTCCACCATCGACGGCACGATCGGTCCGTTAGTGGCCGGGGTCGGCGTCATCTTCCTCGGCCTCATGGCCCTGGCGAGCGTGTCCAACTGGTTCGGACTCCCTTCGAAATACCCGTCGCTGGCTCTGCTCCCCGACCCCTACAGTCTCGACATCGTCCTCGGGAGCGTGGCGGTCGGCGTCCTGTTGCTGTCCATCCTCACCCGGGTCGTCGAGCACCTGACCCGCGTGAGGTCCGCGACGGTCGCCGCCCCGAGCCGAACCAGGAGACGGGCGCGGATGGCCGGTTTGGGGCTGGTGGTACCGCTCCTCCTGGCGAGTTGTGCGGGCACGAATATCGAGAACGCGAACCAGACCCTCGCGAACGCTCGCGCCCAGAGTGCCGCCTCAAAGGACGTCACCGGCGCTTCACTGGACCAGGGCAGGGTGGAATTCCAGGCGAAGCATCCTTACCGATGCGTGGCGGACTACACCGCCGCGCTGAAGACGTTCCCGGGTCTCGCGTCGGCGTACGCAGGCCGTGCCGCGTGTTATCAGAGCTACGACCCCGCGGCGTCGATACAGGACCTGGACCGGGCGCTCACCATCTCACCCGACGACGCGAGCCTGCTCTTGGCCCACGCGTCGGCGGACCGTGCCGCAGGCGACACCCAGGCTGCCGTCGGCGACTACGACGCCGCGACCGCGGCACCGACGTCCACCCCGAGCGATGCGCTGGTCGCGACCGACGGTCTCATCGCGATCGGCTCGCTCAACGATGCCGCGGCGGCGGTGCACACGGTCACGAGCCGCTTTCCCTCGGACGCGTTGGCTCAACTCACGGTGGCGGACCTGGCGCTCGCGCAGGGCAATGATGCGCTGGCGGACAAGGCCATGGCCACCGCGTCAAACCTCGCGGCACGGAACTCGAGCGAAGTCGTCTACGTGACCAGCCGTCAGTGCGGCCTCGATGTCGTCCGGCACCAGTACCTGCCCGCCGTCGCAACCTGTCAGAGCGCCGCCGTGCTGGCAGAGGACAGCTCCGGAGCCTTCGACAATCTCGCGGCCGCGCACGCCGCTCTGGGGCAGCTGAGTGCCGCCATCGCGGACCTGACGAGCGCCATCGGGGCCTTCGAGGGAAATGTTGGGCCCAACGCGCAGCCCGCCGGTGTCGACGGGTTCGGGTTGGCCAACCTGTTCGAAGCACGTGGCCGTCTCTTCGTGGAAGATCACCAAGAGGCCCGCGCCATCGACGACTACAACGCTGCGCTCGGAGCGCTGCCGGTGGGAGCCGTGGACTTGGCGGCCCGCTTGAAGCTGGACATCAAGGGAGCCAGGCAGGACTGAGGAACGACGGCGTGGCGGAGCCCGTTTCGAGTGTGGTCAGCCGCCGACGACCAGCGGACCCCTCGTTGGCACCCTCTCGTTGGCACCCTCTCGTTGGCACCTTCTCGGTGGGGTGTGCCTGCCTAGTGGGTCAGATCGGTGCAGGCGCTGTTCGTGATGTTCTGGTTACTGACTGCGATGTGCTGAGATCCCTGTACCGCGCTGGCGGAGAGCGAGCCGGCGCGGAGCTGCTTCGCCCCGGCCGTCACGGTGATCTTGCCCGGGCCCCCTGCGGACGTCACGTCGTCGATCGAGATGTTCTGCGAAGGACCGGTGACGAACCATGCTGGGTCGCAGGGCACCGCATTGGCTCCGGGGGTGAACGTCTCGCCGTTGAGGGTGACGTTCTGGTCCTGGTACAGAGACAAGATGCCTCCGTGGATCGTGATGTCGCTCAAGGTCGCACCGTTCTGACAATCGACGTCGACCGATGCGAAGCCTCCCCTTCCCGTCGTGGTCGCGTCGACGCCGCTGACGACGTCGCCCGTCCGCTGATCCGAGCTACACGGCTCAGGGCCGACGAAGCGGATCCCGAAACCCGAGCCCGTCTCGACTTTGATGTTGCGAACCGTCGTGTGGCTGGCGTTGGAGATCAGCGCCAAGGGATCGGGGTTCTTGAGCTGCGGTGCCGTGGAGTTGTAGGTCGCGGTGTCGAGATTGAGATTCTCGACGGTCACTCCGTCCGCCGTGATACGAAGGATGGTTGCCCGCGCATGCTGGACCAGTGAGGTCGCCGTCGGTCCGGCGCCCTCGATGGTGACGGGCGCAGTCACGTGAAGCCGGGCATCGAGGGCGCAAGTCCCGGCAGCGATGCTCACCGTACCTCCCGTCGATTGGGCGCTCGCGATGGCGTTGGTCAACGCCGACGTATCCGCGGCCGCATTGCCCGTGCACGTGACCGCGGAAGCCGATTGTGCCGGAGTCGGCGCGGTCGTCGAGCTCGACGGCGCGGTGGTCGAGCTGGGCGGCGCGGTCGTCGTCGGAGATGTCGACGGGTGGCGCGGGCTGGGGGAGGGTCCGCGATTGATCAGCACGATCGTGACGACGATGACAGCGATGACGACAGCCGAGATCAGCACGACCATGGCGGCAGTGCGCCTCTCCATCCGCGGTATTGTAGGGGTGGTCGGTGCTCGGGAGCCGTCGGCCCATGGCGGGTTTGTGGCGGTCCGGTGTCCGAGATCTTCGCAGGGTTACAAGCAGTCAACCGGGGAGTGACAACGGGACGGGCGGGTTACGCCGATTGACAAGTGTGGCGGCGGCCGAGTACACGAATTTCTCTGATAAGTTTTGCGGCCGGTTGTCCAGCTCGGGGTCGTGCCGAGCGGCAGGAGACGGGTATGGCTCGGCATCGAAAGCGGAAGCGCATTGCCACACGAACGCTGGTGACCATCGTGGTTGCGGCGACGCTGGTTGTGCTCGTCGTGGTTTCGACATTGGGCGTAACGCGACACTCGGGGGGTTCGGCGCAGCTCCACTCCGCAACGGCATCGGCCGCGCACACCGCAGCCGTGACTTCGTGTCCCCCGCCTTCTTGTTTCAACGTATTGAACTTCGGGGCCAATCCGGACGGGGTCGCCGACAACAGCGCCGCCTTCCATCTCGCCATCGGTGCGGCTCAGGCGAACCCGGGCGGAGGCACCGTGTTCGTGCCGGCCGGTACGTATGCGTTCACCCAGATCCAGAACGGCGGTCGCTTTTCCATCAGCATCCCCGGTACGGCCGCAGGAGGTGCGACGTTGCCACCGGTCACGCTCCAGGGCGCCGGAGCGAACGTCAGCAACCTGGTGGAACACGTCGGAGGGCAGGCTCTGCTCGGCGTGCAAGCCGATGGATCAGAGGTGGAGGGTCTTACCCTGAACGCTCGAAGCTATGGAGGCGGCCAGGACGTCACCGTCATAGCGAACAACACGACGGTCACGCAGGACAACATCATCGGAACCCACAAGACCGGGGTGATCGGAGCTGGGGCCCATGCACCCTTCGCTCTGTATTACCCGGGACCGCCGGGGGCATTGCAAAGTAATCCGACGTACGACTCGGGCAACACTGTCTCCGACACGACCATCGAGGACGGTATCAACAACGACGGGTTCTCGTTCTCCTTCCAATCCAACGGGACCATTTCGAACATCCAGCACTTCGGCTCACGCGTGTCCCTGTTCGTCGACAAGGACGTCACCATGACGAACTACTCGTATACGCCGAACCCCGAGTGTCTGGGTGCGGAAAACGGCTTCTACGTCACAGGGCCCTCGGACAACGTCACCATCACCGACTTCACGACGGCCGGCGAGGGAGGAGTGATCGACGGCCCGAGTGCCACCAACCCTGTGACGAACCTCACCATCGACCACGAGCAGTTCACGGATCCGACAGGCAATCACCTCGACATTGGTGACGCCACCAACTTCACGATCGAGAACAGTTCCTTCAACACAGGCAACGAACTGTTGGTCAATCCCAATAGGTCTGCCACCGGCACGGTCCAGAACACCACGATCCCGTTCGTCCAGATCCAGCCCTTCCACGGGAGCACTTACACGTCGCTCAGTATGGCGTTCAACAACGACACGTTCCCCGCCGAGACGAAGCCCACGTTCACGTCGCCTCTACCAAATGCGCCCGGTCCCACCACCCTCAGCATCGACGGTGGACAGTGGTCGAACGTCGACGGTGGCTTCTTCAACAGCCCTGGTGCGGCGAACATCACCTACAACGTCACCAACCTCGCCCCCATTCCGGTCGGCAAGCCGACCATTTCGGGGACGCCGATGGTCGGTGACATGCTGACCACCTCTGACGGGACCTGGCTCGCCGGCCAGACCCCGACACCGAACTTCACGTATCAGTGGGAGCTCGCAGGAGCTCCGATCGCGGGCGCGACCGCGAATTCCTTTACGCCGACCGCTCCCGGCAACTATCGCGTCGTCGTGACCGGTGAGAATCCGACGGGAAGCACGCCGAACAGGTCCACAGTAGTCGCTGTTTCCGGATAGGTTCCGGGTTGGAGACAACGGTTCTCTCGGAGGCGTTCTCCTGAGGTCAGTCGCCCGCTGATCCTCCGGCGGAGGAGTCCGGGTCGCGGTGGGATGCGTCCGGCTTCAGCATGGTCGGATCACCGAAGAGGCGGACCGTCGTTCGGCTCCTCAAAGAGATCCTGGCGGACCTCCTCGTGTTCCTCGAGCGTCGCGCGCGTCCTGTCGTGCGATATCGGCATCGGCGATCCCGGGAGGATCACGACGGATCCCGGAGGGGTTCCCTCATTGCGAGAGACAACCTTCGTATGAACGCAATGTGAACGGTGGGATACACACGTGCGGCGAAGGCACCTTGCGGTCGCGTTGAACATGTGTTTGGCGAGTTCCGTTCAGATTTTGGGTGTTGACCTGCGACTGGGAAAGAGGGAAATTGTGTTGGCGGTGCAGGTGCAGCTCGGTTAGGTCGGAGACGGAGCAATCCTTCGGACTCCTCGGCGTGGTCCTGGCGTGACGAACACGATCGAGGGTGGAGATGGGTGGTAGAGAACGAATGAACGGTAGATCGACCTTGTGCCTGGTCGTGCCGATGTACAACGAGGAGCAGAGAGTCGCGGAGACGATCGGCCCTCTGGTCGAGTTCGTTGCCGGCAAGGGCCAAGGGAGTCAACTGCTGCTCGTCGACGATGGAAGCACTGACCGGACGGTCGACGTGGTGAAGGGTCGGCTGCAACGCCGGCACTGCGGCCATGTCGACGTTCTCAGACGACCGCACGCTGGCAAGGGGGCTGCGATCCGGTGGGGATTGTTCCAAGCGCGCACCGACGTCGCGGCGTTCTGCGACGTCGACTTGGCGACCCCCCTCGATGAACTGGATCGCATCGTGTGTGCTGCCGACACCGGTTCGTGTCTGGCCGTCGGTTCGCGCGCCACGGATGGTGCCGCGCTGGCGCAGCGGGAGACGCGGCGGAGGGAGTTCGCTGGACGGGCATTCAACCGCGTGATCCGCAATTCGCTGTGCGGCGGAGTCATGGACACGCAATGCGGCGCGAAGGCCGCGCCGACGGTTCTCTGGCGAACGATCCTTGACCACTCGAGTGAGGAGGGATTCGCTTGGGACGTCGAGGTCATCGCCCTTTCCCTACGACTGGAGATCCCGGTTCGCGAGATCGGCATCGCTTGGAATCATGATGAGCGGACTCGGGTCAGAGTCGTTCAGGACGGCGTGGCGATGGTGCTCTCGGTCCCTCGTATCTGGCGGCGTGTCCGCCGGGTGAGCCCCGTGCGGCAGGCGGCTCCCACGCCGCCGGCGGCTCCCGAGCCTCAGGTGGTTCCAGAGCCTCGGGTCGCTCCCGGACCTCCCGTTCCGACGCTCGCGCCCGACACCACGCGGGCCACGGCCTAGCCGTTTCCTTGCAGCCGAGAAGGGGGCGCTAGCCTTCTCCTTTTGCAATCGAGAAGGCCGTGTCGCGAGGCCAACGGCGAGCCCCGCGTGCGACCGTTTCAGCAGGCAGGCGGTCCCCGTTGGTGCAGGCAGTGCCGTAGTGTCTTGGCGTCCTTGTTGACCTAGTCAGGTGAAGCGCAGGCATGACCGAGTCGGATTCAGAAGACAATATCGAGTCAGGTACAGAAGGCAATATCGAGTCAGACTCAGACGACGTTACGGAGACAATACCGGCTCAACCGGCTCAACCGGCTCAAGCGGCTCAACCGGATCAGCCGGATCAACCGGATCAGCAGGTCCCGGGTTCGCGGCTGACGAGCCGGCGCGCAAAGATCCTCGTGGTCGCTGCGGCCGCCGTGCTGCTGATCTTGGCCCTCGCCATCGTGCCCCACTTCACCTCCGGCAGCGGGGGAGGAAGCTCGACCGACGCTCCGCCGTTGGCGACCGCTGCAATCCGCAGCTTTGCGGTGACGGCGGCTGCCAACGGGACGGTCGTCCCGGCTTCCGAAGAGGGTGTGAACTTCAGCACTTCGGGAACGCTGGCCTCGATCAGCGTCCAGGTGGGACAGCAGGTCACGCAGGGCACAGTCCTGGCGCAACTCGACAGCACGACGGCACAGGGCGACATCTCGAAAGCACAGTCCGCCGTCTCGTCGGCACAGGCGGTGTACAACCAGACAGTTGCCCAAGTGCAAACGACGGCCGCCAACGAATCGGCTGCCGTGGCTGCTGACCAGCAACAGCTCACGTCTGATCAACAACGTCTCACCGCGAACTTGTGCAGCGCCACCGCACCCTCCAATGCGCTGGTGTGCCAGAACGATCAAGCGGCCGTCGCCTCTGACCAGAACCAGCTACGGACCGATCAGGGTCGGCAACAGAGCGATGCGGCCAGCGGCCAGCTGTCCATCAGTCAGGCCCAGTCCTCGCTGAACGCGGCCAACGCGCAGCTCCAGACGGCACAGGACGCAATGACGAATCTGACCCTGGTCGCGCCGGGTCCGGGCAAGGTGCTGCAGATCAACGGGCAGATCGGTGAGAACGTCAGTGGGACACCGACGAGCAGCTCGACGCTGCCCGGGACCTCCACTCCCATCCCCAATATCGTGGGCGCCCCGGCTGCGCCGGGTAATCAACCGTTCATCGTCATCGGGGACCAGGGCTCGTTCGTCGTCGGGGCGGCGTTTCCGGCGAGCGACCTCCCTGAGCTCAACGCCACGCAGACCGGCACCATCACGGATACGAGCCTCAATGGGCTCTCGCTGCCCTGCCACATGGTGGCGGTCGCCCCGATGGCCACCACGGTGAACGGAACCTCGATCGTCTACGCAACCGTTGTGGCAATTGGGAACCCTCCTGGCCTCTTCTCGGGCCAGCAGGTCAGCGTCTCCATCGATGTATCCCAGGCGTCCAGAGTGATCGCCGTTCCACAATCGGCTGTCTACCTGGTCTCGGGGGTCCCACACGTCGACGTGTGGGACGGGAGCCGCTCCGTCTCGACTGCGATACAAACGGGCCCGCAGGGCTCCAGCCTGATCGAGGTGTCGTCTGGCTTGAGCGCCGGTCAACAGGTCGTCCTGTCCCCGGGCACCGGTCTGCAATCGTCGTCCTCATCGGCTGTAGGCGGAACGGCGTGAAGCGACCGCTCTCTCGGCCAGCGGATCCGCGCCGTGCCCGCACCTGAGAGCGACGGGCACGGTGGCGAGTCCACCTCGATCTTGCTGCGCCTGCTCCCGGCCGGGCTTGCCATCGCAGTCGGCGTCGGCGCCATTGTGCTCGCCCTGGCGGTCAGCCGAGGGGCGTCGCAACTGGCGCAAGGACCGACCTACGGATTGAGCAAGAACGTGGTCGTCGTCGAAGGCGTCGCTCCGTCGTCGACGGGAATCGAGGCCGGCCTGCCTGCGTCGAGTCTGACCAAGTCCGACGTCGATGCACTGAGCAATCCGGGCTACGTCCCGGCCGGGCGGTCCGTCGCCGCGACCGCCGGGCTGCGCGCCCAGGTGGGTGCCTCCGGCCGGACGGCTGAAACCGAAGTGATCGGTTCGACAGATGCCTTCGCACAAGTGGAGGGGTATTCCATCGACCAGGGCCGTTTCATCTCTGCGTCGGATCTGCAGAGCGCCGCCCCGGTGGTCGTCCTTGGGCAGTCCGTGGTCGCCTCCCTATTTGCCGGATCCGATCCGGTCGGTCAGACCGTCCAGATCGACGGTCAGAACTTCGGGGTGATCGGAACCTTCCAGGCTCGCGGCTACTCCAACACCTACAACCTCGACAACCTGGTGGTCCTCCCGATCACGGTTGCGTGGAAGGACCTGCCACCCCTCCAGAACACGTCTCAGATCGACCAGATTCTGATCAAAGCGGGCTCCGCAGGGGCCGCGTCTTCCGTCGCCAATGAAGCGGCACGCGCCCTTCTCCAGTTGCACAACATTTCCAATCCCGCACTGGCGGACTTCACCGTCCTTCGGCAACCGCAGCTGGTCACGGCCCAGATGGACAGCGCACTCGCAGTTCGCCGCATACTCGAGGTGATCGGCGCCTGTCTCGTGGCCGTGGGGGTGGCCTGGCTGGCACTTGTCCTGCGGCGTCAGCGGCGCGAAGCGCGCACGCAGTGGCCCCTTGAAGACACGATCGTTGCCGCCGCTCTCGTCGGTCTGGGCAGCGCCGTGCTCGGGATCGTCATCGCCTTCGTGTTGGCCCCGACGATCCAGCACCTCTCGGCCGGCATGCCAACTGCGAAGCTGTCTGCCTACGGTGTGCTCGCGGGCGCCGGGATCGCCATAGCAGCCGTCGTGGTTGCGCTACTGGTTCTTGCATTGTTCGAGCGGACGAACAGGACGCGGGCGTGATCAGGTGGTCCGGGATTGGCGGCCGGGATCGCCGCGGGAGCAAAGTGGCGGTGCTGGAGTCTTGACGGATGGCGACAAACGAAGACCGCAACCACGAAACAGACAACCACGAAACAGACAACCACGAAACAGACAACCACGAAACAGAAAGGAATGGAGCGGACTGCGATGGGTACATCTGGAGGCACGAATGCCGTGCTCCTGGGGGGAACACCGCGATGTGGGAGTACCTGGTTGGCGAACGTGATGGGAAGGACCACCGGAGCCAGAACGGTGTACGAGCCGGACGGCCCCATCTCCGACATCCTCGGTGCACTGGTGGCAGCCAAACTCGGTCCGTATCCCGTCCTGCGTCCAGACGACAAGAGCGGTTGGTACAAGGTGGTGTGGGACCTCGCCTTCGCGGGGGGATGGCCGTGGGACCGTGTCGAGGCAGCTCGTGCCGCGGGGCGCAAGATGGTCAAGATCCCCGAGAGCGTGCGCGACGGCCTCGTGGCCGCGCTCGCCGTCGGAACGGCGCGGGTCAGGCGCCGACCGGCGCGCGTGATCGTCAAGTCCGTCAATTCGGCTTTTTCGCTCGAGTGGATCGCTGCTCGGTACGAACCGAGAGTGGTGATACTCCACCGGAATCCCCTCAACGTGGTTTCCAGTTGGATGGTGCTCGGCATGGCCGAAAACTGGCCCGTCGGCGAGCACCCGTATATCCGTGAGCGCTACATCGAACCCCTCGGGATCACGCCACCGCCCGCCGGGAGCCCTCCCGTGGCCTCCGTGGCATGGAAGGTCGGGCTGCTCACGCACGTCCTCAAGGAGACGGCCGGCCGCCATCCGGAGTGGGTCCAGGTTTCGTACGACGAGCTCAGCCAGAGGCCATTCGAAGGCTGTCCGGAGCTCTTCACCCGGCTCGACCTCCCTTGGACCGAAGACGCCGCGACCTATCTCCGGCAGGCAGACGACCCGACGTTCGTGGTGCACGGGGGGAGCTCGAAGGCCCACCCCAACGCGCACACGGCGACCGAGACCACGAACCGGCGTAGCCAGCAGGCATCGCAGTTCCGGCGGCGGTTGGACGACGCCCAGATCCAAGAGGCACTCGGGATCCTCGACGGCTTCCGCCTCGGGGACTGGGGTGCGAGACTGGACTGAAATGGTGGGCCGCCGAACTCGCGCAAAGGGGCTGTGATGGCGATACCACTGCTGCGACGCGTGCAGGTGGCCGTCGTGGTCGGAATCGTGATCGCCGCCGCCATCGGCTTTGTGTTCGCATCGGGGGGATCATCGCAAAGCACACCGGTCAGTTGGTCCAGCCAGTTCGTGGCCGTTCCCTCCGCGCTGGGGTCCAACGTCTCGTTCACCTCGGAGTCCTGCCCTGCCGCGGGAAGCTGTTACGCGGCCGGTGACGCTCAGAGCCAGGGCCCCAACGCGCAACCGATTGTCGCCACTCTGTCGTCCGGGTTCTGGACTGCAGCCCCGTTGCCCGCCCCGGCGCCTCCTCCGTCCGGGTCGTGGTCGACGCTGACCCTGACCGGGATCTCGTGTGCGAGCGTGGGGTCGTGCACCGCCGTCGGGAACGCCACTTCCACGGACACCCCCGCCGGGACGACGGTTCAGGTCGGCTTCGCCGAGGTGCTCGCTGGCGGGACGTGGACGGCGACAGCGCTGATCACTCCCACCAATTACGTCGTCGTGTCCATGACCGGGGTGTCGTGTGTCAGCGCCACCGACTGTGTCGCCGTCGGCGGCGCCGAAGTTCAGGGCAGCACCCCCGACCAGGGACTGCCTCAGGCCTTCGCGTACTCGTTGGTCGGCGCCGCCCCCTGGACGGCGCCGACACCCATCACGAACGTCTCCGGTGCCTTCCGCACGCTTTCACTGAGCGCGGTGTCGTGCACCTCGAGCACCTCGTGCGTCGCCGTGGGTACGTTCTTCGGAACCCTCGACGACGAGCATCCCTTCATCGAACAGGGGGCCGGCTCTTCGTGGACATCCACGATCCCGCCCGTGCCCACCAATCCCTTCGGCCAGCCCGACAGCTCCACGTTGACCGGGGTGTCGTGTGCGACCGCCACCGACTGCCAGGCGGTCGGAACGGTCACCGGGTCGACCGGCGTCCAGGCTCTGGTGGAAAGCTATGGGGGCACTGTTCCCCACTGGGCGGACACCGAACCGGTCACGGGGGAACCGTCTTCGAGCCTCCTGGGGGTGTCGTGCGCTTCGGCGACCGCGTGCACCGCCGTCGGCTCGTTTCTCGATGCGACAGCCGTGACCCACAGCCTGGTGGAAACGCTCACCACCGGAGGGACGTGGGCGACGACCACCGGGCTCGACCCATCCGGGGCGATGACTTCCTCCCTGTCCGCGGTGTCCTGCCCGTTGTCTGCGTGCGTGGCAGTCGGCGACGCCAGCGTCGCCATGAGCAACGGCGGAACCGGCATCGCGCCGTTCGCCGCGGT
Organism: uncultured Acidimicrobiaceae bacterium; assembly: GCA_963763575.1. GTDB lineage: Bacteria > Actinomycetota > Acidimicrobiia > Acidimicrobiales > RAAP-2 > Bog-473. The sequence continues at coordinate 171,092 of CAVXPD010000001.1, forward strand.
GGAAAACGGGACAAACGTAAGGTTGCGGGTGAGCGCACCTGGTTCCGCCGCCGTCGGGACGCCCGTCAGCATCTCGGTGCGCGCGCTGAATCTTGTGGGCAACCCGGTGACGGGCTACGGCGGCACCGTCGTGTTCACGTCCAGCGATCGGAAGGCCGTCCTGCCTCCGCCCAGCACCTTGACCGACGGCGTCGGGACGTTCAACGTCACGTTCGAGACGCCCGGGCCACAGACGATCACGGCGACCGATTCCGTGGACTCGTTCATCGCGGGAGTCTCGAACACCATCGTGGTGACGAGCGGCAAACCGCCTCCCCCGCCTCCCCCACCCCCGCCCGGAACTGGGTCGGGGGGCCGCCTGTTCGCGGGTGTGGCGAATGGAAACGGCTACTGGGTGACCAGTCCGACCGGTGGCGTGTTCAGCTACGACGGCGCGCCGTTCTACGGATCATTGGCCAACGTGCAGTTGAGCCAGCCCATCGTGGGCATGGCGTCGAGCCCCGACGGCAGGGGCTACTGGCTGGTCGCCTCCGACGGCGGCATCTTCGCGTTCGGCGACGCGCAGTTCTACGGGTCCACCGGGGCGATACAGCTCAACCAGCCCGTCGTGGGCATGGCGCCGACCCCCGACGGCCGCGGTTACTGGCTCGTCGCCTCCGACGGCGGCATCTTCAGCTTTGGCGACACGCAGTTCTACGGGTCCACCGGGGCCATCCACCTCAACGAGCCGATCGTGGACATGGCGGCGACGGGTAACGGCGGGGGCTACTGGCTGGTCGCCTCCGACGGCGGCATCTTCGCGTTCGGCGACGCGCCGTTCCTCGGCTCCTTGGGGGGCATTTCTATCAATGAGGCGATCGTCGGCATGGCATCCACGCGCGACGGCGGGGGGTACTGGATGGTCGGAGCCGACGGCGGCGTGTACGCAGAGGGAGACGCGACGTTCGATGGGTCCCTCGGGAACAAGCTGATTCTCTGGCCGATTCTCGGGATCACGGCAACCACCGACGGCGGATATTCCGTCGTCGACGAATCCGGCAACCTGGTGCACTTTCGGTAGTGCCGTGCGCTGACCGCGCCGTCCCGGCGCCGACACCGCCGCGCGCCACTCCGAGGCACGTCTACGGCGCCGTTTGACCACCGCAACGAGTTCCGACCCGGCGCGCACGACCTGGCACGCCGGCCGCCGAGGGCGGCACGCACCGCCCCCGCCGGGGGGTTGCGACCGGGCGTGCCGCGCGGTGTCGCTGCTTGGCCTCGGCCGGTCGGGCGCAGTGCGACCTCGTCGCTGCCGCTGATGCGGCCGGCTTACTCCTCGACGAGCTCGATGAGCGTCCCGAAGGACGTCTTCGGGTGCACGAACGCCACCGTCGTGCCGCGTGAGCCCGGGCGCGGGGCCTCGTCGATGACACGGCCGCCCGCGTCCTTCACTGACTGCAGCGCGACCGCGCAGTCCTCGACCCGATAGCCCACGTGGTGGAGGCCCTCGCCCTTGGTGGCGAGGAATTTGGCCACCGGCGAGTCGTCACGCGTCGGGGTGAGGAGCTGGATGTAGGAGTCCGCCACCTTGAGCAGCGCCTCTTCCACCCCGTCGGACTCCACCCGCTCGCGGTGGTCGACCGTGGCGCCGAACACCTCGGCGTACCAGGCGATGGCCGCCTCGAGATCGCTGACCGCGATGGCGACGTGGTCGATCTCCGTCAGCAACGGGTCGCTCACGCTCCGTGCCTCCGGAACAGGGTGATGCGGTCCTCGCCGACCCGGGCCCTGAGCTCCGGGTCGTCGATGCCGAGCCCCTCGGTGGGGGCCAGGCAGAGCACACCGATCTTGCCCTCGTGCAGGTTGTGGTGGACCTGGTACGCCGCCTCTCCCACCTGCTCGAGCGGGTAGACGGCGGAGAGTGGGGGCAACACCTTGCCGTCGCAGATGAGCTGGTTGGCGTCCCACGCCTCGCGGTAGTTGGCGAAGTGCGAGCCCTTGATCGTCTTCAGCTTCATCCAGAGGTGGCGGTTGTCGTACTCGATCATGTAGCCCGACGTCGCGGCACAGGTCACGATGATCCCCGCCCGCTTGCAGACGAAGACCGACGCGCCCATCGTCTGGCGCCCGGGATGCTCGAAGACGATGTCGGGCTCGGCGCCGACCAGCGAGCGGATGTCCTTGCCGAAGCGTCGCCACTCCGACTCGTCCTGGGTGTGTTCGTCCGCCCAGAAGCGGTAGTTGGCTGCCTTGCGATCGATGACCGCCTCGACCCCGAGGTCGTTCAGCAGCTTCACCTTGTCGGGTGACGACACGACGCCGATCGGCGTGCCGCCCCCGTTGAGCACGTGCTGCACGGCGTAGCTACCCAAGCCTCCGCTGGCCCCCCACACGAGCACCTTGTCGCCCTGGGTCATGCGGGCCCCGTTGGGCGAGACGAGCATGCGGTACGAGGTCGAGTTGCACAGCGCGTTGATGGCCGCCTCCTCCCAGCTCAGGTGTCGCGGCTTCGGCATGAGCTGGTTGGCCTTGACCAAGGTGACGTCGGCCAGTCCGCCGAAGTTGGTCTCGAAGCCCCAGATGCGCTGGTTGGCGGCCAGCATGGAGTCGTCGTGGGCCGAAGGATCCTGGTCGTCCACGTAGTTGCACTGGATGGTGACCTTGTCGCCGACCTTCCAGTTCCGCACGGCCGAACCGGTGCGCAGGATGACCCCGGACGCGTCCGAGCCGACGACGTGGTCGTCGAGTGCGTGGCGGGCGGCCCAGGGGCCCTCCTTGGCGAGACGGTCGAGGAACCCGAAGGTCGGCAGCGGCTCGAAGATGGACGTCCACACCGTGTTGAAGTTGATCGCGGACGCCATCACGGCGACGTAGGCCTCGTCGGGGGCCAGCTCGGGCAGCGGGACGTCCTCGACGTGGAGGGACCGGCGCGGGTCCTTGTCCTCGGACGCCAGGCCGTCGAACATGTCGACCTCGCTGCGCTTGACCAGGGCGGCCCGGTAGTGGTCCGGCATGGGGAGTCCGGCCAGCTCATCGGCGGGCGCGCCGGCCAGGGCTGCACTGAGGATGTCGCTCATGTGACCCGACGATAGTGGGCCGGTACCATGTGGTTTCCGACTGGTAACCAGACCAGGCGGGAACCCGGAGGTGCTGGGAATGGCTGAGGCCGTCATCGTCGCAGGGGCACGGACCCCGATCGGGAAGCTGTCGGGAGCGCTGGCGGGGTTCACGGCCATGGACCTGGGCGGCTTTGCCATCGCGGAGGCGCTCTCCCGCGCCGGCGTGTCCCCCGACCAGGTCGACTACGTCCTCATGGGACAGGTCATCGGGGCGGGACAGGGGCAGATCACGGCGCGCCAGGCCGCCGCCAAGGCCGGCATCCCCATGACCGTGCCCGCCAACACCATCAACAAGGTCTGCCTGTCGGGGCTCAACACGATCTATCTCGCGGATCAGATGATCCGCGCCGGCGACGCGGACATCGTGGTGGCCGGCGGCATGGAGTCGATGACGCAGGCCCCCCACCTTCTGCCGGGCGCGCGGGCCGGGTTCCGCCTGGGAGACGGCACACTGGTCGACTCGATGATGCTCGACGGCCTCACCGACGCGTTCGACCACATCGCGATGGGCCTCTCCACCGAACAGCACAACCAGAAGACGGCCAACGTCTCGCGCGAGCGCCAGGACGCCTTCGCCGCCGCCAGCCACGAGAAGGCGGCCGCCGCGGCCAAGGAAGGGCGCCTGGCCGAGGAGATCGTCCCCGTCCAGGTCCCCCAGCGCAAGGGCGACCCGCTCCTCGTCGACACCGACGAGGGCGTGCGCCCCGGCACCACGGCGGAGTCGCTCGCCGCGCTGAAGCCGGCATTCGACAAGAGTGGGACCATCACCGCCGGCAACTCGTCGCAGATCTCCGACGGAGGCTGCGCCGTGATCGTCATGTCGGCCGACAAGGCCAAGGAGCTCGGGGCGTCCCCGCTCGGACAGCTCGTCGGCTACGGCATGGTGGCCGGGCCCGACAATTCGCTGCTGACCCAGCCGTCGCGGGCGATCCTCAAGGCCGCCGCCAAGGCGGGCGTCGACCTCGGCGCCATCGACCTCTTCGAGATCAACGAGGCCTTCGCCGCCGTCGGACTGGCCTCGGTGGACGACCTCGGTATCGACGAGGACAAGGTCAACGTGAACGGCGGCGCCATCGCACTCGGCCACCCCGTCGGCATGTCGGGCACCCGGGTCGCGCTCACGGCGCTGCTCGAGTTGCGGCGCCGCGGCGCCTCCACGGCTGCCGTGGCCCTCTGCGGTGGGGGTGGGCAGGGCGACAGCGCCATCCTGCGCACGCTCTGATCGGCGCGCCCGGAGCGTCGTCGCGTCCGGGCGTGCGTTCAGTAAGGCGGAGTCAAGAGCGCGACGAGTTTCGCCGCCTCGAAGTCGACGGCGGCCCAGTGGCGCCCCTTGAACGTGTAGACGCCGAGGGCGCACGTCGGGAAACCTCGTCGCTCGGCCAGCGCGACACCCTTCTTGTCCCGCGGGGAGAGCACGTCACGCGACAGTGAGTGCGCCGTCGGGTTGTGGCCCACCACCAGTGCGGCGTCCGCGTCGTCGTCCAGCGACTTGAGGAGCGCGAGGACCTCGAAGGGCTCCGCGCCGTAGAGGCCCTGCTCGAAGCGGAGGGCTGGGGGATCCGCCATGGTGGCCACGACCAGCTCGGCTGTGGCCACGGTCCGGGCGGCCGGCGACACGAGCGCCACGCCCGGCCGCAGCACGCCGGCGAGGGCCGGGCCCAGCCCGTCGCCCTGGTCGGCGAAGAGACGTCCGAGCGCCGCCGCGTCACGGCGACCGCGGGGGCGAGCACCCGGTCGAAGTCGGAGCCGCCCGGCGGCGGGTCGGCCACCGTCTTCGCGTGCCGGAGCAGCCAGAGGGTGCGGGTGGCCGCCGCCTTCGCCGCCATCACCCCAGGGCGAAGGCGGCGTGCAGGGTGCGCACCGCCCGTTCGACGTCGGCCTCCGCCACGATGCACGAGGTCCGGATGGTCGACGTCGAGATCATGTCGATGTTGATCTCCTCGTTGGCCAGTGTCTCGAACATGGTGGCGGCGATGCCGGGGTGCGATTTCATCCCGACTCCGATGAGGGACACTCGGGCCACGTCGGCGTCGGACGTCACGCCGGTGGCCCCGAGTTCGTCGGCGTGCGCCTGGGCCGCCTCCACCGCCACGGCGAGATCCGCGGTCGGCACGGTGAAGGAGATGTCGGTCGTGCCGTGGACCGACGTGTTCTGCACGATCATGTCCACATTGATCGACTTGTCGGCCAGCACCCGGAACAGCCGGGCCGCCACGCCCGGACGGTCCGGCACCCCGCTGACGGTGACCTTGGCCTCCGACGTGTCGTGGGTCACCGCGGTGACGACGGCCTCCTCCATGTCTGCATCCTCCTCGACCACCCAGGTCCCCGGCTCCCAGGTGAAGCTGCTGCGCACGTGCAGTGGGACATTGTGGTTACGCGCGAACTCGACCGCCCGCAGCATCAGGACGCGGCCGCCGGTCGCTGCCATCTCGAGCATCTCGTCGAACGAGATCCGGCTGAGCCGGTGCGCCTCGGGCACGATGCGCGGGTCGGCCGTGAAGACGCCGGTGACGTCGGTGTAGATCTCGCAGACGTCGGCGTCGAGGACGGCGGCCAGGGCCACGGCCGTGGCGTCGGACCCGCCGCGTCCGAGCGTCGTGATCTCGCGCTCGGCCGAGACGCCCTGGAAGCCCGCGACGACGGGGACCTTGCCCTCGACCAGCGCCTGGCGCAGCCGGTCACCCTTCACCTCGAGGATCTTCGCCCGCGTGTGGTCGTTGTCGGTGATGATCCCGACCTGGCTCCCGGTGAACGAGGACGCCTCGACCCCCAACTCGGCCAGGGCCATGACGAGGAGCGCCATGGAGATCCGCTCGCCGGTGCTGACGAGCATGTCGTACTCCCGGGGCGGCAGGGTGGCGCTCACGGAATTGGCCAGGTGGATCAGGTCGTCCGTCGTCTTCCCCATGGCGCTGACCACGACGAGCACTTCGGTGCCCTGCCGGCGGGTGCGCGCGATGTGGTCGGCCACGGCGCGGATGCGGTCCGCGTCGCCGACGGACGTACCCCCGAACTTCTGGACGACCAGCGGCATCCGGACGAGGCTACTTACCGCGCAACCCGTGATCCGCCCGAAGCCTCGGCCGCACCCGTGTCCGGGGCGGCCGGCGGTCCCGTCGGAGGCCAGAGGCGACCGGAGGCCCCAGCGGCGATTGGGTAGGGTCTCCGCCCGTGCCCAGCGACAAGCGAGCCCGCCAGCGCGCGGCCCGAGAGGCGCGGCTGGCCGAGGAGGCCAAGGCCAAGAAGCGACGCCAGCGGATCCGCAACGGCGTCATCGTCCTGGTGGCGGCCGGTGCCATCGTCGGCATCGCCTTTGCCGTCTCGAGCGGCAACAAGCCGGTGGGGTCGGAGTCGCACACCTCGACGACGCAGAGCGCAACGCAGGGGTCGAACGCCCACCTCCAGGCCCAGGCCAACGCCGTCGCGGTCAGGGCGGGCTGTCCCGCCAGCACGAAGACGAGGGTCAACGACCAGAAGTACCCCTCCGCCCCGGCCATGACCATCGACACGTCGAAGACCTACACGGCCACCGTCGTCACGACGGCCGGGACCTTCGACGTCGTGCTGGACGCGAAAACGGCACCGATCACGGTGAACAACTTCGTGTTCCTGGCGGACAAGGGCTACTACCACTGCGTCATCTTCCACCGGGTCATCCCGCAATTCATGGACCAGACGGGCGACCCCACCGGCACCGGGTCCGGCGGCCCGGGCTACACCATCGCCGACGAGAACCCGCCCAAGGCGGCCAACGCGAGCCAGCAGTACCCGCTCGGGTCGCTGGCCATGGCCAACACCGGCTCTCCGAACACGGGCGGGAGCCAGTTCTTCATCGTGTCCGGGCCCCAGGGCGAGAGCCTCCCGAACTCCTACGCGCTGTTCGGATCCGTGACCTCGGGTATGAACGTGGTGGACACCATCAACAAGCAGGGATCGGCGCAAGGCGTCCCTCCGGACGTCACCCAGCGCATCCTCTCTGTCACCATCCACGAATCGTAAGGACCGTCATCGTGCCCACTCCCACCCCGCCCAACCCCGACGGCTCGAGCCCGCAACAGCGGAAGTTCGACAGCGAGCCGCCGACGATCGTCGACCCGAGCAAGCGGTACGTCGCAACGATGGTGACATCGCACGGAACGATGGTCATCGCGCTCGACCCGCTGGCCGCACCGAAGACGGTCAACAGCTTCGTATTCCTCGCCCGCTACCACTATTACGACGGCATCGTCTTCCACCGGATCATCCCCGGCTTCGTGCTCCAGGGGGGCGACCCCACCGGGACGGGCTCGGGCGGCCCGGGCTATCGCTTCGCCGACGAGCTCCCGTCCGCCGGCCGCTACAAGGTGGGATCTCTCGCCATGGCCAACGCCGGTCCCGACACCAACGGCAGCCAGTTCTTCGTCATCAGCGGCCCGGACGGCGTGCGCCTGCCGCCGCTCTACTCCCTCTTCGGTGAGGTCGTGAGCGGGCTCGACGTGGTGGAGAAGATCGACGCCCTCGGCAGCCGCTCGGGCACCCCGAAGGAGCGCGTCGTGATCGAGAGCGTCACCGTCGAGGAGAAGGACGACTGAGCCCAATTCGGGCCTGATGCGCAACTCTGGGTTGCCGACGGTGGCTCCGGGGACTGAACCCGGGTGCGGATTCGTGAGGCCGGCACGCCGTCGATCGCGTGCGTTCGTCCGACGCCGATGCCGGCGCGGGCGCCGGCCCGCAGCCGCGTGGTCAGCCCTTCAGCGCAGCGAGCCCCTCGGTCGGCGCGCCGCCGACGAACACGGCCGGGGTCCCCGCCCCCTCGGAGCGCCACCCCCCGTCCCCGCCGCGGATGAGTGCCGTGCGGGCGGGCAGCGCCACCACCGGCAGCGCCGCCGGCGCCATGGCCACCGTGCGCTCGAGCTTCTGGCCGTGGGCGTCGTCGTGCTCGTCGCCGAAGTGCGGCACGACCGTCAGGTTGTCGACCAGCCCCAAGCCCAAGGTGAGCGCGCCCCCGCGGGGGTCGACCATGGGGTCGGTGAGCACCATGGCGCCCGCCCCGGCGCCGGCCACCACCGCTCCGGCCGACCAGGCCTGGCGCAGGGCGTCGAAGACGGCGGACTTCTTGAGCGCCGCTCGCAGGTGGAGCGGAGAGCCCCCGGCCAGGTAGATGAAGCGGGCGTTGACCACGACCCGGGCCATCCCCGCGTCCTCGGCGGACGCCCGGTCGACCACCATCAGCCCCTCGACCCGGGCATCGAGGGGGTCGAACCACTCCGCCGCCCGCAGAATGACCCGCTCGGGATGCTGGTAGGCGGCCGCCGTGGGCAGCACGAGGACGTCGCGGCCGCCCGACGCAGCCAACAGGCCCGCGTCGAAGGAGCAGCCCTCGGTCCATTCGCCGCCCCCGACCAGGGCCAGCGTGCCGGTGTCGTCCATGCGCCACTCTTGCACGCCCGTCCCCGGCCGCCGGCTTCGACTCCGGTGGTTACCGGCCGGTAGCCTTGCTGCCCATGTCGATCACACGGGTGGGAATCGTCGGTTCGGGAATCATGGGCTCGGGCATCGCCGAGGTGGCGGCGGCCACCGGCCACGAGGTGGTGCTGCGCAGCCGCAGCCAGGCCGGTGCCGACGCCATGGTGGCCGGCCTCGGCAAGGCGCTGGCCAAGCAGGTCGAGAAGGGCAAGCGGACCGAGGCCGAGGCGACGGAGATCTCGGGTCGCGTCACGGCGACGACCCACCTGGGCGAGCTGGTCGGAGTCGACCTGGTCATCGAGTCGGTCGTCGAGGACCTCGCCGTCAAGAAGGAGCTCTTCGCCGAGCTGGACAGCATCTGCAAGCCCGAGACCATCCTCGCCACCAACACCTCGACCCTGCCGGTCGTTGAAATGGCCATGGCAACGGGCCGCCCGGACCTGGTGTGCGGCGTCCACTTCTTCAACCCGGCACCCGCCATGTCGCTCGTCGAGGTGGTGCGCCCGGTGACGGCCAGCAACGCCACCATCGAGGCGGCGGTCGCGTTCGCGGGCAAGTGCGGCAAGGAGCCCGTCGAGGTGAAGGACCAGGCGGGCTTCGTGGTCAACGCGCTGCTGTTCCCCTACCTCAACAACGCCGTCCGGTTGCTCGAGCAGGGTGTCGCCACGAGGGAGGGCATCGACGCCGCCATGAAGGGCGGCTGCGGGTTCCCGATGGGCCCGTTCGCGCTGCTCGACCTCGTGGGTCTCGACACCTCGCTCGCCATCCTCGACGCGCTCTACGCCGAGTTCCGCGACCCGAACTACGCGGCGGTGCCGTTGCTGCGCCGCATGGTCACGTCGGGCCAGCTCGGCCGCAAGACCAAGAAGGGCTTCTACGACTACAGCCGCTAGCCGAACCGGCCGGCGGGAAAGGCGGGCACAATGAAGGTGCGCCCCGACCGTGTGGAGGTGGAGTGACGGCATCCGGACCCCGGCGCGACGCGCCCTGGGTTATGCGCACCTACTCGGGCCACTCCACCGCGCGCGCCTCCAACGAGCTGTACCGCACGAACCTGGCCAAGGGGCAGACGGGGCTCTCCATCGCCTTCGACCTGCCGACCCAGACCGGCTACGACCCCGACGCGCCCGAGGCCGCCGGCGAGGTCGGCAAGGTCGGCGTGCCGGTGGCCCACCTCGGGCACATGGAGGAGCTCCTCGAGGGCATCCCGGTGGCCGACATGAACACCTCCATGACCATCAACGCGACGGCGGCCTGGCTGCTCGGGCTCTACGTCGCCCATGCGCAGGAGGAGGGCGTCGACCCCGCCCTCCTGGCCGGCACCACGCAGAACGACATCGTCAAGGAGTACCTGAGCCGAGGGACCTATATCTTCCCGCCCGTGCCCAGCCTGCGGCTCACGGTCGACACGATCGCCTACACGGTGCGGCACGCACCCAGGTGGAATCCCATCAACGTCTGCAGCTACCACCTGCAGGAGGCGGGAGCGACGCCGGTGCAGGAGGTCGCCTACGCGTTGGCCACGGCGATCGGCGTGCTCGACGGTGTGCGGGTGTCGGGCAAGGTCGACCCGTCCGAGGTGCCCGCCGTCGTCGGCCGCATCAGCTTCTTCGTGAACTCGAGCGTGCGCTTCGTGGAGGAAACCTGCAAGATGCGGGCCTTCACGCACATGTGGGACCGCATCTGCCGCGAGCGCTACGGCGTCGAGGACCCCAAGCTCCGGCGCTTCCGCTACGGGGTCCAGGTCAACTCCCTCGGTCTCACCGAACAGCAGCCCGAGAACAACGTGCAGCGCATCGTGCTCGAGACGCTCGGTGTGACCCTCTCGAAGAGCGCGCGGGCCCGGGCCATGCAGCTCCCGGCGTGGAACGAGGCGCTCGGCTTGCCCCGGCCCTGGGACCAGCAGTGGTCGCTGCGTATCCAGCAGGTCCTCGCGTTCGAGAGCGACCTGCTCGAGTACGACGACATCTTCGAGGGCTCCAAGGTCGTCGAGGCAAAGACGGCCGAGCTGGCCGAGGCGGCCCAGGCCGAGCTGGACGACGTGTTGGCCCTCGGTGGCGCGTTCGAGGCCATCGACGAGTTGAAGCGGCGCCTCGTGCGCAGCCAGGCCGAGCGCGTGCGGCGCATCGAGTCGGGCGAGCTCAAGGTGGTGGGCGTGAACACTTTCACCGAGACGGCGCCTTCGCCGCTGCTCGGCGACGGCGAGTTCGAGAACATCCTCAAGGTCGACCACCGGGTGGAGGCGGAGCAGATCGCCGACGTCGAGCGGTGGCGGGCCCTGCGCGATGGCGGAGCCGTGCGCGCGGCGCTCGACCGGTTGCGGCGGGTGGCGGAGGACGACGGGCCCGAAGGCAACGTCATGCCGGCCACGATCGCCCTCGCACATGCCGGGGGCACGACGGGGGAGTGGGCCGGCGCCCTCCGCGGGGTGTTCGGCGAGTTCCGGGCTCCCACGGGCGTGAGCGGCGGCGTCGGTCACCGGGGCGAGGATCTCGCTCCCGTGCGCATTCGGGTCAAGGAGCTGGCCGAGCGGACGGGCGGCCCGCCCCGCCTGTTGGTGGCCAAACCCGGGCTCGACGGGCACTCCAACGGGGCCGAGCAGATCGCCGTGGCGGCGCGCGACGCGGGGTTCGAGGTGATCTACCAAGGCATCCGGCTCACCCCGGACCAGATCGTGGCGGCCGCACGCGACGAGGACGTCGACATCGTCGGGCTCTCCATCCTCTCGGGGTCGCACCTCGAGCTCGTGCCCGAGGTGCTCGACCGGCTGCGCGCCGCCGGCAGCACCGCCGCCGTGGTGGTCGGCGGCATCATCCCGCCCGACGATGCGGAGCTCTTGGTCGGCAAGGGCGTGGCGTCGGTGTACACGCCCAAGGACTATTCGTTCGACCGCATCATGGAGGATCTGGTCGCGCTGGCCGAGCACCAGCGCGCCGCCACTCGCGCGTAAGGCGCGCCATCTCGCGCCACGACACCGGGACCGCGCCCAGCGCGATGGCCCGCTCGCGGAGACCCTCGGGCACGTCGTAGTGGTTCAGCGCCTCCGAGCGCCGGTGTCGCTGGTAACCGCGGGCCGGGATCCCGAGCGCGGCGGCCAAGGCGTGCAGCTCGTCGGGGTCGTCGGCCAGGAGATGCGACCAGCGGTCGGCCCGGCCGCGCACGGTGGCCCGCTGACGCCAGTCGTCGAGGTAGACGGTCAGCGGCGCGCCCCGGGGCGGTCGCGCCGGAGGGGCAGGGGCTCGTGCCACCAGCGGCCGCTGAAGCGCCAGGTCTGGTGCGAGGAGTCGGGCTCCGCGGGAGCGGGCGGCCGGGGCCAGGCCAGCTGGACCGCCGCCGTGATGGCGGCCAGGACCGCCGGGTCCGGCTCGGGCGGCGGCCGCAGCACGAGGCGTTCGGGGTCGACCGCCAGCATCACAGCGGCACGTTGCCGTGCTTGCGCCGCGGCAGCTCCTCGCGCTTGGAGGCGAGGATGTCGAGGCCGCGGCAGATCACGGCACGGGTGTCGGCCGGCGAGATCACGTCGTCGATGTAGCCGCGCTCGGCCGCGATGTACGGGTTGGCGTACCGCTCGGTGTACTCGTCGATCAGCTCGGCCCGCCGCCGCGCCGGATCGGGGGCCTCGGCCAGCTCGCGGCGATAGACGATCTCGACGGCCCCGTTGGGTCCCATGACCGCCAGCTCGGCCGACGGCCAGGCGAAGGCCAGGTCCGCGCCGATCGACTTGGAGTTCATGACGACGTAGGCGCCGCCGTAGGCCTTGCGCGTGATGATCTGGATGCGCGGCACCGTCGCCTCGCAGTAGGCGTACAGCAGCTTGGCCCCGTGCCGGATGATCCCGCCGTACTCCTGGTCCGTGCCTGGCATGAAGCCGGGCACGTCGACGAACGTGAGGAGCGGGATGTTGAACGCGTCGCAGGTGCGGACGAAGCGCGACGCCTTCTCGGACGAGTCGATGTCGAGCACGCCGGCCAGCACCGCCGGCTGGTTGCCGACGATGCCCACGACCCGGCCGTTCATCCGGGCGAACCCGCAGGTGATCGACATGGCCCAGTGCCGGTGCACCTCGAGGTACTCGCCGTCGTCGACCACCGCGGTGATGATCCGCTTCATGTCGTAGGGCTGGTTGGGCGACGTGGGCAGGAAGTCGATCAACTCGGTCACGCTGCGCGCGGGGTCGTCGCCCGAGATCTCGATCGGCGGCTCCTCGAGGTTGTTCGAGGGCAGGAAGGACAAGAGGTGGCGCACCTCGTCCAGGCAGGCCTTCTCGTCGGGGGCGACGAAGGTGGCCACACCCGACTTGGTCGCGTGGCTCATGGCGCCGCCGAGCTCCTCGAGCGTCACGTCCTCGCCGGTCACCGTCTTCACGACGTCGGGGCCGGTGATGAACATGTGCGAGGTGCCCTGGACCATGAAGATGAAGTCGGTCATGGCCGGCGAGTAGACCGCGCCGCCGGCGCAGGGCCCCAGGATCACGCTGATCTGGGGGATCACGCCCGAGGCGGTCACGTTGCGGTGGAAGATGCCGCCGTAGGAGTGGAGCGAGACCACGCCCTCCTGGATGCGGGCGCCGGCGCCGTCGTTCAGCCCGATCATGGGGACGCCGGTCGAGGCGGCCAGGTCCATGACCTTGTGGATCTTCTCGGCGAAGACCTCCCCCAGCGCGCCACCGAAGACGGTGAAGTCCTGGCTGAAGAGGCAGACCCGGCGGCCGTCGATGGTGCCGAACCCGGTGACGACGCCGTCGGTGTAGGGCCGGTTGTCGTCGAGGCCCATGCCGTGGGCCCGGTGCCGGGCCAGCATGTCGAGCTCTTGGAAGGACCCCTCGTCGAGCAGGTAGTCGATCCGCTCCCGGGCGGTCAGCTTCCCCTTGGCGTGGTGGCGCTCGACCGCCCGCGGGCTCCCGGCGTGGAGGGCCTCGTTCTTTCGTTCTTCCAGCTCGGCCAGGCGCTCGGCCATGGAGTGTTCCATGCGGTCGAGGGTACCGCTCGCCGAGGGACGGCCCGAAATTGCGACCGCACGACGGCGGGCGAGAAGTCGTTCCAATCCCACGGGATTCCCGACGGAAAAGACCTGGTGGCCGCGGGCCGGCCTTCGGCTTCCTCCCGGCCGACGCGGAGGACGTCTTCCTCGGGTGGGTGCGGTCGTCGGGGACCTCCTACGCCGGCAACGTGCCCCGCTGATCTCCTCCCGCTTCGACCGTTGGTGGCACGGGTCGGTCGCGCCCCCACCCGGAGCGCCGGGCCTTGTGGCCGGCGATCGGAGCGGGACACTCGCCGGGGACCGGGGCGGTCCAGGACCCGGGCGGCCGTCTCCCTTCCAAGCGTTCGCGAGGCGGCGCGAAACCGCCGCGAAGACCCGGCACGCGGTTGGCAGACCCCCAGGTAACCGCTACACTTGAGTCCCGCCCCTGTGCGGCTTTTCCGGCGCGCCAGCGCCACCACAGGGCGACCACATTTTTCGTATCGAGAGGTAGCGCGTGCCCACGATCGCCCAGCTCGTCCGCAAGGGACGGCAGGCCAAGGTGACCAAGACCAAGACCCCCGCCCTGAAGGGCGCGCCCCAGCGGCGTGGGGTCTGCACCCGCGTCTACACGACCACCCCCAAGAAGCCGAACTCGGCGCTGCGCAAGGTGGCCCGCGTCCGGCTCAGCTCGGGCGTGGAGATCACCGCCTACATCCCCGGGGTGGGCCACAACCTCCAGGAGCACTCGATCGTGCTCGTCCGCGGCGGCCGGGTGAAGGACCTGCCGGGCGTGCGCTACAAGGTCGTGCGCGGGGCCCTCGACACGTCGGGCGTGCGCGAGCGCGCCCAGGCCCGCAGCCGCTACGGCGCCAAGAAGGAGTCCTAGGCATGCCCCGCAACGGACCCGCCACCCGCCGGGAGCTCGCCCCGGACCCCGTCTACCGCTCCGTCCTGGTCACCCAGTTCGTCAACAAGATTCTCTCGCGCGGCAAGCGCACGCTGGCCGAGCGCATCGTCTACACCGCCCTCGAGCAGGTGCAGGAGAAGTCGGGCGGCGACCCGGTCGCCGCGCTCAAGCGCGCCGTCGAGAACACGCGGCCCGAGGTCGAGGTGAAGAGCCGGCGCGTCGGTGGCGCCACCTACCAGGTGCCCGTCGAGGTGCGCCCCCGCCGCGCCACCACACTGGCCATCCGCTGGCTGACCACCTACTCGCGCCAGCGCCGGGAGAAGACGATGGCGGAGCGTCTCGCCGGCGAGATCCTCGACGCTTCCAACAGCATCGGCGCGTCGGTGAAGCGCCGCGAGGACATGCACAAGATGGCGGAGTCAAACCGCGCCTTCGCCCACTACCGCTGGTAGTGGAGAGGACCCCGGCGCGCCATGGCTGACACCCCGACCCGCGACTTCCCGCTCGCCAAGACCCGCAACATCGGGATCATGGCCCACATCGACGCGGGCAAGACCACGACGACCGAGCGCATCCTCTACTACACCGGCCGCAACTACAAGATCGGTGAGGTGCACGAGGGCGCCGCGACGATGGACTGGATGGTCCAGGAGCAGGAGCGCGGCATCACGATCACGTCCGCCGCGACCACCTGTAGCTGGCACGACAACTGGATCAACATCATCGACACCCCGGGCCACGTCGACTTCACGGTCGAGGTGGAGCGGTCGCTACGCGTCCTCGACGGCGCGGTGGCGGTGTTCGACGCCGTGGCCGGCGTGGAGCCCCAGACCGAGACGGTGTGGCGCCAGGCCAACAAGTACAACGTGCCGCGGATCTGCTTCGTCAACAAGATGGACCGCATCGGTGCCGACTTCGAGCGCACGGTCGAGATGATCCGGGACCGCCTCGATGCGTTGCCGGCCGTCGTCCAGCTCCCCATCGGCGTCGAGTCCGAGTTCAAGGGCGTCGTCGACCTGCTCGAGGAGAAGGCCCTCGTGTGGTCGAGCGACATGGGTGAGGAGTGGGAGACGCTCGACGTCCCCGCCGACATGGCGGCCGAGGTCGAGGACGCCCGCCACCAGCTGATCGACGTCGTCTCCAACTTCGACGACACCATCATGGAGAAGTACCTCTCCGAGGAGCCCATCACGGCCGACGACCTGCGCCGCGCCCTGCGCATGGCCACCCTGGCCGCCGCCGTGGTGCCGGTGCTCTGCGGCTCGGCCTTCAAGAACAAGGGCGTGCAGCCCATGCTCGACGCCGTCGTCGACTACCTGCCCAGCCCGCTCGACCTGCCGCCCACCGAGGGGCACCGGCCGGGCAAGACCGAGGAGCTCGAGGAGCGCAAGGCCGACGACTCCGACTCGTTCAGCGCGCTCGCCTTCAAGATCATGACCGACCCCTACGTGGGCAAGCTGACCTACATCCGGGTGTACTCGGGCACGCTGGCGAAGGGCTCGTCGGTGCTGAACTCCACCAAGGACAAGAAGGAGCGCGTCGGGCGCATCCTCCAGATGCACGCCAACCACCGCGAGGACAAGGACGCCATCTTCGCCGGCGACATCATGGCGGTGGTCGGGCTCAAGACCACGACGACGGGCGACACGTTGTGCGACCCGGCTCACCCGATCCAGCTCGAGGCGCTCGAGTTCCCCGAGCCCGTCATCCACGTGGCCGTCGAGCCCAAGACGAAGGCCGACCAGGACAAGCTGTCGCGGGCCCTGTACGCGCTCAGCGAGGAGGACCCCACCTTCCGCGTGCGCAGTGACGAGGAAACGGGCCAGACCGTGATCTCGGGCATGGGCGAGCTGCACCTCGAGGTGCTCGTCGACCGCATGCTGCGCGAGTTCAGCGTCGACGCCAACGTGGGCAAGCCACAGGTGGCCTACCGCGAGACCATCCGCAAGCCGGTCGAGAAGATCGAGGAGCGGTACGTCCGCCAGACCGGTGGCCGCGGCCAGTACGGCCACGTCGTCATCAGTGCCGAGCCCACCGGGCCCGGGGGCGGCTACGAGTTCGTCGACAAGATCACGGGCGGCGCGATCCCCAAGGAGTACATCCCCTCGGTGGACGCCGGGATCCAGGAGGCCCTCACCGCGGGCGTTCTGGCGGGCTACCCGACGGTCGACGTGCGGGTCACCCTGACCTACGGCTCCTACCACGACGTGGACTCCTCGGAGATGGCGTTCAAGATCGCCGGATCCATGGCGATCAAGAAGGCGCTCCACGCCGCCAGCCCCGTGCTCCTCGAGCCGGTGATGGCGGTCACGGTGACCACACCGGGGGACTACATGGGCGACGTGATGGGTGACCTGTCCTCGCGGCGGGGGCGCATCGGGCTCACCGAGCAGCAGGGCAACAGCCAAGTGATCAACGCGCACGTACCGTTGGCCGAGATGTTCGGCTACGCTACTGACCTGCGGTCACGTACCCAGGGTCGGGCTACGTACACGATGCAATTCGAGTCGTACAACGAGGTGCCCGAGTCGATCTCCAAGGAGATCATCGCCCGGGCCCACGGGGAATAGGCCCGGTCGCCGCCCGGCACCGGGACCCACCGGACCCGAGCCGTACGACGACTGGACCGCACACGAGACAACAGATCGAGACAAAGGCAGAATTCGTCGGGGCCACGGTGGCACCGACCAGGAGTAGGGAGTAGCGAGGCGATGGCCAAGCAGAAGTTCGAGCGCACCAAGCCCCACGTGAACGTCGGGACCATGGGTCACATCGACCACGGCAAGACGACGCTCACGGCTGCCATCACGAAGGTGCTGTCGGAGCGCAACCCCAACACCTCCTTCACCGCTTTCGACGACATCGACAAGGCGCCGGAGGAGAAGCAGCGCGGCATCACGATCACCATCGCACACGTCGAGTACGAGACCGACAAGCGCCACTACGCGCACGTCGACATGCCGGGCCACGCCGACTACATCAAGAACATGATCACGGGGGCCGCTCAGGTCGACGGGGCCATCCTGGTGGTCTCCGCCGCCGACGGCCCGATGCCGCAGACGCGCGAGCACGTGCTGCTGGCCCGCCAGGTCGGCGTGCCGTACATCGTGGTGGCGCTCAACAAGTCCGACATGGTCGATGACGAGGAGCTGCTCGAGTTGGTCGAGTTGGAGGTGCGCGACCTCCTCAGCCAGTACGAGTTCCCCGGCGACGACACCCCGATCGTGCGGGTCAGCGCGCTCAAGGCGCTCGAGGGCGACCCCGAGTGGAGCGAGAAGATCGTCGAGCTCATGGACGCGGTGGACGACTACATCCCCGAGCCCGAGCGCGACGTCGACCGGCCGTTCCTCATGCCGGTCGAGGACGTCATGTCCATCACCGGCCGCGGCACCGTGGTGACCGGCAAGGTGGAGCAGGGCATCATCAAGGTCGGCGAGGAGGTCGAGATCGTCGGCCTGCGCGACACGCAGAAGACGACGGTCACCGGCGTCGAGATGTTCCGCAAGCTCCTCGACGAAGGCCGGGCCGGTGACAATATCGGCGCGCTGCTACGCGGCACCAAGAAGGAGGACGTCGAGCGCGGCCAGGTGCTGTGCAAGCCGGGCTCCATCACGCCGCACACCAACTTCGAGGCCACGGTCTACGTGCTCAACAAGGAGGAGGGCGGCCGCCACAAGCCGTTCTTCACCCACTACCGCCCGCAGTTCTACTTCCGCACCACGGACGTGACGGGCGAGATCGCGCTGCCCGAGGGCACCGAGATGGTGATGCCCGGTGACAACACCGACATGACGGTCGAGCTGGGCAAGCCCATCGCCATGGACGAGGGCCTGCGCTTCGCCATCCGCGAGGGCGGCCGCACGGTCGCCTCGGGCCGGGTCACCAAGATCCTCAAGTAGCCCGAGTCCCCCGACGAGAGAGCAGGCAGCGAGACCATGGCCGACGGCCCGAAGCAGAAGATCCGCATCAGGCTGAAGGCCTACGACCACGAGATCCTCGACCAGTCCACGGAGAAGATCGTCCAGACGGTGCTCCGGACCCAGGCCAAGGTGCTCGGGCCCGTCCCGCTGCCGACGGACAAGCACCGCTACACGGTGATCCGCTCGCCGCACAAGTACAAGGACTCCCGCGAGCACTTCGAGATGCGGGTGCACAAGCGCCTCGTCGACATCGTGGAGCACACGCCCAAGACGGTGGACTCGCTCCAGCGGCTCGACCTGCCCGCGGGCGTCGACATCGAGATCAAGATCCAGACGGCCTGACGGCCGATGACCCCGCCTCCCCGCCGGGACGCCTGGCAGGGGGCGACACCATGGTGTAACCTCGCGAGCCACCCAAATGGGCTGGCGGGGGGCAGTTTCACAGCGGTGCTGCGGCGCTGCGCAGGACAACAGACGTGCGTGATCGCCGGCACCGCCGGAACCTCACGCCGAACCATTCGAGCGCTCCGCTCGGGATTCCCGGGCGGAGCGTTGGCGTGCGCAGGGAGTTCTCCCCGGCGCAGGAGAACGGAACAGGAAGAAGAGGACACGTGGCTACCAAGGCCATCGTCGGCGAGAAAGTCGGCATGACCCAGGTCTGGGACGACCAGAACCGCGCCGTACCGGTGACGGTGTTGAAGGTCGCGCCCGTGCGCGTGGTCCAGATCAAGACGCCCGAGAGGGACGGCTACTCCGCCCTCCAGGTGACCTGGGGCTTCCGCCGCAACTCGACGCTGGGCAAGCCGCAGCTCGGTCACTACGCCAAGGCGGGCGTCAACCCGGGCCGCAAGCTGGTGGAGCTGCGCCTCGACGACGTGGCCGACTACACGGTGGGCCAGGAGATCGCGGCCGACCTGTGGCAGGCGGGCGAGCGGGTCGACGCCATCGCGGTGAGCAAGGGCAAGGGTTTCACCGGCGGCATGAAGCGGCACAACTTCAAGGGCCAGGGCGGGTCGCACGGCAACCACGGCCACCACCGGGCGCCCGGCTCCATCGGCGCCTGCGCCACCCCGTCGCGAGTCTTCAAGGGCACGCGCATGGCCGGGCAGCTCGGCGGGAACCAGGTGACCGCGCTGAACCTCGAGGTCGTCTCGGCCGACGCCGAGCGCGAGCTCGTGCTGGTCAAGGGCGCGGTGCCGGGGGCGCGGGGGAGCGTCGTCGTGCTGCGCGACTCGGTGAAGACCCCGACCAAGGTCGGGAAGCGATGACGACGACCGCAGCGAACTCCGGGCGCGCCGGCACGGTGCTGCGCAACAGCGTGAAGAAGGAGCGGCCGGCCCCGGTCGCCCGGACGGCGACGCGCCGCAACGCGGCGGGCCACGATCTCGGTACCGTCGACCTGGAGCCGGCGGTCTTCGGGCTGGTGCCCCACCGGGCCGTGCTGCACCAGGTGGTCACCGCCCAGTTGGCAGATGTCCGGGCCGGGACCCAGTCCACCCGGACGCGCGCCGAGGCGCGCGGGGGCGGCGCCAAGCCGTTCCGCCAGAAGGGCACGGGCCGGGCCCGCCAGGGCTCGACCCGGTCGCCGTCGGCGAGCGGCGGAGGGGTGGCGCTCGGGCCCAAGCCCCGCAGCTACGCGCAGCACACCCCGAAGAAGATGGTCCGCCTGGCCCTGCTCTCGGCGTTGAGCGACCGGGCCGAGATCGGGCGGGTCACCGTGATCGACGACTGGGGGATCGAGGAGCCCGACACCCGCGAGGCCGCGACCATCCTGCGTAAGCTGAGGCTGGACGGCTCGGTCCTCGTCGTGCTGGCCAACGACGAGATCCCCGTAGCGCTCTCGCTGCGCAACCTGCCCGAAGCCTCCATCACCACGCACGCCGAGCTCTCGGCCCACGACGTGATCAAGGCCGACTGGCTGCTCTTCTCGGACCGCACCCTGCCGACCTCGCCGTCGGACTTCTCTGGGACCCATCTCGCCGAGCTCGCCCCGGCCAAGTGGGTGCCGACCAAGAAGGCGGCCGGGACCGAGGACGACACTGCGGCCGCGGCCGCGGACGAGGCGAAGACCGCACCGCCCACGAAGGCCGCCAAGAAGGCCACGGGCGCCCCGGCGAAGGCCGAGTCCGAGACCGAGGCCGACGCCGCGGACGCTCCGGCCGCGTCGGTCACGACCGAGCCCGAGGCCACCGAGGCCGCCTCGGCCAAGAGGCCGCCCGCCGCGAGGAAGGCCCGGGCCGCCAAGGCCGAGGCAGCACACGAGGACGAGGCGGACGGCGCGGACGGCGATGACGAGGCCGCGAGCGAGGAGGGCGACGCCGATGCGTGACGCCATGTCCGTGTTGATCCGCCCGGTCGTCTCGGAGAAGAGCTACGCGCTGATGGAACAGGGCGTCTACGTCTTCATCGTGGACCCCCGCGCCACCAAGATCGAGGTGCGCCACGCCGTCGAACAGGCCTTCAGCGTCCGGGTCGCCAACGTGAACACGCTCCACCGCAAGGGGAAGACGACGCGCAACCGCCGCACCAACACCCGGGGCAAGCGTCCCGACACCAAACGCGCCATCGTCACGCTGCACCCCGACGACTCCATCGACCTCTTCGAGCGCTGATCGGAACATCGCCATGCCACTTCGCTCACGCAAGCCCACCAGCCCCGGACGCCGGTTCCAGACGGTCTCGGACTTCACCGAGATCACCCGCCACCGGCCCGAGAAGTCTTTGCTCGCGCCCAAGCCGCAGAGCGGGGGTCGCAACAGCTACGGACGCAAGACGTCGCGGCACCGCGGCGGCGGCCACAAGCAGCAGTACCGTGTCGTCGACTTCCGCCGCAACAAGGACGGGATCCCGGCCAAGGTCGCGAGCATCGAGTACGACCCCAACCGCAACGCCCGCATCGCGCTGTTGCACTACGTCGACGGCGAGAAGCGCTACATCCTGGCCCCGAACGGCGTGAAGGTGGGCGACCGGCTCCAGAGCGGCCAGGGCGCCGACATCCGGCCCGGCAACGCGCTGCCGCTGCGCTACATCCCGGTCGGCTCCACCATCCACAACGTCGAGCTACGTCCCGGTGGCGGCGGCAAGCTCGCCCGCGGCGCCGGCATGAGCATCCAGCTCGTGGCCAAGGAGGGCGCCTTCGCCACTCTGCGCCTACCCTCCACCGAGATGCGTCGCGTCTCCATCGACTGCCGAGGCACGCTCGGCGTGGTGGGCAACGCCGAGGCCGAGCTGGTCAAGGTGGGCAAGGCCGGCCGCAATCGCTGGAAGGGCAAGCGCCCGCAGACCCGTGGCGTCGCCATGAACCCGGTCGACCACCCGCTGGGCGGCGGCGAGGGCAAGTCCTCGGGTGGCCGCCACCCGGTCTCGCCGTGGGGCAAGCCCGAGGGCCGGACCCGCGCCCGCAACAAGAAGTCCAATTCGATGATCGTCCGCCGGCGCCGCACCCGCGGCGCGCGGCGGTAAGTGAGGACGAGGAGCCATGCCGCGTAGCCTGAAGAAGGGACCGTTCGTCGACGGCCACCTGCTCAAGAAGGTCGACGTCCTCAACTCGAGCGGCGAGAAGAGGGTCATCAAGACCTGGTCCCGCCGGTCCACCATCATCCCCGACATGGTGGGGCACACCATCGCCGTGCACGACGGCCGCCGCCACGTGCCCGTCTACGTGACCGAGTCCATGGTCGGCCACAAGCTGGGCGAGTTCGCCCCGACACGGACGTTCCGCTACCACGCCGGCCAGGAGCGAGGGGCGCGACGGTGACCGCCACCAAGACGAACGAGCGTCCCGGGACGCGCGCGGTGCACCGCCACGCCGGTCTCTCGGCCAGCAAGGCGCGCCAGGTCCTCGACCTGATCCGCGGCGAGGACGTGCAGCGCGCTGCCGAGATCCTGACCGGCACCGAGCGCGAAGCGGCCGAGGTCGTCGGCAAGGTCCTGACCTCCGCCGTGGCCAATGCCCAGCACAACGACTCGCAGAACCCCGAGGAGCTGTACGTCGCGGCCTGCTACGCCGATGAGGCCGCCACGATGAAGCGCTGGCGTCCGCGCGCCCGGGGCCGCGCCACGCGGATCCGCAAACGGACGTGCCATGTCACCGTCATCGTCAGCCGGCTCCCGGCCGAGCAGCTCGAGCTGCGCCGTCGACGCAGGGAGGCGGTCAGCGCCAACCGATCTCGCCGGGTCGAGGGCTCGCGTCGCCGCGCCGACCTGTCCGGTCGCCTGTCTCGCCGGCGGGCCGCCCAGGCCGAGCGGGCTGCGGCCGCCGAGGCCGAGCAGGCGCTCGAGGCGATCGAGGCCGAGGCGGAGGCCGAGCTGCCGCCGGGCGAAGAGACGCCCGGCGACGAGACGACGGCCGACGAGACGACGGCCGACGAGGCGACAGCGCAGGCGAAGCAGGCGGCGGCGGACGCGGAGCAGGCGCTCGAGGCGATCGAGGCCGAGGCGGAGGCCGAGCTGCCGGCCGAGGACGCAGGGGCCGAGGCGACCACCGACGACTCCGCCGAGGGAGCCACAGAGAAGGACGAGGAAAGCTAGATGGGCCAGAAGGTAAACCCCTACGGCTTCCGGCTCGGGATCACCACCGACTGGAAGTCGCGCTGGTTCGAGGAGCGCCATTACCGCGACTTCGTGGTCGAGGACTGGAAGATCCGCGACTACCTGATGCGGCAGCTCGAGGCGGCCGCCGTAAGCCGGATCGAGGTCGAGCGCACGCGTGACCGCCTGCGCGTCGACATCCACACGGCGCGGCCGGGCATCGTCATCGGGCGACGCGGCGCGGAGGCGGACCGGCTGAAGAAGCACCTCGAGGAGATCACCGGCCTGCAAAACCGGATCCAGCTGAACATCCAGGAGATCAAGCAACCGGAGCTCGACGCAGCGCTCATCGCGCAGGGCATCTGCGACCAGCTGGTGCGCCGCGTCGCGTTCCGGCGCGCCATGAAGCGGGCCATCCAGACCGTGCAGAAGGCGGGCGCCCAGGGCATCAAGGTGCAGTGCTCGGGCCGGCTCGGCGGATCCGAGATGTCCCGCAAGGAGCAGTACCGCGAGGGCCGGGTGCCTCTGCACACGCTGCGGGCCGACATCGATTACGGCTTTCGCGAGGCCCGGACCACCTCGGGACGCGTCGGCGTCAAGGTCTGGATCTACAAGGGCGACATCCTGCCCTACAAGGTCTCGATCGAGGACAAGATCACCCGCGAGGCCGCCATGGCCGTCGGCGAGACCTCGGGCCAAAGCGGCCCACGTCGCCTCATCACCGCCGGCGGCGGCCGCCGCCGGGCCGAGGACTTTTCCACGGTCGAGGACCAGGAGGAGCCGGAAGAGCTGGAGGAGCAGGCGGAGCAGGCGGAGCAGGCGGAGCAGGCGGAGCAGGCGGAGCAAGAGGGACAGGAAGAGCTGGAGACCGCGGCCGCCAACGGTGCCCGCGAGGAGGGTCCGCTCGGGGAGGGGGAGGAGGTGCTGGAGGAGCCCATCGGGGACCTTCTGCCGCAGCCGTCCGAGCCCGACGACCTGGAGCGTCAGCTGGCCCGGGACGAGGAGATGGAGCGCCAGGCCCGCCACGAGCATCACGAGGCCCCGCACTTCCGCAAGGAGTCGGACTGACGTGTTGATGCCCAAGAAGGTCAAGCACCGGAAGACGCAGCGCGGCCGCCTGACTGGCACCTCCAAGGGCGGCAACGCCGTCTCGTTCGGCGACTTCGGGATCCAGGCCCTCGAGCCCGGCTGGCTCACGGCGCGTCAGATCGAGGCGGCCCGTATCGCGATGACCCGCCACGTCAAGCGCGGCGGGAAGGTGTGGATCCGCGTCTTCCCGGACAAACCGGTGACCCAGAAGCCCGCCGAGACCCGCATGGGCTCGGGGAAGGGCAACCCCGAGCTGTGGGTGGCCGTCGTGCACCCCGGGCGCGTTCTGTTCGAGTTGGCCGGCGTCGACGAGCCCCTGGCCCGCGCTGCCATGGAGCGCGCCATTCAGAAGCTTCCCTTCAAGGCCCGCTTCGTGGTGCGTCCGGGCACCCACGGCCACGCCGAGGTGGCGATCTGATGCCCGCCGCGCACGACCTTGCCATGCTCGACGGCGAAGAGCTTGCCGCCCGCCTGGGCGACTCACGCCGCGAGCTGTTCAACCTGCGCTTTCAGTTGGCCACCGGCCAGCTGGACAACTCGGCGCGCCTCGGGCAGGTGCGACGCGACGTCGCGCGCATGCTGACGGTGCTGCGGACCCGCGAGATCCTCGAGGCCGAGGGCGCCTATGTCGCTCCGACGGCCGAGGAGCACGAGGCGGCCCGGGCGAACCTGGCCGCCGAGGACGCCGAGCGTGAGGAGCGGGCCCAGGTCCGGGCGGCCGCGGCCGAGGCCGACGCGGAGGGCGAAGTGCCCGAGTTCGACGCGGACGTGGACGTGGACGCGGACGTGGACGCAGACGAATACGACGACGACGACGTCGACGACGAAGAAGACGACGAAGAAGAGGATGAGGCCTGATGGCCGACGAGACCCCAGAGACCGAGAACGACGTGACCGCGGAGGATTTGGCCGCGGACGACGAGGCGACGGCGCAGGCCAAGGCGGCCGCCGCCGACGCCGAGCGGGCGCTCGAGGCGATCGAGACCGAGGCCGCGTCCGAGCTGCCCGCCGACGACGTCGAGGCCGCTGTGCCTGCGCGGCCCGCGGCCGCGCAGAAGGCCGCCCCGACCCCGTCGCCGGCGGAGCCCGAAAAGCGCCTCAACCGGCGCAAGGTGCGCGAGGGCATCGTCGTCTCCGACGCCATGACCTCGACCGTCGTCGTCGCGGTGGTGGACCGGGTGCGGCACCGCAAGTACGGCAAGACGGTGCAGCGCACGAAGAGGCTCTACGTGCACGACGCCGAGGACACCGCCAAGGTGGGAGACCGGGTCCGGGTCGCCGAGACCCGCCCCATCTCCAAGCTCAAGCGTTGGCGCCTGACCGAAGTGGTGGAGCGCGCCCGATGATCCAGCAGGAATCGAGGCTGCGGGTGGCCGACAACTCCGGCGCGCGCGAGGTGCTGTGCATCCGCGTGCTCGGTGGCTCGCACCGCCGCTACGCCAGCATCGGTGACGTCTTCGTGGCCACGGTCAAGGACGCCATCCCGGGCGCCGCCGTGAAGAAGGGCGACGTCGTCAAGTGCGTCGTCGTGCGCACCAAGAAGGAGAAGCGGCGTCCGGACGGGAGCTACATCCGCTTCGACGAGAACGCGGCCGTGCTCATCAACGACCAGCAGCAGCCCCGCGGGACCCGCATTTTCGGACCCGTCGGCCGCGAGCTGCGTGACAAGCGCTTCATGCGCATCGTCTCGCTCGCACCGGAGGTGTTGTGATGCGGATCCACAAGGGTGACCAGGTGATCGTGCTTCAAGGCAAGGACAAAGGCAAGAAGGCCGACGTCGTCCGCGCCATTCCCGACCGCGAGCGCGTCATCCTCGAGGGCGTCAACGTGGCCAAGCGCCATGCCAAGCCGACACGCGCCACTCAGCAGGGAGGCGTCATCGACAAGTTCATGCCCGTGCACGTCTCGACGGTGGCCCTTATCTGCAGGCGCTGCGACCAGCCGACGCGGGTGGGCTACCGCGTCGACGCGGACGGCGAGAAGGTGCGCGTCTGCAAGAAGTGCGGAGCCGACCTGTGACCACCACCAGCGCGCCGGTGCGACCCCGACTCAAGGAGCGGTACCTGACCGAGGTGCGGGACCGGCTCAAGTCCGAGCTCGGGCTCGGCAACGTCATGGAGGTGCCCCGGCTCGAGAAGATCGTGATCAACATGGGCGTGGGCCGGGCCACCCAGCAGGCCTCGCTCATCGAGGGCGCCCAGCGCGACCTCGAGACGATCACCGGGCAGAAGCCCGTCGTCACCCGGGCCAAAAAGTCCATCGCCGGCTTCAAGCTGCGCGAGGGCCAGACCATCGGAGTCAAGGCGACGCTGCGCGGGGACCGAGCCTGGGAGTTCTTCGACCGACTGCTCAGCCTGGCCATCCCGCGCATCCGTGACTTCCGGGGGCTCTCGCCCCGCTCTTTCGACGGGCACGGCAACTACACGTTCGGCGTCACCGAGCAGCTGATCTTCCCCGAAATCGACTACGACAAGATCGACACGACCCGCGGCATGGACATCACCATCGTCACGACCGCACGCACCAACGAGGAAGGACGGGCGTTCTTGGCAGCGTTCGGCTTTCCGTTCCGACAGGAGACCCGCTAACACCATGGCGAAGAAGGCTTTGATCGAGAAGCAGAAGCGCACCCCCAAGTTCAAGGTCCGGGGCTATACCCGGTGCCAGCGCTGCGGGCGGCCCAAGGCCGTCTACCGCAAGTTCGGGCTGTGCCGCATCTGCTTGCGCGTCATGGTGCATGCGGGCGAGGTGCCCGGCGTCACGAAGGCGAGTTGGTAGGCCCGCCATGACGATGACTGACCCCATCGCGGACATGGTGACCCGGATCCGCAACGCGAACTCGGCTCAGCACGACACCGTGCGTATGCCCGGGTCCAAGCTCAAGACATCGCTCGCCTCCATCCTCGAGCGCGAGGGCTTCATCTCGGGTTACAAGGTCGAGCCCAACGTGGGCAAGCCCGGCAGCACGCTCGAGATCTCCATGAAGTACTCGGGGGACCGCACGCGGACGATCGCCGGGATCAAGCGAGTGTCCAAGCCCGGCCTGCGCATCTACGCGCGGGCGGACGGCATGCCGCGGGTGCTGGGCGGCATGGGCGTCGCCGTGGTCTCGACCAGCCAGGGCCTGCTGACCGACACCGAGGCGCGCAGCAAACACCTCGGCGGGGAGGTCCTGTGCCATGTCTGGTAACGCTGCGGCACCCACCGACGTGATGGTCACGGGAGGGGAGGTCTGATGTCACGCGTGGGTCGTACCCCCATCCCGGTCCCCTCCGGCGTCACCGTGACGCTGAGCGGGCCCACGGTGAACGTCAAGGGCCCCCAGGGCACCTTGGAGCGCCGCATCCCCGAGCCGATCACCATCGCCCAGGACGGCGACTCGCTGGTGGTCAGCCGCCCCGACGACGAGCGACGCAACCGCGCCCTGCACGGCCTGTCACGCTCGCTCGTGGCCAACATGGTCTCGGGGGTGACCGACGGCTTCACCAAGGAGCTCGAGATCGTGGGCGTCGGCTACCGAGCCACGGCCAGGGGACCCGACGCGCTGGAGCTGGCACTCGGCTTCTCGCACCCCGTCGCGGTCGACGCTCCCGAGGGGATCACCTTCGAGGTACCGGTGCCCACCCGGATCATCGTCAAGGGGATCGACAAGGAGAAGGTGGGGCAGGTGGCCGCCGACATCCGCAAGCTGCGCAAGCCCGAGCCCTACAAGGGCAAGGGTGTGCGCTACGCCAACGAACGAGTGCTCCGCAAGGCAGGAAAGGCGGCGAAGTAATGGCACGCACGAGCGACCGCACCCGTCTGCGGCTCCGCCGCCACGACCGGGTGCGCACCAAGGTGCACGGCACCGCCGAATGCCCGCGCCTGGCCGTGCACCGGTCCAACCGCCACATCTCGGCCCAGCTGATCGACGACGCGGCCGGCCACACCCTGGTCGCGGCCTCCTCGATCGAGCCCGAGTTGCGCGCAACGTTGGGGAAGGCGGGTGGCGGTAACGTGACGGGCGCGGAATCGGTCGGCCATCTGCTCGGCTCGCGAGCCAAGGGGGCCGGGATCACCAAGGTGGTCTTCGACCGTGGCGGGTTCGTGTACCACGGTCGTGTCGCCGTCCTGGCTGACGCGGCACGGGCCGAAGGACTGGAGTTCTGAGCATGGCCGAGACACAGTACGAAGAGCGCACCATCAAGGTGAACAGGGTGGCCAAGGTCGTCAAGGGCGGCCGTCGGTTCTCCTTCGCGGCCCTGATGGTTGTCGGCGACGGCAACGGCAAGGTGGGGCTCGGCTACGGCAAGGCCAAGGAGGCCGGCCTCGCCGTCCAAAAGGGGATCGAGGAGGCGCGCAAGAACCTCTTCGACGTGCCGCTGGCCGGGAGCACAATTGTGCACCCCGTCATCGGCGAGAGCGGCGCCGGCCGCGTCCTGCTCAAGCCGGCCGCGCCGGGAACCGGCGTCATCGCCGGCGGCGCCGCCCGCCACATCCTCGAGATGGCCGGCATCCGCGACATCCTGGCCAAGTCGCTGGGCTCCTCGAACGGGATCAATGTCGCGCACGCCACGATCGATGGGCTCAAGCAGCTGCGCCGGCCCGACGACGTCGCCGAGCTGCGGGGCAAGGCCGCCGACGAGGTCACACCGGGCGGGGTCCTGCGCGCCTACCGCGAGCGCAAGCGCGAGACGGACCTCTACGCGTCGGAGGCTCGCTGAGCATGGCGACCCGCTCCGGCAGCACCGGCACGAAGAACGCGGACGGGGCGCGCCTGGTCGTCACCCAGACGCGCTCGTCTATCGGCGTCAAGCCCAAGCACCGCGGTACGCTGCGCGCGCTGGGGCTGCGCGGGATCGGCCAGTCCAACGAGCTGCCCGACCGCCCCGAGATCCGGGGCATGATCGCCCGGGTCCCGCACCTCGTCCGGGTGGAGGAGGTGTCCAAGTGAAGCTGCACGATCTGACGCCGCCCAAGGGTGCCACCAAGGCGAAGCGGCGGGTCGGCCGTGGCACCGGGGGCAAGGGCCACAAGACGGCCGGCCGCGGCACCAAGGGGCAGAAGGCCCGCAACACGATGCCGGCCGGCTTCGAGGGCGGCCAGCTGCCCCTCATGCAGCGCATCCCCAAGCTGAAGGGGTTCACCAACCCATTCCGAATCGAGTACACCCCGGTGAACGTGGGTGCGCTGGAGGCGCTCGGGGCCGACGTCGTCACCCCGCAGACCCTGGCCGAGGCCGGTCTGGCGCGGCCGAAGGCCCTGGTCAAGATCCTCGGCCAGGGCACGCTCAGCCGTCCGGTCAAGGTCTCGGCCCACGCCTTCTCCAAGGCGGCCGAGGCTGCGATCGCCGCCGCTGGCGGTAGCGTCGAGCGGGTACCACTGCCGTACGCCTTTGGGCGTCCGCCCGCCTCGGGCAATGCCCTGACGAACCGTTAGTGCCTGCACCCCGCAGGCGCTGAGAGGAGCTGAGAACAAAGGGCCATGCTCTCCCGGCTCGCCAACATCTTCAGGGTCCCCGACCTTCGCAACAAGGTCATCTTCACGCTCGCCATCATCGCCTTGTACCAGATCGGGGCGAACGTCCCGGTCCCGGGCGTCAACTGGTCGCGGCTGCAGACACTCGAGAGCTCGGCTTCGGCCTCGGGCGTGCTCGGGTTCCTCAACCTCTTCAGTGGGGGCGCCCTGGTGCGCCTCGCCGTCTTCGGACTGGGCGTCATGCCCTACATCACGAGCTCCATCATCATCCAGCTGCTCTCGACGGTCATCCCCAAGCTCGAGGAGTGGCGAGACCAGGGCGCCGTCGGGCAGAAGAAGATCACCCAGACCACCCGGTACCTCACCGTCGCGCTCGCCGTCATGCAATCGGCCGGCCTGGTCTACGCCTTCCACGGTCACGACTCGGCGCTGCTCGGCACGAACATCGATCTCATCCCGACGTTCACCTGGCCGCTCGCTCTCTTCATGGTGCTGATCCTCACTGCCGGCACCGCGTTCGTGATGTGGCTGGCCGAACTGATCACTCAGCGCGGCATCGGGCAGGGCATGTCGATCCTGATCTTCGCCAACGTGGTGGCCGCCATCCCGACCGGGTTCAAGGCGATCTACGACGAGGGCGGTATTTCGAAGTTCACAATCATCATCATCGTCTCCCTCGTCCTGCTCGTGGTCATCGTCTTCATGGACCAGGGGCAGCGTCGGATCCCGGTCACCTTTGCTCGGCGCGTCGTCGGGCGACGGATGTACGGGGGCAGTTCGACCTACATCC
This sequence comes from uncultured Acidimicrobiaceae bacterium, assembly GCA_963763575.1. GTDB lineage: Bacteria > Actinomycetota > Acidimicrobiia > Acidimicrobiales > RAAP-2 > Bog-473. The sequence continues at coordinate 201,293 of CAVXPD010000001.1, forward strand.
CGCTCAAGGTCAACCAGTCCGGCGTGATCCCGATCATCTTCGCCAGCTCGGTGCTCTACATCCCCGTGTTGCTCTCGAACGTCGTCCCCTGGACCGGGTTCCAGAACTTCGTCCGCACCCACCTGACACCCACGAGCTTCTTCTACATCGCTTCGTACTTCTTGCTGATAGTGCTGTTCACGTTCTTCTACGTCTACGTCGCCTTCGATCCGCACCAGCAGGCCGACCTCATCCGCAAGCAGGGAGGCTTCATCCCGGGCATCCGGCCAGGCCCGCCGACCGAGCGCTACTTCGCGCACATCCTCAGCCGCATCACGGTGGTCGGTGCCGTGTTCCTCGGCTCGGTGGCGGTCGTACCCTCGCTCCTCATGGCTTTGTGGCATCTCAACCGGTTCCCGTTCTACGGGACGACTCTGCTGATCGCGGTGGGCGTCGCGCTCGAGACGATGCGTCAGATCGACAGCCAGCTGATGATGCGCAACTACGAGGGCTTCCTCAAGTAGGCGGGTCTACGTGATTCCCGGGGTCAGGCTCGTGGTCCTCGGCAAGCAGGGGGCCGGCAAGGGGACGCAGTGCGTGCGCCTCTCACACCACTACGTCGTGCCGCACGTGTCCACGGGGGACATGCTGCGAAGCGAGGTCAAATCGCGCTCGTCGATCGGCCAGAGGGCCAGGGAGCTCATGGACAAGGGTGACCTGATCCCCGACGAGATGGTGATGGAGATGGTCGGTAGCCGCCTGTCCGAGCGCGATACGACCGGCCGCGGTTTCGTGCTCGACGGCTGCCCGCGCACCACCAACCAGGCCGAGTCGCTCGAGACGATCGTCGTGCCGTTCGGGCTCGACATCGTCATCGACCTGCAGGTGCCGACGAACCTGGTGATGAAGCGCCTGGCCTCGCGCCGGGTGTGCGTGGACTGCGGCGCCAACTACTCCACGGCGGCGCCCCCGCTGGTCAACTGGACCTGCGACGTCTGTGGCGGCGAGGTCGTGCAACGCCCGGACGACACCGAGGAGGCGATCGGGCGCCGACTCAACCTCTACGAGGAGGAGACCGCCCCGCTGCTCGACTGGTACAAGCAGCGGGAGCTGTTGGTCGAGATCAACGGCACGGGCTCGCCGGACGCGGTGACCCGCCGGGTGGTCGGCGCCATCGACGAGCAGCGCCGCAAGCAACGCGGGGAGATCGCATGAGGCGCAACGAGGCCGAGCTGGCCAAGATGCGCAGGGCCGGCAAGGTCGTGGCCGAGATGCACGAGGCAACCCGCGGCGCCGCGAAGCCCGGCGTGACCACGGCCGAGCTCGACAAGGTTGCGCGGGAGGTGCTCGACCGCCGCGGCGCGACGTCGAACTTCCTCGGCTACCACGGCTTCCCGGCCGTCATCTGCACCTCGCCCAACTCCATGATCGTCCATGGGATCCCAAGCGACCACGTGCTCGAGGAGGGGGACATCCTCTCCATCGACTGCGGCGCCATCATCGAGGGCTACCACGGCGACGCCGCGTTCACCATGGGCATCGGCTCCATCTCCAAGGAGGCGGAGAAGCTCTTGGAGGTGACCGAGCGCAGTCTGTGGGCGGGGATCGATCAGCTGGTCAAGGGCAACGCACTCCACGAGGTGGGCCGCGCCGTCCAGAACGTGGCCGAGGCGGCCGGGTTCAGCGTGGTGCGCGAGTACGTGGGGCACGCCATCGGCACCGCCATGCACGAGCAGCCGCAGGTGCCCAACTACTGGCCTGGCAACAAGGGGCCGACGCTCAAGACGGGCAACGTGTTCGCCATCGAGCCCATGGTCAACGCCGGCACGCCCGAGACCGTGCTCCTCGACGACGGCTGGAGCGTGGTCACCGCGGACGGCAAGCTCTCCGCTCACTTCGAGCACACCATCGCCGTGACCCCCGACGGCCCCGAGGTGTTCACCCTGCCCTGATTCCTTTCCATGAGCCGAGCCTCGACCCGGCCCGCCACCGACCTAGTGGGGCGCCGGGGTGCCGGCCGGGACGGGGAAGACCGGATCGGCTCTGGTGCTTGCCGAACCGAAGCAGTTGAAGACGTTCTGGCCCTTGTTCAGCACGGGGACGAATTGCGTGCCCTTCGCCCGAACATAGGCCACACAGTACGGAGGCGCGTGGCCGTGGTGACCTCCCACCGCCCAGTTGACCGGCGTCGTGAGGCCGCCGGCGGTGAACGCGGTGAGCTCGTTGGTCTTCTTGATCACGTTTGCCCACGTGAGGTCGTTGCCGGCCGCCCGGACGCCCTGCACGAAGAGCGCGGCGGACTCCCACCCCTGGATGGCCAGCTCGTTGTACGCGTAGGCCGGCTCGTACTTCTTCATCTCCTTGAAGTAGAGCGTCAGCCCGGGGTACAGGCTGGTCGGGGCCGTGAACGGCACGTGGTATGTGGCGAAATACACACCCTGCATCACGCTCTCGTTGGCGCGTAGCGTCGGCACGTCGTTGCCATTGAGCCACAACTGCGTTGCCTTGAGCCCGTACTGCTTGATGTCGCGGGCCATGGTGACGTTGCCCTGCACGTCCATGCAACTCAGCACGAAGTTGGAGCCGGCCTGCTTCATCCGCTGCACGTCGGTCGCCACAGTGGTGCCGGGATAGGCGATCTTGAGGTCGACGTAGCTAACGTCGTACCCGGCTGACTGCATTGCGCTCTCGGCCGCCTGGCAGGCGTCGGCCGACGCGGCCACCCCGTAGGCGACGATGGCGATCGAGGGCCTGGGCTCTGTCTTGCGGGCGAGGTACGCGAACTCGGCTGCGCCCGCCTGGTAGTACTGCGTGGATCCGCCGGCCGCGAAGAGGTTGGACGGACCCGCCCAGTTGTCCGTCACGTTGTAGCCGTACGTGGGGATGCCCGACTCGATGAAGAGGTTGGGGGAGAAGAAGATCGTGGCGATGCCGGTCGCAGCGAACACGTGGTACTGGTTGATCATCGTGTTGGCCAACTGGTTGAAGGTGGTCGGATTCCCCCCGTCGTCGAGGGCGTACTTGTAGTCGATCTTTCGCCCGTTGACGCCGCCCTGCTCGTTGATGTAATCGAAGAACGCTCGCTCGCCGTAGATCACCGAGGACGAATTGGCCGCCAGGGTCCCGGTCTGCGTCGAGATCGTCCCCACCGTGATGGAGTTCGGCGTCACCCCCGGCGCACTCGATGCGGCACCGGCTGACTCACCGGACAGCGGTGCCACTCCGCAAACCGCCACCGTCCCCATCAGCGCGGCCCCCGTCGCCGCAGGCAACCATCGCACACGCATGACGACCCCCCGGTCGTCGCCTACCGTACGCCAGGCCCGGACGATCGGCCTTGAGCCGCGTCGTCGCTCGAGACGACGTCGAGCTCGATACCGACCACCCGGGCCACCCGCGCGAGGTCGGCATCACCGGCCAGCAGCGTGGCCCCATGGCGCCGAGCCACCGAGGCGATGAGGCAGTCGACCAGGCCCCGGGGCCTCACACCGGCGCGTCGGCAGATTCGGTAGATCCTGGCCGCGGCGTCGAAGTCGGCCGTGGGATCGAACGGCAACAGAGCGCAGTGCCGCAGAAGCCGGCGCAGCGATGCCTCACGCTCGTCGGTACGGGCCCCGGCGACGACCTCCATGACGACCGGTTCGGTGACCGCCAGGAGACCGCCGCTGGCGATGAGGCCCGTGAGGCGCTGGTCGACCGCGCTGCCGGTGGCGCGGTCGAACTCCACCCAGGCCGAGGTGTCGGCGAGGATCACGGTTCGGGCGGCCCCATGTCCTCGGGGATCTCACCGATGGCATGGGCCCCCCGCATGGCGAGCGCCTCTTCCCGGGTCAGGGGTTGACCGGCCAGGTGTCGGAGGGCCAGGTCCACGGCCTCGGTCTTCGTCCGCAGCCCGTACCGCTCCATGACGGCCCGCAGGTTGGTCTCCTCGATCTCGATGTTCGTCCGCGCACGAGTCATACACCAATCGTACACGTCAGGTGTAGAAAAGGTGTATACTGGAGTCCGGCTGTTCTGGAGCACCTGCTGGGGCACAAAATCCGGCTGGATTTAAGGCCCGAGTGCGGTAGAATCTTGGGCTGGCTCAGGTCCGGGCGGTTTCGCGTTCCGGTGCCCTCGGGCCGCATCTGAGCACCCTCCGTGTGGTCCTCGCGTCGCCCGGTTGCGCCCAGAACAGCTCCAACATCCATATTTCGAGGAGAGTCACCTGCCCAAGCCCAAGGAAGACGCCATCGTGCTCGAAGGCACGGTGGTCGAGCCGCTGCCCAACGCCATGTTCCGTGTCGAGCTGGAGAACGGACACAAGGTGCTGGCGCACAGTTCGGGCAAGATGCGGATGCACCGCATCCGGATCTTGCCGGGGGACAAGGTCCAGGTGGAGATCACCCCGTACGACCTCAACCGGGGTCGCATCACCTACCGCTACAAATAGCGGCAGGGCGGGGTCGAAGCAGCAAAGTCGTAGCAACAGGGAACGAGAGAGAAGGACGGGAAGTCAGTGAAGGTTCGGCCAAGCGTGAAGCCGATCTGCGAGAAGTGCAAGGTCATCCGGCGCCGGGGCGTCGTGCGGGTGATCTGTGACAACCCGCGCCACAAGCAACGGCAGGGCTAGGGAGAGGAAGCAGACATGGCTCGTATTTCCGGCGTCGACATCCCGCGCGAGAAGCGGCTCGAGATCGCGCTGACCTACATCTACGGCATCGGCCCGACGCTCTCGAAGCAGATCACCGACGCCGTCGATATCAACCCCTCCACCCGTGTCCGGGACCTGACCGACGAGGAGGTGGCCAAGCTCCGCTCCTACATCGATCAGAGCTTCCGGGTCGAAGGTGACCTGCGCCGCGACGTCTCCCAGGACATCAAGCGCAAGATGGAGATCAACTGCTACGAGGGCGTGCGGCACCGCAAGGGCCTTCCCGTGCACGGGCAGCGCACCCACACCAACGCCCGCACCCGCAAGGGGCCCAAGAAGACGGTGGCCGGGAAGAAGAAGGTGAAGAAGTAGTGGCCAAGCCCACGAAGCCCGGTCAACGACGCCCCCGCCGCAAGGAGCGCAAGAACATCGCCTACGGCGTCGCGCACATCAAGAGCTCGTTCAACAACACAATCGTCTCCATCGCCGACCCCGAGGGCAACGTCCTCGCCTGGGCCTCGGCCGGGAATGTCGGCTTCAAGGGCTCGCGCAAGTCGACGCCGTTCGCGGCCCAGCTGGCCGCCGAGGCCTGCGCGCGGCGGGCCATGGAGCACGGCGTGCGCAAGGTCGACGTGCTCGTCCGCGGCCCGGGCTCGGGCCGCGAGACGGCGATCCGCTCCCTGGCCGCGGTCGGCATCGAGGTCGTCGGAATCAAGGACGTCACCCCGATCCCCCACAACGGATGCCGCCCCAAGAAGCGGCGCCGGGTCTAGGTCGAGAGAAGAGGAACGCCTGTATGGCTCGATACACCGGCCCCGTCTGCCGCCTCTGCCGGCGCGAGCGGACCAAGCTGTTCTTAAAGGGCGAACGCTGCTACTCGCTCAAGTGCCCCGTGTCCGAGGCGGTCACCGACCGCCACAGCCGCGCCTACCCACCGGGAGAGCACGGGCGTGACCGCATGCGCCAGGGCTCCGAGTACCTGGCGCAGCTGCGCGAGAAGCAGAAGGCGCGCCGCATCTACGGGATCCTCGAGAAGCAGTTCCGCAACATGTACGAGGAGGCCACCCACCAGGGCGGCATCACCGGTGAGAACCTGCTGCGCAACCTCGAACTCCGCCTCGACAACGTCGTGTTCCGGGCGGGCTGGGGTGCCAGCCGACGCCAAGCCCGCCAGTTCGTGCGCCACGGCCACGTCCAGGTGAACGGCAAGCGGGTCACCATCCCGAGCTATCGGGTTCGCAAGGGCGACAGGGTCACCCTACGCGAGGCCACCCGGGGCAACTTCTTGGTGCGGCGCAACATGGACACGTTGGAGCGCCAGACCCCGGCTTGGCTCGAGACCGGCGACGCCGGCTTCTCGGTTGCCGTCCTCAACCCGCCCCAGCGCGAGCACATCGACGAACCCATTCAAGAGCAGCTGATCGTCGAGCTCTACTCGAAGTAGTCATTCGCCCACCTCGATCCTCCGACCCACCCGCTACAGGAGTACCCACCATGCTGATCATCCAACGGCCGACCGTCGAAGTCCTTGACGAGGAGCAGGACAACCGGCAGCGTTTCGCTGTCGGCCCGCTCGACCCGGGCTTCGGCACCACGCTCGGCAACTCGTTGCGCCGCACGCTGCTCTCGTCGATCCCTGGCGGCGCCGTGACGCAGCTGCGCTTCGACGAGGCGCTGCACGAGTTCACGACCCTCCCCGGCGTCAAGGAGGACGTGACCGACATCATCTTGAACCTCAAGGACCTGCTGGTTCGGGTGCACTCGGACGAGCCGGTGACGCTGCGCCTCGACGTGCGCGGGCCTGCTGACGCGACGGCGGCCGATCTCCAGCTGACGGCCGACGTCGAGGTGCTCAACCCCGACCTGCACATCGCGTCGATCAACGCGAAGGGCCGCCTGGCCGTCGACGTGACCGTCGAGCGGGGTCGCGGCTACGCGTCGGCCGACAAGAACAAGCGGTCGACCACCATCGGCGTCATCCCGATCGACTCCATCTTCTCGCCGGTGCACCGGGTCACCTTCGACATCGAGCCCGTGCGGGTCGAGCAGTCGACCAACTACGACCGCCTCGTGCTCGACATCGAGACGGACGGGACCATCTCGCCGCGCGAGGCGCTGGCCTCGGCTGGTGACACGCTGCGCAACCTGGTCTCGCTGGTGGCCGACCTCGAAGAGTCGCCCCAGGGCCTGGAGCTCGGCGACACGGGCACGACGACGAGCGGCTCGCCCGATCTCGACCTGCGGATCGAGGAGCTCGACCTCTCCGAGCGCCCCCGCAACTGCCTCAAGCGGGCGCAGATCAACACGATCGGCGAGCTGGTGGAGCGGACGATGGACGACCTGCTCGCCATCACGAACTTCGGGCAGAAGTCGGCCGACGAGGTCGTCCAGCGGCTCGACGAGCGCGGGCTGTCGCTGCGCACGAGGGACTGAGCTCCCATGCAGGCCACACCCAAGCGCGGCCGCCGGCTCGGTGGCTCGTCCGCTCACCAGAAGGCGATGATGGGCAACCTGGTGGCGTCGCTCATCGCGGCCGAGTCGATCGTCACCACCGAGGCCAAGGCGAAGGCCATGCGGCCCGTCGTCGAGAAATGCGTGACCGCCGCCCGCAGGGGCGGGGTGCACCAGCACCGCCAGGTCGTCGCCCTGATCCGGGACAAGGACATGGCCTCGCACCTCTTCAACGTGATCGCTCCCCGCTACACCGAGCGCCCGGGTGGCTACACCCGCATCCTGAAGCTGGGCCAGCGCCCCGGTGACAACGCGCCCATGGCGCGGATCGAGTTCGTCTAGGGGTGGAGCCCACCGCCAGCGCTGCGCCCGAGCGGCAGCGCTGGAGGCTCCGGCTCGCCTACGACGGAGCTGCCTTCCGCGGCTTCGCCGTCCAGCCCGGCGTCCCGACGGTCGCCGGCGCCCTCGGCGAGGCGCTGCAGCGAACGGCACGCTTGGAGGAGCCGCCGTTCATCACCTGCGCCGGCCGCACCGATGCCGGCGTGCACGCGCGGGGCCAGATCGCGCACGTGGACCTGCCCGCGATCCCCTACGACGGGCGCGGGCTGACGCGTGCCCTCAACCGCCAGCTGGCGCCCGAAGTCGTGGTTCTGGCGGCCGACGAGGTCGGGCCCGAGTTCGACGCCCGGCGCTCGGCCACCGGTCGCACGTATCGCTACCTGATATGGAACGCGCCGGAGTCCGACCCGTTGTTCGCACCGATCGCCTGGCATGTGCGCGACCCGCTCGACCTCGGCTCCATGCGCGGCGCGTCGGACGTCCTGTTGGGTAGCCATGACTTCCGTTCGTTCTGCCGGCGACCACCGGGGACCGACCCCTCTGAGCCGATCGTGCGACGGGTCACGCGGGTGCGCTGGACGGTCGACGACGGACCGGAGGCGGCAGACGCCGCGGCGAACGGAACCAAGAACACGGACCCGCACTACGAGCGCCTCTTGCGTTTCGAGATCACGGCGCCGTCCTTCTGCCACCAGATGGTCCGTTCGCTCGTGGCCAACCTGGTCGACGCGGGCCGGGGGAAGGGCAATGCGGCCACCCTGCTGGAGCGGTTGCGGGCGGGCACCCGTGAGCGCCAGCCCGAGCCTGCGCCCGCGCACGGGCTGTGCCTGGTGCACGTCGACTACGCCTAATCACCTCAGAGATCGTCGCCCCGATCGTCTGGCGGCTCTCTCAGATGTGGTGTGCAACCGGCAGTGGGCGGAAGGCCCGCAGCTACCGTTCGTCCCGCGGAGCCTCGTCAGCGTCGAAATCGACGCGTCACGGAGCAAATGGAACCGTCACGGAGGATTACGTCTCGGTCCCCTGTTTCGTCGGCTCTCGTTTACACGCCTTTCCTAACGTCGGACCTGACTCAAGGTGCCTTCAACGGGTACCCGAGCGTGCCGCCTCGAGACGGCATGCCCGCGACGACGTGGGTCAAAACACACAAAAGGACCCCGGGCATGCGATTGCTTCCTAAGGGCGTACACGTCCGCTATGCGTGTTGCGCACCCGACCGTGAATCGGACGGCGGACACGTCCGCAGCCTTACCAAGAAGAAGGGTGTCCGTGGGGCGTTGGGGGTCGGGGCTTCCCTGGCCGCGGGCGCACTGACTCTCGGTGCGCTTGCGGTGCCGGCCGGTGCCACGTTGACCGGTCCGGCCAACACCACCATGGTCGGTAGCGGTTCGAGCACGACCTTTTTCATGATGCAAGACATGGACACTCTGTTCAACTCGTCGCCGGGTTGCGAGGAGTTCGTGGCGTTCCCGTCGTCGACGACACCCCAGCCGCTGGACTACAGCTGCACCGGGGGGCAGCAGACAGCCGAGTCGGGCGTGGCGAACGCGATTCCCGAGAACCCGTTCAACGACATCTCGGTCCAAGAGCAGCCGCTCGGCTCCTCCAACGGCATTCAACAACTCGAGGACCAGGGTGCCCACGGCGCCGGCGCCACCTCGGGTGGCGTCTCGATCAACGTGGCGAACAACGAGAGCTACGCCCGTAGCTCGCGTGCACTGACCTCGACCGATCTGAAGGGCCTCAACTTCGTGGCCTTCGCCGAAGATGGCGTTCCGTGGTTCCACTACACGTCGGTCGCAAAGACGGCGACCCCGTCCTCGGCGGTGACTTCGCTGACCCAGGCACAGCTGGAGGGCATCTACAACGGCACCGACACCAACTGGAGCCAGGTCGGTGGAAAGAGCGCTCCGATCGTGGTGTTCTCGGCACAGGAGGGCTCGGGCACCCAGAGCACATTCAAGACGTTCCTCGGCTTCGACCCCTCGGCAGCCACCAATGCGGTCAACTGCTACACGCCCACCGGTGGAACCAAGACCTGCGTCGGCCCGGCCGTCATCTTCGAGAACGAGGACGCGCAGATCCATCCTGGGGCGTTCACCTCGGCCCAGGCCGGGTTCGTGAAGAAAAACCCCGGATGGGGCCCGACCAAGACGTCAACGGCGAACGACATCAAGAAGGACGGCGATCTTCTTCTTCTCCGCCGGCAAGTACGCCGTCCAGTGCAAGGTGGCTGCCACGGATTGCGGCGGCTCGCCGCTCATGGGCGACAAGAACGCGCTGGGCAAGGTCAACGGCATCGCGGCCACCGAGGCCACGATCCTGGAGAACACGTTCCCGGTCGACCGCTTCTTGTACAACGTGTATTCAAACGGCTCGAACTCGAACCTCGTGACCGCCAAGCCCGCCACCGTCAACTACGTGTCCGAGATCGGTTTCATCTGCAACCCGAACAAGGGCAAGGCAGTGGCCGCCGTCGACATGCTGACCGGCAGCACCTACATCAGCGAGATCCAGTCGGTCATCACGAGCAACGGGTTCTACCCCCTGTCCGCCGGTGGCGCCACCGGGAAGTTCAACCAGACCCCGATCGACGAGGGCCACGTCGGCCACCCGGCCAGCGCCCTGATCCCGTCGACCAACAAGTACTTCCAGTTCGACAAGTTCGCCACGAACACGAGCACCGGCGACCCGGTGGGCTTCTGCCTGACGACCACCACGGACGGCAACGCAAACAGCTGAGCCGACGAGTTCGATCACCTCGCATGGCTCGGTGTATCGAACCGGCAAACCAGGGGAAAATACTGCCCGCCCGGACCCTCGGGGTCCGGGCGGGCCCGCGTTCTCGGATCACCGTTGGAGGCACCTGCCGAGCCGGCCCTTTCGAACTCGGACATGTCACGAGGAGTTCATCTGGTTTCATTTCGCCTGACCGGCGAGACGTCCGCGAGCTTGCGAATCGCCACCAGATTTAGCCCTGGGAGCAGGGTCGTTTCGCCAGGGCGGCTCGATAGCCTGGTCCTGTCCGAGCGACGGGAGGCGTCACAGAGAAATTCTCTCTGGGCCATCGTTTTGTCAACTGCCGTTCACTCACCTTGCCTAGTGTGCGCCCTGTCCCCCGGCAGGACGTATTCCGGGAGAACGAGTGTGCCGTGAGGCATGCTGCATCCACGCTCTCGGTCGGTGCGACACACTGATCGGGAGCTTTTGTGCGTGACCGAACATCACCAAATCGATTGAAAATGGGAGGCAGTGTCGCATTGAATCCCCGGGTGCGGACGTTGCAGCAGAGACAATCCCCCGAGCGATGGCGATAGCAGGGTGACCTACAGCACGGCCGACATCCAACAGAGCGCAGGCCGGCCGGCATCGCCGCGGGCGATCTCCACCGAGCGCACCACGGCCGACAGGCTGTTCCAGGGCGTGTCGATGGCCGCGGGGGTGAGTGTCTTCGTGATCCTCTTCCTTATCGGCGTCTTCCTCTTCTGGGAGGCCTGGCCCGCGTTCTCCCATATGGGCCTGCGGTTCTTCAGCACGCAGACCTGGTTGCCGATTCCCCGACATGGTCACGCGGCAGAGATCGGGGTCGCGACCGCACTGTTGGGAACGGTCACGATCGCCCTCATCGCGCTGGTCATCGCGGTGCCGGTCTCGATCGCCGCGGCTCTCTTCATCACGGAATACGCGCCGCGCACCCTGTTCGGCGTTGTCCCGCTCAAGAGCCTCCTGACCTCGGTGGTCGACCTCATGGCGGCCGTTCCGAGCATCATCTACGGCCTGTGGGGCCTGCTCCTCCTCTCCGACCACGTGGTCGGGGTGTCACGATGGCTGTCCTCGCATCTTGGCTTCGTGCCGTTCCTCAGCGCTCCCGCCGGAAGCAATTTCACCGGCTCCTTCTTCATCGCCGGCCTGCTGGTGTCGATCATGATCCTGCCCATCATCACCTCGATCAGTCGCGAGATCTTCTCCCTGACGCCCGTCACGGAGCGAGAGGCCGCACTCGCATTGGGGGCGAGCCGTGCCCGTGTGATTCGCGACGTGGTCCTCCCGTTCGGCAAGGGTGGACTCGTCGGTGCGGTCATGCTGGGACTCGGAAGGGCGCTTGGCGAGGCCATCGCAGTGTCGCTGGTGATCTCGATGGTGTTCCGATCGAACTTCCACATCCTGACGTCGGGGGGCATTTCCATCCCGGCTCTCATCGCCAACCTCTTCGGGACGGGCGGCAAACTCGGCCTCGCCGGCCTGCTCGCCGCCGGCCTGGTGCTCTTCGTCTTCACACTGGCCGTGAACACCGTTGCCTCCATCATCGTCAGCCGGACGAGGGTGCGACCGCGATGACGACCACTCTGACCCCACCGGAGGCGGAGGCCCCTCCGCCGCCACCACCCGAGGCGCCGGTACCCACTCCGTCCGTGCCGGCGCGGCGCCCCATCCGGCCGCGGGACTTCGGGTGGTCCGACGCCGCGCTGGCCGCCGCGACACTCCTGGCTTCGTATTGCGTCACCTGGGTCATCTTCAACGAGCTCACCCTGCTCTCGGGAACGTTCGGTTTCATCGTGGTGCTCGCCGTGGTGTTCCTCATCCTCTATTACGTGCTCAACCGCCAGCTGCACGGCCGGCGAGTCGCGGCGGACCGGGTGACGGCGGCGCTCTTGACCCTGGGCGTCCTGGCCATGCTGACCCCCCTCGTGCTCCTGGTCGGGTTCCTGTTCGTCCGGGGCGTGGGTTTGCTCTCGTGGCACTTGCTGACGGCCACGCAGAACGGAGTGCTCGAGGTTTGTCCACGCGGACAGACCTGCGCCAAGCCAGGCGTGTTCCACGCCATCGTCGGAACTTTCGAGCAGGTTGCGCTCGCCGTCGTCATCGGCGTCCCGGTCGGGATCTTGACCGCGGTCTTCCTCAACGAGGTGGGAGGCCGGATCACCCAACCGGTGCGGATCATGGTCACGGCGATGAGCGGCCTTCCCGCCATCGTGGCCGGCATCTTCGTGTATTCGATCATCGTCGTCCACTTCAAATTCTCCGGCTTTGCCGGAGGAATTGCCCTGGCTATCCTCCTGCTGCCTACGGTGACCCGCGGCACCGAGGAAGTGCTGAAGATCGTTCCTGACGAGCTACGCGAAGCCTCTGCTGCGCTCGGTGCGCCGCAGTGGCGCACCGTCTGGTCGGTGGTCCTCCCGACCGCTCGTTCCGGCATTCTCACCGCGGTCATGCTGGGCATCGCGGTGTCCATCGGCGAAACGGCGCCTCTTCTCTTCACGGTCTTCGGAGCCAACTCGACGAACTGGAACCCATTCAGCGGCGCCCAGGCCTCACTCCCCCTCTTGATCTACGAATCGGTCAAGTCTTCCCAGCACGCCGATGTCCAGCTCGGGTACGCGGCCGCCCTGGTCCTCTTCCTGTTGGTGTTCTTCGTTTTCATCCTGGCCCGCATCCTGGCGAGCCCCTGGCTTTCCAACAAGGCACGGTCGCGGGGCAGCCGCAAAATGGCCGGTGCCGCAGCCCGAGGCGTCGGAGGAGGTCCGGTCAATTGACTAGCGTTGACGTCAACATGACGAGCGCCCCGCAAACCGAGCGGGTGCCCCAGGTGGTCGGTCCGCTCGGCGCCGGAGCAGGCGAAATCGTCACCAACGAGGTCTGCGCATGGTTCAGCGGGCGGCTCGTGCTCGAAGGCGTGTCGCTCACGATGGAGCGGAACCGGGTGACGGCTCTGATCGGCCCTTCGGGGTGCGGCAAGTCGACCTTCCTGCGCATTCTCAACAGGATGCACGAGACGATCAACGGAGCACAGCTGGCAGGTACCGTCGATCTGAATGGCGTCGACATCTACGGCCCCTCTCAGCGAGCCGTCGACGTCCGCCGGCATGTCGGGATGGTCTTCCAGAGGCCGAACCCGTTCCCGGCGATGACCGTCTACCAGAACGTCCTCTCCGGCCTGCGCTTCAACCAGATCAAGCCCCCGCAACCCGACGACCTGGTCGAGGAGGCGTTGACCAAGGCCGGCCTTTGGAACGAGGTGCGCACCCGTCTCAAGGCCTTGGGCGGCGATCTCTCGGGCGGCCAGCAGCAGCGGCTGTGCATCGCCCGGGCGCTGGCTCTCAGACCGGCAGTCCTCCTCATGGACGAGCCGTGTTCGGCTCTCGACCCCACGTCGACGCGGCGTATCGAAGAGACGATTGGCGACATCTCCGACGAGGTCACGATCGTGATCGTCACCCACAACATGCAACAGGCCCAACGGGTTTCCGACTCCTGCGCCTTCTTCTTGGCCGGGGAGAACGAACCGGGACGGGTGGTCGAATCGGGAGCCACCGACTCCATCTTCGGCAATCCGGTCGACCCCAGGACCCATGACTATGTCAACGGTCAATTCGGCTAGGCGTACGCGCCGCGTCACCCGGCGCCTTCTCGTTTCCGGGTTGGGCGCGCTCCTCCTCGTGCCCGCCGCGTTGCTGACGTCGATGCCCTTGGCGCCGTCGGGGGTTGCCTCCGCCGTGGCGCCCGTCGGGATCACGGGGACGGGGTCGAGCTTCGCGGGACCAGCCTTGGAACAATGGGCCAACCAGACGGACGCCCAGGACGGCGTCGCCATCAATTTCAAGTGGACGTCGTCGGTCGTGGGGTTGAACGAGTACGCCCAGGGCCTCATCAACTTCGCCGCGAGCGACATCGGCTACTCCACGGGCCAGGCCAACTACACCCCGGGGGGCTCGGAGGTGCCCTACCAGTACATGCCCGACGTGGGCGGCGCCATCTGCATGGCTTACAACCTCGACTCGCCGACCGGTCAGGAGATCACGAACCTCCGGCTCGACACCCAGACGCTCCTGGACATCTTCACCGGGCAGATCAAGACCTGGAACGACCCTCGGATCGCGAACCTGAACCCCGGAGTGCCGCTGCCGAGCCTCCCCATGAGCGCCAACATTCGATCGGACGGCGCCGGGGAGAGCTACATCCTCTCCGATTACTTCGACACCCTGTATCCCGCCGAGTGGAACGCGTTCACCGGGGCCATGGGTGCGGCGAGTGGCCCGCAGGCGATCTGGCCGTCCGCCCCGGTGAACTCGAGCCAGATCGGTCCCTACGACCTCAGCCTGCTGCCCGCCTTCAGTGGCTCTGACGCCGTCATCGAAGCCACCAAGGACGACCAGGGTGCGCCCACCAACACCAGCAACTCCATCACGTACGTCGAGACCAACTACGCGCTGTTGAACCACTTGCCCTGCGCATCGATCGAGAACCCGGCGGGCCAGTTCGTGCAGCCCTCGGAGCAGGGTGACGCGATCGCCCTGACGCAGGACCAGCTCGAGCCGGACCTCGAGCAGATCCTCACCGGGGTCTTCCTCAACTCCAACCCGCAGTCCTACCCGATCTCGGCCTACAGCTACCTCATCACCCAGGAGAGTCAGACCACTCCGGGAATCGGGGTGACCGAGGGCGACTACGTCCAGTTCATCGCCTGCCAAGGGCAGGAGACCGCGGGCGCGCTCGGCTACACCCCGATTCCTCCCAACCTCGTCGTGGACGATTTCAACGCGGTCAACCGGATAGCCGGGGCCACCCAGCTCCCGCCCCCGACCGCAGCCAATTGCCCCAACCCCTATCTGACCGGCTCGTTGCAACTACCGGGCGAACCCATTCAGCTCGGGACGGCGGGCGCCTCTGGAACGACGACTTCGGGAGGTCCGACCGGCGCAGCGGCGACGCAGTCCGGCGCGAACGGCGCAGGCGCGGGCGCCGGGGGCGCAGGCGCTGCGTCGAACGCGGCGATCGCGGCCGAGGTCGCCGCCGCCCAAAAGAAGGCCGAGCAGGTGGCGGAGGCGAGCAAGCGCCGTGCCAGCGCCGCCGGGCAGTCGAATGGGTTGGCCTTCGTCAACGAGATCGACGCACTGCTGACCAAGCCGTTCTCGTCGGGCCTCATCTGGCTCTGGACGCTGCTGCTGGTCGGCGTCTTCGCCGTCCTGCCAGCCGGCATCGCGATCGTCGGCCGACATCGTCGTCGCCCGCGCGCCGAGGCAGTAGAGGTGGACCAATGAGACCGACGCCGGCGAAGGGGCGCAGGCGGTGGGCAGCCCGATTCGGGGTCCTCGCCGCAGGTCTGCTCGTCTGCGCGACGTCCGGGCTCGCCATGTCCGCGCCGTCGGGCGCCGGCACCGGACAGACGGCGCACTCCACGGCCTCGGCGGGCACCGCGACGGGCAGCATCGTCCCGTGCCCGGCGGGCGACCCCTCGACCGACACGTGCGCCAACATGCCGTGTCCGAGCGGAACCAATTGCGGCCAGATCGTGGCGGGCCCCACCCAGAACATCGGCCAAGGGCAGTACGTCTACTTGTCGATGTCCAACTTCGCCGTCGGCAACCTGGTCCTCGTTGCCTATTGCTCGGACCCAGGTGGAACCGGAGCGCTGCCCCCGCAGAATCTCTCGACTCCACCCCCGAAACTCAATTGCGCCAGCAGCGACACCAACTACACCGCGCCGTCCAGCTCCGGAATCTCCATCATTCCGGGTGCTGGAACGCTCCAGGCCGGCACCGCCGAGACGAGCGTGCAGACCGAGGAAGAGTCCCCACCGGGCATCGCGCTCGACGGCACCCCGCAGAGCTTCTACTGCGACGATACGACCCCCAACTCGTGCGTGATCGTGGTGACCGATTTCGCGATCACGGGAGGCCAGGGTGATTTCAACGTCGACGCGGCCAACAGCGTGGCCATTCCTCTCAGCTTCGCGACGACCTCGGGATGCCCCGCTGCGACCACGGTCACCGCCGAGGGCGAGTATGGCATCGATGCGCTCATGCCGACGTTGACGCGGCTCAGCTGCGCTTCGTCGAGCCCCGTCATCCCGGTCGAGACCGCGGACGGCGGCGTGCAGGCGCTCACAGACCTCGCCGCGGGGACGACGAACATCGCGTTCACGGATGATCCGGAGTCCCCGGACCAGCAGACGTCGCTCAAGTCCGGAAGCTTCGCCCTCATACCCATCGCCCTGACCGCCAACGTCGTCGGGGTGGACGCGCAGGTCCGCGGCACCGGCCTCGACGGCACGGCGGCCGGCGTCAATTATCCGATCAACGAGATGGAGCTGACGCCGACCATGGCGGCCGGCCTGGTCATGAACTATTCGAACTGGCAGGCGTCGTACCTGGTCGACGACCAGGACGCCTGCAGCGGAGCGAGCGAGGTCGGCACCAAAGGCCATTGCGGAGGACCCCCCTGCGGAGTGACCGGTTTCACGACGACCTGCTCACTGTTCGACCAGCTCAATTACCTGCCGGGCTTCGAAAACTTCTTCCGCTCGGGGGGCATCATGTACGAGGGGTCGTCGGGTGCGACCGACGAGTTCTACACGTGGTTGTGCGACGCGCCCAAGGCGCCGCTCGGCTTCGGCACGAAGCCGCTCGAGAGTCAATCGGGCAATCAGATGCTCGTGAAGTCGCTCGGGGAGAGTGGTTCCAAAGCGACGTGTCCTTCGGGCCAGGACCAGGTACCCGCATTCGCCGCCCCGGCCAACTTCTTCGTCAAGAACAATCCCGCCTCTGAGAACCTGCTTGGCCCCACCTTCGTCGAGAACCAGAGCGGCGCTGCGGCTGCGGCCGCCTTCATCCCCGAGAACTGGGCGGAGGCGGAGTACTACGGCGTGGGTGCGGTGGCCAGCCTGCAGAACCCCGCCGGCGACTTCGTCACACCCACCTCGGCCTCGCTCGATGCCGCCGTGATCGACGCGAGTCCGAACCCGGACGGCTCGATCACGCCCAACTACGCCACGACCGATCCCGCGGCGTATCCGATGCCCGACGTGATCTACGCCGTCGTCTCGACCGGGGCGGTGCCGGCCCAACGGGCAACTGGAGAGATCAGTCTGCTGAATCAATTGCTGCAGCTCACCGGCGCCGGCGGTTCCAACCTTTCTCAGCTGCCAGCGGGCTTTGTGCCGCTGCCGGCGAATCTCGTCAGCCAGGCCCAGTCGGACATCAAGAAGGACGTCGTGGCGGCGCCGTCAGCTCCCGGGAGCACGGGCGGGGGCGGTGGCGGTGCAGCCGGCGGAGGCGGGACGTCGACGTCGAAGGCTTCGCCAACGGGCTTCGACGTTCTCGGCCCCTCGGGTCTGCTCGGCGGGGTTCCGTTCGGCACCCTCCTCCCGCTCGTTGCGGGGCTCTCGCCCCTCGCCGGACTGCTGGCGAACTCACTGGCGAAGGCAGCCAGGTCATCGCACCACGGACCGACCGGTCCCCTGCTCGGCCCGGCGCTCCCCGCCTACGCCTTGGCCGCCAGCCAAGGGAACACGGTCGTCACCCTGGCCTGGGTTCTGGGTCTCTTCGCTCTCCTGGCGGGCCTCCTCTTGATGAGCTCGAGCGTGCTCAAGAGGATCCGGGGTGCTCGCGGGCCTACACCCGCCGACGCGGACAGTGCCGGCGCCGAGGTGCCGGCCGCCGGGGCGGCCCCAGCGTGACGGACCGGGCGCGCCCCGTCGAGACCGAGGATCACGTCCCCGGGACGTCGAGCGCCAGTACGGGTGGCCTGGCCACCCGGTACGTCGCGCCCCCGGCGACGACCGCAGTCACGCAGGCCGACGAGGAGATTGCGCCTGCGATCACGGCCGAGCCGCCGGGCTCGGGCGAACCTCAACCACTCGAGAACCCCCAACAGCCAGAACCGACTCCGGACCGCGGTTCCTCCGTGCTCCTGCGTGCCGGGCTGGCTGCCTCGACGGTCGGACTGTGCCTGATCCTGTTCGCGGGCTACGTGTACAACTTCAGCACGCTGCAGCAACATCGCCAGCAGCACATCCTCCTCGAGGAGTTCACCTCGAAGAACAGGACGACGATCTTCACCGCGAAGTCGGTACCCGAGGGGCAGCCGGCCGCGGTGCTCAGGGTTCCCGCCCTCGGCCTCACCCAGGTGGTCGTCGAGGGGGCTTCGGCCACCGATCTGCTCAAGGGGCCCGGCCTGATGCCGGGGACGGCGAGGCCGGGCTCGCTCGGCAATGCGGTCATCGCGGGCCACCGAACGATCGCCGGCTCCCCCTTCGCTCACCTCAATCGCCTGAAGCGCGGCGATCGCATCCTCGTCGTGACCTCCCAGGGTCGCTACCTCTATCGCGTGCTCGCAGTCGGCACGACCCGCACCGGCCAGCGCGATCCGACGAGCCCCAACCGCCATCCCCGTCTCACCTTGGTCACGTCCAACCCCGCCGGGAACGGGCGGCTCTACGTCGTGGCCGCATTGCGGACAACCCCCAACCGGATCCCCATCCCGCGGCACCCGCCGACCTCTTCGCAGCGGGGACTGAGTGGCGACAGCGCGGCGATCGTGCCGTCCATCCTGTGGGGCCTTCTCCTCGCCGGCGCCTTCGCCGTCACCTTCTACGCCTACTGGCGATTCCGCGGGCGTCACTGGTCGGTCTACGTTCTCTCCACGCCGGTCCTGCTGGCCGTCACCTTCGTCTGGTACGGCAATCTGATCAGGCTCCTTCCCGGCACCATGTGATGCGCCATCCCCGACGCTTCACATCCCGGCTCCGCTCCGGAGCCGCAATCCTGTTCGCGCTCGGTGGCGTCTGCCTGGTGGCGTCTGCGTGTTCCAACTCGCCGTCACCGGCGGCCGCGCCGACGACGACGACGTCGTCGCTCCCCACGCCGGAGATCACGACCCCGACCGTGACGATCGACGGGCACACCTACGGGGTCCCGAACGACGGCGGCCGTCCCATCGACTCGGCCGTCGACACGAGTGGCGAGATCGTGCTCACCGACAAGGGTTTCCTCCCCCAGCGAGAGATCGTCGACCTCAACCAGCCGATCACCTGGACCAACCTGAGCTCGCATTCGGTCACCATCTCGTTCTCGCACATGCCTGGCACGACGCCACACACCCTCGGGGTGGGTGGCACCTTCACCTACTCCTCGCCGACCCTCCAGAACTTCGAGTACCTCTCCTCGTCGGGTTTCCACGGGACGGTCTCGATCGGGGCGTTCACGCCGTAACGGCGACGTCCGACTCCGGATGACGCGGGGCGGAGGTCCGGGCGGGGCCGACGCGGGTGGTTTGCCCAGGTGAGGGCCGCCGCGACGGGTCTGGCGTCACCGAGGCGGCTTGCCCCCCCTGTTGGGGCCGCCTATCCTGGTACGTCGGCCTGCGGGGCCCTCGGGCCTTCCGGACCGGGACTTGGCACCCGACCCCCACACCACGTGGAAGCGAAAAAGATCGGCCCTGTGCGCACATTTTCACCCAAACCCACCGAAATCGAGCGTGCCTGGTACGTCGTCGACGCCGACGGCCTCGTCCTCGGCCGCCTGGCGTCCTCGGTGGCGGCCATCCTGCGGGGCAAACACCGTCCTTACTTCGCCCCGCACGTCGACACCGGCGACCACGTCATCGTCGTGAATGCCGACAAGGTCGTCCTCACCTCCGACAAGGCCGGGGCGAAGATGGCCTACCGGCACAGCGGGTACCCGGGTGGGCTGCGCTCGACGAGCTACGCCGAGCTCCTCGCCGACCAACCGGCCGAGCTGGTCCGGCGGGCCGTGCGGGGCATGTTGCCCAAGAACAGTCTGGGCCGGCGCATGCTGGGCAAACTGAACGTCTACGCCGGCCCCGAGCACCCGCACGCCGCCCAGAAGCCCCAGCCGCTCGAGTTGCCCGACGCCCGTCGGGCCAGCTGACGATCCGCCCAGGAAGGACCGCACCCAGGCCATGCCCGCACCCCTCAGCCAGACGACAGGACGCCGCAAGCAGGCCGTGGCGCGGGTCCGCTTCCGGCCCGGCCAGGGCGCCATCACCGTCAACAGGTTGCCCCTCGAGAAGTACTTCACGTCGGCGACCCACCGCATGCTCGTGACCGAGCCCCTGCGCGTCACCAGCACGGCGGAGTCCTACGACATCGACGCCACCATCGACGGCGGCGGGATCTCCGGTCAGGCGGGAGCGCTGCGGCTCGGTATCGCCCGCAGCCTGTGCACCGTCGACCCCGAGTTCCGGGGCTCGCTCAAGCGGGCCGGCTTGCTCACTCGCGACGCCCGGGAGAAGGAGTCGAAGAAGTACGGCCTGAAGAAGGCCCGCAAGGCACCGCAGTACTCCAAGCGGTAGTCGCGGGACACGAGTGGCGTCGAGACGCTTCGGTACCGACGGCGTCCGCGGCGTCGCCAACGAGGAACTGACCGCAGAGCTGGCCCTGGCTCTCGGGCGCGCCACCGCGCGGGTCCTCCCCGCCCCTGCGTTCGTCGTGGGGCGCGACACCCGGCGCTCGGGACCGCTCCTCCAGGCGGCCTTCTCCGCCGGGCTGGCGAGCGAGGGCGCGGACGTGCTCGACGTCGGCGTGCTCCCGACGCCCGGCGTGGCCACCATCGCCGCTGGCCGCATGGTGCCCGGCGTCGTGATCTCCGCCTCGCACAACCCGTTCGGCGACAACGGGATCAAGGTGTTCAGCCGGTTCGGGACGAAGTTGCCGGTGGAGGTCGAGGGCGACATCGAGCGCGAACTCGAGGCGGTTCTGGCCGATCCGGCGCGCCCGCCGGCACGGCCGACCGGCCACGGTGTCGGGCGGATCGAGCCCGATCCCGAGGCGCCGCTCCTCTACCGGAAACAGCTCGTCTCGTCGATCGAGGGGCGCGCCCTCGACGGGCTGCGCATCGTCCTCGACTGCGCCAACGGCGCCGCGAGCGAGGTCGCGCCCTTGGCCCTGACGGACCTCGGCGCCGAGGTCATCACGCTGCACGACACGCCCGACGGCGCCAACATCAACGACGCGTGCGGGTCCACGGACCCGACCGAGTTGTCGGTCGCCGTCACCGAGCACCAGGCCGACGTCGGCCTGGCCTTCGACGGTGACGCCGACCGGGTCATCGCCGTCGACCACACGGGCACGATCGTGGACGGCGATGTCCTGCTGGCGCTGTTCGCCCTCGACCTGACGGATCGGGACCGTCTGACCGGGAACACCGTCGTGGTCACGGTGATGACGAACCTGGGCTTCCGCCTGGCCATGGAGGCCAACGGGATCGGCGTGCGCGAGACGGACGTGGGTGACCGGCACGTCCTGGCCGCGCTCGACGCCGACGGCCTCTGCCTCGGGGGCGAGCAGTCGGGCCACATCATCTTCCGCGCGCGGTCGACGACGGGCGACGGGATCCTCACCGGTATCACCCTGGTGGACCTGATGCGTCGCTCCGGGCGCTCCCTGGCCGACCTCTCGAGCGGCGTCGTCGAGCGGGTGCCGCAGCGCCTCATCAACGTGCGGATCCCGCAGCCCGAACGCCTGGCCGACTGCACCGAGGTGTGGGAGGCGGTGGTGAAGGCCGAGGCGGAGCTGGGCCACGACGGACGGGTGCTGCTGCGGCCCAGCGGGACCGAGCCGGTGGTGCGCGTCATGGTCGAGTCGCGCGACGAATCCCAGGCCGACGCGGTGGCGGCCCATCTCGCCGGCATCGTGCAGGCGGCGCTCGGGCCCATCGAGCCGCAGGCCCGCAGGTAACCTGGATCCTCATGTGCGGCATCATCGGCGTCACCGGCGAGGCTGACGCCCTGCCCCTGCTGCTGGGGGCGCTGCACCAGCTGGAGTACCGGGGGTACGACTCGGCCGGGGTGGCTCTGGTCGTGGGCGACGCTGTCTGGCGGGAGCGGGCGGCCGGCGGGACCGACTCGGTGGCCAAGCTGGGGGAGCTGGTCGGGGCCGCGCCGGCGGGTCCGAGCCGTGCCGCCCTCGGCCACACGCGCTGGGCCACCCACGGGAGCCCCACGCCCGAGAACGCGCATCCCCACACCGACTGCAGCGGCCGCCTGGCCCTGATCCACAACGGGATCATCGAGAACCACGCCGAGCTGCGCGCCGAGCTCGTGGCGTCCGGCCACACCATGGCCTCGGCCACCGACACCGAGGTGATGGCCCACCTCATCGAGCAGGAGATGGCCGGGGGTGCGTCGCTGGCCGCGGCGACCCGGTCCATGCTGCGGCGGGTGCGCGGCGCGTTCTCCATCGCGGTCGTCCACGCCGACGAGCCCGACACGATCGTGGCGGCGCGGCGCCTCACGCCGCTCGTGCTCGGCCTGCACGACGGCGCCGCGTTGCTGGCGTCGGACATCCCGGCCCTCATCGGGCACACCCGGCAGGTCTTCGCGCTGGCCGACGACCAGGTGGCGGTGCTCACGCCCGGCGCGCTGGAGATCACGACGCTCGACGGCGAGCCGGTGACGCCCGAGCAGCTGACGATCACCTGGGACCTCGAGGCCGCGCAGAAAGGCGGCTACGAGGACTACATGTCCAAGGAGATGCACGAGCAGCCCCAGGCGGTGGCCGACACGCTGCTCGACCGGCGGGGACGGGGAGGGGAGCTGATCCTCGACGAGATGCGGCTCGGCCCGGACGACCTGCGCGACATCGACAAGGTCTTCATCGTGGCCTGCGGGTCCAGCTACCACGCCGCCCTGGTAGCCAAGTACGCCATTGAGCACTGGGTGAAGGTGCCCGCGGAGGTCGACATCGCCAGCGAGTTCCGCTATCGCGATCCCGTGCTGAACGACCGCACCCTCTGCGTCGGCGTGTCCCAGTCGGGCGAGACCCTCGACACGGCCGTGGCGATGCGCGAGGCGGCGAAGCTCGGGGCCAAGGTGCTGGTGGTGTCCAACGTCGTGGACTCCTCCATGGCGCGCGCCGCCGACGGCGTCCTCTACACCCGCGCCGGGCCCGAGATCGGCGTTGCGTCGACGAAGTGCCACCTGGCCCAGATCGTGGCGCTCGAGGTGCTCGGCCTGTACCTGGCGCAGATCCTCGAGACGCTGCCGCCCGAGCGGATCAACGAGGTCCTCAACGCGATGGAGGCGCTGCCCGGCCTGGTCGCCGAGTCGCTGGACCGCGCCGGCGACGTCAACGACGTGGCGGCAAAGCTGACCGACGCCCGCGACTTCTTCTTCCTCGGGCGCCACGTCGGCCACCCCGTCGCGCTCGAGGGCGCGCTGAAGCTGAAGGAGCTGGCCTATCTGCGGGCCGAGGGCTACCCGGCCGGCGAGCTCAAGCACGGGCCCATCGCCCTCATCGAGCCGGGCACCGTGGTGGTCGGCATCGCGACCCGCAACCCGCTGTGGGAGAAGATGCTGTCCAACGTGGCCGAGGTGCGCAGCCGGGGCGCCACCGTCGTGCTGGTGGCCGACGACGGCGACGAGGAGTCGGCGGCGGCGGCGGACCATGTGCTGTGGGTGCCCCCGTCCTCGCCGCTCATCTCCCCCGTCGTCGCGGTCGTGCCGCTGCAGCAGTTGGCCTACCGGCTGGCCCGGCTGCACGGGCACGACCCCGACCGTCCGCGCAACCTGGCCAAGACGGTGACCGTCGAGTGAGCGCAGCGGCCATCGTCGGCGTGGGCGTCGACGCGGTCGACGTGGAACGCTTTCGCCGGGTGCTCGACCGCAGGCCACGCTTCGCGGCTCGCTGTTTCACCGAGACCGAACAGAGCGACTGCACCGGTTCCGCGGACCCGGTGCAGAGCCTGGCGGCCCGGTTCGCGGCCAAGGAGGCGGTCATGAAGGCGCTCGGCTCGGGAATCGGGGCGTTCGCCCTGACGGACGTCGAGGTGCGCCGGACCCCGGGGAGGGACGCCACGCGCCACGCGCCCCACCTGGTCCTGCACGGCACTGCGGCCAAGCTGGCCGACGCCCGCGGGGCCGGTCGCTTTCACGTCTCGCTCACCCACACCGACGACGTCGCCATCGCCTTCGTGGTGGCGGAGCACCCAGAGTCTCCGTGCGCGCCGTCCTGACCCGCGACGAGATGCGGGCCGCCGACGCGGTCGCGCTGGCCGAGGTCTCGCACGAGACACTGGTGGACCGCGCGGGCACGGCGGTCGCGCACGCGGGGCTGCGCCTGCTCGGGGGGGCCTACGGCCGGCGCGTCGTGGTCGTGGCCGGCAAGGGAAGCAACGGGGCGGACGGCCGGGTCGCGGCCGCCGCGCTGGCCCGGCGCGGCGCGCGGGTGCGCGTGGTCGAGGCGGCCGACGCCCCCGGGGGGACGGCGTTGCCGCGTTGCGACCTCGTCATCGACGGCGCCTACGGCACCGGGTTCCGGGGCTCGTACGACGCGCCGGCGGTACCGAGCGGCGCGTTGGTGCTGGCGATCGACATCCCCTCGGGGGTCGATGCCGACACCGGCGAGGCCCCGGGCCGGGCCGTGCGCGCGGACCGGACGGTGACGTTCGCCGCGTTGAAGCCCGGCCTGCTGCAGGGGGCAGGTCCGGACCGCTGCGGCGTGGTCGAGGTGGATGACATCGGCATCGGGTTCCCTGCGCCGCAGGCCGAGCTGATGGAAGACGCCGACATCGCCGCCCTGCTGCCGCCCCGGCCCCGGGGGGTGAACAAGTGGACCAATGCGGTCGGGGTGGCGGCCGGCTCGGCCGGCATGGAGGGCTCGGCGATCCTCTCGAGCCGCGGCGCCATGGCCGGTGGGTCCGGCATGATCCGGCTCGGCTCGCCGGGCGACCCCGCCGCCCCGTGGCCCACCGAGGTCGTGCGCATGCACCTGCCCGCCGAGGGGTGGGCTCCCGTCTTCTTGGAGGCGACGGCCAAGTGCAAGGCCGTCGTCGTCGGCCCGGGGCTCGGAACGAGTGCGGCCGTCGCCGATGAGATCCGCGCCGTCGTCGCCGGGACGCGCCTTGCCCGTGGTCGTCGACGCCGACGCGCTGACGGCATTGGGTGACGTCGCATCTGCCGCGGACGCTCCTCGACAAGCGGAGCGCGCCGAGCATCCTCACCCCCCACGACGGGGAGTACGCGCGCCTCGCGGGCTCCGCGCCCGGGGAGGACCGGCTGGAGGCGGCGCGCCGCCTCGCCCGCGCCACGGGTGCGGTCGTGTTGTTGAAGGGGTCGCTCACGGCGGTGGCCAGTCCCGAGGCGAGGGGCACCACACCCGACGTGCTGCTGTCCGCCTCGGGCGGTCCAGCGCTCGCCACGGCGGGCACCGGGGACGTGCTCTCGGGCATCATCGGCGCGTTCTGCAGCCGGGGGCTCGGGGCTCTCGAGGCGGCCGCCCTGGGCGCGCACGTGCACGGGCGGGCCGCAGCGCAGGGTCCCGAGCAGGGCCTGGTGGCCGGGGACCTCCCGGCGCTGGTGGCCCGGGTGCTCTCGGAGTTCGCTGCGCTCTCGGCGCGCTCGGGGCCCTCGGGGCCCTCGGGGCCCTCGGCGCTCTCGACGCTCTCGGAGGCGGCCGGTGGCTGATCACGCGCCGGTGCGGCTCGTGGTGCCGCTCCCGCCCGACGAGGAGGACGTCGTGACGATGGCCCAGGGCCGCTCGCGCCCGGCCTGGGCGGAGATCGACCTGGCCGCGGTCTCCCACAACGCCGCGGTGCTGGCGCGCCTGTCCGCACCCGCGGAGCTGTGCGCAGTCGTGAAGGCACACGGCTACGGCCACGGCGGGCCGGCGGTCGCCCGGGCCGCGCTCGCCGGGGGTGCGGGGCTCCTGGCCGTCGCGCTGGTGGACGAGGGGGTCGAGCTCCGCCAGCACGGCGTGAGCGCACCGGTCCTGCTGCTGAGCGAGTGCGGGCCGGAGGCGGTCGACACCGCCCTCGCCTACGGGCTCACCCCGACGCTGTACTCGGCCGAGGGCATCGCCGCCTTCGCCGCCGCGGCCCGCGCCGCCGGCGAGCGCACCGCGGTGCACGTCAAGGTCGACACGGGCATGCACCGGGTGGGCGCGGCCCCCGGCGAGCTGCTCGCCCTGGCGGTGGCGGTCGAGCGCGAGCCGTTGTTGGATCTCGAGGGCGTGTGGACCCACCTCCCCGTGGCCGACGGCGGCGCCCCGGAGGACGCGGCCTACACCGAGGGGCAGCTCGACCTGTTCGACCGGCTCGTGGCCGACTTGGCTCGGGCCGGCATCCGCCCCCGCCAGCTCCACGCGGCGAACACGGCCGGGGCCGTCGCGATCCCCCGCTCGCGCTACGACCTGGTCCGCTGCGGGATCGGGATCTACGGCTACCTGCCGAGCGCGGGCGTCGCCCGCGCCCAGCGCGAGCAGGCCAGGGGCGAGACGTTGCTCCCGGCCATGGCGCTCAAGGCACGCGTCACGGCCGTGCGCGAGCTCGAGGCCGGCGAGCGTCCTTCCTACGGGCGGCTGCGGCCGCTGCCGGAGCGCTCGGTCGTGGCCACCGTCCCCATCGGCTACGCGGACGGGGTGCCGCGCGCGCTGTTCGGAGCGGGCTACGGCGTGCTCGTCGGCGGCAAGCGACGAGCGCTGGCCGGCATGGTCACCATGGACCAGATCGTCGTCGACTGCGGTGCGGACACTTCGGTCCGCCCTGGCGACGAGGTGGTGCTCCTCGGGACACAGGGGACCGAGACGATCACCGCGGACCACTGGGCGGCCATGCTCGGGACGATCAGCTACGAGGTGGTGTGCGGCGTCGGCCCGCGCGTGCCGCGGGTGTTGGTCAACCGTCCCAACGACCCCGGTGCCTGACGCCGGTGCCTGACGCCGGTGCCTGACGCCGCTGCGCTCGAGCAGCTGCGCGTCATCGCGTCCACCTGCACCCGCTGCGCCTTGGCAAAGGGGCGCACGCAGGTCGTGTTCGGCGTCGGCAACCCGTCCGCGGACCTGCTGTTCGTGGGCGAGGGTCCGGGGCGAGAGGAGGACCTGGCCGGCGAGCCGTTCGTCGGCCGTTCGGGCAAACTGCTCGACCGCCTCATGTGGCAGGAGGCCGGCCTGACCCGGGCGGAGTGCTACATCGCCAACGTCGTCAAGTGCCGGCCGCCGCAGAACCGCGACCCGGCGCCGGCCGAGATCGAGGCGTGCCGCCCGTACCTGGAGGAGCAGATCGAGATCATCGACCCCTCGGTCATCGTCACGCTCGGGAATTTCTCCACCAAGCTGCTGCTCGAGAGCAGCCGCGGCATTCGCGAGCTGCGGGGCCAGGTCTTCGAGCGCGGGCGGGCCAAGCTCGTGCCCACGTACCACCCCGCGTACGTCCTGCGGGCCGGCGGCGAGGCCATGGCCGAGATGCGCGCGGACCTGGTGCGGGCGAAGCGTCTGATGGGTGGCGGTCCGTCGTGAGCCGGCGATGAGCTGGCCCGTGGTGACCACGACGGCGTCGGCCGACGCCACCCGGGCGTTGGCCGGACGGCTCGCGCCGCTGTGCCGGGCCGGCGACGTCGTGCTCCTCGTCGGCGACCTCGGGGCCGGCAAGACCGTCTTCGCGCAGGGCTTCGCGGGCGCGCTGGGGGTGGCCGGGCCGGTGACCAGCCCGACCTTCGCCCTGATGCGCCAGTACCGCTGCGGTCCGCCGAGCCCGGTCTCCGGCCTCCTCCACGCCGACGTCTACCGCACCGGTTCTCTCGCCGAGGTCGTCGACCTGGGCCTGCCCGAGCTCGTGGAGGAGGACGCCGTCGCGCTGGTCGAGTGGGGCGACGTCGCGGCGCCCGCGCTCGGGGAGAGCGTGCTCGAGGTGACCCTGCGCGCGCCCGACGCCGTGGCCTCACCCGACCTGCGCGCGATCTCGGTGTCGGGCCGGGGGCGCTGGGCGGGGCGGGCCGACGAGGTCGCAGCCGCGCTCGAGCTTGCCATCGGACCCGGGGCTGGTCAGCGTTGACCAAGTCTGCGACCGCGACCGAGACCCAGACCGCGACGACCGTGATGGCGCCACCCGCCGTCGTGGCCATCGAGACGGCGACCGAGACAGTGGGCGCCGCCGTGCGCACGTCCTCAGGCCTGCAGGCGGAGTTCGCGCTCACCGGGCGCCGGCGCCACGTGGAAGCGCTGACGCCCGCGCTGGACCAGCTGTTGGCCCAGGTCGGCCTCACCCCGGACGGCATCGGCCTGCTGGCGGTCGACGTCGGCCCCGGGCTCTTCACGGGACTGCGGGTGGGTGTCGCCGCCGCCAAGGGGCTGGCGCAGTCGCTCGGCGTCGGGGTGCTGGGAGCGACCAGCCTCGAGATCCTGACCGCGGCCGCCGCTGAGGTGGGGCACCATGGACTCGTGCTGGCCTGTGTCGACGCCCGGCGTGGTGAGGTCTTCGCCTCGGTGCACGACGTCCGCGGCGCCGGCGAGGGAGACACGCCGGCCGGCCCCCTGGGTCCCGGGCTCTTCGCACCGGGCGACCTCGTGACCGCGCTCGGGGAGCTGGGTGGTGTGCCGGTGCGCGCGGTCGGCGACGGCGCCCAGCGTTACGGTGCGCTCCTGGCGGAGGTGCCGGGCCTCGAGGTGGTGGCCCCCGCGCTCTCGTTCCCGCCGCCTTCGGCGTTGCTCCGCCTGGCGCTCGCGCGTCTTTTGGCCGGAGAAGCGCCAGTCGACGCCGCGTCGGTCGTTCCCCTGTACATGCGCGAGGCTGACGCCAAGAGCAACTTTGCCCGGGCAGGGGACGCCCGGGCCTGAGATGGACGTCCGGTGACGATGCGCATCGAGAAGCTCAGGCGCCGGGATCTGCGCAAGCTGCTCGTGATCGAGGGGGCGGTCTTCCCGGAGCCCTGGTCCCCGGAGGTCTTCAACTCCGAGCTGGCCCTCCGCAGGGGCCGGCTGTACCGCGCCGCGTGGGACGGCGACGAGTTGGCCGGTTACATCGGTTTCCTCATCGTGGACGAAGAAGCGCACATGACGACCATCGCCACGGCCCCCGCCTTCCAGCGTCGCGGCGTGGCCATCATGATGATCGTCGATGCTGTGCGAACCCTTCGCTCCAATGGGGTCAAGCACATCTCGCTCGAGGTCGCGGCCAACAACAACCCGGCCCAGACCCTCTACCGCCGCTTCGGCTTCACGCCGGTCGGCGTGCGCAAGAACTACTACCCGGTGACCGGACAGGACGCGCTGGTGATGTGGGTCCACGACATCGACACCGACGAGTACGCGGGCCGGCTCGACGAACTGGCGGCGTCCGGGTTCAACCTCGACGAGGAGAGCGTGCGCTGACTCACCCGTCGTGGTGGGTCTCGCGAACCGGCGAACCGACCGCCTCGATCCGCACCTCGATCACCGACGACGCGGCCGCCCGCTGCCGGGTGACGCCGAACTGCCTCCGGTCGATCCGCGCGTGGGCGCGCACGTGCGCCAGGCCGTCGCCGAACGACGTCGGTTCCACCGCCAGGACCGCGGGCGCGACCTTGCCGTGAAGGGCCAGCAGGCCGCGGATCTCCCACCCGTCACCGACGGCGGCGACCTCGGTGGAATCGAACTCGATGTGCGGGTAGGTGGCCGTGTCGAGCAGCGTGGGCCCCTTGACGTGCTCGTCCCGCTTCCGCATTGGCGTGGCGAACGAGTCCGCGGCCAGGACGGCGTGGAGGGTCGACCGGTCCGGGGGCCGGGCCACGGTGAAGGTCCCTGACACGAGCCGTATCGTCCCCCTGATGGTGAACAGCCCGAGCTTGCGGGCCGAGAAGGACACGGTGGTCAGCTCGGGACGCAGCCGGTAGCGGCCGGTGGGCACGTCGACCGGGGGCGACGTCGTCCTGTTGTCTTCGACGGTCATGCGGATCACCTCTTCGCCGGCGGGCTTTGGTGGGTTTCGGTCCGCCACGCACCAAAGACCCCCCGGGAAGCCGGGATGTGACAGGACGCACGGAGAGTCGCCGAAAAGGGCAGCGGGACCAGGCTGGCACCCTCCGGGGGACCCGCTCCGCTGCGGCGGCCCATAGGTTGGCCTCGACGACCGGGCCACGGAGCCCGGCACGGCCACGTCGGGCCGAGAACGGAGGAGAGGAGTGACGGCCATGGAGACGATCACATTGGGCACCCAAGGTCTCGAGGTGTCGCGCCAGGGGCTCGGCTGCATGGGGATGTCGGACTTCTACGGTGCGCGTGACGACGCCGAGTCGATTGCCACCATCCACCGCGCGCTCGAGCTCGGGGTCACGTTCTTCGACACGTCCGACATCTACGGCCCCCACACGAACGAGCTCCTCGTCGGCAAGGCGCTGGCCGGCCGGCGCGACGAGGCCGTCATCGCCACCAAGTTCGGCATCGTGCGCGACCCCGACGACCCGGCCCGGCGCGGCGTCAACGGCCGCCCCGAGTACGTGCGCGCGGCGTGCGAGGGGTCGCTGGCGCGTTTGGGCGTCGACCACATCGACCTCTACTACCAGCACCGGGTCGACCCGGAGACTCCGGTCGAGGAGACGGTCGGTGCCGTGGGCGAGCTGGTCGCCGAGGGCAAGGTGCGCTTCCTCGGGCTCTCGGAGGCGGCCCCGGGCACGATCCGCCGCGCCCACGCCGTCCACCCGATCTCCGCGCTGCAGACCGAGTATTCGGTGTGGTCGCGCGATCCCGAGCGCGAGATCCTGCCCACCCTCCGCGAGCTGGGGATCGGCTTCGTGCCCTATAGCCCCCTCGGGCGGGGCTTCCTCACCGGGACCATGCGCTCGCTCGACGACCTGGACGAGGACGACTTCCGCCGCTACCAGCCCCGGTTCCAGGGCGACAACCTGGCCGCCAACGTGGCCATCGTGGAGGTGATCGACCAGCTGGCTTCGGCCAAGGGGTGCACGCCCGGTCAGATCGCGCTGGCCTTCGTCCACGCGGCAGGTCGCGACGTCGCGCCGATCCCGGGGACCAAGCGGCGTCGCTACCTCGAGGAGAACGTGGCCGCGCTGGGCGTCGAGCTGACCGAGGAGGACCTCGCCGTGCTCGACCGGGTCGCCCCTGCCCGCGGCGACCGCTACGCCGACATGTCGCCGGTGGACCGCTGACCCTTCAGGAGCCCGTCTTCTGCGGGATGGGCGATGTCGCACGTGCTGAGGCGTATCGACGTTCATGCGACGAACGCAGGCGTAGCAATCGGTAGCGCGTGCCGGTGCCCCCCGACATGCTGACTGATGCCGCAGCGCGTAGAGCTGACTTCTGCAGCGGTCGTCTACCGCGCCTCAACCGATCGCCTCGATCGACTGTGTACTTACCGATCGCCTCGATCGACTGTGTACTTACCGATCGCCTCGATCGACTGTGTACTGTTGCGAGGTGAGGGGAGTACGACGCCAGACGTGGCGCACCATCGGCCTTCGTCTCGGTCTGATCGGTCTGATCGCCCTGATTCTCGGGGGCGCAGCGTGCGGTCTCCCATTCTCCACAGCCTCCGCGGCCACGGCGCCGACGAGGTCGACGGTGTCATCGTGTCGGCGTCGAGGCAGCCTTCGTCGAAGTTGTCGGTCCCGAAGACCTCTCGCGCCCAGGACACCAAGTACTTCAGCGACGTCACCCTGGCTGACCCGACGCTGGCCACCTACGCCCGGAAGAACGGGAACGTGGCCCTCCGAGCCCTCTTGACGGACGGCACGGCGTTCTGTGTGCTGCTCAAACGCGGCGGCGGGATCGACCAGGCCCTGGTTGCCGAGGCCGACGGCGTGAGGAGCACGGAGTCCCAGACGAGGCTTCCCTTGTCGGTGACCACGTTCAACACCATCGAGGCCGTGGCGCTGCTGACGCTGTGTCCCACGGAGCAGCACCTGGTGCCCGCGTCGGTCCGGTCCAGGATCCGGCACCTCGGCGACGCGCTGGCCGGGCACGCCGGTTGAGCAGTTGCGCTCGGGGTTTGGGCTCGCGTCATCGTGCGGTTCGCCGCTACGAACCCTGATCCGGTGAGGGTCATGCACGATCCCACCGGCGAGTGAGCCGATCGGCCCGAGACGTGATCCGGCTCGACCGAGTCAGTTCATGGTCCGTTCACAAAGAGATAAGCCGGTTGTAGCCCAACGTCACCGTTGCCGTAACCGACCGGCTTTAGCTTGCTGCCCAACCGCGTGGAGTTCTCGGGTCTCGTCGATGTCCCGAGACCCGTTGAGGAGGACTGGTGCGAACTTCCAAGCTGGTACGGCATCGTGTGAGGACGTGGGGAATGGTGGCAGCCGCGCTTGCCACAACTGCGGTCTCCGGCGTGACGTTGTCGACCGCCCTCGGATCGACGCCGGCGGGTGCGACGACGCCCACGTCTTGTCCGGCTGGGAGCTCGTTCCAGATGCCCGTCGGCGGGTCGTCTTCGCAGGCGCAATGCGTGATCAGCGCGACCGGGACGCCAGTCGGCGGGGTCAAGCACGTCTGGCTGATCATCTTGGAGAACAAGTCCTACGACGAGACGTTCACGGGCCTCAACCAGAACAGCTACCTCTGGCAGACGCTCCCCCAGCAGGGGGCCCTGCTGACGAAGTACTACGGCACCGGCCACTTCAGCATGGACAACTACATCTCGCTGGTGTCGGGTCAGGCGCCCCAGTACGACGTCCAGGACGACTGCTCGACGACTGCCGCCATGACGAACAACAACAGCGGGATCATCACGACCGGCAAGGTCGGCCTCGGACACCGACACGGACGGCACCAAGAGCGGCTCGGGCATCTACACCGCAGGCGCCGAAACCCACCTCCCACAGCAACGGCAACTACGGCCAACTCCTGACGCACGGCGGCGTCGACGCCGCCCTGGGAGACAACGGGTGCGTCTACCCGACCGACGTCGCAACCCTGTTCAACCAGCTCAACGCGGCCGGCATGTCCTGGAAGGGCTATGCCCAGGACCTCGGCGGCGAGCAGCCCGTCGGGTCGACGACCTATGTGACCGGCGCCACCCCCGGGGTCACCGACACCGTTCCGGGTCGCGAGGACGGCCAGTGCGCGTACCCCGGTACGTCGGCCGCCAACCCGGTCACCAATCCGACGAACCTGGTGGCCCCGAGCGGCGACGTGTCGAGCTTCACCGGCGCCCAGCCGGCCAACGCCAACGGCAACGGCGACCCCTCCGACCAGTTCGTGGCCAAGCACTTCCCATTCGGATGGTTCAGCTCCCTCGCGGGTGAGTCGGCGGGCACGCAGGCCAGCGTGACGTATCCCGCGCAGCCGGCGCTCAACGAGCCGACCACGCCGGAGTACGACGGGCCGGGCGCCCCGACCACCGGTGCCACCGACTCCAACTGTGACGCCAACCACGTCACGAACCTCGACGACCCCAAGTACGGCCTGGAGCACGACCTGAAGCTCCCGGCCAACGAGGTCCCGGCGTTCAACTGGATCACGCCCAACAACTGCAGCGACGCCCACGACGCGACCTGCCAGGGCAACAACCTCTCGGGGGCATTCAATGTCAACGGGACGCCGGACTACCACCCTGCTGGCCTGCCGGCGTTCGACCCCGAGGCGACCACCCCCAGCAACTACACGGGTGGGCTCTACGCGTCCGACCTGTTCTTGCGCTACTACATCCCGCTGATCGAGCAGTCGCCCGCCTTCGCCGACGGAGGGCTCATCGACGTCACGTTCGACGAGGCCAATCCGCCCTTCACGATCGGCAACAGTTTCAACAACGCGCCCGCCCCGGGCGACAGCACCACCTTCTCGGCCCCGTCCGACCAGCCGACCTTCGGCAAGGCCAAGAGCACGGCACCCGGAGCCGACTCCCTCTACGGGGCCTACGGCATCCTCGCCGACGCCGCCGGTGAGAACATCGACGGCCAAAACCTGAACACGGAGCCGACCGGTCCGAACGACCCCGAGGTCACCAACAGCTCGGGGCAACAGCTGCAGCCCGGGCCCGGTGCCGCCGGATTCAT
Organism: uncultured Acidimicrobiaceae bacterium; assembly: GCA_963763575.1. Lineage (GTDB taxonomy): Bacteria > Actinomycetota > Acidimicrobiia > Acidimicrobiales > RAAP-2 > Bog-473. Next base: position 235,194 of record CAVXPD010000001.1, read on the forward strand.
CGACCGGCCCACGGGTCTGGCCGGCGAGAGCCCCGAAGTCGGCGGGTCGCCGGGTGCGGCCACCGAGCCGGCGCTGGTCGCTCCTGCCTCGAGCATGGTCATTGACGCCAAGATCAACGCCGACGACACCGGCCGGCTGGTCTCGGGTACCGACGCCAACGGCAACACGATCCCCCCCGACACCTTCGTCGGGGCGGTCAGCGACACCGGACCGGTGGCCCTGCCGGCCAACGCCAGCACGGCCACGGCGTCGAACAACTTCGCCAAGCCGTGGATCGGCACCTTCCAGCTGCTCAACGACGGCGGGCAGCCGGTCACCCTGCCGAACGGCTTCAACGGCAACGTGACGGTGAGCGCCGAGGGGGCCACGTCCACGGTCGGCTCCACCGGCTGCCCCGAGCGCCAGCGCGGCGGCGACCACAACCGGGTGCGTGACGGCCGACCCGCTCTTCGACCCCACCGACTTCACCCCGGGCGGAGGTGACACGGGGACCGTGTTGATCAGCCCGCTCATCAAGCCCGGCACCGTGTCGAGCACCCACTACAACCACTACAGCGCGCTGCGCACGATGGAGGACCTGCTCTTGACCGGGCACACCTGCACAAACCCCTCGAACGCCGACACCCCGCTCACGGCGGGCACGGTGTGCGGCGGCCTCGACGGCACGGGCCACCTCGGTTACGCGGCGCAGCCTGGGCTCGCCGACTTCGGCCCGGACGTCTTCACGGCGCAGCACTACGTCCCGGTGCCACCGCCTCCCCGAGCGAATACGGGGGGCAACACCGGGACCAGTGGCAACAGCGGCAATGGCTCGCTGGCGTCGTCCCGCCAGAACGGCAAGCAGAACGACCAGGGCGACCAGGGCTAACGACGTTGTCCGAAGGCTGACGCTGGCCGGGATGCGCTTTGTGCACCGAAGCTGGGACCGGGCCGCAAGGCCCGGTCCCAGCTTGGTCGTTCTGTTCACATTGCTGATGACGGTCGCGTGTGCGGGCTGGGGGGGCACCGCCGGGGCCTCTCAGCCGAAGCAGCGCGGCCCTCACTACCCCTCCTTCTTGCCGAAGAACACCCTCGATCCCCACGTCGACGCGACCCTGGTCGGCACCGAGGCGAAGCCGGCGCTCCAGGTTGAGGGACTGGCCGTCGAGGCGGAGACCAAGAAATTCCACGTCAAGGTCACCGTGAGCGGCCCCGTCGTGCCGGGGGAGGGTCTCCCGAACCAGCCTGCGGCCACAACGAGCACGTGGACCGTGACGATGAAGGACGCCACCGGCGACGTCCCGGTCTCCCTGGCCGACTTCCATTCGGTCGACCACCTCGGTGCGGTGTTCCTCATGGGCCTCGTTCCCGGGGAGCACCCGCCACCGCGCCGTCCGCATCCGGGCCAGTCGCTCACCTTTCAGCTGCGTGCCTATGAGCTGGTGGGCGAGGGGATGACGCAGTGGGCGCCGGACCACAAACATGTCGTCGCCTACTGGGACTACACGGTAGAGAACGATTGACGTCGCGGACCCCCCCGGTGAGAGTCACATCCCATCGCACGCTCCGGTGCCCGGCCGGCGGGACTCCGCAGCCCTGGCGGGACGGACGCCGGGCGTCGGGACCGCCGCCCGCCAGGGGCTGACAACGGGGCGCTCCCTCCGTAAGGTTTGAGGGGACCACGAGAGGAGGCAGCCATGCCGAAATTTCTCGTCGAAACGAGGTACACCCTCGACGGCATCAGGGGGCTCAAGTCAAGCGGCGGCTCGGCCCGGGCGGCGGCCGCCAAGGCCGCCGTCGAAGAGGTCGGCGGCACGCTCGAGGCGTTCTATTTCGCCTTCGGGAACAGCGACGTCTACCTGATCGCCGACCTGCCCGACAACACGGCCGCCGCTGCGATCGGCCTCACCGTGAGCGCAGGCGGCGGCGCAACGACGCGCACGACCGTGTTGATCAGCCCCGAGGAGATGGACGCCGCGGCCAAGAAGCCGTCGTCGTACCGCCCGCCCGGCGGCTGACCCGACACCGGCGCGGGGCGGCTCCTCGCCCTACGGCGTCGACGCACCCACGCCGGCCTCGCAGAGCCGGGCCAGCTCCTCGCTGATGTCGCCCAGGGGGTCGCTCGCCGCGATCTCCGCCTGGAGAGCCCGCGCCCGGACGCGGTAGGAGCGGTGGCCGAGGACGCGTCGAACGGCCCGGGCCACCATGGCGCGGGACGGGCGGCCGGTGTGCAGGTTGATGCCCGTCCCGGACCATTGGACCCGCGCCGCCACCTCGGGCTTGTCCTCGCTGTCCCCGGCCACGACGAGCGGGACCCCGTTGGCGAGGGCCTGTTGCACGCCGCCGTACCCGCCATTGGTGACCATGGCGTCGACGTGAGGGAGCAACCGGTCGTGGGGGATGAAGCGTTCCAGCCGTACGTTGGGGGGCAACGCCCTGCGCATGGGACCGGGGTCCGACCCACCGGTTGTCGCCACGACGAGGACGTCGTCGTCCGCCAGCGCGTCGGCGGTGAGCATCACCAACCGGCCGAGGTCGGCGTTGTCCAAGGTGCCCTGGGTCACGTGCACGACAGGGCGCTCGTCCTCCAGCTCGTCCCACCAGGACGGAAGAGAGAACGACGACGTGGGCGGGGAGAGGATCGGTCCGACGAAGCGGACGCTCGGAGCCAGGTCCGAGCGCGGGTACTCAAAACCGGCGACCGTCGCTTGGAAATAGGCGTCCACGACCCTCGGCTGGAGGTCGATGAAGTAACCAGGGAAGCCCCCGGCCCAGCCGGCCTCGGCGAGGCGGTGGCGGGCGAAGCGCTGGATGTCGGCGAGCACGCCGTGCTCGGCCGCCCAGTTCAGTGCCCGGTTGCGGGCGCGGGCGAGCGGGCCGCGCCCGGGCTGCAACGCAACGCCGAACGGCGCCGTGTCGCGGCTGTTTGCCGCGTACGGCATGACACCGACGCAGGCCAGCGCCGGCCGCTCCTCGGGGGGACCCAGCGCCAACGGCAGCGCGCCGAGGAACATCGTGTCGACGACGACACAGTCGGCGGGGCGGTCGGCCAGGACGGCGCGCAGGTCGCGGCGCTGCCCCGGGATGGGCCCGATGAAGATCCGCCGCAGGTCCTCCTTCACGCCGCGCACCCCGCGCTTGGAGGACGACTCGCGTTCGGGATTGGCCACCATCAGATCGTGGGCGTCGTATTCCTTCGCGAAGGGCACGAACGCGGCCCCGGTCGCTTTGACCCTGTCGCGGTAGTGCTCAGTGGTGAAGAAGACGACCTCGTGGCCTTGGCTGACCAGTCGGCGCGCCACCGCCAGCAGCGGCACCGTGTGCCCCAGGGCGGGCGTCGTGCAGAGCACGAATCGCCGGGCTGCCATCCCGCCCGCGACGGCAGCCCCCTCGGCGGCCTCGTTCGTCACCGAGTCACCGAGTCACCGAGTCACCGAGTCACCGAGTCACCGAGTCACCGAGTCACCGAGTCGCCGAGTCACCGGCTCATCGGGCCACGACTGCCCCGCTCCACGGCGCCAGCGTGAGGCCGCCCTCGATCGCCGAGCCCTCCAAGTGGCGGTCGGTGGCCACGGTCACCGTGCCCTGGACGTCGTCGAAGGTGGCCGGGTCCGACGACATGTTCAAGAGCACGTCGGTGTTCTCACCCCGTCGGTACGACCAGGTGTCCGGAGGCGACGGCAGGGAGCGGTAAGAACCGACGGCCAGGTCGTCACTCCGCCGGCGCGCCTCGATCACCCGTCGGGAGAACTCGAGCACCGAGTCGGGGTCTCCTTGCTGGTCGGCCACGTTGCAGGCTGCCGGGTCCGTCATGGGCAGCCACGGACGGACGCCCGGGTCGGTGAAGCCCCCGCCCACACCCGCGTGCCAGGGCATGGGGGTGCGCTCTGGGTCGCGGCCCGCGTACGGCCAGAACCGGAGCCCGACGGGGTCGAGCAACTCCTCCCGTTCGAGCACCGCGTCGACCAGGCCGATCTCGTCGCCCTGGTAGAGGAAGGGCGTCCCGCGTTGCGTCAGCAGCATGAGGAGGGCGAGCTTGGTCCTGGTTCCGTCACCGCCCGCCCAGCGCGACGACAGGCGCGAGAAGTCGTGGTTGGAGCCCATGTAGACGGGCCACGAGTCCGCGGGGAGCAGGGCCTCGGTCCGCTCGACGACGTCGCGCAGTGCGGCCGCTTCGAAGGGGGCGTGCATGAACTGGAAGTTGAAGCCGCCGTGCAGCTCGTCGGCGCCGTTGCCGTAGAACGTGGCGAGGCGTTCCACCGAGTCCACGTTTGTCTCGCCGATGAGCAGGCGCTCGGGCTCGAACCCCTCTGCCACCGTCCGCCAGTGCTTCAAGATGTCGTGCGCTTCGGGCCGATCGGTGTTGTAGACGTAGCGGACGCCCATGAATTGCTGGTCCAGGGGGTCGTCCTTGGTCGCAGGCGGGTTGTCGCGCAGTTCCCTGTCCTTGATCATCATGTTGCACACGTCGATCCGGAACCCCGCGACGCCGCGCTCCCACCAGAAGCGCAGGATGTCGTCGAATTCCCGGCGCACGTCTTCGCTCCACCAGTTGAGGTCAGGCTGGCCCGCCTCGAAGTTGTGCAAGTAGTACTGGCCGCTTGCCTCGTCGAGCTCCCAGGCCGATCCGCCGAACATGCTCTTCCAGTTGTTGGGCAGGCTGCCGTCGGGCCTGGGATCGGCCCACACGTAGTAGTCGCGGTGCGCCGCCCCCCGGCCGGTCCGCGCGTCGGCGAACCAGGAGTGTTGGTCGCTGGTGTGGTTCGGCACCAGGTCGAGCAGGATCGCGATGCCACGCGCCCGGGCCTCGCGCACGAGGGTGTCGAGGTCGTCGAGCGTCCCGTAGGCCGGGTCGATCCCGCGGTAGTCCGAGACGTCGTACCCCCAGTCGCGGTTGGGCGAGCAGGTGATGGGCGAGAGCCAGATGCCGTCGACGCCGAGGCGGGCCAGGTGGTCGAGCTTGGCGACGATGCCCGGCAGGTCACCCACCCCGTCGCCGTTGGAGTCGGCATAGGAGCGTGGGTAGATCTGGTAGAAGACCCCGCCGTGCCACCAACGGTCCGGATCGGTCTGGGGGCTCACTGGCGGCATCTGTTTCCCTTCAGTTGGGGCGGGTCAGCGGGCGAGCGTACTGAGGGATGCGGTGCCGCGCCGACTCCGGCGTGCCTTCTCGAAGGGCGTGCTCAGAGCCGGGACCGTTCCACGCCCCTCGCCAACGGCCCGGCCGCCATCCGGTGGAGGCGACGCATTGAAGCGACCTCCGGCCGCTAGAGCCGGCCGACGGCCACCGATGCGAGATGCTGCTCCAACCCGATCGAGAAGGACTCGCCCGCCGAGGTGAAGGTGATCTGCTGGCCGAGGCGGCCCTTGACGGCGAAGAGCTCGGTCGTGGTCACGTTGACGGTCTGCCCGTGCTCGGAGACCGGCACGCTCAACGAGTAGCCCGCCGTGCCGGGGAAGGTGGAGCGGTTGGTGGGCGAGACGAGGACGGTGCCGTAGCTCACGCCGGCGGGCGTCTTGCCGAAGAGCTTGGCCTTGAGGGGGCCCGACGCCAGCTGGGTCATGCATCCCGGAGTCTTCGGATTGGCCACCGAGGCAAACTCGGCCGCCGCGTTCGCGGTCGAGGGGAAGACGGTGACCTGGTCGTTGATCGTCAGCCCGGACTTGTCCTCGAACTGCGGGCTCGACGCCGAGGGGGGGTTCTCGGCGATGATCGACGTCGGGACGCCGATGCAGTGGGCCAGCTGCGCGTCGCCCACGTTGCTGTTGGGAGTCGAGCTCTTGGTCTTCGTCCAGCCGGCGGGCATGTCCGAGAGCCGCAGCAGCGCCTTCTGCGCCTGTTGCATGAGGGCCGGCGACGAGCTCGCGCCGGCGGGTGCGACCGAGGCGAGGCTCGTCGCCAGCGTGATCGCCGCCGCGGCGGCGCCGATGCCGGCCCACGCCCGTCTCGTCCTCTCGCTCACGATGCCCGGTTCCTCTTTCCGTGTGGACAGGGCGAAGACGCTAGGCGAACCGACCCTTCACCAGACCGCGGGCGGTCATCCCCCGATCACCGGCTCCGAGTCTCGACGCCAAGGCGATCGAGAAGGTCTCTGACCCGACCTTCGATCTCGTCGCGGATGGGCCGGACGACCTCGAAAGGCTGATCCGCCGGATCTGCGACGTCCCAGTCCTCGTAGTGCTTGCCGGCGATGAGAGGGCACGCGTCACCGCATCCCATGGTGACCACCACGTCCGCTCCGGCCAGCACCTCGTCGGTCCAGGGCTTGGGGAAACCACCCGAGATGTCGATCCCGACCTCGGCCATCGCGATGATCGCGACCTTGTTGAGCTCGGTCTCGGGTTCCGAACCTCCGGACCAGCCGATCACCCGATCCCCGCCGAGGTGCGTGAACCATCCGAGGGCCATCTGGGACCGTCCGGCGTTGTGGGTGCAGAGGAAGAGGACTGCCGGCACGTCCTTCGGCGAGCGGCCCTCGAGCGCGCAACAGAGCGTCGAGGCGCTCCCCGGTCAGCCTCTCCGTGAAGGTGACCAGCCACTCGGTGATCTTGGCCTTTGCCGCCATCTGCCGGTAGCTGTCGAAGACGATCGCCTCGATCGTCTCGTGACCGAAGACTCCCTTGTACTTGTAGTGCAGGTGGCGGACCACGTGGTGCAGCGCGGTGCGCCTTTCGTCGGGGATGAAGCCGTTCTCAGCCATTGCAATCCTCCCTTCTGAGATCGGGTCTTTTGTTCAGCTGTTCGCCGACCGGGCCTCCTACGACCGCCCGGCTTCCCGCAGCCACGCCTGTGCGCCGGCCTGGACGACGTCCCAGGGGCTCCCGAGCGGGGGCGCGTAGGACAGGTCGAGGTCGCTCACCGCGTCGACGCTCAGTCCGGCGAAGATTGCGGTGGCTGCGATGTCGACCCGCTTGGCCACCTCGGCGTGGCGGTGCCCGAAGAGCTGCACCCCGAGCAGCCGACCCGTGGGCCGGTCTCCCGTGTAACGCAGGCGCACGCGGTGCGAGCCCGGGTAATAGGCCTTGTGGTCGTCACCTTCGAACTCGACCGTAAGCGGGTCGAAGCCGGCCGCGGTCGCCTCGACGTCCTTCAGGCCGGTCCGCGCCGCCACGGTGTCGAAGATCTTGACGACTTGCGTGCCCAGGCTGCCGGCGAACTCGCGATCCCCGCCCAACGCGTTCTCACCGGCGACCCGTCCCTGCTTGTGGGCCGTGGTGCCGAGGGGCAGATACGTCTGTCCGAGCAGGCGATGCTGGGTGACGACGCAGTCGCCCGCGGCGAAGACGTCGGGCAGGTTGGTTCGCATCGACGGGTCGACCTCGATGGCCGAGCGCACACCGAGCTTGGCCCCGGCCGAAGCGGCGAGTTCCGTGTCCGGCCGGACACCCACGACGACCAGCACCAAGTCGGCCGGGAACGTCTTCTCCTCGCCGTCCGCGCCGGTCCCGACCACGATCAAGCCGTCCGTGGCCCGTTCGATCCGGCCCACCGCCGTCTCGGTTCGGACCTCGACGCCGTGCTCGGCGAGCTGCGCGTGCACCAGCCTGCCCAGCTCGGGGTCCACCGTCGGGAGCACCTCTTCGAGCTGTTCGATCTGCGTGACGGCCAGCCCGCGCGCCGCCAGTGCTTCGGCCATCTCGAGCCCGATGTAGCCGGCCCCGACGATGACGGCGCTGGCCGGGCGCCTCTCCTCGAGGGTGCGCATCACGGCGAAGGTGTCTCCCATGGAGTGCAGCAGGTGGACGCCATCGTCGGGTCCGAGGACCTCGAGGCCTTCGATGGGAGGGCGTACCGGGACGGCGCCCGTTCCGACGACGAGGGCGTCGTAGGGGAGGACGTCCTCATCTCCGTCCCGAGCTCGCAGGTGCAGCTTGTGACCGTCGACGTCGATCTTGGTGGCCAACGTGTCGAGCCGGAGCGCCATGCCCGTCGCCTCGAGGTCGGCCACGGTGCGGTGAGCGAGATTGCGCCAGTCGGTCACCTCACCCGAGACGTAATAGGGGATCCCGCAGATGGAAAAGTTCGGGTAGGCGTCGGCGACGACGACCGTGACGTCGGCGTGGGGATCGAATTCGCGTGCCCGCAGCGCGGCGCTGATGCCGGCGTCACTACCGCCGACGGCGACGAGACGCATCCTCCTGCCTTTCGATGAGTTCCGGCCCGATTCTCTGCTTGTTCACGGGGTGCTGGGTTCGGTGAAATGACTGCTCTGGAACCGTTCGGTCTCGGGGTCGTCCGCACCCCGCAGGTGTGGCACGACGATGTCTGCCGCCTCCTCTGGCGTCACTCCGGGGTAGAGCGTGCGAATGAGCCCGAAGGCGACGACTCCACCGACGACCTGGGCGGCGATGAACGACGGGGCGGACGATGGCGCGATGCCGGCGAACGTGTTGGAGAACATCCGGCCCACAGTGATGGCGGGGTTGGCGAAGCTCGTCGAGCTGGTGAAGAAGTAGGCGGCTCCGATGTAGGCCCCGACCGCCGCCGGCGCCGCCCTCGAGCGACCCGAACGCGCCAGGGCGAAGATCACGAGCATGAGGCCGAGGGTGGCCACGATCTCGGAGAGGAAGTGGGCGGCCGAGGCTCGGTGCTTGGTCGAGATCTCGAAGGCCGCCTTTGAGAACATCAGGTTGGCCACCACCGCGCCACCGACGCAGCCGGCCACCTGCGCAGGGAGGTACGCCGCCGCGTCCCGCCAGGAGAGCCCGCCGAAGCCCGCGTCGACGAAGGACACCACCGGATTGAAGTGGCCACCCGACACCGGACCGAACATCAAGATGATGGCGAAGAGCCCGGCGGCCGTGGCCGCCGCGTTCTCGAAGAGCTGGAGCCCGGTGTTCCCGGGCGAGAGCTGCTGGGCGGCGATGCCCGACCCGATGACGAGCGCCGCGAGAAAGGCACTCCCCACGAACTCGGCCAAGAGCCGGCGCCACAGGACGACGTCGTTCACCCCGACGACCTCCCGCGGGTCGTCCGCTGAAGTCCCGTCAGCAGCACGTGGCCGAAGAGACCGTGCCGGAGGAGGCATCGGCTTCGGCGCCGGCACAGCACACTCCATCGCCCGCAATTCCGGACTCGACCGGGGCGTCTGCGAGCACCGTGTAGATCTCCCACGGGGTTGCATCCGGATCCTCGACCCAGACCTTGTCCTGCACGGCGTAACAGCAGGTCGTCCCCTCCTGCTCCAAGGTGTCGAGCCCCTCACCCGAGAGGCGGCCGCTGGCCTGGGCCACTTGGTCGGGGTCCTCCACCTCGACGCCGAGGTGGTTGAGGGCACCCGCCACTCCCGTCCCCCGCGCGTCGGCGTGCTCGATCAGCACCAGCTTCAGCGGCGGGTCGGCGATGGTGAAGTTGGCGTAGCCGGGCCGTACCTTGGCCGGCGTGCTCGAGAACAGCTTGGAGTAGAACTCGATGGCCTCGTCGAGGTCCGAGACGTTGAGGGCGAGCTGCAGGCGGGACATGGGGTTCTCCGAATAGATCCTTTAGATTGATTGAGATCGATACGTGAGTCTGTAGCATACATAGATCGATGTCAATAGGAGTCGGGCGACGAGGAGCTGCCATGGCAACGAAGACGACAACCCGTGGCGCCGTTCGAGCCCCGGGTGGCCTGACCGTCGACTGCTGTACCCCGATCACCGAGAGTGCTCTGGGTGAGCGCGACGCCGTCGAGGTGGCGGGTGTGTTCGCGGCGTTGAGCGACCCGGTCCGCCTCCGGCTGTTGTCCATCGTCGCTGCCGAGGGTGAGGTCTGCAGCTGCAATCTCGAATTGCCGTTGGGCAAGAGCCAGCCCACCGTCTCGCACCACACCCGCGTCCTCGCCGAGGCGGGCCTGATCGAGGGGGAGAAGCGGGGGCGCTGGATGTGGTGGCACCTGGTCCCCGAACAGGTCGACCGTCTGCGCCGTGTGCTCGGAGAGCCCTGATCCCTGCACGGCCGCCGCTGAAACCACGGCACGGGAGGTCCCCGGAGGCCCCGACCAAACCCCTTGCTCCGGCGGCCGGTTGAACAACCTCGCCGCGCCCGCTATGTTGGCACTCACAACACGAGAGTGCTAACGACTGCCAAGGAGGCCCCTCCCGATGAAGCTGCACCCCCTCGATGACCGGATCGTCGTCCGTCCCGGCGAGTCCGAGGAGACCACCGCGTCTGGCCTGGTGATCCCCGACACGGCCAAGGAGAAGCCCCAGCAGGGCGAGGTCATCGCCGTCGGCCCGGGCCGGCGCTCCGAGGACACCGGCGAGATCATCCCCATGGATGTGAAGACCGGCGACACCGTCGTCTACTCCAAGTACGGCGGCACCGAGATCACCGTCGAGGGCGAGGACCTGCTGATCCTGTCGGGCCGCGACGTTCTGGCCAAGCTGGCCTGAGCCCTGGGTCGGCCCGCCGCTCCGGTTCCGCCCGGGTCGGCGCGGCGGCCACCACCGTCCTTCCGAAACACCTGAGGAACTCGAGAGGAGTTCGAGAGAGTCATGCCCAAGATCCTGAAGTTCGACGAGTCCGCCCGCCGCGGGCTCGAGGCCGGTGTGAACAAGCTGGCCGACACCGTGAAGGTCACCCTGGGGCCGAAGGGCCGCAACGTGGTGATCGAGAAGAAGTTCGGCGCGCCGACGATCACCAACGACGGCGTGTCCGTCGCCCGGGAGGTCGAGCTCGACGACCCGTTCGAGAACATGGGTGCGCAGCTGGTCAAGGAGGTCGCCACCAAGACCAACGACGTGGCCGGCGACGGCACCACGACGGCGACCGTCCTGGCTCAGTCGCTCATCGCGGAGGGCCTGCGTAACGTGGCCGCCGGCGCCAGCCCGAGCGGGCTCAAGCGCGGCATGGACAAGGCGGTCAACGCCGCGGTCGAGAGCATCGCCAAGCAGTCGACCGAGGTCGGCGGCAAGACCGAGATCGCCCAGGTGGCGTCGAACTCGGCCGCCGACACCGCCATCGGCGACGTGCTGGCCGACGCCATCGACAAGGTCGGCAAGGACGGCACGGTCACCGTCGAGGAGTCCAACACCTTCGGCATCGAGCTCGAGCTCACCGAGGGCATGCAGTTCGACAAGGGCTACCTGTCGCCGTACTTCGTCACCGACCCGGAGCGCCAGGAGGCCGTCCTCGACGAGCCCAACATCCTCTTCTACAACTCCAAGATCTCGGCCGTGCACGACCTCGTGCCGGTGCTCGAGAAGGTCATGCAGGGTGGCAAGGCGCTGCTCATCGTGGCCGAGGACGTGGAGGGTGAGGCGCTGGCCACCCTCGTGGTCAACAAGATCCGCGGCACCTTCACCTCGGTCGCCGTCAAGGCTCCGGGCTTCGGCGAGCGCCGCAAGGAGATGCTCCAGGACATGGCGGTCCTCACGGGCGGCACCGTCGTCAGCGAGGAGATCGGCCTCAAGCTCGAGAACGCCACGGTCGACCTGCTCGGCTCGGCGCGCCGGGTCATCGTCACCAAGGACGACACCACGATCGTCGAGGGCGCCGGCAAGTCGGAGGACGTCAAGGGCCGTGTGGCGCAGATCAAGCGCCAGATCGAGGAGACCGACTCGGACTGGGACCGCGAGAAGCTCCAGGAGCGCCTGGCCAAGCTGGCCGGCGGCGTCGCCGTGGTCAAGGTCGGCGCGGCCACCGAGGTCGAGCTCAAGGAGAAGAAGCACCGCATCGAGGACGCGCTGTCCGCCACCCGGGCCGCGGTGGAGGAGGGCATCGTGGCCGGCGGCGGCACGGCCCTGATCCGGGCCCGCAAGTCGGTCAACCAGCTCGCCGACAGCCTCGACGGTGACGAGGCGACCGGCGCCCGCATCGTGGCCCGCGCGCTCGAAGAGCCGCTGCGCTGGATCGCCTTCAACGCCGGGCTCGAGGGCGCGGTGCTCGTCAGCCAGGTCGAGTCGGCCAAGGGCAACACCGGCCTCAACGCCGCCAACGGCGAGATGGAGGACCTGGTCAAGGCCGGCATCATCGACCCGGCCAAGGTGACCCGCTCCGCATTGCAGAACGCGGCTTCCATCGCCGGGCTGCTGCTCACCACCGAAGCTCTCGTGGCCGACAAGCCCGAGAAGGTCGACGCCAACGCGGCCGCCGCGGCCGCCGCCGCTGGGATGGGTGGCATGGGCGGCATGGGCGGGATGATGTAGCTCCCGCGGCTTCGGCTGCACGAATCTGCCCGTCTGGGGTGGACTTTTCCACACTTCTAAGCGATACTGTTTAGAACGTGTCGGGTATCGAGGCCGGGCCTTCGGGTCCGGCCTCGGCGCGTCGTGGTCCGGCTTCGGCGCCCGGCGGAATTCGGTCCTCCGTCGCAGTTCCCGATCATCCCAGTGAGAGGATGGTTCCGTGATTGCAGCGGTGGCTGCCGGGACTTTTGTTCCGGGCTTGATTGTGGCCGTGGTCATCGGCTTCCTGTGCATGCGGAGCACCGACAACTTCAAGGCTCAGTTCAACGGCAACACGCCGTGGGGACTCCCCTCGTGGGGCTGGTTCCTCATCGGGTTCTTCCTGGGGATCATCGGCGGCATCCTGTTCCTGATCGCCCGGTCCACCACGAGGAGCAGACTGATGCGGAGCGCCTATTTCCCGCCGCCGGCCTCCCCGTCTCCCCCCACGTCCCAGCAGTCGTGGGGCCAACAGATCGAGTCGCCTCCTCCGCCGCAACCACCGCCACCGCCGACGGGCTCCCCACAGCCCTATCCGCCCCCGATGCCGCCCCCGGTACCGCCCCCGACGCCGACGAGCCCTTCGGAGCAGCCTCCGCCCTCCGGCTCCTGACCCGAGTCGCCGGCGTGGCGGGTCGCCGCGCCTGCGTTGTCTTCTGGTGGCGACGCAGCGTTGCCGTTCGCCGCCGCCTCTACAGATTGCTGCTCCCGGTGGAGACCGCTTCACGTCTGTGCTCTCGATCACAAGGGGGTGGAGTATCGATCCGGCAAAGCAACCAACTGAGCCGGCGGTCGTGCGGCTTGTCACTGCCGTGTCACCCCCGTGCAACATCGCAAGTGCAGGCTTCGCGCCAGACGGAATCCTCACGCGGAGGTGCCTGTGACTCGGCTGGGCGATGTGACCACTACCGCCACTACTGATGTCGCCGGTGATGCTGCCACTGGTGCCGCCACTGGTGCCGCCACCGCTGCCGCCAGTGATGCCGCCGCTGACGACTCGGCCTTCGTAAGGGAGTGGAAAGCCAGGGACGTCGTCATCCTCGGGATCGGTCTCGTCGTCGCCTCGGTGGTGGTCTTCATGTCCGCCCTTGCGATCCCGCCGCTGAATGGCACCCGAATCGTGTCGGGCCTCATCGTGCTGGTCTCGATCGCCGCGAACCTGGCACTGGGCACACTGCTCGTCGGTTCCTATATCGAGGCGCGTCACCCGAAATGGAGCCACTTCGGCCGCGTCGACCATCTCGTGATGTTCCTCGCGATCTTGGCGCTCGGCGGAGCGGACGGTCTCTTCACATGGTGGATCTTCTCCAGCACTGGTAGCTGGATCCGGTGGGGGTATGTCGCCCTCGCCTTGGTGTTCCTCTTCGCCGGCGGCGCCTGGTCGTGGCTGCAGCTCTGGCCAGAACGGAAAAAGCCCGGAGAGCCCTTCTGCCCTTGGCCCGTCATCTCGATGCTGTCGGGGTTGGTCGGTGTGGGTGTGGGCATTGCCCTGTCCGCCGCCCTGCTGATCGGGTCGGCGATCTCGGTCAACGCGAACGTTCCGACCGCCGCACTCCCGCCGATCGTCCACGACATCTCCGGTCGCTACATGGCGATCGGCGACTCCTATTCGGCTGGCGAAGGCCTCCGGCCCTTCGTGGCAGGGACCGCGAGCACGAACTGTGACCGTTCGGACAGCCAGGCTTTTTCCGAACTGCTCAGATTCTCGAACCACGTGACGAAGACCTTCACGGCTTGCTCGGGCGCGATTGCACACGACGTCTTGAATCCGACCAACCGAAACGGGATCGTCGTCCCTCCCCAGGTCGATGGCACTGTCCATCCCGACGTGGGTCTGGTGACAATGACGATGGGCGGCAACAATGCGCTGTTCTCCAAGATCGTGATTGCCTGCTTTGAGGAGCGCAACTGTCTCAACGAGACGTTCCCACCCTCGGGGGTCCAGTCCGTCGAGCCCGTTGGACCTGGTCCATTGGCAACGGTGTGGGGACCGAACACGCTCCTGGCCATTGGCAAGGAGTACGCCGCGCTCTTTCCAACACTCCGCAAGGACTTCCCGAATGCCCGTATCGTCGTGATCGGGTATCCCTACCTGTTACCTGCCGGGAGCGCGCCGGTTTGGCCGCTGGATTGCTTCAGCGTGCTGCGCCGATTCAGTGAGCCCGTCCGCGACGGCATCCGTAACCTTCAGCAGGAGTTCAACAACCTCACATACGAAGAGGCGGTGGCAGCGCACATCGAGTTCGTCTCGCCGGCTGAGATGTGGCAGGGCCACGAGCCTTGCGGGAGCAAGGGCCAGTACACGAACTCCATCAAGCCGTATCTGAACTTCAGCAGTCCGGTGGACGGCGGGACGTTCCACCCCAACAGCGCCGGTCAGACGACGCTGGCGCGAGTCGTCGCGTGCTATCTCAACGCACACCCAACCCCGCCTGACCCGTTCTTCCAGACAGCGACGCCCTCAACTTTCTCGGTACCGCTCAACGCCCTTGCGTCACCTGCATCGTTGGGACTGAAGCCAAGTCCAGGCTCGACAGCGCCGATATCGGGCTGTAGCTGATGGCCTTATCTGCAACGACTCAACCTCACACATGCCGTCCGGCGAATGTCCCGGCGTGGCACTCAGGGGATCGGCGGCCCCTTGGCCGATCCGTTGCTGCGGTCAGCAGTCGACACGACTGCTGCTACGTCCCTTGCAGACCAACCAACGACCGGCACACAATGGTTGCGGCTGAGCCAGGAGGGGTCGAATGACTGAGGTCGCAGCTCCAGGCGTCACAGGTGCAAACGGGATCACGACCGATCCGGACACGCCAAACGGCTATCGGCGCCCCGAGGAGCTCCAGCAGCGCTTCGAAAGCGCCGCGCAGACACTGCTCGACCGCGACGGCTGGAACAACCCGCAGAAGGGTGATCGGCGCGAGCTCGTGGCGGACCTGGCCCTCGAGGGGGGTGGGGTGAAGGGCATCGGTCTGGTTGGCGCCGTCCTTGTGCTGAGCGAGGCGGGCTATCACTTTCGCGGCGTGGCCGGCACCAGTGCCGGGGCGATTGCTGCCAGCCTGATCGCCGCCATCTCGAAGTCCGGCCAAGCGATGTCGGCGTTGAAGACCTGCATGGACTCGATGCAGTTCTCGAAGTTCATGCCCGAGGGCAAACTCCACGAGTTCTTGGACCACCACGGCGGGAAGCCGGGGGAGCTGACGGCCGATGCCGCGATCCTGACTCATCGTATGGGTCTGTATCCCGGCGACTACCTCGAGGAATGGCTGACCCCGCACCTCCAAAGCTTCGGCGTGAACACATTTGGGGACCTCAAGCTCAGCTCGGAGGTGGACCCGGGACTGAGCCTCCCGGACGGCCATGACTACCGGTTGGTCGTCCATACCTCCGACATCACCCGCTCGGAGCTCGTGCGTCTCCCTTGGGACTATCCGATTTACGGCTACCGTCCCGACGACGAGGCGGTGGTCAAGGCGGTCCGAGCGTCCATGTCCATTCCCTTCTTCTTCGAGCCGGTGACGTTCGAGGCTCGGGCCGCCGATATCCCGACCCCGACTCCGGACGGTGGAACCATCACCCGCCACTACGCCGCCGGCACGGTGACCTGGGTCGACGGGGGAATGCTGCGCAATTTCCCAATTGACGCGTTCGACCGAGCGGACGGCAAGGCGCCACGCTGGCCGACGATCGGCATCAAGCTGTCATCGCTGCAGACCGACTTCCCGGCAACAAGCGGCGCCAAGAGCGCCCTCGCCGTCGCCATCCACTGTCTAAAGACGATGATGAACGAGTGGGATGCCTACGCCGTCGACGCGGCGACGGCTGGTCGCACCATCTTCGTGGACAACGGCGGTCTCACGGCCACTCAGTTCGATCTCACCCCCGCGCAACAAGACATGTTGTTCTTGAACGGCGTTTCGGCCGCCACCGAGTTCGTCGTCGAGATGGCGCAGGCGGGGGGTGTGCCTCGGACACCAGACGCTGCTCGTGCGCGCCTCGTGCAGCCGAACTGAACTTGCAGACGGACTGAACTGGGGCTGGCAACCCCTTGCTGTTCGGAAAGAATGCGCAGGAACAACAGGGTCCGATGACGCGCGAGTTCTATAGCTTCCCCATTTAGCCGATCTTCGTTGCCCCTTGGAGGGTGAACAACATCGCCTTTCCGTAGGGTGCTTCGGCGAAGGGGTTTCGCCAGTTATCGGAGGTGCCGAACGGATGCTCGCCTGCCTGGGTCACGGGATTCTGCGCCTGCTCAATCAGGGCGACCCGCGTGTCGTCCGTGAGGGAGCTCGCCAGGCGCCACTCAGCAATGGCCTGGATGACAATGCGAGCTACGTCGGCCACCTTCTCCTCGTTCCGATCACTCAGGAGGAGGCGCACGAGGGCATCGTCCCAGGGATCGACGCAAGTCATCCCCAGCGTCGCCGCCTTCAAACCCATCCACGTCTTGTTCCGCAGCAGGAGAAACTGGGTCGGCCACTCGTAACACACCTGGCCGGCTGCGACTTTGCCGACGCGGTGGGCCACCGCTTTCGCACTCTCGACGGCGGCAACCAACGGACCTGTCTCCTCAAAGAAAGCTGTCTTCCACTCCCCTGCCTCGAATTTCTTGCAGCTGTAGACCACGCGCCGGTCGGTGACCCACACATCGGCGCCGACCGGGAACTTCCACACCGTCTTCAGGGGCAGGTTGTCAGAGATCTGGCGCAGAACCGATGCGTTGAGGACGCCCTGCCACAGAACGTGCTCGCCCAGCCCCAGCACCGGCGACCCGTCGTCGGCGAACCGCGGAAAGACCGGCCCCAAGTCGGACTCCATGGTGGGCCCTTTGGCGACGACCGCGAGGTTGTTTGCACTGTTCCCCATCGGGCGCCGCGTCCTTAAGCCGGGGTGGGCTCGAGGCTGGTCTCGAGGCTGGACTCGGGCCTGGACTCGGGCACGGCTCGAGCAAGATAGAGCGCCCGCACGTCAGTGCCGACCGCCTTGAAGTTCACGAAGAAGCTTCTGATGCCCCACCATCCGAGCAGCAGCGTGAGGAGCAGGTACTTGCGTGCGCTCGAGAGCGCGTGTTCGCGGCAAAACGGACCGTCGCTTTTGTAGTAGGTGTGCATGAGAATCATGCCGACATTGCGTTCCACGCGAACGACCTGCGCTGGACGCTTCCCGCATACCGAGCACCGAGGATTCATCGACCTCTCCTCTCCCTACCGACGACCGCCGACATCGGGCCGCCTCAACTTCGCAGCCACCATGTTGCGCCCGCTCTGTTGCCCAGAGATGACAAGGCCGTGACACCTCGTCTCGGTTTTGGCGTCTCGGGCGTGTGGACCGGACGAGAGCCGCTCCGAGATGGCGTGGATCACGGTGGCGGTGGCGGAACGTTGTAGCGACGTCATTCGGGGCCCTGTCACGTCACAACCGTGTGGTTCGATGGGTTTGTGACGGGGATCGAGGCGCTGACCCAAGCCATCGACGATCTGTTGGCCGAGGGCGCCGAGGGACACTGCGACGCCACGTCGCTCAAAGAGTTGGTGTGCCAGCACTCCCGGTTGGAGTCGGTGGTCTCGAGCGCGGTGGGCGCCTACGACACCTCGGGCGACTGGGCGATCGACGGGGCGCGCACCGCCCAGGCCTGGCTGGCCCGGTCGTGCCGCCTGCCCAAGGCGACGGCGCGCCGTCTGGTGCGCCGGGGCCGCCAGCTGCGCCACCTCCCCGTCGTGGCCCAAGCCTTCGAAGACGGGGCGATCAACGCGGCGCACGTCGACGCGGTGGCGGCGGTGCGCCGCGACGGGACCGAGGCCGCCCTCGAACGCGACGAGCCCTTGTTGGTCAAACAAGCGAAGCGGCTGCGCTTCGAGCACTTCGCCAAGGCGGTCGCCTACTGGGACCAGCTGGCCGATCCCGACGGGACCGAGGAGGCCGCCGAGGCGCGCCGGGCCCGGCGCGACGTCTATCTCGAGGCCTCCATCAGCGGGATGTATCTCGGCTCGATGACGCTCGACCCCATCTCGGGCTCGATCGTGGCGGGCGAGCTCGGGCGGATCGAAGACGAGTTCTTCAAGGCCGACTGGGGCCGCGCCCGCGCCGAGCTCGGCCACAACCCCAGCGCCGACCAGCTCTGGCGCAGCCCGGCGCAGCGCCGCGCCGACGCCCTCGTCGAGATGGCGGGCCGCTCGTCGCTCGTCGAGCCCGAAGGCGTCGCCCGACCCCCCGCCCCCCTCTTCAGCGTGCTCGTCGACTGGCCGACGCTCTCGGGGCGGGTCTGCGAGCTCGCCGAGGGCATCGTGGTCTCGCCGGGCGAGCTCGTGCCCTGGCTCTGTGTGGCCGACCTCGAGCGCGCCGTGATGGAGCCGTCCGGACGCGTCGAGGTCTCGACCAAGCACCGGCTCTTCAGCGGGGCGACGCGCCGGGCCCTCGAGCTGCGCGACCGCGGCTGCGTCCACCCCTTTTGCGACGTCCCGGGCTCACGCTGCCAGGCCGACCACATCTTGCCCTGGGCGCTGAGCGGGCGGACCACCCAGGACAACGGGCGCCTGCTCTGTGGGTTCCACAACCGCCTGCGCAACGGGCGCCCGCCGCCCCAGCGCGAGTAGCGGCGGGGCTCAGCTCACCGGGCGGGAGGCGAAACGGCGGGTGGCGAAACGGGGGGAGATCACCCGAGACCATGGGAAGAGAGCAGGCGTGTCGCTTTGGCGCGCCTGCTCTTTGCTTTGGCCGATGACGAGTGACCTCGGCTCCGCCTGCTGGTTTCCGGACCTACGGGTAGGCGTGCACGACGGCTCGATAGTTCTCGCTCGGCGCCGACGGCCTCGGCGCCGGGATGCCCCCGACGCGCCGGCCGACCTTGCGGCGCAAGCTTGCATCGGGCGGCGGCGGTGACGGCGGACCGACGACGGTCTGAATCCGCGAGAACCCGGCCGCCCGGCACAGGTTGTGCAGCGCCTCGATCGTCGGCACGTACCAGTTCCCGAAGTCGGTGCGCAGCGAGCTGCCGGCGTGGAACTGCAGCAGCACCTCGTGGTCGAGCCCCTCGATGTGCACCGCCTCCGTCTCGATGACGGCGACCTCCTTGGTCACGGCGCGCAGGCGCTCGAGGCAGGTAAGCGGTTCCTTCATGTGGTACAGGACGCCGAGATACAGGACGACGTCGAACTGGCCCAGCTGGTCGAGGTCGACCGTCTGGAAGTCGGCGACGACCGGCTCCACCTTCGATCCCAGCGCCGCCGCCGCGAACTCGAAGCCCCGCCGGCCCGGCAGGTCCGGGTGCCAGAAGTCGGTCTCGTCCCGGGACTGGTCGGGCAGGGTGCCGTTGCGCGTGCACTCCTCCCAGTAGGCCCCCCGAGCCACGAAGTCGACGCCCCAGGCGTAGTGATCGAGCGCCACCACCCGGCTGGCGCCGGCCTGTTCAGCGGCGAAGGAGAACTTGCCGTCCCAGGCCCCGATGTCGAGCACGCTGCGGCCGGTCACCTCGGGGATGACGGCGGCCGAGGTCTCCTGGACGCTGATGCCCTTGGTGACCACGCCGTCACCCAGGTCGATGGTGTGGTACCAGCCCATCGCATCGGCCTGCGCCTGCAGCTCCGCCGGGGTGGTCATGGGGCGAGAGCGTAGCCAGGCGGCACGGGCCCGGAACTCGCATCCGCAACCCGAGTGCGCGCCGTTAGCGTGTGAGCCCATGGCGCCGCCCGTCCCACCTCAGGTGATCCCTCGTCCGGCCGACTGGCGTCTGGGTAGCCCCCCGCCCTGGGCGGGCCTCGAACCGGCGCGGCGGACTTCCATCGGCCTCGCCCGGGTCCTCGGCGCGCTCGACGCGGCGGGACAGGGCGGCCCGGCGCCGGCCGACGTCGCCTCGGCTGCGAACCTCGAGGCGCCGGTGGTCGGCGAGACCGCAATCCCTCCGCTTTCGGTCAACGCCGCGGTGCTGGCGCCCTTTTTCGAGGAGGACGGCGAGACCCGCCTCGTCCTCACCCGCCGCTCGACCAACCTGCGGACGCACCAGGGCCAGGTGAGCTTCCCCGGCGGTCGCCTCAACGAGGGCGAGGACGCGCCGACGGCGGCGTTGCGCGAGGCGCACGAAGAGGTGGACCTCGATCCAGCGCTCGTCACCACCGTCGGCTGGCTCCATCCGGTGCTCACGTTGGTGTCGGCCTCGTTCATCTTGCCGGTGCTCGGCACGTTGGCCGGCCGACCTCACCTGGCGCCGAGCCCCGCCGAGGTCGAGCGGATCTTCGACGTCCCGCTCGCCGAGCTCGCCGACCCCGACGTCTTTCACGAGGAACTTTGGCGCATCCCGGGCCGCGTCATTGCGGAGTCGGAGGACAACTCGTTCCCCGTGTGGTTCTTCGAGGCCGCGGGGGAGATGATCTGGGGCGCCACGGCGCGCATGCTCTACGAACTGTTGAGCATCGTGCTGGTCGAACGCTGAGGGCCGACTCGACTACCTCTGAACTTCCGGGACGGCCCTTCGTCTGCGCTCGATCACTCGGCGATGAAGTCGAGCATGTCCTTGTCGAGCCGATCCTGGTAGTCGCCGTAGATCCCGTGGGGTGCGCCCGGGTAGACCTTCAGCGTTCCCCGCTTCACGAGCTTGATCGACTTGTGGGCGGCGTCGGCGATCGGCACGATCTGGTCGTCGTCACCCTGCGCGATCAGGATTGGGGCCTGGATTTCCTTGAGGTCTTCCGTTTGATCTGTTTCTGAGAAGGCCTTGACGCAGTCGTACGCGGCCGCGAGGTTCACCAACATGCCTTGGCGCCAGAAGTCGTCCTTCGCACCTTGCGAGACCTTGGATCCTGCCCGGTTGGCGCCGTAGAACGGTACTGACAGGTCCTCCCAGAACTGCGAGCGGTCCTTGAGCACGTTCCGGCGGATGTCGTCGAGCGCCTCGATCGGGGTTCCCTCCGGATTGCTCTCGGACTTGACCATGATGGGCGGGACCGCGCCGGCGGTGATGACCTTGGCCACCCGGTCCTGGCCGTACCTCGCCGCGTACTTCACCACCTCACCGCCGCCCGTGGAGTGCCCGACGACGACGAGGTCGCGGAGGTCCAGGCTGTCGACGAGCTCGGCCAAGTCCTGCGCGTAGGTCCCCATGTCGTTGCCCTTGTAGGTCTTCGTCGACCGCCCGTGACCGCGCCGGTCGTGTGCGATCACCCGGTAACCGGCGTCGGCAAAGATCTTCAGCTCGACCTGCCAGGCGTCCGAGCACAAGGGCCATCCGTGGCTCATGACGATGGGCCGCCCCTCGCCCTGCTCGGTGTAGTACAGCTCGGTTCCATCGGACGTCGTGACGTATGGCATCTCGGATCTCCTTCAGCGAATTCGACGGGTTCTCTTCGGTGTCATCCGGCCACGCGGGGCGGTCAATTGCCTAGACGAGCGCAAAGGTAGTCCTCGGAGTCGTTCGATTCACGCGGCAACTTTTTCGCTCCCCTTGTGGGCGGGGCGGGTGTCAGTCGGAGAACGCGACCCGAAGCGCACCGAAGGGCCCGAAGGACACGTCGAGCACGTCGCCCGGCGCGACGGCGACGGGCGGCACCACCGAACCGCAGATGATCCGCTGCCCCGCTTCGAGGACGGCGCCGTGCTTGTCGAGGAACGACCGGACGAACGCCAGCGTGACAGCGGGGTCCTTGGTGAGACGGCCCTCGGCCACGGCCGCTCCGTCCTTGGTCACCGTCGCTGCCAGCGCCATGGGGTCGACGCCGGGGACCTCGGGGCCGAAGACGACGTGGCGGTGGCAGATGTTGCCGGCGAGCACCGGCTCGATGTCGTCGAAGGAGATGTCGAGGTCGACCAGCTCGAGCGCAGGCCCGAGGCCGGCGACGTCCCCGTCGTCACCGACGCGCACGGCGAGCTCCACCTCCACGGCGGGTGCCGCCCAGCCTCCCAGCGACACGGTGGCGCCTGGTTCGACGACCCGTGTGTCGGTCAGGTAACCCACGACGGCCTCGTCGAGCCCGAGGTGCTGCTGGATCGCCGGCGTGTCGAAGCCGATCTTCCAGCCGATGCCGACCACGCCTTGGGACAGCTCGTCGGCGCGGCGGTCGAGGAGGGTGCGGCATGCCCCGGTCGACGGGGCCGGCGGCGGAGTCCGAATCGGGATCGTCGGTGTCAGGCACCGGGAGAGTCTCGCGCCCGGCCGCCCTGGGTAGCCGAGCCGAGGGGTAGGGGTGCTACAGATCGCTCGGCGGGTTCTGCTCGTCGGTCGGCGTCGGCGGAGGCATCGGTGGCGGCATGGGCGCCTGTGATGGCGCGGGTGTCGGGGCGGACGCGTTCTCGCCGGTGTCCGGGCTCTTGCGGATGTCCCACTGCATGGGGGGCTCGTCCGGGGAGCCCCCGCTGCCATAGCCCCCGTCCCCAGGGACTCCGCCACCGGTTCCGCCGCCCCAGGGTCCGCCGCGGTAAGGGCCGCGGCCGTACGGTCCGCCACCTCCACCGTGCGGACCCCGTGAGCGCCCGCGGTAGACAAAGAACCTGACGCCGATGGCCAGCGCGATCGGGACCACGAAATATATGGGCGACGCGCTGGAGTGGCCGCCGCCGAAAAAAAGGGCCAGGGTCGATAGGTGCGGGAACAACAGTGTTTTACCTCCTGTACCAAGCTAGACGCGAGGGCGCCGTGACCGTCCGCGGCGGCGGGCGGGCGGCCGGCCGTCCCGGGCCAAAAAACGTGGCCCCGACGGGCCTCAGGAGAGCCTGGGACGAGGTACCCGCGCAGTAGAATGAGGGATCGTCGGCGTGTCGGCCCGGCGTTCGCAATTGAAGTCGCACAGACATGCCGGTGTGGTTGGGTGAGCCGTGCCGGCCCCACGAATGCCGGAGGACGAGCAGTGGCAGACATCGAGATCGGCATCTTCAAGTCGGGACGCAGGGCCTACGGGTTCGACGACATCGCGATCGTCCCGAGCAGGCGGACCCGCGATCCCGAGGACGTCGATATCTCCTGGGAGATCGACGCCTACCGCTTCGGCCTGCCGCTGCTGGGCGCGGCCATGGACGGGGTGATGAGCCCGGCCACCGCGATCGAGCTGGGACACCTGGGTGGGCTCGGCGTGCTCAACCTCGAGGGCCTCTGGACCCGCTACGAGGACCCGACCTCGCTCTTCGACGAGATCCGCGAGCTCGACGACGACAAGGCGACGGCCCGCATGCAGCAGATGTACCAGGAGCCGATCATCCCCGAGTTGGTGACGGCGCGCATCCGCCAGATGAAGGAGGCCGGCATCACCACGGCCGCCTCGGTGACGCCGCAGCGGACCGAGCGGCTGGCCCCGGCCATCTTGGCCGGCGAGCTCGACATCCTGGTGATCCAGGGCACGGTGGTCTCGGCCGAGCACGTCTCCAAGACGACCGAGCCCCTGAACCTGAAGCGGTTCATCCGTGAGTTCGAGATCCCGGTCATCGTGGGCGGGTGCGCGAGCTATCAGGCGGGGCTGCATCTGATGCGCACCGGTGCCGTGGGTGTACTCGTCGGCGTCGGCCCCGGCAACGCGTGCACGACGCGGGGCGTGCTCGGGATCGGGGTGCCCCAGGCGACGGCGATCGCCGACGTCGCGGGCGCGCGCATGCGCCACCTGGACGAGACGGGCGTCTACGTGCACGTCATCGCGGACGGCGGCATGTCCAAGGGTGGCGACATCGCCAAGGCCATCGCCTGCGGCGCCGACGCCGTCATGCTGGGCTCACCCCTCACGTCGGCCTTCGAGGCGCCGGCGCGCGGCTTCCACTGGGGCATGGCGACCTTCCACCCGACGCTGCCCCGGGGCGCCCGGGTGCGCACCTCGGTGCGCGGCTCGCTGAGCGAGATCCTGCTAGGCCCGGCCCACGAGAACGACGGCCGCATGAACCTGTTCGGCGCGCTGCGGACGGCCATGGCGACGACCGGCTACGAGACGGTTAAGGAGTTCCAGAAGGCCGAGGTCATGATCGCCCCCGCGCTGCAGACCGAGGGGAAGCAGCTGCAGCGCACCCAGGGAGTGGGGATGGGGCACTGAGCACACTGAGCGCGGCCACGAGCGCCAGCCGGTGACCGGGTCGGTGCCTGGGTCCACGACCGATACCGTCCTCGTCGTCGACTTCGGCGCCCAGTACGCCCGGCTGATCGCCCGCCGGGTGCGCGAGGCGCACGTCTACTCGGAGATCGTCCCGTCCTCGATTTCGGTGGACGAGATCCGGGCGCGGGCGCCCAAGGGCATCATCTTGAGCGGCGGCCCCAAGTCGGTCTACGAGACGCCCGCCCCCTCGATCGACAAGGGAATCTACGAGCTCGGTATCCCCGTCCTCGGGCTGTGTTATGGCGCCCAGTTGATGGCCCTCCAGCTGGGAGGCACCGTGTCACGGACGGGGCAGGGCGAGTACGGGCGGACCTTGTTATCGCTGACCGCGGGCTCCCCGTTGTGCGCAGACTGGCCGGCGACGTCCTCGGTGTGGATGAGCCACGGCGACGCCATCACCGAGGTGCCGGCGGGGTTCGTGGCCACAGCGACGACGCCGGGCGCCCCGGTGGCGGCGATGCACGACTCGGAGCGGCGGCTCTTCGGGCTGCAGTTCCACCCCGAGGTGGTGCACACCGACCGGGGCGGCGAGCTGTTCGACCGCTTTCTCATCGACGTGTGCGGGTGCGCTCCGGAGTGGACGAACGTCTCCATCATCGAGCAGCAGGTGGAGGCGGTGCGGGCGCTGGTGGGCTCTGACCGGGTGCTCTGTGCGCTATCGGGCGGGGTGGACTCGGCGGTGGCGGCGGCGCTGGTGCACAAGGCGGTGGGCGTACAGCTCACGTGCGTGTTCGTCGACACCGGACTGATGCGCGCCGGCGAGGCCGATCAGGTCGAGGACACGTTCCGGCGCCAGTTCAAGGTGGACCTGGTGCACGTGAAGGCGGCGGACCGCTACTTCGCCGCGCTGGCCGGGGTGACCGATCCCGAGCGCAAGCGCAAGATCATCGGCGAGCTCTTCATCCGGATCTTCGAGGAGGTGGCGCGGGACCTGGGTGCGGGTGACGGCGGGGACGAGGCCGGGCCGCGGTTCCTGGTGCAGGGGACGCTGTACCCCGACGTAATCGAGTCGGGGAGCGACACCGCGGCCAACATCAAGTCGCACCACAACGTGGGCGGCTTGCCCGAGGACCTTTCCTTCGAGCTCGTGGAGCCGTTGCGCCTGCTGTTCAAGGACGAGGTGCGCGCCGTGGGCGAGGAGCTCGGGCTGCCGCACGAGATCGTGTGGCGCCAGCCCTTCCCCGGCCCGGGCCTCGGCGTGCGAATCATCGGGGAGGTGACGCCGGAGCGGGCCGAGATCCTGCGCCAGGCCGACGCCGTGGTGGTCGAGGAGATCCGCCGGGCTGGCCTGTACCGCGAGCTGTGGCAGAGCTTCGCCGTCATGCCGGCGGTGCGGACGGTCGGAGTGATGGGCGACGGGCGGACCTACGCCTACCCGATCGTCATCCGAGCTGTCACGAGCGACGACGCCATGACGGCGGACTGGGCCCGGCTGCCCTACGACCTGGTCGAGCGCATCGCCTCCCGCATCATCAACGAGGTGGAGGGCGTGAACCGGGTGGCGCTCGACGTCACGTCGAAGCCGCCCGGGACCATCGAGTGGGAGTGACCGTGGCGCCGGGGAGCGGCGGGAACGGGCACGCGAGCGGGAACGCCACGGGGCAGCTGTTCGACACCTCGGACGAGGACGCAGGGGCGGCCGCCGCGGAGGAGGCCCTCCGGGACGACGGCTGGGACCCTTCTGAGGAGGACGTCGGGGCTGGCGGTGGTGGTGGCGGTGACGCGGATGGTGGCGGGGGAGGTGCCGACGATGGGCGCCGCCGGCGCCGCCGCTCGGCCACCAAGGCCGGCGCCTTCTCGGGCAACCCGGCCGCGCTGCTCGACGACCTGACGCTCCCCCAGCGCGCCGCCGTCGAGCACCGGGGCGGCCCGCTGTTGATCATCGCGGGGGCGGGCTCGGGCAAGACGCGGGTGCTCACCCGGCGCATCGCCCACCTGCTGGCGACCGGCGACGCGCCGCCCTGGGGCATCCTCGCCATCACGTTCACCAACAAGGCGGCCGACGAGATGCGCTCGCGCGTCGTCGACCTGGTGGGGGCGGCCGCCGACAAGATGTGGGTCTCCACTTTCCACTCGGCCTGTCTGCGGATCCTGCGCATGAACGCCGACCGGCTGGGCTACCGCCCGGGGTTCACGGTCTACGACGACACCGATTCGCGCCGGCTGATCGAGATGATCACCGCCGAGCTCGGGTTCGACCAGAAGCGGCTGCCCTCGCGGGCTGTGCAGGCCACCATCAGCCAAGCCAAATCTGAGCTGGTGGACTTCGAGTCGTTCCGCGAGGAAGCCCGCAACGGCCCGGATCCGTTCCGCAAGCGGATTGCCGACGTCTACGCGCAGTACCAGCAGCGCCTGCATGGTGCCAACGCGCTCGACTTCGACGACCTGCTCATGGTGACAGCGAATCTGTTGCAGTCGTGCGACGACGTGCGGGAGAGGTTCCAGGAGCGGTTCCAGCACATCCTGGTCGACGAGTTCCAGGACACCAACCACGCCCAGAACGAGATCGTCAAGCTGCTGGGGGAGGCGCACGGCAACGTCTGCGTGGTGGGGGACTCCGACCAGTCGGTCTACCGCTGGCGCGGCGCGGACATCCGCAACATCTTGGAGTTCGAGCGCGCCTTCCCCAACGTCACCACCATCTTGTTGGAGCAGAACTTCCGCTCGACCCAGACCATCCTCGACGCGGCGAACGCGGTGATCGCCAACAACGTGGGGCGCCAGCCCAAGGAGCTCTTCACCGTGGGCGACACAGGCGGGCCGGTCAAGCGGTACCGGGCCGAGGACGAACGCGACGAGGCGGCCTGGGTGTCGAGCGAGATCCTGCGCCTGCACGCGTCGGAGGGGCTCTCGTGGGGCGACGTCGCCGTCTTCTACCGCACCAACGCCCAGTCGCTGCCGCTCGAGACGTCGATGAAGTTCAGCGGCATCCCCTACAAGGTGGTCGGGGGCGCCAAGTTCTACGACCGCCGCGAGATCAAGGACGTCCTGGCCTACATCCGCGTGCTGGCCAACCCCGACGACGAGGTCTCGGCGCGTCGCATCGTGAACGTGCCCAAGCGCGGCATCGGCGACACGTCGGTCGCCCGGCTGGCCGCCTGGGCACGGGTCGAGGGACTGGCCTTCAGCGCGGCGATCGAACGGGCGGAGGAGGCGGGGCTCACGGGCAAGGCGCTGCGCGGCGCAGAGGCGCTGTCGAAGTTGTTGGGAGAGCTGCGGCCGCTGGTGCAGACGGTCAACCCGGCCGACTTCGTCCAGCTGGTGGCGGACCGCACCGGCTACTTGGCCGAGCTGGTGGCCGAGCACACCCACGAGGCGGACGGGCGAATCGAGAACCTGGCCGAGCTCGCGTCGCAGGCGGGGGACTTCGACGACGTGACCGGGTTCTTGGAGACGGTCTCGCTGGTGGCCGATTCCGACGAGCTCGAGAGCGACGGGACCCGGGTCTCCTTGATGACGTTGCACACGGCGAAGGGGCTCGAGTACCCGGCGGTGTTCGTGGTGGGGCTCGAGGAGGGAATTTTCCCGCACTTTCGCTCACTCTCCGAGCCGAACGAGCTCGAGGAGGAGCGCCGGCTCTTCTACGTGGGCATCACACGGGCGCGGCGCCATTTGGCGATCTCGCACGCCTGGTCGCGCACGGCGTGGGGGCGTTCCCAGGCGGCCATGCCCAGCCGCTTCGTCACCGAGGTGCCCGCCCACCTCGTCGAGGACGTCGGACTCGGTTCGCCCCGGCGCGGTACGGGCTACGACTCGCTGTCGGGCGACGAGCACCTGCCTGGCGCCACCTTCGCCCCGGCGGTGCCGCTGGCGGCGGCCGCCGGTGCTCGGAAGGCCGCGGCACGGGGCAGCACCGGGGCCGAGGACCTCGGCTTGGCGCCCGGCGACACCGTGGTGCACGAGCACTGGGGCCGTGGCGTCGTGCTCAGCGCCAAGGGCGAGGGTTCCCGGGCCCAGGCCACGGTCGACTTCGACTCGGTCGGCAAGAAGAACCTGTTGCTCTCGGCCACGCCGCTGCGCCGGGCCTGAGCGGGCCGCAGCCGGGCAGCCCGGCTAGCTCAGAAGGACGCGATGCCCACGACGGGGGCGTTGAGGCGCACCCCGCCCATGGAACCGAGGAACGGCGCGTCGCCGAAGGAGAAGATGCCGCCGTCGGAGCCCTGGAGCCAGTAGCCGCCGCCGTCGCGAGTCGCCGTGATGCCGATGACAGGCCCGTTGAGGGGCCGGCCGTACATGGACCCGTAGGGGGCCGCGTCGCCGAAGCCGGCCACGTTCCCGTTCCAACTGGACAGCCAGTAGCCGTGATCGTCGTGCGTCGGCGCCATGCCGCTGATGGTGTAGCCGTCCGGGGCTGAGGCGGGCGCTCCCCAGTAGGACGCGTCGCCGAACGAGAAGACCTGACCCTCGGCGTCGACCATCCAATAGCCGCCGCCGAGGTAGCCGGGTGCGGCGGCGGTGATCGGAGAGGGCGGCGCGTCCCCTCCCATCGAGCCGTAGTACGTCGCGTCGCCGAACGCGAAGACACCGCCGTCACTCGCGATCAGCCAGTAGCCGCGCCCGTCGAGCGTGTTCATCATGCCGATGATCGGTTTGTTGAGCACCATCGCGCCCGTCGAGCCGAAGAAGCCCGCATCGCCGAACGCGAACACGCCGCCGTCCCGGGCGACCAGCCAGTACCCATGGCCGTCGGGTGTCGCGGCCATCCCCACCACGGGCTGGTTCAACTTGATGGCGCCGGTCGAGCCGTAGAAGTTGGCCGCCCCGAACGTGAAGACGCCGCCGTCGCTGGCCACCTGCCAGTACCCTGGCTGCGGCTGCGGACACGTCGGGCCACTCGCCGGGCGGACGCCCGGATCCGGGTCGCTGAGGAGCGGTTGCCCCCCGCCGCCGAAGGTGATGTCGGCCAGGTACATCGGCCTTACGCCGCATGACAGATAGCCGATGGTGGTCCCCTCCCAAGCCGAGAAGGCCAGTCGCGTCTCCCCGTCGCTCAGCGAGTAGACGTCGGGGCCGCCCGGGCCGGACATGCCGGGCGCGCTCGAGAGCAGGGGACCCGAGGTCGTCTCGTCGCCACAGGGCCCGGCCGGGCCGCTGCAGCTGGCCCACCCGATGGCATAGCTCGCGGTGCCCTCCTGATTCCCCGAGAACAAGAGGTCGTATGCGTGCGCGCCGGTCTGGATCATGTCCGGTCCCTCGATCACCGACCCTTCCCAGGTGCCCGGGTGGTTCGTCAACAGCGACGCCGGCGACGCCGAGCTCGGCATCAACAGGTCGGGCGCGAGCGGCACGGACCAGATCGTCGTGCTGATCCCGATGTGGTTGCCGTCGGACTTCCAGATGAGCCAGGACGACCCCGACGAGTCGCTGAAGATGTCGGGGTCGATGCTGCCCCCGTAGTTGCCGTTGTCGACCGTGGGCGACACGTCGTCGCCGTCCTGGCACACGACCGGCTCGGGTGAGCTGGTGGTGTACGGGCCGCCCGGGGTCGGCGACGTGGCGACGCCGATGCACTGGTCGCTGGGCGCCGATGCCTCAGTGGCCGTGTAGTACATGACGTACTCGCTGCCGTTGTAGGCGACGCTCGGCGCCCATGTGTCACCTGGCCGGGCCCACGACCCCAAGTTCGGCAGTGGGTCCACGCCGCTCGGTGTCCAGTTGATGCCGTCGGGCGACGTCGACTCCTGGATGTTGATGGTCTGGGTCGCCGACGCGAAGTTCTGGGTGGCGAACGCGTAGTAGGTACCGGTGGTCGGGGCGTGGAGGACACTCGGGTCGGGGAAGTCCTTCGGAGAGACCGGTGCCCAATTGGCCGCGCCAGCGGGAGGCGCGGCCACCGCCAGGGAGAGCGCGCCGAGTATGGAGATGGACGCGGCGAGGAGTGCGCACGCGCACGAGCGCACGGCGGTGCGCTGGGGCCCGTTTCCGAGTTTGCCTTCGAAGACGAGCAAGGTCCTCCCTGGATTGCGACCGCCTGTCGCCTTCACCCTCGCCAGCAGCGTAGCGACGTGCACGCGTGATATCCGTCGCGGGTGAACGGATTTGTCCTGGCCCATCCGGTTCCGAGGCGAAAGGGAGGGAACGTCCCGGTTCTCGGATGACGAGACGAGACTATTTCGACGGCCGTCCGGCGACTCGTCGCTCACTTCGAGTTGAGCGGAATCACCCTTTGAGCTGGGAGGATATGCAAACCGACGAGGCCGGCTACGACGCCGCCGGTAGAACGAAAGATTCAATCCGTTGGATTTTCGGGGATTCGTTACTCGACATCGCAGACGAAGGAGGACACCAGGGTCTCCGTCTCCCCATGGAACTCGTACTTGAGGAGGTACGCCGGCTCAAGCCAGAAGGCGTGTGTCCGGTGCGATCACGTCGACGTATCGATCCGGAGCCTCCTGAGGGGTCAACGGAGAGGATGGTCTCGGCCATTGTGGGTCGCGGGAAGAGGACGGCTGGAGCTGCCAATCGTGCCGTACTGTTGACCGGCGCCGATCGGTTCCCCGAACTGCTGGTCTAGGGACGCTCGGTTGCGAAAGGAGGATCGGGATGAGCGTCGACACGCGCACGCGGCCCATCAACGCAATCGGGCCCGCCGATCCTGCATCGTTCTTCGAAGGTGAGTGGTGCGAGGCCGCGGCCCGCCACGGTGTCCGTGCCGCGCAAGACGCGGCACGGCTGTGCCTCCCTGCGATCACACTCTGCGTGAACGATGCGCCGTGGACGCTCCAACCCGGGGCCGAGACCATCGATGTCGTCCCCGGTACTGGCGGCGCCGACCTGAACGTCGCACTCGACTCGACCGCGTTCGCCGACCTCTTCTGCGAACGGCGCTCGGCGCTCGGTCTCGTCATCGGTGGACGGGTCGAAGGCGACCCAGCCTCGAACGAAGCCTTCTGCGCCTGGGATCCGGTCCTCCGATCACTCCTCGACGGGAGAGCTGTCTACCAACCGGGCGAAGTCTCGCTGCAAGCGATCAACGGGTCGCTGCTCGACCTCGATCAGCGGTTTCGACTCGGCGATTCGACGGGAGAGGCCGCCCACTTTCTGGCGGAAGCGGGTTTTCTCCAACTTCGGGGCGTGTTCACCGAGGATGAGATGGATGCCATCGACGCCGACTTGAGATCCGCGGTCGCGGCAGCCCGACCAGACGACGGCACGTCGTGGTGGGCGACCACCCGCGCCGGCGACGCCTATCCCTGCCGGATCCTCGATTTCGCGCAGAAGTCGCCGACGCTTCAGGCGCTGATCGCCGACGACCGTTACACCTCGATCGGCGACCTGCTCGGAGACGGTCACCGGCCAGGCGATCCCTTCGGTGAACACTTCGCTGACGTGACGGCCGAAGGGCTCCTCAAGCGAGTCGATTCCGTCGATGGGCTGGTGTGCCTCCCGTGGCACAAGGATTGTGACCGAGGCGGGCACTCCATGTTCTGTTCGGGCCTCACGATCGGCATCTGCCTCACGCCCGTCGATGAAGCCCACGGTGGCCTCGACGTCATGGCCGGCTCCCACCGGGCCAACATCGCCAGAGCACAGGTCGATCAGACGCTCGACCTCCCTGTCGTCACCTTGCGCGCCGAGCGCGGTGACGTTTCGGTGCACACGTCCTGCACCCTCCACCGTTCGACGCATCCGACGACCCGGGAGCGACGCGTCGCCTACACGGGTTTCGCGCTCCCACGCCGGCCCGGCGATGGGCACGCCGACGACGCCCAACCCGGGCTACGGCGAGATCGCGCGGGCATCGGCAGCTCGGCCGGACGGCAGCTGTTCGCGGCGCCCCAACAGAGGTCGACGACCGCCTCAACAGGTGGAAAAACATGGCCTGAACAGGTGAAAACATGGCCTGAACAGGGTAGGAGCCGCTCGTGCAGCGGCCCGCCTCCTATCTGGCGTCCCCGGAGGCCCCTCCGTATCCTTGAGAACCTGATGAAACGTCCCTACAGGGTGGTCGTGGCCAAGCCCGGGCTCGACGGACACGACCGGGGGGCCAAGGTCATCGCCAGGGCGCTGCGCGACAGCGGGTTCGAGGTCGTCTACACCGGCCTGCACCAGACGCCCGAGCAGGTGGTCCAGGTGGTCGTGCAGGAGGACGCCGACGCCGTCGGCCTCTCCCTCCTCTCGGGGGCGCACCTGACGTTGGTGCCCAAGGTCGTCAAGCTGCTGGCCGACGCCGGCCGGGGGGACGTGCTCGTGATCGTCGGCGGCATCATTCCCGACGCGGACATTCCTGCTCTCAAGGAACAAGGCGTGGCTGCGGTCTTTACTCCGGGGGCGCCGCTCGATTCGATCGGGACGTGGCTGGCCGGCGCGCTCGACGCGCGGGAGGAGGCCCTCGAGGCCTGACCCTCCGCCGGCACCCCGACCTAAGACCCGATCTGAAACAGAAGAGCCGTCGGCAAGTACGTCCGGAGCAACCGAGCCGACGCAGACGCGCCACACCGACGACACCCACCGGCGCCGAGCCACCAAGTCACCCGAGTCACCGAGTCACCGAGTCACCAAGTCACCAAGTCACCAAGTCAACAAGCCACCAAGCCACCGAGCCACCAAGTCAACAAGGAGACAGCACCCAAAGTGGACCTCTACGAGTACCAGGGCAAGCAGTACTTCGCCCGCTTCGGCATCCCGGTCTCACCCGGTGGCGTGGCCGACACCGTGGACGAGGCCGTCGCGCAGGCCGAAAAGGCCGGCTACCCGGTGGTGATCAAGGCGCAGGTGAAGGTCGGAGGACGCGGCAAGGCCGGCGGCGTGAAGCTGGCGGCCAACGAGGACGAGGTCCGTCTGCACGCCGGCAACATCCTCGGCCTCGACATCAAGGGCCACGTGGTCAAGCGGCTCTGGGTCGAGCACGCGTCGGACATCGCCAAGGAGTACTACGGCTCGTTCACCCTCGACCGCCAGGCCAAGCTGCACCTCGGCATGCTCTCGGCCGAGGGCGGCGTCGAGATCGAGGAGGTAGCCGAGACCAGCCCCGACGCCATCGCCAAGATCCACGTCGACCCGGTCACTGGACTGAGCGAGGAGACGGCCCGCGAGTGGGTGGCGCGGGCCAACCTGGACATGGAGGCCCGCGCGCAGGCGGCGTCGCTCCTCGTGAAGCTCTATCACTGCTACACCGAGGGCGACTGCGACCTGGCCGAGATCAACCCGCTCATCCTCACCCCGGAGGGCAAGGTGCACGCGCTCGACGCCAAGGTGACGCTCGATGACAACGCGTCCTTCCGCCACGCCGAATGGGAGGAATACGCCGCGGCCGAGACCGAGGTCGACCCGCGGGAGAAGATGGCCAAGGAGAAGGGCCTGAACTACATCGGCCTGTCCGGCGACGTCGGCATCATCGCCAACGGCGCCGGCCTCGCCATGAGCACCCTCGACGTCGTGACTCAGGTCGGCGGCGAAGCGGCCAACTTCCTCGACATCGGCGGCGGCGCCAACGCCGACGTCATGGCGGCCGCACTCGAGGTGATCAACGCGGACCCGGCGGTCAAGAGCATCTTCGTGAACATCTTCGGTGGCATCACCCGCGTCGACGAAGTGGCGAAGGGGATCATCGAGGCGATGGGCCGCGTCAAGCTCAGCTCGCCCGTCGTCATGCGCCTCGACGGCACCAACGCCGAGGCGGGCCGTGCGCTGCTCGCCGACCACCTGTCGGACACGCTCATTGCCGAGCCGACCATGCTCGATGCCGCGCGCCGCGCCGTCGCCTTGGCCAAGGCGTAGAGCGGCCGATCACCGACGGGACCGAGTCGAGACACAAGGGTCGAGACACCAGGACTGAGAGGACAGCGAGAACGTGAGCATCTTCGTCGACGAGAACACGAAGGTTGTGATCCAGGGCGTCAGCCCGACGAGCCAGGGCCTCTTCCACGGCCTGCGCAACAAGGCCTACGGCACCAAGGTCGTGGCCGGGACCAACCCCAAGCGCGGCGGTGAGGAGATCGAGGGCATCCCGGTCTTCGCGTCGGTTGCCGAGGCGGTGAAGGAGACCGGCGCCACCGCGTCGTTCATCAGCGTGCCGCCCAAGTTCGCGGCCGACGCCATCATCGAGGCCGCGGCCGCCGGCATCGAGTTCATCGTGTGCATCACCGAGGGCATCCCGGCGCAGGACGAGTGCCTGGCCTACAACCGCCTGGTCGAGGAGTTCCCGGGCACCCGCCTCTTGGGGCCGAATTGTCCCGGGATCATCAGCCCCGGGAAGTGCAACATCGGCATCACCTCGGGCGACATCGCGCTGCCGGGAGGGCCGGTGGGCATCGTCTCGCGGTCGGGCACGCTGACGTACCAGGCGCTGCACGAGCTCTCGGAGCAAGGCGTCGGCCAGACGACGTGCGTGGGCATCGGCG
This sequence comes from uncultured Acidimicrobiaceae bacterium, assembly GCA_963763575.1. Lineage (GTDB taxonomy): Bacteria > Actinomycetota > Acidimicrobiia > Acidimicrobiales > RAAP-2 > Bog-473. The sequence goes on from CAVXPD010000001.1 coordinate 269,720, forward strand.
GCGACCCGGTGCCCGGCACGAACTTCATCGACTGCCTGGCGGCCTTTCAAGAGGACCCCGAGACGAAGGCGATCATGATGATCGGCGAGATCGGCGGCTCCGAGGAGGAGCGCGCAGCCGAGTTCATCGCCGCCAACGTGACCAAGCCTGTCGCGGCCTACATCGCGGGAGTCACCGCGCCACCCGGCCGCAAGATGGGCCACGCCGGCGCCATCATCTCGGGCAGCTCGGGCACGGCGCAGGCGAAGATGGAGGCGCTGGCCGCGGCCGGCGTCCAGGTGGCCGAGAACCCGACCGAGTGCGGCGAGAAGATGGTCGCGATCGTGCGAGCACTCCCTTAGACCGCGCGGCGGGCGGGCGTCTCCCATGCCCGCAGCATCCACCTGAGTCGCGCTTCGGTCTCGTTAGCGTTCTCGCGATGGAGTCGGGGTCTTCGGACGACGCGCCGCGGCCGGCAGCAGGGCCCGACAGCGCCGGAGCCGGCACCGGCGGGAGCCCGCCCCGGGAACCCCTCCGACTGTCCGACCTCGACCCGGTGCAGCGCCGGCGGGCCCTCGTCCAGGCGGCGGTGACGATCACCCTCGCCTGGGCCCTGATCCTCGGCGCCTTCTACCTGGTGCCCTTCTCGCACCTGTCGGGCACGCGCTCGGTGTTGCGCCTCGTCGTGGTCGTCGTGCTTGTCGGCGTCGTCCTGGTCCTGCAGATCCGTCGCATCTCGAACGCCGAGCTGCCCGAGCTGCGGGCGGTCGAGGCCCTCGCCGTCGTGATCGTCGTGTTCCTGACGGGGTTCTCCATCATCTATCTCAACCTGGCGCACGGAGCCCAGTCGACCTTCACCCAGCCGCTCGACCACACAAAGGCGCTCTACTTCACCATCTGCGTCTTCTCGACGGTCGGGTTCGGCGACATCACTCCCCGGACCGACACCGCACGCCTGATCGTCGCCGCGCAGATGCTGCTCGACCTCGTCATCATCGGCACCGTGGTGCGCCTGATCTTCAACGCGGCGCGGACCCGGATCGGCCCCGGTCAAGCTTCACCGAGAACTGGAGTCGACGGTGCGGAGCTCTAGACGGATCGCCGCGTCGATTCGTCGCCGATCGCCCGTGGCGAGCAGATCGAGCAGCGCTCCCCGCAGCAGCGCCAGGGCCGCTGTGCGCTCGGCTCTCCCGGCGGCACTCCCCGCGCGCGGGCAGCCTGATACGCCGCGAAGACGTCCAGCCAGTCCGTCACCGTCTGGTCGGCGAAGTTCGCCCACGGCCCAGCGGGTTCCACGAGAGACCGGGAATAGCCCTCGACCCACAGGACGAGGAGGCCCCGGTGGGCAGGATCCGACAGCCAAGTCCAGACTTCGCGCACGGCGCCCGGGAGGTCGGTGTCGTGGTGATCGCGGCGAAGGTTCTCGAGCATCGCCAGCTCATCGGACCTGGCGCGGCCAAGCAGCGCTTTGATCAAGCCATCTTTGGAACCGAAGAGGAAGAGCAGCACCCGGGGGCTCGATCCGATTGCTGACGCCAAAGGACGAAGCGAGAGGTCACCCAGGCCGTGCGTGAGGGCGTAGCTGTAGGCGGCCTCGAGGAGCTCGAGCTTTCTCGGTGAGGGCGATGGCTCTTCCGGACCCATGGTGGTATCTTGCCACTGAAACAGTTGTGTCAGTGAGGCAGGAGAAGGCTGATGAGCCGAGAGGTGAGGTTCCGGCCGTTGGGCCAGCCGGGAGACCTGGGATGGGTCGTCATGGCGCACGGGAAGATCTATGCCGACGAGTTCGGCTGGGACACCAGCTTTGAGGCACTGGTGGTCCGGATCGTCGCCCACTATGCGGCTTCACCTGATGCCGTTCGTGAAGCGGCGTGGATCGCCGAAGTCGACGGCCGCCGGGCGGGCTGTGTCTTCTGTGTCGCGAAGAGCGCGGAGATCGCCCAGCTCCGCCTCCTTCTCGTGGATCCGGTGGCGCGTGGTCTCGGGCTGGGCCGGGAGCTCGTTCAGCAGTGTGTGAACTTCGCCTGCGATGGCGGAAATGCCCGGATGGTGCTGTGGACCCAGGATTGCCTTGTCGCCGCAGCGCGCATCTACCTCGCAGCGGGATTCCAGCTCGTCGACGAGCACTCACACCACAGTTTCGGCGTTGACCTTGTCGGCCAGACCTACGAACTGGAGCTGGCGGCGGGGGGCTGAGCGACGCCCACAGATCCTGGCCAGAGTCCGACACGGCCTCCCTGAGCGGAACAGGGTTCCCACTAGATTGTCTTCGTGCGTCTCGCGGTCCTGGTCTCCGGTTCGGGGACGATCCTCCAGGCCATGTTCGAGGCGGGCCTCCCCGTGACGACGGTGCTCGCCGATCGGCCGTGCGCCGCGCTCGGAATGGCCGAAGACCACGGGGCGGCGCCCGAGCTGGTCGACCGCCGGCTCCACGGTGGCTTCGGCCCCGGGTTCGACCGGGAGGGCTTCACGGCCACGGTCACCGCGACGCTGGTGGCGCACCAGGTGGACCTCGTCGCCATGGCCGGCTTCGGCACCGTCATGACCGAGGCCGTGCACAGCGCGTTCCCCGGCCGGATCCTCAACACGCATCCCGCCCTGCTTCCGCTGTTCCCCGGTTGGCACGGCGTACGCGACGCGCTCGCCGCGGGCGTGAGCGAGACCGGCTGCACGGTGCACCTGGCCACGTTGGAGATGGACGCCGGGCCGATCCTGGCCCAAGAGGTCGTCCCCGTCCTCCCGGGCGACACCGAGGAGTCGCTCCACGAGCGCATCAAAGTGGCCGAGCGGGTGCTGTACCCGAAGACGGTGGCCTGGGCGCTCGGCGAGCTCGACGCGGGCCGGGAGATCGAGGCGCCTCCGGGCCCACCGGCACGCCCCACCGGCGTCGCCGGGATCGAACCGAGCTCGACAGAGCACGAACCGAGTGGGACAGAGAAAGAGAAGGAGCACACGAGGAGATGACGCCGTGAGGGCGCTGCTATCGGTCTACGACAAGGAGGGCCTGGTCGAGCTGGCCCGGGGCCTGGCGGACCTCGGGTGGGAGCTCGTCGCCAGCGGCAACACCGCCGCGACGCTCGCCGAGGCGGGCGTCGTGCCCACCGAGGTCACCGACGTCACGGGCTCGCCCGAGATGCTGGGAGGCCGGGTGAAGACCCTCCACCCCAAGATCCACGGCGGCATCCTCGCCGACCGCTCCAAGCCCGAACACCTGGCGGACCTCGAGGCGAACGGGATCGTCGGCATCGACCTCGTCGTGTCGAACCTCTACCCGTTCTCCTCGGACCCTTCCGTCGAGCTGATCGACATCGGCGGCCCGGCCATGGTGCGCGCCGCCGCCAAGAACCACGAGCACGTCGGGATCGTCACCTCTCCGGCCGAGTACCCAGCGGTGCTGGCCGAGCTGCGCGAGTCCGGCACGCTGTCTGCGGCCACGCGGCGCCGGCTGGCCCGGGCCGCGTTCGCCCACACCGCGGCCTACGACGCGGCGATCGTCGCCTGGCTCGATGCCGGCGGTCCCTCTCCGGTCGACACCCTGGAGGGCGCCACCGAGGAGGACAAGGAGGAGGCCGCGCTGTCGGCGGTGCTGCCGAAGACCCTGCACCTCACGCTCGAGCGCACCGAGGTGCTCCGCTACGGCGAGAACCCGCACCAGCACGGGTCGCGCTATCGCCTGGCCGGCGCACCGAGCTGGTGGGACGCCATGGTCCAGCACGGCGGCAACCCGCTCTCGTACCTCAACATCTTCGACGGCGATGCCGCTTGGCGCCTCGTCCACGAGCTCGCCGCCGACGCCGGCGCGGGGCAGGTCGCCGTGGCCATCATCAAGCACGCCAACCCGTGCGGCGCCGCCGTCGCCTTCGACCTCGCGACGGCCTACGAGCGCGCGCTCGAGTGCGACCCGCTCAGCGCGTTCGGCGGCGTCGTCGCCATCGGGGGCGACGTCACCGCCGAGGTGGCCGACGCGGTGGCGGCGGGTCCGCAAGCGGACGTGATCGTCGCCTCTTCCTACGCGCCGGCCGCGCTCGAGAGGCTGACCAAGCGCCGCAGGGCGACCCGCCTGCTGTCGGGGCCGGCACCCGAGGCGGCGGTACGCCAGCTGCGCAGCGTCGGCACCAGTGTGCTGGTGCAGGACGTCGACCGGTTCGTCGTGCCGCGCAGCGACTGGCGCCCGGTCACCCGTCGCCAGCCCACCGACGAAGAGTGGCGCGATCTCGTGCTCGCCTGGCGCGTGTGCGGCCGCACGACCTCCAACGCCATCGCGATCGTCACCGGGGGACAGGCGGTGGGGGTCGGCGCCGGCCAGCAGTCGCGCGTCGTCGCGGCCGAGATCGCCGTGCAGAAGGCGGGCGAGCGGGCCAAGGGTGGGGCGGGGGCGAGCGACGCCTTCTTCCCGTTCCCCGACGGGCTGCTCGTGCTGGCGGACGCGGGTGTCACGGCCGTCGTGCAGCCGGGCGGGTCGGTGCGCGACGCCGAGGTCACCGCCGCCGCCGACGAGGCGGGCCTGGCCATGGTCCTGACCGGCGAGCGCCACTTCCGGCACTGATGGGCGCCATCCTGCTCGACGGCGAGACGGTTGCCGCCCGCATCCGGGCCGAGGTGGCCGGCGGCGTCGCCCGGCTGCGCACCGAGGGCATCCACGTCGGCCTCGGCACGATCCTCGTCGGCGACGACGTCCCGAGCGAGCGCTACGTCGCGCTCAAGCACGAGGACTGCGCCGGGATCGACATGTACTCGGTCGGCGAGCGCCTGCCGAAGACGGCGACGCAGCAAGAAGTCATGGCCGCCATCGCGCGCTTCAACGCCGACCCGGCCGTGAGCGCGTTCTTGGTGCAGCTGCCGCTGCCAGCGGGCCTCGACGAAGAGCGGGCGCTCCTCGCGGTCGACCCGGCCAAGGACGTCGACGGGCTGCATCCGGTGAACCTCGGCCGCCTCGTGCTCGGGACGCCCGGCCCGTTGCCGAACACGCCGGCCGGCATCGTCGAACTGCTGCACGCGTACGACGTGCCGGTCGAAGGCCGCCACGCCGTGATCATCGGGCGTGGCGTGACGATCGGGCGACCGCTGGCCAACCTCCTCACGCTCAAGCGTCCCGGGCTCAACGCGGCGGTGACGGTGGTGCACACGGGCATCGAGGAGCGCGACATGGCCGCCCTCACCCGTACCGCGGACATCGTCGTGGCCGCCGCCGGACGGCCTCACCTCCTCACGGCGGACATGGTGAAGCCGGGTGCGGCCGTGGTGTCGGCCGGCACGAGCTTCGAGGGGAGGAAGCTCATCCCGGACGCACATCCCGACGTGGCCGAGGTGGCGGGCTGGATCACCCCGCGCCTCGGCGGGGTCGGGCCCATGACCCGTGCCATGCTGTTGCGCAACGCGCTGCAGGCAGCCGAGAGGGCGGCCCGGTGAGGACGGGATGCGACACGCCGGCAGGGAGCAGGGAGGCCGACAACACGTGAAGGAGCGCGAATACGACGAGCGCCCGTGGGGCAATTACACGGTGCTCGATGACGACGCCCCCGATCACAAGGTCAAGCGCATGGTGGTCCACCCCGGCAAGCGGTTGAGCTATCAGCGCCATGCCAAGCGCTCCGAGCACTGGTTCATCGTGTCGGGGAAGGCACTGGTGACCCTCGACGGCGCGGAGGTCGAGCTGGAGGCGGGCGAGGCGATCGACATCCCCTGCGGGAGCGCGCACCGCATCGCCAACCCGGGCGACACCGACCTCGTCTTCGTCGAGGTGCAGCACGGCACCTACTTCGGCGAGGACGACATCGAGCGCCTCGAGGACGACTTCGGCCGCGTGCCGTCGGCTCCACGGGGACGATGAAGTGACGCGCATCGCAGATCTCCTGTCGGCGGGTCCGACCTACTCGTTCGAGTTCTTCCCGCCGAAGAACGACAAGGAGCTCGCGACCCTGGCGCGGACGCTCAGCGAGCTGCAGCCGCTCGAGCCCTCGTTCGTGTCGGTCACCTACCGGGGCGGCGCCGAGTCGCGCCAGCGCACGTTCGACCTCGTGACCGGGATGCTGCACACGACCAAGCTCGTCCCGATGGCCCACCTCATCTGCGTCGCGCACACACGCCTCGAGTTGTCCGACATCTTGGTGTCGCTGCGCAAGGCGGGCGTCGAGAACCTGATGGCCCTCGGCGGCGACCCACCCGAGGACCCGGCGGCCGGTCCGGGCGAGCTCGCCTTCGCGACCGAGCTCGTCCAGCTCGCCCGCGCCATCGGCGGCTTCTCCATTGGCGTGGCGGCCCACCCGGCCGGGCACCCCCGCTCGGACAGCCTGCCCACGGACCGCGACTACCTCGCCGCCAAGCTTGCGCTGGCCGACTTCGGCGTCACCCAGTTCTTCTTCGAGGCCGCCGAGTACGAGGGGCTGGTGTCGGACCTGCGCGAGCGCGGGATCGACACCCCGGTGCTGCCGGGCATCCTCCCCGTCACCTCGCTGTCGACCATGGGCCGCCTGGGCGCCATGGGCGCGGCCGCCCCCGCTTGGATGGAGGATCGCCTGCGCGCCGCCGACGAGCGCGGCGGCCGCGACGCGGTCCGCAAGGAGGGCGTGGAGCTGGCCACCGAGCTCTGTTCGGACCTTCTTCGTACCGGCGTGCCGGGGCTGCACTTCTACACGTTCAACACCTCGAGCGCGACGCGTGAGATCTACGCCGCGCTCGGCCTGGGGCCGGCCACGGGCTGAGCCAGGGCGGCAGCCGGGCCGGGGCTCTAGTGGGGTCACCTAGTGGGTATGCTGGTGGGCATGGCGTACGTCGTCGCCCGCCCCCGTGGCCGTTTCGAGATCCGCGAGTCGGTCCACACCCCCGAGGGCTCCCGGGCCCGTTCCCTGGCCAGCTTCACCGAGCTGACCGACCAGGTGCTGGCCAAGGCCGGCGGGCGGGCCTCCCGGCCCTTCGACGCCGACGCCGTGCGTGCCAGTGCGGCGCGGGCGGGTGCCCGGTCCGCTCGGCGCCGGCGGCCGGAGATGCGGAAGTTCGTCGAGTCGTCCCGCCGGATGGCCGCCGCCCTCGAGACACGGCCGCCCCGGGCCGGTTCGGCGCGAGACCCCGGCGACGCGCTCATCGACCTCCTCGACCTCGTGGCCCAGGTCTCCGCGTTCGGGCCCCCGCGCCGCCCGGAGCCGCTGCGCTTCCCACCCCTGGCCCGCCTGAGGGCCGCGCGCTTGGTGCCGGCGTCGCGCTGACGACTGCTCCGACCTCCACGCCGCGGTGAGCCAGGCCACTCCCCACGGCAACCTCGTCGACAAGATCGTCTCGCTCCACGAGATGCTGGACTCGGCGGGAGTACCCCACCAATTCGGCGGGGCGATCGCCCTGGCCTGGTATCGCAATCCCCGGGCGACGACCGACATCGACGTCAACGTGACGCTGCCGCCCGAGGCGGCCGAACCCGTCCTCGAGATGGTGTCCCGGCTCGGCGTGACGATCACGTCCGAGAACCGGACGGCCATCGCCCTCGACGGCCAGGCCAGGCTCGACTGGGAGGGCTCGTACCTCGACGTGTTCTTCGCCACCATGGACCTCCACCTCGAGATGGCCGAACGCGCCCGGCTGGTGCGCTTCGGTCCGGTGGAGATCCCGATCCTCGCCCCCGAGGACCTCATCGTCTGCAAGGCGGTCTTCGACCGCCCGAAGGACTGGCTCGACATCGAGGAGATGCTGCGCTGGGGCACCGAGGTCGACGCCGGCCGGACGCTCTACTGGGTGGGCGAGATCCTCGGTCCGGAGTCGGAGCAGTACGCCCGCCTCGCCGAATTGTTGTCCGCCGGGGCGGTCGACCACACCTGAGTCGGCCCACGAGCCACGACCCAGCGGGGACCGGCCTCCCGGGCCCCCGCGGGCGGCGCAGACCCAGGTCGATTGGGATGCTGCCGCGGCGACCCATAGCATCCGGGCCATGGCAGATCTGATTCGCATGGGCGGCGACGGCTCCCTCGTCGTGCCCGACGCGCCCATCATCCCCTTCATCGAAGGCGACGGCACCGGGGTCGACATCTGGCCCGCGGCCAAGCTGGTCCTCGACGCGGCCGCCGCCAAGCACGGCCACAAGGTGGCCTGGAAGGAGGTGCTGGCGGGGCAGAAGGCGTTCGACGAGACCGGCAACTGGCTGCCCGACGAGACGGTCGACACCTTCCGGTCCCACCTGATCGGGATCAAGGGCCCGCTCACCACGCCTGTCGGGGGAGGCATCCGCTCGCTCAACGTCGCGCTGCGCCAGATCCTGGACCTCTACGTCTGCCTGCGCCCGGTGCGCTGGTTCGCCGGCGTCCCCTCGCCGGTGCTGCATCCCGAGCTGGTCGACATGGTGATCTTCCGGGAGAACACCGAGGACGTCTACGCCGGCTACGAGGTGCAGTCGGGCACGCCCGAGGCCGAGAAGCTGGCCACGTACCTGCGCGAGGAGATGGGTTGGCCGATCCGGGAGGCTTCGGGCATCGGGATCAAGCCGATCTCGCCGATGGGGTCCAAGCGCTTGATCCGGGCCGCCATCAACTACGCGCTGGACCGCAAGCGCCGCTCGGTCACCCTGGTGCACAAGGGCAACATCCAGAAGTTCACCGAGGGCGCGTTCAGGGAGTGGGGCTACGAGCTCGTGCGCGAGGAGTTCTCCGACGTCGCCGTCGGCTGGGACGACTGCGGGGGAGAGCCCGGTGACAAGCTGCTGGTCAAGGACACGATCGCCGACATCACCCTCCAGCAGGTCCTGACCCGGCCTTCTGACTTCGACGTCATCGCCACCACGAACCTGAACGGCGACTACCTGAGTGACGCGCTGGCCGCCCAGGTCGGCGGCATCGGCATCGCCCCGGGGGCGAACATCAACTTCGTGACCGGCCACGGCGTCTTCGAGGCGACGCACGGGACCGCGCCCAAGTACGCCGGGCAGGACAAGGTGAACCCCGGGTCGGTCCTGTTGTCGGGCGCGCTGATGTACGAGCACCTCGGCTGGAACAACGCGGCCTCCGACATCGTGCACACGCTGGAGGCGACGATCGCCGACAAGATCGTCACCTACGACTTCGCCCGGTTGATGGAGGGGGCCACCGAGGTCAAGACGTCGGAGTTCGCATCGGCGATCGTGGACCGGCTGTGACGTCCGGCTAAGGGCGCCGGTCCGGTCGGTCCGGTCGGGTCCGATCCGTGGCCCGTCTCCGGCTTCGGCCCCTGCCTCCTCCCCCCAGACCCGTCTCGTTACCCCGAAAGGATCCCCTCTCCATGGCATCGAAATCCCCGATCAACGTCACCGTCACCGGTGCCGGCGGCCAGATCGGCTACTCCCTCCTCTTCCGCATCGCCTCGGGCCAGCTGCTCGGCGAGGACCAGCCGATCGTGTTGCGCCTCCTCGAGATCGAGCCGGCCATGAAGGTGCTCGAGGGCGTGGTGATGGAGCTCGACGACTGCGCCTTCCCGCTGTTGCACGACATCGTGGCCACGGCGGACCTGAAAACCGCCTTCGACGGCACGTCGTGGGCGCTGCTCGTCGGGTCGGTGCCGCGCAAGGCCGGCATGGAACGGGGCGAACTGCTCAACGTGAACGGCGGCATCTTCAAGCCGCAGGGCCGCGCCATCGCGGCGAACGCGGCGTCCGACGTCCGCATCCTGGTGGTGGGCAACCCGTGCAACACGAACTGCCTCATCGCGCGGTCGAACGCGCCGGAGGTGCCGGCGGAGCGTTGGTTCGCCATGACCCGTCTCGACGAGAACCGGGCCAAGGCCCAGCTGGCCGCCAAGGCCGGCGTGCAGGTCGGGGAGGTCACCAACGTCGGCATCTGGGGCAACCACTCGGCGACCCAGTTCCCCGACTTCGCCAACGCGCGCATCGGCGGCAAGCCGGCGACCGAGGTCATCACCGACCTCGACTGGCTACGCGGTGACTTCCTGACGACGGTGCAGAAGCGCGGTGCTGCGATCATCGACGCCCGCGGGGCGTCCTCGGCCGCCTCCGCCGCGGCCGCCGCCATCGACACCGTGGTCAGCCTCCGCTCGGGGACGCCGCTCGGCTCGTGGTTCTCCGTCGCGGTCGCGAGCACCGGGCAATACGGCGCGCCGGAGGGGCTGCAGTTCGGCTTCCCGGTGGCCTCGGACGGCAAGGGCGGCTGGTCGGTCGTCGAGGGCCTCGAGCACGATGCGTTCGCGCTGGACCGGATCAAGGTGACGACCGACGAACTGCTGGCCGAGCGCAACGACGTCAAGGAGCTGGGGCTGATTTCGTAGACGGGGGCCGGGACGGCACCAGGCCCTGCGCGTGTCATCCGGATTTCGCGGCGGCGAAACGGTGGCGAAACATGTCCCTGTCACGCTGAGAGCGGTGGGAGACCTTCGCGAGGACGCGTCTGCGGCAGGCGGACGCTGACGTGCTGACGCGCCTGCGGATCTGGCTTCCCGATGCCCCCGGCGTCCTCGGCGCGGTCGCCGCTGAGATCGGCTCGGTGAAGGGCAACGTCGTCGGGCTCGAGGTGCTCGAGCGCGAGTCCGGCGTGGCGATCGACGAGCTGGTGGTCGAGCTCCCCGACGACGCCGACGCGGTGGACGCGGTGTGCCGCGGGGTACGCAACGTGGCCGGCGCGGGTGTGGAGGACGTGGCGGTGCTGGCCGGCGATGCGCCCGACCGCGAGGACACGGTTCTCGCCGCCGTGGCGCACATCGCCGGTGCCGCCACCGCGGCAGCGGCCATGGAGGCGCTCTGTCGATCGCTCGGCTCGTTGTTCGATCTCACCTGGTTGGCCGTGGCCGACAACCGCCTCGAGAGCTTCTTCGAGGTGCAGGGCGACGCGCCGAGCGCCCAATGGGTCGCGGCGTTCGCCCAGGGCGCGCGCAGCGGTGCGGACCCCGCCAACGACACGTCGAGTTCGGGCGTCTTCGTCGAGACGTTCCCAGGGGCCGCACCGGGTCTCGTCGTGTGCGGCGGACGGCCTGCATCGATTCGGCGGCGAGAGCGCCACGAGATCGGCGTGCTGGTGATGGTCGCCGCCCGCTTCATCGGGGCGCTTGGCGGCATCGGCTCGAAGGCAGCGACCCCCGGCTGACCCGCGCACTCGCGTGGCTCTACGCGCCGGGCCGGGTGCGAGCAGGTTGTCTAGTGTCCGGTGCATGCTCCGCATCGGGTTCGTCGGCTCAGGACTGATTGCTTGGACGCACGCCCTCGGGCTGAAGGCGATGATCGATGCCGGGGTGATCGAGGCTTCAATCGTGGCCGTACACGACCCCCGAGAACGCCGAGCGCACGGTTTCGCAGAGGCCGTGGGATCACCCGGTGCCGCAGTGGTCGCGGATGCCGCGGAGGTGGCGGCGCGTTCCGACGCGGTCTGGGTGTGCACGCCCACGGCCGCTCATCGCGTGGCGGTGGACGAGGCACTGGCCAGAGGGCGCGCGGTCTTCTGCGAGAAGCCGCTGGATCGGGACTTGGCCGGGGCCACGGCGCTGGTGGACGCCGTGGCAGCGTCGGGCGTCGTCAGCCAGGCCGGACTGGTCTTGCGTACAGCGCCCGTGTTCCGGGGGCTGCGCGACATAGTTGAGCGGGGAGAGCTCGGGGAGCCCATGGCGGCGGTCTTCCGGGACGACCAGTATTTCCCGATCCAAGGGACGTATGCCTCACAATGGCGAGCAGATTTTGCCCAGACCGGCGGCGGCTGCCTGATCGAACACTCGATCCACGACGTGGACATACTCCGGTTTTGTTTCGGGGACGTCGACGCGGTCGCCGCCCGCACCGCCAACCACGCCGGCCACGTTGGCGTCGAGGACATGGCCGCCGTGTCGCTGACGTTCGCCTCGGGCTTCGTGGCGCAGCTCACGAGCGTGTGGCATGACATCTTGAGCCGGGGATCGACCCGGAGAATCGACGTGTTCTTCCGCCAGGGCATGGTGTCCCTGAACAACGAGTTCCGCGGCCCCCTGCGCGTGCAAACGAGCGAGGCGACCGAGGACCGGCCCTGTCCGTCGCCGGACTGGGTCGACGCGTTGCCACTGCCCGACGACAGGATCGGCCTGGCGATCCGGGCGTACGTCGAGGCGAACCGCGGCTTTGTCGATGCGGTGAACGGCGGGCGTCGACCCGAACCCGGACTCGACGTCGCCCTCGAGGCTCACCGGTTGGTCGACGCCGCCTACCGTTCCTCGGCCGCCGGGGGTGCGCCGATCGACCTCGGTGCTCCGTTCGAACGGTCTCGGGCTGCGACGCAAGGATGAATTCTGCCAAGGCGCGGCTCATCCCGAGGTAGGAATTCAGCGCTGAAAAGCGCCATCTACCAGGAGGGACGATCCTTTCGGGTGCACCACAGGGCCCTGGACCAGAGCGTTACCATCATCGATGTGCGGCGTCAGCTCCTCCGGCCGGCGTCGTCCTCCCAAGCGACCCCGACGAGGAGCCTCACGAGCGTGCGTTCACTTCTTCGTGTCTTCACACAACAGCCGGTAGCGGCCAAGGTGCCCGAGGTCACCGCGCTGTTCTGGGTGATCAAGATCTCGACGACGGCGTCGGGCGAGGCCCTCTCCGACTGGTTCGGGGGGACTCAGAACGTCAAGTGGGGCTTCTTCATCGTCTTCTTCATGTTCTGCAGCGCCCTCTATCTCCAATTCCGGTCGCGGCGCTACAACGCCTGGACGTACTGGTACCTGGCCCTGGCCATCGCCACCGCCGGCACCGGCGTGTCGGACACAATGCACAAGGTCATCGGGCTCCCCTACGGCGTCACCTCGGCGTTCTGGCTGGTCGTGCTGGGGGTGGCCTTCTACCTGTGGAACCGCAGCGAGCACACGCTCGACTTCCACAGCATCAGGACCAACCGGCGCGAGTGGTACTACTGGTCGGTCGTCTTCGCCACGTTCTCTCTGGGCACCGCGGTCGGCGACTTCGTCGCGACGACGCTGGGCCTCGGGTACCTGGCGTCCGCGCTCTTCTTCTGCGTCGTGATCATGATCCCCTTCGCCGGCTGGAAGCTGCACCGGTTCAACGACGTCTTTGCGTTCTGGTTCGCCTACGTCCTCACCCGGCCGATCGGCGCGTCCTTCGCCGACTACCTCAGCAAGGGCCACGACGTCAGCGGCGTCAACTTCGGAGACTGGCCGACTGCGTTGCTGATGACGGCGATCGTGGGCGTTCTGGTCGCCTACACCGCCAACGCCCGCTACGACATCCAGCCCGAGATCGACTTCGCCGGCGGCACCTGAGCCACCTGAGGCCACCTGAGCCACCTGAGCCCGGGGTTCATCCAGCAACTGCGCCAGGGTGGTCTTTTCGGACCCGAGGAGTCCGTTGATCAAACGAGGAGCAATCGTTGCCCGGGGTGCGCGCCCCATATTCGGAGGGGATAGCGGAGCGAGGAGTGTGACTCCCGCCGATCAGTGCGACCTACGGGCCCCCACTCAAGACGTACGTCTCCCACTTCGAACCGGTTATCGGAATGTAGAGCTCCATGGTGCAGACGGTGTCGTCTGGCGGATGTTGCGGCGCGACTGCGGCATAGATGGAGTCTCCGCCGAAGGTCCACGACAGAAACTTCCACTGTGCACCCACCGCGCCGTTCTTTGCCGTGAATATCCGGGGATTACCCGTTCGTGCGCCTTGGTCGTCGTACTGCCTGCCGCAGTACCCGATGTGCCTCGGCAAGCTCCAGAACGCAGCCGTCCCGTAATCCTTCGCACTGAAAAATGCGACAGTCGCCAGACCAATGCCGGCGACGATTATCGTCAGCAGGAGTACGAGCATGATTCGAGACAGCGGGCTGCGGGCCGGCCTGTTCAGGCCCGACTGGGGTCGAATCCAGATCGTGTCGTCGATGCCCCCGACCCGATTCACGGGTCAATCGTAGGTCTGGGCACCTCTGAGTCGGTTGATTCACCGAAGCCCCGAACCGTGGCGAGCAGCTATGCCGGTCTCCATGCGGGCGGAACCCGATGTCACTGGCTCCTACCCGGCACGGATCGTTCAGGGAGAGCCACGGGTTACGAAGCGAGGCGAGGCAAAGAGCAGCGGCCCGGGGAGGCCGAGTCACAGACCTCAAAAGGGTGCGACGCGGCCGACCTCGGGCTGTTGTCTCTAATGTGCGTCCATGGACACTGCTGAGTTGCTGCTCGATATCTATGGACGGATCCCGCCCATCGCCGAGGAGGCGGTCGACGGTCTGACCGCCGACCAACTCGCCACGGCCCCTGCGCCCGGCGCCAACACCGTCGGATGGCTGGTCTGGCACCTGACCCGCGTCCAGGACCACCACCTGGCCGAATTGCTCGGCACCGACCAGATCTGGACGACCGGCGAGTGGGCGGCGCAGTGTGGCCTCGACCCCGACCCGTCGAACACGGGGTACGGCCACCGGCCCGAGCAGGTGCTCTCGGTGCGGCCCGAAGCGCCCGGCGTGCTCGTGGGCTACCTCGATGCGGTGCACCAGCGCACGAGCGGGCTGCTCGAGGGCCTGTCGTCCGAGGACCTCGATCGCGTGGTCGACCGTCGCTGGGACCCGCCCGTCACCATGGGCGTCCGCCTCGTCAGCATCGCCGACGATTCCCTTCAGCACGGAGGCCAGGCCGCGTACGTCCGAGGGATGCTCGGCTACTGAGGCCGGTGGCCCGGCTGGTGCCGAGTGGTCGGAGGCGACTGCGGATCAGAGGGTTTGGGGACACGCTCCCTTCCCCTGCGCTCGTTAGAACCGCTGGAGCTTCTTCGTGGCGGCCACGACCCTCTTCTCCGCCTCACTCGATCGTCGCGCGGCAAGGGCTTCGGCTGACTTGAGCCGCTTGAGCTCCATTGCAGTATCGGCAACCGCACGCCGGGCCCTCGCAAGTTCGGTGGAAGCACTTTCGAGATCTCGGTTCGCCTTCGCCAGATCACGCTGAGCCACCGCGAGGGCGGCCCGCGAGGCCGAACCGGTGAGAGACGAAGCATCGGTTGCGGACGACGCCGCCGGTGAGTCGGCCACCAACCCGAGTCCCGAGTACTGCAGTCCGCTCGTCAGCTGACCGGTGCGAAGGTGTTCAGCGGCCTTCGGATCCGCGAAGGCCGCCTCGAGAGTTCCCTC
Source organism: uncultured Acidimicrobiaceae bacterium (assembly GCA_963763575.1). GTDB lineage: Bacteria > Actinomycetota > Acidimicrobiia > Acidimicrobiales > RAAP-2 > Bog-473. The sequence continues at coordinate 284,734 of CAVXPD010000001.1, forward strand.
CAGATCCTCCAAAACCGCCGTTGAGGCCGGGTGGCCCAGGCGGGAAGCCAAGGACTTTGCGTCGCGAACCAGCTTGGAAATTACTTCGCTCTTCTCCTTTGAGATCTTCCGGATTTGTTCACCCTCGAGCTTGCTCCTCGGAGCCCGAAGGTTGGTGCCCAACTCGACGAGGTTGTTGACGTCACGTGGCTCTTCGCGTGCGAGCTGGTTCGCAAGCCAGGCCCCCACCGAGGGCTTTCGGAGCTTTCTCAAGGCTGAAGCCAGCTCGCGATCGCCGGCAGCGCGGGCCTCAGCCACCTTTGCGTCGCGAGCTGTTGTGAAATCACTTGGAACCAGGCCATAGAGCTCGCGGCTTGCATCCTCGAATTCCATGTCGTCATCTTGCCCGAAGCAGCTTTCGTTGTGATCACGTTGCTTGCACCGCCGATTCCCGCCGCTGCTGTGACAACCTGGCGAAGCGCAAGGCACGCTCCGGCCCACAGCTAATGGGGGTCGAGAGCACTTCGATTTCTCTAGTGTTTCCGACGATCCGCGCCACCGGGGTGTCGGGTCGAGGCGGGACCGGCAGTTATGTGCGCCGCCGACCTGACTTCACCACCCGCTGCTCGGATGAAGTAACGAACGATCGGCGTCCGGAGGCGAAGCGAGCCATCAGTTAATCGCTATGGCTCGAGAACTGGTCCGATTTTTCGCGTCAGCAGGGGCATCGTCGGAACGAGCTCGTGCGCATCATTGAGCCCATCCGCGGAAGGCTTTGCTGTGCGCCCGGATCGCATGACATCGCTGTTCTTGAGCACGGTCACGTCGCGACTGTCAAGATCGCGGCAGGAAGGGAGAAGGAGGGGAGATGATCCTGGGGGGACAGTTGGGTATGAGAGGACGGTTGGGTTTGGGGTGCGTGCTTACGCTCGTGCTGTTCGGACTTCTCGGAAGCCCGGCCACCGCCCCCGCGGGAGCAGCCACGCCGGGTGTTCCCGGGTACTGGCTGGCCGGAGCTGACGGCGGCGTCTTCAGTTTCAATGCGCCCTTCTTTGGCTCCGGGAATGCGGGTGCTTGTGGCTTCTCGCCTCAACCGCCGAGCACCTTGAACGGCGCTCTCGGCTGCAGCGCCATCGCGTCCGATCCCGACGGAGCGGGCTATTGGCTGCTCAACGCCTTCCGCTCGGCGACGCCCTATGGCAACGCGCAGCTCAACCCGCAGAGCTGTACGTCTCTCAACGGGGCCATGGGCAGCTGGACCGGTATGGCGGTCGCCCGGGATGGCGACGGATTCTGGCTGGTCAGCTCGAACGGAGGCGTGATGGGATGTGGAAGCATGCCCGCGCCCCTGGGCGGGGTGACGAACCTCACGCTGGCCGCGCCCATCGTGGGGATGGCGGCCACGCCTGATCGGGGTGGGTACTGGCTGGTCGGAGCAGACGGCGGCGTCTTCAGTTTCGGGGACGCCCACTTCTATGGGTCGACCGGCGACATCCGACTGAACAGGCCGATCGTGGGTATGACGGCGACCGTCGACGGTGGTGGCTATTGGCTCGTCGCCTCCGACGGTGGCGTATTCGCCTTCGGAGATGCAAGTTACGAAGGATCGATGGGTGGACACCAGCTGAATGCACCGGTGGTAGGCATGGCGGTCAATCCCGATGGGCCGGGCTACTGGCTGGCCGCGTCAGACGGCGGAGTCTTCGCTCTGGGCGGTGCGCCCTACCAAGGATCGATGGGTGGAACAACGCTCAACGGCCCAATCGTGGGAATCGCCGCCACGCCCGGGACCTGAGGTCGCCCTCATCGCCTCCGGTTCGTCTGGGGTGCTGAGGCGGTCGATGTGGGGAAACGATACGGCGTCGACGCTGACCTACCATCCGCCGAGATCGACGACGTGGGACGTCTACGTGCGCCCAGGTGGGCGAGGCCAACGGACGTACTCCGAGTAGTGCCAGATCGTCTCGTAGCCGAGCGCCCGATAGATGGGCGCGCCCATCGGTGACGCCTGCAGCGAGCACGACGACGCGCCGTGGTCGAAGGCGAGATTGGTGGCCTCCGTCGTCACCAGGGCTCCGAGGCCGGCACCCCGCTCGGCCGGGAGGGTCCCGACCCACTGCAGGCTGGCCACCCCGTCGCTCTCGAACGTCATGGCGGTGGCGACCGGCTTGCTGTCGCGGGAAGCGACCACGACGTGCGCCGCCGGATCGTCGAGGAAGGCCGCCGTCTCGTCGAACAGCTCGGGCTGCACCTCGGCCGGCATGCCGTAGGTGCCGTACGCCTCGGTGTTCACCGCGACGAAATCCGCGACGTCCGACTCGTCCACCGCCCAGCGCACCTCGATGCCCTCGACCCCGGGGTGGTCGGGGAGCGGGGTCCCGACGAGCATCTCGGGCACGGGCTCGCCGAAACGCTCCAGGCCGGCGGCCTCGCAGGCCTCGCGCAGGTCGTCGTCCTTCCCGTTGTCGCGCACCTTGATGCTGTAGCCCCGGGCCAAGGAGCCGAAGAACGCGTCGGCCCGCGCCACGAGCTCGGAGGCCCCGAAGGAGTCGTCCCAGCGGTACGCGCCGTTGGCCACGACGGGGATCCACGAGCCGCCGGCGCACAGCACGGCGCCGCTGGACTCCTCGAGCGCACCCTTGCTGGCCCAGCGGGTCAGGGCGCGGTTGAACGCGATGAGGTTGCGCTGGCCGAGCGCGGCCTCGCTCTCGGGGGGAGACGCCATGCCTGCATCATGGCGTCTCCTGCCGGGCGAGTGCACTCAACCGAGCGCGAAGACCGGGTGGCGGGCCGCCTCGGCGGTCCACTCGGCGTCGCTGGCGTCGGGGGTGAGGCCGTGGAAGAACATGCCCGTCTCGAACTTCCACCGCTTGAGGTACGACCGCAGGATCGGCAGGCTGTCCTCGACGGGGATCTCGGTGGCGGTGCAGTGCTGGCGGCGCCGGCCGAGGATCAGCACGAGGTGGCCGTCCGCGCTGCGCACGTTGCGGACCCACTCCGTCTCGCCGCGGGGGGCGACGAGGTACTGGGTCCCGTCGTAGTCGAGCAGGTTGACCGGGGTGTGGAAGAGCTTGCCGGAGCGGCGGCCCCGGTGCTCGAGCACCCGGGAGCCCCGGACGCTGACGCCGATCCGGGTCAGGCCCCGCACGAGGTTGTTGAAGATGTGGCGGGTGAACCAGTCCGGGCGCTGGTAGTCGGGGCCGGCGGGCTGGTCGGGGCTCGGGGTGGTGCTCATCGGGGCCTCCTGGGTCTCGGATCTCCTGAACAGTGATACTAAACACGAACGATGTTCTTGTCAAGTACTTGTGTTCTCGATCCGGAACATTCAGACTGGCTCCATGTCCGCCCCACGCACGGCCCGCGAGCGCGTCCGGGAGGAGATGACGGCGGAGATCTTGGGCGTGGCCCGTGAGCACGTGGCCCGGGACGGCGCGGCCGCGCTGTCGCTGCGCTCGGTGGCCCGAGACCTCGAGATGGCGCCGTCGGCCCTCTATCGCTACTTCGACGGACGCGACGCACTGCTGAGCGCCCTCATCCTCGATGCGTACGAGTCCCTGGCGGCCGAGACGGAGCAGGCGGCGACGGGCGCGGCCGAGAGCGGCGGCAGCGACGCCGAGCGTTTCACGGTGGTGCCCCACGCCGTCCGCCGCTGGGCGCTCGCCCACCCGCACGAGTGGGGGCTGATCTTCGGGACACCGGTGCCCGGTTACTACGCGCCCGAAGACACCGTCGTGCCGTACGCGCGGGTCGCCACCGCCATGATGCGCCCGATCGTCGAGGCCGAGGCGGCGGGACGGCTCGGGCCGGATCTCGATCGGCACGCCGTCACCGACGAGCTGCGCGACGCGGTGGCGCCCGTGACCGAGGGCCTCTTGCCGGGCCTTCCGGTGGTCAACGTCGTGCTGGCCGTCCAGGCCTGGACGACGATCGTCGGCACCATCAGCCTCGAGGTGTTCGGCCACTGGCGCCGGACCATCCTCGACCCGGAAGAGTTCTTCGCGGCGACGGTCCGCGACGTCGCGGCGCACATCGGTCTCTCCTGACGGAGCAACGGCGGGTGATCGCCGGGCCGAGGTGCCGCCGCGTCCCAACCTGCGGGCGGGGCCGAAGCTCGAGTCTGCAGGGCCTGCCTCAGCGCAGCCGGGAGAGAAGCGCCTCGGCGCGCGCGAGCAGGTTGCTCAGCTCGTCGCGCCTGTCCGGGTTGGCCTGCTCCAACGCCTCGATGAGGTCGAACACGAGGGCGGCGAGCTCGGTCAGCTCGGCACTTGGCTCCGCGAGATTGATCTTCGAGAAGGGCAGGGCGATGTTGGTCCGACTCGCATTGATGAACTCGCGCGGCTCGCGCCAGGCGCTGGCGTTGGCGGGCGTGGTGCCGGCGTCGTGGGTTTCGGTGGGAACGATCTCTGGACGACCCTCTACGGGGTCTCCGGGCGGGCGCGCACCACCCTCGGGTGCCTCCGGAGGGCTCGGGCTCACCGGCCCGCCCGGCCTACCCCAGGACGGGGCGGTTCAGCTCGATCCCCGCGTTCGCGAGGAAGACGAACTTGTGCTCGAGGGCGGTCTGCCAATCGATCATGTCCTTGTCGAACTGCGTGCGGTCGCCTTCCTCGCAGGCGTGCTCGAGCTCGTCGAACGCCAGATCCTCGGCATCCAGCAGGGCCCGGTACTTCGAAAGGAAGTGGTCGTCGATCGGCTTGTGCACGTCGTCCTCCCGTCGCCAACCCGACGCCTGCGGGCCGGTGAACGCAACGTTACTGCCGTCACAAGCAGTTCGCCTCGCCGTCGCACCGCACGTCCTACCGACACCGAACTCGTCTTCTCGAATTTCGCGTCGCGGCGGATTTCGGCGCCAGGATCGCGGCAGGGAAGCCGGGGTTGGCACCGCCCGTCCTACCGCTGGCGCACCGATCTCCTACCAGTTGCGGCGCAGGCGGTGATAGGTCCGGGGCATCAGGGCCCGGAACACCATGGCGGCGTCGATCAGCCCCGAGACGCTGATCTCCAGCGAGGGACCTCCCGCCTGCGCCAGGATCCGGCGCGAGACGGACTCGACGCTGCGGGTCATCAGCCGGGGCGGCCGGCGCAGCCCCCGCCCGAGCGCGCTCAGGCCCAGCTCGGTGGCCATGAAGGCGGGATAGACGACATGCACCGTGACCCCCTTGGGGCCGAGCCGGAACGACGTCGACTCGGTGAACGCCGAGAGCGCGGCCTTCGATGACGGGTAGGCGCCGGGACCCGGCGACGGCAGGCGCCCGCCGTCGGAGGACACGTTGATCACGATGCCGGTGCCCCGTTCGACCATGGCGGGCAGCACCGCCAACGTCGCCGCGACCGGCGCGAAGAAGTTGACGTCGAACGCATGGCGGAAGTCGGCCTCGCCGATCTCGACCAGCCGGATGCCCGGATCCTGCGCCGCGTTGTTGACGAGCAGGTCGATGTGGCCCCAGGACGTGAGCGCCTCCTTCAGCGCTTGGCGGAGGGCGTCGGTGTCCGCCACGTCGCAGGTGATCGTCCGTGACTCCGGCGAGTGGACGCGCAGCTCTGCGCCGAGCGCCTCCAAGCGCTCGGTGGTCCGCGCCAGGCCGACGACGATGGCTCCGGCCCGGGCGAGGTCGCGGCAGAGTTGGGCCCCGAGTCCGGCCGACGCACCCGTGACCACGGCCACCCGACCGGCGTAGCGGCCACCGAAATCGGGTCTGTGCGCAGCGGCCGAGAGGCGGGACGGCACGCGGCGTTCAGTCCGTCGTCGCGCCCGGGGCGCCCGCGGCGGGGTCGGAGGATGCGGATTCTTCGCTTGGTTCGATCGGATCGGTCAGGCCCACCAGCGTGTCACCCAGGCGGCTGGCCGCGGCGGCAAGCACCTCCTGGCCGGCGACGAGCGCGGCCAGGTCGCCGCGCACGCGGACCCGTCCGGCGGCCAGGGCGTCGGCCGGGTCGAGGCGTCCGAGCGCCAAGGCCAACGCATCCGCGTAGCCCAGCACGATCGTCGCCGTGGCCGTCGCCGTCGTCGTCGCCGTCGTCGTCGCCGTCGCCTCCGGCGTGCCGTCCGCGAGGGCCAGGTGGGCCCGGCCCTCAGCGACCGAGAGGAGGACGCGCACCTCGGTGCCGAGCCCGAGGTCGAGCGGGACGCCGTGCACCTCTTGGGCGACGCTGAAGCCGCCGTCCGCGGCCGCGAGCGAACCCTGCCCGGCGGCCTCCACGGCGTCGGTGAGGTCGAGCGTGCTCAGCGCGGCGTCGAAGGCCTGCACCCATTCGGGTGAGAGATAGCGGGCCACGGTCCCGACCGCTGCGCCGCCTCAGCCGGCGGCGGCCTCTTCGGCAGTCTTCTTGGAGCGCCCCATGATCTTGCGACCGAGCCACGCCACCGGGTCGTAGCGGGCGTCGACGACCCGCTCCTTCATCGGGATGATCCCGTTGTCGGTGATCTTGATGTGCTCGGGGCACACCTCGGTGCAGCACTTGGTGATGTTGCACATGCCGAGGCCCTCGTCGTGGGCCAGCTCGCGACGGTCTTCGACGTCGAGCGGGTGCATCTCGAGCTCGGCGAAGCGAATGAAGAAGCGGGGTCCGGCGTACTTGGGCTTGTTGTCCTCGTGGTCGCGGATGACGTGGCAGACGTTCTGGCACATGAAGCACTCGATGCACTTGCGGAACTCCTGGCCGCGCTCGACGTCGATCTGCATCATGCGGTAGCCGCCCTCGGGCTCGGGTCCCGGCTTGAAGGCCGGGATCGTCTTGGCCACCTCGTAGTTGAAGGAGACGTCCGTCACGAGGTCGCGGATGAGGGGGAACGTCTTCATGGGTGCGACCGTCACCGGCTCGCCCTCGGGGAGCGTGTCCATGCGCGTCATGCACATGAGGCGCGGCAGGCCGTTGATCTCGGCGGAGCACGAGCCGCATTTGCCCGCCTTGCAGTTCCAGCGGCACGCCAGGTCGGGCGCCGGCCCGGCCTGGATCCGGTGGATGACGTCGAGCACGACCTCACCCTCGACGGCGGGCATCACGTAGTCGGTGAAGTCGCCGCCGACCTCGTCGCCGCGCCACACCCGCATCGTCACCTTCTCGGCGTCAGCCATGGCGCTCAGTGTCCTTCCTCGAAGAGCTCGCGCAGCTCGGCCGGCATCACCGGCAGGGGCTCGGGCGCGATGGCGATCGGTGCCAGGAAGCCCCGCTCGCCCGACTGGTTCTGGACGAAGTTGACCTTGCCCATCTCGGGGTCGGGACCCGGATAGTCCTCCCGCGTATGCCCGCCCCGTGACTCCTTGCGGTTCAACGCGCCCAGGGCCACCGCGATCGACGTCGTGATCATCGAGGGCAGGTCGGTGGCCAGGTTCCAGCCCGGGTTGTACTCCTGGCCACCCGTGACCGAGACCTTCGCCGTCTGTTGCTTGAGGTCCTCGAGCTTGGTCAGTGCCTCCTCGAGCTCGGGCCCGTTGCGGATGATGCCGACGAGCGACTGCATCGTCTCCTGCAGCTCGTGGTGGACGTCGTAGGGGTTGGGGCCGCCCTCGCGCGCGAACGGCGCGTAGGCATCGTCGATCACCGAGTCGATCTCCGCCTTATCGAGGTGGGGAGCGCCGGCGCGGCCTTCGGCAAAGTCAGAGGCGCCGATACCGGCGCGGCGGCCGAACACGATGAGGTCCGAGAGCGAGTTTCCCCCGAGACGATTGGCCCCGTGCATGCCGCCGCCCACCTCGCCGGCGGCGAAGAGCCCCGGCACGGTGGCCGCCTGGGTCTCGGCGTCCACCCGCACACCGCCCATCATGTAGTGGCAGGTCGGCCCGACCTCCATCGGTTCGGCCGTGATGTCGACGCCGGCCAGCTCCATGAACTGGTGGTACATCGAGGGCAAGCGCCGTCGGATGTACTCGGGGCTGCGGCGGGAGGCGATGTCGAGGTACACGCCGCCGTGGGGGCTGCCGCGGCCGGCCTTGACCTCGGAGTTGATGGCGCGGGCCACCTCGTCGCGTGGGAGCAGGTCAGGCGTGCGGCGGTAGTTGATGTGGTCGTCGTACCAGGCGTCGGCCTCTTCCTCGGTGTCCGCCGTCTCGGCCCGGAACATGTCGGCGACGTAGTTGAACATGAAGCGGGTGCCTTCGGAGTTACGCAGCACACCGCCGTCGCCGCGCACGCCCTCGGTGACCAGGATGCCGCGCACCGACAGCGGCCACACCATGCCGGTCGGGTGGAACTGGACGCACTCCATGTCGATGACGTCGGCGCCGGCCCAGATGGCCATGGCGTGCCCGTCGCCGACCGACTCCCAGGAGTTGGACGTGTACATCCACGACTTGCCGATCGACCCGGTGGCGAGGATCACCGCCTTGGCGGTGAACACGATCATCTTCCCCGTCGGGCGCATGTAGCCGACGGCGCCGCTGACCCGGCCCTGGTCGTCGTGGAGGAGGCGCAGGATCTTGCACTCCATGAACACGTCGGTGTCCATGGAGACGACCTTCTGCTGCAGCGTGCGGATGAGCTCGAGGCCGGTGCGGTCCCCGACGTGCGCCAGGCGGGCATAGCGGTGGCCGCCGAAGTCACGCTGGGAGATCCGCCCGTCCTTGGTGCGGTCGAACAGGGCGCCCCAGCGCTCGAGCTCGTAGACGCGGTCGGGTGCCTCCTGGGCGTGGATCTGGGCCATGCGCCAGTTGTTCAGCATCTTGCCGCCGCGCATCGTGTCGCGGAAGTGGACCTGCCAGTTGTCCTCCGTCCACACGTTCCCCATCGCGGCCGCCATGCCGCCCTCGGCCATGACCGTGTGCGCCTTGCCCAAGAGCGACTTGCAGATCACCGCCGTGCGCAGGCCGCGCTCCTTGGCCTCGATGGTGGCGCGCAAGCCGGCGCCGCCCGCCCCGATGATGATGACGTCGTAGTCACGGGTCTCGTACTCGACGCCGTTCGTGGTCGCGCCGTTACCGATGGTGGCGGTACTCGTGGTGTCGGTGGTTTCGGTGGTGTCGGTGGTATCGGTGGTGTCGGTGTCGGTCATGGGCCGCGCCCTCCTAGAAGTGGAAGCCGGGGTCGTGGATGGTGCCACTCGCCACGAGGCGCACATAGAGGTCGGCCACCGCCACCATGACGAGGCTGGCCCACGCGATCCGCATGTGGTTGGCGTTGAGCGGGGTCACCGCCTTCCAGAGCCTGTAGCGGACGGGGTGCTTGGCGAAGGAGCGCACCTGGCCGCCACAGAAGTGCCGGCAGGCGTGACAGGAGAGGCTGTAGAGCCAGAGGAACGCGGCGTTGACGCACAGCACGACGGTGCCGACGCTGATGCCGATCCCGACGCCGGGCTGGCGGAAGGCCTCGATCGCGTCGTAGGTCAAGATGCAGTTGAAGATCAGCAGGAGCCAGAAGAAGTAGCGGTGGATGTTCTGGAGGATCAGCGGGAAGCGGGCCTCGCCGCTGTAGCTCCCGTGGGCGTCGGCCACGGCGCACGCCGGGGGAGACCACCAGAACGACCGGTAGTAGGCCTTGCGGTAGTAGTAGCAGGTGAGGCGGAAACCGAGCGGGAAGATCAGGATGAGCAGCGCCGGCGAGTAGTTCCAGAACGGCAGCGTCCCGAGCGCATGGCTCCCGGGCACGCAGCTGTTGGCGATGCAGGGGGAGTAGAACGGCGAGATCAGGTTGCGGTGCAGGTCGGGCCCGGCGAAGTAGTCCTTGCCGACGAAGGCGGCCCAGGTCGAATAGGCGACGAACAACGTGAGGACCGTCACGGTGATCACCGGCTCGACCCACCAGTTGTCCTTGCGCAGGGTCGAGACGTCGGGACCACTCCGCTCGGTCCCGATGGCCACCGGTGTGGTCGTTGGGCTCTCCGCCGTCGTCGTCACTGAGACCTCCTCGGCTCGGCGGCCGGTGCAGCAGGTCGCGGCCGCCAAATCATCTCAGACCGCTCCTGCGGCTCGCTCCGGCGCCGGTCGGGCGCGGGTCCTGCACGCGCCTGACGATATGGTCAGGTCTGTCGTGGCGTCAAAGACATAAAAGGCATGATATTGAGAGTTTTTCGCTACTAATCTCGGTGGTATGCAGCTGCAGCAGCTGGCCTACGCGCTGGCGGTGGCCGAGGAGGGGAGCTTCACCCGGGCGGCCGACCGCCTGCACCTGGCCCAACCCTCTCTCTCGCGCCAGATCCGCGTGCTCGAGCACGAGCTCGGGGTGCTCCTCTTCAACCGGGGCCCCGGACAGGGGCGGGTCACGCTGACCGCCGACGGGGCGGCGCTCCTGCCGTTCATGCAGAGGGTGCTGTCGGACGTGGAGGCCACCGGTGCCGAAGCGAGGGCGCTGTCGGGCATGGCCCGGGGGCGGCTCGCGATCGGAGCCACGCCCAGCCTGATCACGAGCGTCCTGGCGCCCACGCTGGTCGAGTTCCACGCCAGCCACCCCGGCATCGACCTGTCGGTGGTGGAAGGGGGCTCCCACCAGCTCGTGCCCCAGGTGGCGGCGGGCGAGGTCGACCTCGCGTTGGTGGTGTTGCCGGTGACCGACCCGTTGGTGGTGACCACGCCGCTCTTCGACGACCCCCTCGTGCTCGCCACGGCGTCGGACCATCCGCTGGCCGGGCGGGACCGGGTCCAGGTGCGCGAGCTCGACGGCGTGGACCTCGTGATGTTCCGGGAGGGCTACGACCTGCGCGACGTCACGTTGGAGGCGTGCGCGGAGGCGGGCGTATCGCCGCACTTGGTCAGCGAGGGCGGCGAGATGGCGGGAGTGCTGTCCTTCGTCGCCGCCGGGCTCGGCGCCGCCGTCGTGCCGGCAATCGCGCTCCCCACCGACGGCTCGCTCGTGGGCATCCCCTTCACGGGCCCCAGGCTGAGCAGGACCGTGGCGCTCGCGCAGCGGGGCGACCGGACGCTGGCCCGGCCCGCCCGGGCGCTGGCCGACCAGTTGGCGGTGCGGTTCGCCGTCACGCCGGGTCGAGGTCGCTGACGCACGAGGCGAACGGCCGGCCAGGTGCCCGGACCGAAGCTCAGGCGCCATAACCATTAACGCGCCCGTTTATAAACAGATGGTGGAAAGTTCCAGCGACACCAGCGGGACGTCTGGAGGGATTCACGAAGAAGCGAGGTCAGCGGCTCCTCCAACGTTGACGCCGCGACAGAGCGCCGTCGATGACTTCGATCGACGTGCGGCGACCAGGGTCAAGGCCAAACGCAACAGAGTGGAGGCGCACCCGGCGATTCCGCCGCGCCCAGCGCGCCATCGCCGAGGCACGCAGCGTAGGCTCGGTCCGCATGGACGATTCCTCTCACTTCGATCCTTCCGCGACCCCGCACCCGGGCGGGTTGAAGCCGCCGCCTGACCTGCCGACGTCGATCGCCGACCTCCGCGCCTCGGGGTGGGAGTCGTTGTCGGTCGCCGAGGAGATGCGAGCCAACACCGAGAAGGCGATCGCGGCCGGCACCCCGCTCGTCCCCGGCATCTATGGCTTCGACGAGACGGTCGTCCCGCAGCTCGAGAACGCCATCCTGGCCGGGCACGACATCATCCTCCTCGGCGAGCGCGGCCAGGCGAAGACCCGCGTCATCCGTTCCATGGTCGGGCTGCTCGACGAGTGGACGCCCATCGTGGCCGGCTCCGAGATCAACGACGACCCGTACCGTCCGGTGTCGCGCTACGCGATCGATCTCGTCGACGAGCTCGGCGACGCCACGTCGATCGTGTGGGTGCACCGGTCGCAGCGCTACGGCGAGAAGCTTGCGACGCCCGACACCTCCATCGCCGACCTGATCGGCGAGGTCGACCCGATCAAGATCGCCGAGGGCCGCTACCTGAGCGACGAGCTCGCCCTGCACTACGGGCTCATCCCCCGCGTCAACCGCGGCATCTTCGCGATGAACGAGCTGCCGGACCTCTCCGAGCGCATCCAGGTCGGCCTGCTCAACATCCTCGAGGAGCGCGACGTGCAGATCCGGGGGCACCGCATCCGGCTGCCGCTCGACATCATGCTCGTGGCCACGGCCAACCCCGAGGACTACACCAACCGCGGCCGGATCATCACACCGCTCAAGGACCGCTTCGGCGCTCAGATCCGCACCCACTACCCGTTCGAGACCAAGACCGAGGTCCGGATCATGGAGGGCGAGGCCGACCTCCCGACGGCCGGCGTGCCCGTCGTCGTGCCGCCCTTCATGAAGGAGATCGTGGCCGAGCTCAGCCAGCTGGCCCGGCGCAGCACGCACCTCAACCAGCGCAGCGGCGTGTCGGTCCGACTCTCCATCGCCAACTACGAGACCCTCGTCGCCTCCGCGATCCGCCGGGCGCTCCGGACCGGCGAGCCGGTGGCCGTGCCGCGCATCAGCGACCTCTCCTCGCTGGTCCCGTCGACCCAAGGCAAGATCGAGGTCGAGGCCATGGAAGAGGGGCACGAGGACGAAGTCGTGGCCCAGCTGGTCGCGGCGGCCACCCTCGCCGTCTTCCGCCGGCGGGTCACGCTCGACGACCCGCAGTCGATCGTCGGCGCGTTCCACGACCAGCTCGTGGTGCACGTGGGCGACGACCTGCCGAGCCCGGCGTACCTGGCCGTGCTGGCGGAGATGCCCGAGCTCGAGCCACCCACGCGCAAGCTGGCCGGGCCCGAGGCGGCCGAGGCCGAGTCACCGGCCCTCATGGCCTCCGCCCTCGAGTTCCTCCTCGAAGGGCTCCACCTGACCAAGCGGCTGAACAAGGACGCCTCCGGCGCCCGTGCCCTGTACCGCAGCCGCAAGTAGGCACCGATGAGCGCCCGCTACGACTACTCGGAATGGGACGGCACCCAGCAGTTCTCCGACCTCGACCCCGACGACCTCCTGGCCGGGCTCACCGACGACCTGCTGGCGGGCGGCGACCTCGACGACGCGCTGCGCCGGCTCCTGCGGTCCGGGTTCCGGACGGCTGACGGCGACGACGTGGCCGGGCTCCGGGACCTGCTCGACCAGCTGCGCCGGCGCCGCCAGGAGATGCTCGCCGAGGGAGATCCCGACGGCCGCATGGCGGAGCTGAGCCAGCAGCTCGACGAGATCGAGCAGGACGAGCGCGCCGCCATCGACGAGCTCGTCGACGAGGCGAGCGCGAGTGGCGACCAGCGCCGGGCCGAGGTGACCGACGACGTCGCCACCGAGCGGCGCATGGCCCTGGACCTGCAGCCCGACGACCCGGCCGGGCGAATCCAGTCGCTGCAGCACTACGACTTCGTCTCGTCAGAAGCGCGCGAGCGTTTCGAGGAGCTGGTCGAGGAGCTGCGCCGCGAGATGGCCGACACGTTCTTCGAGGGTGCGTCGGACGCGCTCTCGAACATGAGCCCCGAGCAGATGGCCCGCATGCGCGACGCGTACGACGCGCTGAACCGCATGCTCGAGCAACGTGAGCGCGGTGAGGAGCTCGACCCCAGCTTCGAAGAGTTCATGGCCAACTTCGGCGACATGTTCCCGGGCAACCCGCAGACGCTCGACGAACTGCTCGAGCAGCTGGCCGAGCGTATGGCGGCCGCACAGGCCGTCTGGAACTCCCTGAGCCCCGAGCAGCAGGCCCAGCTCAGCCAGCTCATGGAGGCGGTCCTCGAGGACATGGACCTGCGCTGGCAGGTCGAGCGCCTGGCGGAGAACCTGCAGCGCGCCTTCCCCGAGGCGGGCTGGCAGCGGTCCTACGACTTCGATGGCGAGGGGCCCATGAGCCTCAATCGGGCCACGGACCTCGCCAGCCAGCTCAGCCAGCTCGACCGCATGGAGGAGGTGCTGCAGTCCGCGTCGACACCGGCCGCCCTCGGTGAGATCGACCTCGATCAGGTCAAGCAGCACATGGGCGAGGACGCCGCCCGCGCCCTCGACCGCCTGGCCAACCTGACCAAGACGCTGGCCGACGCGGGGCTGATCGAGCAGCAGGGCGGGAACATCGAGCTCACGCCCCGCGGCGTCCGGCGGCTGGGCCAGAAGGCGCTGGCCGACCTCTTCGGCCAGATCAACAAGGACCGCATCGGCGACCACTCGGCCGTGCGCACCGGCGCCGGCCACGACCGCGAGGAGACGACGAAGCCCTACGAGTACGGCGACCCGATGAACCTGCACCTCTCGACGACGGTGCACAACGCGGTCCGCCGCAGCGGCTCGGGCGTGCCGGTCCGCCTCTCCCCCGAGGACTTCGAGGTGGTGGAAGTCGAGGCGCTGTCGCGCAGCGCGACGGTGCTGTGCGTGGACCTCTCCATGTCGATGCCGATGCGCGACAACTTCGTGCCGGCCAAGCGCATGGCGATGGCGCTCCAGACCCTCATCTCGAGCAAGTTCCCCCGGGACTTCCTCGGCATCATCGGCTTCTCCGAGGTCGCCCGCGAGATACGTCCCGACGAGATCCCCACCGCCATGTGGGACTACGTCTACGGCACCAACCTGCAGCACGCGCTCGCTCTGTCCCGGCGCATGCTGGCGCACCAGCACGGCACCAAGCAGATCATCGTGGTGACCGACGGCGAGCCGACCGCGCACGTCGACGACTACGGCGAGGTGTTCTTCAACTACCCGCCCGTTCCCGAGACCTTGCGCCGCACCATGGCCGAGGTCATCCGCTGCACGCGGGCCGGGATCGTGATCAACACGTTCGCCCTCGACCTCCAACGCACGCACTACCCCTTCGTGGAGCAGATCGCCCGGGTCAACGGCGGCCGGACCTTCTACACCACCCCCGACGCGCTCGGGGGCTACGTGCTGGTCGACTTCCTCCAGCACCGCCGGGTCCTGCGTCCCGCCGGCTGACGGTCGTCCCCTTCGACCGTTCCACCGCGCGGCACCGCCGGGCCCGTCCCGGCGGCCGGACCCGTTCTCGAGACGAGTGCTTCGGGCGCGCCCTCGAACGGCACCGCGCCGGTCGGATCGGCGGTCTGCGGCCGGGTGGGCGGGTGGACCGGCTTCAGCGGGTCAGCTGACCCAGGTCGAAGTAGTCGCGCCAGGCGGTGATGGCCACGTCGTGGACCTCGCAGATCCCCATCACCGGGAGCGAGATCGTCCGCTCCTCGCCGACGAAATGGTCGACCCGCTCGGTCATCACGAACGCGCCGTCCGCCAGGAGGTGGCGCAGGTCGACCGACACCTCGCCTCCCATGGCCATGAGGCCGGCGAGCTCGATCTCGATGGCCGGCCGCCCCCGGACCTGGTCGAGCGGGATGTTGTGGTACACGGCGTCGGGAGCGAAGAAGCCGGCCACCTGCGCCGCGTCGGCCTCGGGCCACGACGCGACGAACACCGCGATGAATTCCCTGACGACGCTCTCGGGAGTCCGGGCCACTGGCTGCACCTCCGCCGTGACCAGGATCGCAGGATTTGCCCGCCAATTGCTCGGGTTTCGCATTGATGCGCTGCTCAGGCGCACCGAACGCGCCGTAGGCCCATCTGAACAGGGGTGACGCGCCGTTATCCACACCCGATCCGGCTGGCATGCACACGTTTTTTGCCTGAGTCGAAATTTGGGCCTTGCGCACGCCCGCGAGAGTGGTCAAAGATGTTTCTTACATCGCTGTAACTACAACGGTGCCATCCTTTGAGGGCGAGAAGGGGGGCGAACCAAGTGTCAGTGGACATAGTCACCACGCTTTACGGTCGCCAAGAACGAAGCTGGCAGCTTCAAGCCAACTGCATGGGAGTCGACCCGGACCTGTTCTTCCCGGAACGGGGCGCATCGACCCGCGAGGCGAAGGAGGTCTGCCGCGGCTGTGTCGTGCGCGAAGACTGCCTCGAATACGCCCTGGCCAACGGAGAGAAGTTCGGGATCTGGGGCGGCATGAGCGAGCGGGAGCGCCGGCGCCTGCGCCGCGCCCGCGCCCTGGCCCGCCGGGACGTGGCCAGCGCCTCGTAGACACCCGCCTGCACGGAGGGGATCGGGTCCTTCCTTTCTTTCTGGCTCGCCCCCGGTCGGCGGGGGTCCGGGTGCGCTACCGGGCGGCGAGCCGGGCCTCCACCGTCGACGCCTCGCTCAGGCCGAGGTCGGCCCAGCGGGTGCGGGGGACGGCCGTGAGCACGGCCTCGGGGACCAGCCCCACCAGCTCGGCGCCCTCCACGGTGCCGCGTTCGTCGGCCACCAGCGCCGCCACCGCGTCGTAGAGGCGAGCGGGCCCGTAGGCGTCGGGATCGACCAGGTTGCACGAGACCTGGGCCCGGTCACCCACGGCCAGGCCCAGGGCCCGCACCTCGGGCCCCCGCACAGCCGGGGCGACGCGCCGGGCCACCTCGAGCGACGAGACCCAGACGTTGTAGGCGACCAGCACGCGGCGGGCGCCGACCGCGGTGGCTCCGGTGCGCGGATCGGGCCGGGCCGGGCCGAAGTCGGGGGCGAGGCCCTCCGCCGCGGCAAACGCGCCACGCCGGATGTCCGGCAGTGTCCGGTTCCCTCCGCCGGGAAGAGGTCCGTAGAGAAAGCTCGGTACGCCCACGTCGGTGCCGAGCCAGCGCGCGAACTCGTCGCGCCGTACGACGGCGGCGGTGAGGTCTTCGGGGGGGCGCCGGCCGGGCTCGTAGGGCACGAAGGGCACGACGTCGAGCACGCCGAGGCGTGGATGCGCGCCGGCGTGGTCACGCAGGTCGAGGTGCTCGACGGTGGCGACGGCGAGCGAGCGGGCACCCGCCGCCACCACGTCGGCGGGGCCGGCCAGGGTCAGGACGGCGCGGTGGTGTCCGGGATCGCGATGCAGATCGAGCAGCGCGGGCCCGGCGCTGGCGCCCAGGGCGGAGAGCACGGCCTCGTCGCGGCCCTCGGAGACGTTGACCACGCACTCGAAGATCACCGCGCCAGCGTGGCAGAGGCGCGGCGCGGAGTTGCCCGAAGATCGTCTCCGGGCCGCTTGCCGGCCCGAACGCCCCTACGGGGTGGGGCTACTTGGCGACGACGGCGTGGGAGAGGCGGCGGCGGCGCAGGATGCGGCGGCGCTCACGCTCGGAGGCACCGCCCCAGACGCCATGGTCGATGTGGTGCTCGAGCGCGTACTCGAGGCAGGGCTCGGATACCGGGCACTCGGCGCAGATCCGCTGCGCCACGAGCACGCCCATCCCGTCACTTGGAAAGAAGATGTCGGGTGCAACTTCCTTGCACTTTCCCCTCGCCATCCAATCGGTATTCATCGCTCGGCTCCCCTTTCACGCACCAGTTTAAGTGAGGGGCCATTCAGGCAATAGGGTCTGCGGTTAGGAACTTCGTAAGAATTCTCGGGCAGGATTTGCGCTCTACCAGGGAGAACGTGGGTAAGTCGGGTGGGGCTACTGTGGCCGCGAGTCACCGATGCAGGAGGTGCGATGTCGCCCGACGGCGAGGACGAGATTGTCGAAGAGGGTGAGCCGATCGAACCCATCGGGCACGTGCGGGTCGTGTATCTCGGGCCCGTGGCCCCACACTGGGAGGTGCAGAGCGACTACGGCCCGCCCGACGTGATCGAGCAATTCCGTGAGCGTGTCCTGGCGCGCCTCGTCCTCCTCCCCCCGCACGACCCGCAATTCAGGCGCAACAGCGAGCGCGTGGTGCGCGACGCCGAGCGCGAGCAGCTGGCCCTCGAGTGGGTGCTCGACTACGGCGAGGCCGCCGAGGCCTGATCCGCGGCGTCCGCCCGAACCAATCGTGTGTCCGCAGCGCCACCGGGCGAGACGGCGATGATGCGCCGGCCGTTCAGTCCATCAGGCCGATGCGGGCGAGCCAGAGCCCGGGCGCGTCGACCTCGGCCGGCGTGGGGAGGTCGAGCTCGTCGCCCCACAGACGGGTGAGCGCGTCCTCGCCGGCGCGCTCGACGACACCGCTCACGAAGGCGCGCCCTCGGTCGACCTCTTCCTGCCCGACGTTGAGGCCGAAGAGGCCGGCGAAGGCCTGCTCGCCCTTGCCCTCTTCGATCCGGTAGCGGTACCAGGCCTCGCGCAGCGCGCCGGGAGCCGAGGTGAGCGTCTCCGCGATGCGCGCGGTGACGTGGTCGACGTACGCGCCGATCGCGGTGGTCTGCGCGGTGAGGGCGCTCGAGATGTTCCGCTGCTCGGGGCTGATCAGGTCGGCCAGGAGCGCCTCGGGGTCCCCCAGCGCGTCCTCGAGCGCGGTCTGGTCGCCCAAGTTGTCGCCCAACCGCTCGACGATGGAGCGCTGCGCGGCGGCCGCATGGGCGGAGGCGTCGCCGAGCAAGGTCGCCAGCGACGAGCGGACGGCGGGCCGGGTCAGCACTGCGTGCATCGTCAGCTCACGCAGGCAGACCCAGAGCTGGACCTCTTGGAGCGGGAGGCTCCAGTCCTCGGCGAAGCGCGCCACGTTGCCCGGCACCAAGAGCAGCGTCGTCGACTCCGGCCACGGCAGCGGCAGCGCATACTGGCCGAACGCGCGCCGGGCGAGATGCCCGGCGGCCGAGCCGAACTGCATGCCCAGAAAGACGGGACCGAGCGTCAGAGCGAATTGGCCGAGCAGGCCGCCCAGCCCGCCGGCCGCGTCGGGGTCGAGCTCGGTCAGGTCCATCGAGGCCGGGACCGTGGCCGCCCCTTGCTGTTGCGCGTCGACCATCGACTTGAGCACCGGGCGATACGCCTCGAGCAAACGGTAGGACCACTGCCCCGGACCCACCGCCTCGAAGGACACGCTCCCACCCGAGCTCGGCGCGATGCCGGTGGCGTCGGCCACGTGGAGCTCGGCCACCCGGGCCAGCTCCTCGAACGCAATGCGCACCAACGGGTCGGCGTTCTCGTCCTGGCCGCCGTCGGTGGCGACCCCGAACGCGAGGGTGCGCGCCGCCTCGAACCAGCTGTCGCCCGCGCCCGGACCCGACCCGATCACCTTGAGGAGGTCCCCCAGGAGGCCGCCCATCGGGTTGTCGGGATCGATGGAACCGAACATGCTCACCTACGCATGCTATGAGGACCGGGCGAGGGTGAGGTTCACGACCTTGGTCCCCGAGGCGCCCTGGACCGAGAGCGCCACCGAGGTCCCGGGGGCCAGGACGTAGAGGCGGGCGCGCAATTCGGCGATCGTGCGCACCGGCATCGAGTCGACGGCCACGATGACCTGCCCTGCCTGCAACCCACCGTGGGCCGCCGGGCTGCCGGCCTGGACCTGGACGACCTTGGCCCCGGCGCCGCCGGGCTGGTCGGTCCCTTCGACCCCCAACCAGCCGTGCACCACCTTGTTCCCCGACCGCAGGTCGTTGGCGACGCCCACGACGAGCTGGGTGGGCAGGAACGTGAGCGGTGCCGAGCTCTGGGTTTGCGGGTTGCAGAGGATCCCGAGCACCTCGCCGCTCGGGTTGAGCAGCGGGTCCCCGACCACCTCCGAGCCCGACGCAGGCGCCGAGGTGATCAGGGCCAGTCCACTCGCCTCGCCCGTGTTGCCGCCCACGCCGACCGACGCGACCGCTCCGCTCGTCGCGTGGAGCGCGAGCGTGGCGGGACCGGCGGGCACGAAGTTCAACAGCAGGTCGGCCGAGCCCTCGTTCAGGCCGGAGTCGTCCGCGAACGGTGCGACGGGGACGTCCTCGGGCACGTTCACGAGCGCCACGTCGGAGCCCGCGTCCGTGCCCACGACGGACGCGCGCTCGAGCTTGCCCGCGGGGCCGATCATGTCGATGCTCTGCAGGCCGCTCAGCGGGCCCGCGACCGTGACCACGAGACCGCCTTCGGCTACGGCCACGCCGATCAGGGTCACCTTCCCGTGCGCCGTGTCGGCCTGGAGCTCGACCATCGAATGGCTGGTCTGTGCCGCTGCGGCCGGCAGCGCGTTCTGCGGGCCGGCCAGCGTCGAGAGGGGCGTGCCGGCGGCGTCGGTCGTCGCAGTGGTCACCGGCTGCTTTGACGCGGGCGAAAGCAGGACGACCACCCAGGCGGCGACGGCCACGACGGCGGCCGCGCCGACGAGGACCATGACCGCACCGCGGTACCGGTGTCGCCTCGGTGCGGGCACGAGGACCGGGGTGGCGTCGTTCGCCGGCTCGTTTTCCGATGGAATCTCACTCGGATGCCGCCACAGGCGGTCCAGCGGATCGATCCAGCCGCGCAGCGGTGCGTCGGGCTCGTCGGGGCCGGCACCACCCTCCTCCGGGCCCGGTTCACCGCCTTCGGGTTCCTCGGGCGGGTCGCTCACCTGGGCGAGGCTACCGACGCCGGCCCGAGAAGTGCCGTCGCACCATGGGCCGGGCCATACCATGAGGCCCCATGTCACGGGACCTGGCCATCGACCTCGGCACGGCCAACACGCTGGTCTACGCCAAGGGAAAGGGTCTCGTGCTCAACGAGCCGACCGTGGTCGCCCTCGACTCGCGCAGCCGCGAGGTGCTCGCGATCGGCACCGACGCCTGGCAGATGATCGGGCGCACGCCGGGCTACATCGTCGCCGAGCGCCCGATGCGCGGCGGCGCCATCACCGACTTCGAGGTCACCGAGCGGATGCTGACCGTGCTCCTGCGGCGCGTGGGCGTCTCCCGCCTGAACCGGCCCAAGGTGCTCATCTGCGTCCCGTCCGCCATCACGGCCGTGGAGCGGCGCGCCGTGAAGGAGGCGGTGCGCCGCGCCGGCGCGTCGGCCAGCTATCTGATCGAACAGCCCCTGGCGGCGGCCATCGGCGCGGGCCTCCCGATCCACGAGCCCGTGGGCAACATGGTCGTCGACGTCGGCGGCGGCACGGCAGAGATGGCGGTGATCTCCCTCGGGGGCATGGTGGCCGTACGTGCCCTGCGGTGCGGCGGCTTCGACTTCGACGCATCGATCCAGAACTACGTGCGGTACCACTTCGGCGTGGCCATCGGCGAGCGCACGGCGGAGGCGTTGAAGATGGCCATCGGCTCGGCCGCGCCGTTCGGCGGCGAGCAGCAGGCCGAGGTCCGGGGCCGCGAGGTGGCCACGGGCCGGCCCAAGACGGTGGTCCTGACCCCGACGGAGGTGCGCGGCGCGCTCGTCGACAACGTGACCTCGATCATCGAGGCGGCGGCCGACTGCCTGGGCGAGGCGCCGCCCGAGCTGGCCCAGGACATCATGTTCGAAGGCATCCACCTCACCGGCGGCGGGGCGCTCCTGCGGGGGATGACCCAACGCCTGGCCGACAGCACGGCTGTCCCGGTGCACCTGGTCGACACCCCGCTCGAGTGCGTGGTGCAGGGGGCGGGCATCTGCCTGGAGTCCTTCGACCGGCTGAAGCGGCTGTTCACGCAGGACGACTGACCGGTCACCCAGGGCGACCGACCCGGTCACGCAGGGCGACTGACCGGTCACCCAGGACGACTGGGCGGGCCGCGCCCCTCGTTCTCCTCGTTCTCTTCTTCGTCTTCGTCTGTCCGCTCGTCCAGCAGCTCGTCGGCAGCCTGGCGCACCTGCCAGTCCCGGTCCGTGGCGGCCCGGCGCAGCGCCGGTTCGACACGCGGGTCGTCGAAGCCGGCGAGGGCGACGGTGGCGCGGCGTCGCACCGTGGGCTTGTCGGACAGCGCAGCGAGCACGGCGGACAGCCCGTCGTTCTGACCGATCGCGCCGAGCGCGGCGACGGCGGCCTCGCGGCAGCGCGGGTCGTCGTGCCCCGTGGCCACGCGCACGAGGCTGGGCACCGACGGCCGGTGCCGGCGCTCGCCGACGAACCACGCCGCCGCGACCACGACGAGGGCGTCGGGGTCGTCGAGGGCGCCCGTGACCGCGGCGAGCAGCACCGAGCGCGACCCCTTCCCGCGCGCCGCGAGCGCGACGTCCACGGCCCGGCGGCGGAGCTCCACAGGCCCGGTCTCGAGCGCACGCAACACGTCGTCGGTGGTCAGGTCACCCGCACGGGCCAGTGCTCCGATGGCGGCCGCCTGAACCAGCGGATCGCGGTCGGCCAACCCGCGCCGTGCCGCGGCGGCATCGCCGCGGTGCCCGGCCAGGGTGACCCGGCGACGGCGCAGCTCGGCGCGGCGGTTGCGGCCCGTATCCGTGGCAACATCGTCGCTCACCGACCTCGAGTATGTCCGACCCTGACGCGACCGCCGAGGGGGACGCTCCGGCGACCCCGACCGAAGACCCGCCGCCCTCGCAGGCGGCGGGGCCGGCCCCTGATTCTCCCGGTGCCGGCGGGGGGACGCCACCTGGCTTTGCGGGGACCATCCGTTCCGGCTCTCCTGGGGCCGTGGCTCCCGGCGCGGCGGGGACCATGGTGCGCCCGCCGGCCCGGCGTTCGTACTCACGATCTCGCCGGTGGCCCTACGTCGTCGCCGGGGTCGTCGTCATCGTGGTCATCGCCGCCATCATCGCAACGCGCATTTCCGTCAACTACTACGTCATCACGCCAGGAAGCGCGACGCCGGTCTCCCAGTTCATCGAGGTGCCGCAGAGCGAGAACCATCCGCTCACCGGCAAGATCCTGCTGACGGACGTCTTCGTCACCCAACTCAACGCGCTGAATTATCTGCAGTACAAGTTCTTCGACTCCAACAGCCAGGTCATCTCGGGTACGGACCTGCTCGGACAGACGCCGGATGAATCTCAGTACCTCGACCAGGGCTTCCTCCAGATGGCCCAGGCTCAGTCGTTTGCCACGGCCGCGGCGCTCACCCGTCTCGGCTACCACGTCACCTCGACCAACGCGGGCGCGTTGATCTACGGGATAGAGCCGGGCTCGCCGGCCGCGAAGACGCTCAAGGTGGCGCAGGTGATCACGGCGGTCAACAACAAGCCCACACCGACGGACTGCGCGTTGATCGACACACTGCACGGCATCGCGGCAGGCACGACCGTGTCGCTCACCGTCGAGCAGTCCTCCATCAACGACGTGGGGACGTTCGTGAGCGGACCGACCGCACAGAAGTCGGTGACGCTGGCCGCACCCCCCGCGGGCTTGGTCGACAACGTCTGCCCGGGGCGGCCGGTGAAGCCGACCGCCTTCCTCGGGATCACTCCGGCCACTCAGCAGGACTGGAAGTTCCCGGTCCACGTCACGGTGCACACGCAGAACATCGGTGGCCCGTCGGCGGGGCTCTCCATGTCACTCGGCATCATGGACAAGCTGAGCTCCGGCCGGCTCACGGGCAAGCGGATCGTGGCGGCGACGGGCGAGATCGACCAGAACGGCAACGTCACCGCGGTCGGGGGTGTGGCCCAGAAGACCATCGCAGTCGAGCAGGCTGGGGCGACTGTCTTCTTCGTGCCCCTGGGCGACGGCAACCTCGCAGCCGCCGAGTCCAAGGCCACCCCGCAGTTGCACGTCTACGGCGTCAGGAACATCGACCAGGTGCTGCGGATCCTCAAGCGCCTGGGTGGCAGCGTGCCGGTCGATGCTGCCCCGGCCCAGGCGTCGCCGTAGGCTTCTGGCCATGTCAGAAGTCCGTGCCCCCATCTCCTCCTCCCGCATCGCCACCGGAGACATCGCACGTCACTCCTTCGCCATCACCCGGCGGGGCTTCGACCCCGACGAGGTGCGCTCGTACCTGCAGTCGGTGTCCCGCAGCGTGGAGGCGCTCGAGGAGCACGAGCAGGAGTTGCGTGACGCCCTGGCGGCCGCGGAGGAGCGGGCGGCCCACCCCGTGATCGACGAGGCGACCCTCACCGCGTCGCTCGGTCAGCACAGTGCGCAGATTCTGCGCCATGCCCACGAGGAGGCGGCCAGGATCGTGGCACAGGCCCAGGAGGGGGCGGCGATGCTGTTGCGCGAGACGCAGCTTCAGGTCGAGGAACTGCAGGAGAACACTGAGGCGTCGGCGGCCGAGCGCGTGGCCCAGGTCGAGCTGCTGGTCGCGAACGCACATCAAGAGGCGCGTGAGGAGAGCGAGCGGATCCTCGCCGACGGGGTGTCCCAGGGCGAAGCGGTCATCGCACGCGCCAAGGACGAGGGCCGGACGTTGCTCGAGCACGTGCAAGAGACGCGCCGGCGTGTCCTGGCCGACCTGGCGTCGCGGCGCCGCGCGCTCGGGATCCAGATCGAGCAGCTCCGCGCCGCGCGCGACGAGATGGGGACGGCGGTGCACGGGGTGCGCGACCGGGTGGACGGGATTCTGTCCCAACTCGACCGCACCGATGACGAAGCGCGGGCCGCGGCACTGGCGGTGAGCGAGCACTACCGGCTGCACGGCGGTGAGCCCGAAGCCCCCGGCGAGGCGGACGAGGCGCTCGAAACCGGTGCCGCGGGTGGGCTCCGCGCGGACACGGTCGGCGACGTCACCGGGGACGGGCCCGACGGGGCCCCGACCGCCCTCATCCGGGTCGAGGAAATGGACACGCCGGCCACCGATGCAGCCGCGCCGCCCGCTGCGCCCTCAGTGGACGAGCTGTTCGCCCGGATTCGGGCCGGGGCGGCCGAGACCGGGGCAGAGGCACCCGCCGACACCCACGTGACCGACCCGGGTCCCGGGATGCCGGCCGAGGCGAGCGCCGACGCGGAGTCCCAGGCGCCGGCGGTTCCCGAAGCGGCGACCGCGGCGGCGACCGCGGCGGACCTTGTGGACGCGACGCAGGCGATGCCGGTGGTGGGGGCGATGGACGCGACGCAGGCGGTGCCCGTGGTGGGGGCCATGGACGCGGCAGCCGAGCCGGAGGAGCCCGCGATCCCGCCCGGGCCCGACGACCCGCTCATTGCCCGGCGCGACGAGCTGCTCGGCCCCGTCACCGCGCGCCTCAGTCGCACGGTGAAGCGCACACTGGGTGACGACCAGAACCGACTGCTCGACCGCATCCGCAGCGCGAAATCGATGAGCGTCGAGGAGTTGCTCGGTTCCGAGGACGAGCAGCTGGCGCTCTTCGCGACGGCGGTGCGCGGGCAGCTGGCGGAGGCGTTCAGCGCCGGGACGATGTTCGCCGGGGCCGGAGCGGCGGCCATTCCCGAAGGCGAGGCGGTGGACCGCTCATGTTCGGGACTGTCCCGCGTCGTGGTGACGATGCTGCGGCGGCGCATGGAGGAGGGGAGCGAGGAGCCCGGCGACCGAGTCGGGGCGGCGTTCCGGGAGTGGCGTGGCGAGCGGGTGGAGCGGTTGGCGGGTGACTACGCGACGCAAGCGTTCTCGGCGGGGGTGACGGCGGCCGGCCCGGATCGGAAGCTGCGCTGGGTCGTGACGAACGAGGGATGTTCGGACTGCGCCGACAACGAGCTGGCCGGCGCGGTGAGCGCGTACGAGTCGTTCCCCACCGGACACCTCCACCCGCCGGCGCACTCCGGCTGTCGCTGTCTGGTGGCGCCCGCAGACGCCTGAGCTGCTCTTTTCGGGACCGCCGCGCCACGGGGCGCGCCGTTGGGTCCCAGGTAGCGGACGTTAGGCTCCCACTCCGTGCGAATCCCCAGCGATCTGCCCGCTGACCCCAAGCCGCGCCGGCGACACCGCGCCCGGTGGTGGATTCTCGGCGTCGTCGTCGTGCTGATCATCCTGCTGGTCTCGTTGCGCTCGCTGGCCAACATCTATACGGACAGCCTCTGGTTCTCCTCGGTCGGGCTGCACAACGTCTTCTCGACGCTGCTGGTGATCAAGCTCGGCCTCTTCGGCGTCTTCGGCGCCATCTTCTTTGCCGTGCTCTGGATCAACCTCATGGTCTGCGACCGCATCGCCGGGCACGACATCGTGCTGGCCCAAGAGGACGAGCTCGTGCGGCGCTACCAGCAGTACGTCCGCCCCTACTCGGGCCGCATCTACCTGGTGCTCGCGATCATCGTGGCCCTCATCGGCGCGTCGGGCACCATCAGCCAGTGGAACAACTGGATCCTGTTCCTCCACGGCGGCAACTTCGGCGTGACCGACCCGCAGTTCCACAAGGACGTCGGCTTCTACGTCTTCAAGCTCCCGTTCCTCATCTTCGTGGTCGACTGGACGCTCGCCATCCTCATCGTGACGCTGGCCATCACGCTCGTCTTCCACTACCTCAACGGAGGGATCCAGCCCCAGCGGGGATTGCCACGGGTGCGCCCTCCGGTGAAGGCGCACATCTCGGTGCTGCTGGCCCTCCTCGCGCTCGACAAGGCGGCTGGCTACGTGCTGCAGCGGTGGTCGCTCGTCAACTCGCAGGACGGCTACGTCAACGGCGCCGGCTACACCGACGTGCACGCCCGGCTCCCAGCCGAGCTGCTGCTCGTCTACGTGTCGATCTTCGCGGCGGCGATCCTGCTCTTCAACATCCGGCGACGGGGCTGGACGCTGCCCGTGCTGGCCGTCGGCATCTGGGCCTTCGTCGCCCTGGTCGTCGGCGTCATCTATCCGGCCCTGCTGCAGGCGCTCAAGGTCACGCCGGCCCAGAGCTCGCTCGAGGCCCCGTACATCCAGCGCAACATCACGGCCACCCGCGCCGCCTACGGGCTGAACGACGTGCACGTACACCAGTTCGCGGGCTCGACGAGCATCTCGACCAGCCAGACGGTGGCCAACACGGACACGATCAACAACATCCGCCAGTGGGACCCGGACCCCAGCATTTCGCTCCAGACGTTCCAGCGCCTGCAGGGGATCAAGTCGTACTACTCGTTCCCCTCGCTCGGGGTCGATCGCTACACCCTCGACGGCCGGCTCACGCCGGTGCTCGTCGGCGTGCGCCAGATCACCACGAATGTGCCGTCGCCGTCCTGGGTGAACACCCACCTGCAGTACACGCACGGCAACGGCCTCGCGATCGCCCAGAGCAACCAGACGACCAACAACAACCCCGTCTTCGGCGTCCAGGGGGTGCCGCCGACGTCGTCGGGCGGGTTGCCGCGCATCACGCAGTCGCAGGTCTACTTCGGGCTCGGCCAGACCGGCTACGTCGTGGCCAACACGAAGCAGGCCGAAGTCGACTACCAACAGGCGGACGGCAACAACGTCGAGAGCCACTACAACGGCAGTGGCGGCGTGCAGCTGTCGTCGATCTTCACCCGCGCCGCCTTCGCGCTGCGACTGGGCGATTTCAACCTGTTGATCTCCAGCCAGATCACCAACAAGTCCCGCATCATGTTCGTGCGCGACCCCGTAGCCATGGCGCAGAAGGCGGCGCCCTTCCTCAGCTTCGACCAAAACCCCTACGCAGTGATCAACGACGGGCAGATCGACTGGGTCGTGGACGGCTACACGACGACCGCCAGTTACCCGTACTCGCAGAACGC
This sequence comes from uncultured Acidimicrobiaceae bacterium, assembly GCA_963763575.1. Taxonomy (GTDB): domain Bacteria; phylum Actinomycetota; class Acidimicrobiia; order Acidimicrobiales; family RAAP-2; genus Bog-473. The sequence continues at coordinate 311,686 of CAVXPD010000001.1, forward strand.
GGCCAGCCAGCAGGTGGCTATCGGGAGTCAGTTGCCCGGCAGTTACAACTACGTGCGCAACTCGGTCAAGGTGATCATCAACGCCTACACGGGGAAGATGACCTTCTACGACGCCAACCCCAAGGACCCCATTCTCCAGGCCTACGCGTCGGCCTTCCCCAACATGTTCGTGCCGCTCTCGAAGATGCCCGCACAACTGCAGGCCCACCTGCGCTACCCGCAGGACATCTTCTCCATCCAGTCGGCTATCTACGGCCGCTACCACCTGACCAAGCCTGGCGCCTTCTACGCGGCGAGCAACGCCTGGCAGCTTTCGCCGACCGCCGGTGCCGGGCCCCAGTCCCAGGCGTTGCTGGCCGAGAACACATTCAACAGCCAGGGCCAGCTGATCTCGACCACGCCGGCCCGCATGTCCCCCCAGTACCAGGTGTACTCGCTGCCGGACACCAACCCGGACAACCAGGTCTTCACCATCTCGGACGGCTTCGTCCCGGCGTCGCAGTCGTCGGGGTCGGGCGGCCAGAACTTCAACATGACCGCATTCATGGTCGGGCAGTCCGATCCGGGCCACTACGGACAGATCGACATCTACCAGACGCCGCAGGGGACGATCGGCCCGGCCAATGCCGACGCCGAGATCTCGGCGTACGGGCCGGTCTCGTCCGACATCTCGCTGCTGGACCAGCACGGGTCGGAGGTGTTGCTCGGCGAGACACTCATGGTGCCGATCGCGAACTCCATGGTGTACCTGCGGCCGCTGTACGTGGCGGCGACCACAAACCCGCAGCCCCAGCTGGCGTACATGGTGGCCGTCCTGGGCAAGACCGTGAAGATCGACACGTCGCTGTCAGCTGTGCTGGCCGACCTGCTGCAGTCGCCGGTGCTGCCACCCTCGGGCAACGGTGCGAGCTCTACCGGCACCGTGCCGGCGGCGGTGTCGGACATCCTCCAGCAGGCCCAGACCGACTACAAGAACGCGCAGGCGGCGTTGGCGGCCGGGCAGCTGGGCCAATACCAGTCCGACATCGCGGCGATGGACCAGTTGCTGAGCCAGGCGCAGGCCGTGCTCGGGGCGGCGCCGTCGTCGGGGACCGCCACCACCTCGACCACGACCACGACGGCACCCAAGATCCATCCGGCCCACCCGGGGTCGAAGAGCGCATCCGGTTCGAATGCGACGTCGACGACCTCGTCGACGGCCCGGCCCACCACGTCGACCACGCTGCCCACGAGCACCGAGCCCGGAGGGGGGGCGACCACGAGCTCGACGACGACAACGTCTCCGGTGGCGTCGGCCGCAGCCCAGGGGCGGGGGAGCTAGCCGGCGCGCGCCGGGCTGGGTCGTCCGGTGACTGTGGTTGCAGACGGGCCGAACCGGCCCCATGATGGGCGGAAGCACAAAGAGCCCAAAGAGCCGAGAGCCCGAAGAGCCGAGAGAGCCCGAAGAGCCCGTTGGCAAGGAAGGAGGGCTTTCCATGGGATTGCTCGACAAGGTCAAGGCACAGGCGAATGCGGCGACCGAGATCGCCAAGGACGCCGCGGCCAAGGGCCAGGCGAAGATCGACGAGGCCCAGGCGAAGAAGGCAGCCGAGGGGATGCTGCGCGACCTGGGCGCCGCCTTCTACGCCACCAAGTCGGGACGAGCCACCCCGACCACCGACTCCGACATCGAGCGCTTGGTCACCGCACTCCAGCAGTACGAATCCGAGCACGGCCCACTGACGCTCGCCCCCGAGTCAGCCGCGGCGGCACCCACGGCCACCAAGGCCGGCGACGGGCCGGCACCGCCACCGCCACCCCAGGCCGCGGACCCGGGATCGCCGCCTGCACCGCCCCCCTAAGGTCAGACGCTCTGAGCGGCGCGGGGCCCGTTCGCTCTCCGGCGCAGGGGGGTGAGGCTTCCGCGACCGAGACGCGCTTTGGGCGGAGACCCGTGGCGGGCCTCGAGTGGCCGTGTACACTGTCCGCTTCGCCGCGGGGTGGAGCAGTCTGGTAGCTCGTCGGGCTCATAACCCGAAGGTCGGAGGTTCAAATCCTCCCCCCGCCACC
>CAVXPD010000002.1:0-171854 GCA_963763575.1 uncultured Acidimicrobiaceae bacterium
TCGCGTAATACTCGCTTGATCCTCGCTAAGCCTCGCACAGCAAAATTGAGGCTGATATTCCACAGATCGTGACCTCGGTGCATTTGGCCGGGATTGGTTTGGGGCTAGGTGTTTTGCTCCGTCACCGATGCCGATTTCTTCCGTGACAACGTAAGTGCTCTCGCCGGAGCGGGGGATGAGTAGCCAGGAGTGATGGGCGCCTAACTGATCGCCGTTGCCGTACCAGGCGAGGCGTGTCGTATCGGGACAAACTCGGCAACCTTGCTGACGATCGTGAGGCCGAATGTTGTCCAGTCGAAGGTCACGTCCTCGCCGAGATGGCCAGAGGGATGATTGACGACGATGTCGCCGGCGTTCGAATACCAGGTGGGCCAAGCAGCTAGCTGCGACGAGCGTCGCCCAGATGCTGTGCACTGGGTGCGTTGATGACAACGGCATTGTGCACGAAGAGGTCAGCGTGGACTGGATCAAAATCACCGGCCAGCGAATATCGGGCGAACGGTTGACGAAATCGTCATCGATGGTGGTCATTCCTCTCTCCTTCCGCAGACAATCCAACTCTCTCCGTAGACGCTGTTTCGCCACATGGATCCTGGATTTCGCCGTGCCTAGCGGTATGTGTTCGTAGCGAGCGACCTCAGCAGCGCTCATATCCAAGGCCCCGGCCAGGACAACGGAACGCACCGGAATTGGGGAAAGGCGGGTCAGAGCGGACCGGATCTCCGCTCGAAGCTCCTCGATTCCGCTCCGGTCCTCGGGGTCACAGGATCCTGGAGTCGGGCTCGCACGAATCTCCCAAGGATCAATCGGAACGGCTCGCTTCATCCGTATCCAGTCCAGAGCAGCGTTACGAACGATGGTCGTCATCCATACATCAAGCGAGCCTCGCCCGGGGTCGAACGTCACTCCAATTTTCCATGCCCGTTCAAGGGCAACTGTGCCACATCTTCGGCGGGAGCCCGAATCACCAAGGATCCGAAACACGATCCGACACAGCCGACACCAGAAGTCGCTGCACAAACCTCCGAGCGCATTCCTCTTCTCCCGGCGCAGAAACCCTTCCAGAAGGAGTTGGTCTGACACGCTGTCCTGTCGTCACAACGACAGTTTCGCGTTGCTCTCGTTAGAACAGGACCGTCTCGGGAATAGTCTCCGAAGTCGGCTCAGCTGCGGCTGCGAAGGCCGGTCGCGGGTCTCGTGCATGAGCTTCCGGGCCCAGTCCACGCGGGCACCGACGAGCTGTCCGCCTCGCTTCACGACGTCGCCCCGACGATCACCGTTTCGACATCAGCTGGTCCAGCCCCGAGCACCATGACGGCCAGGGTCGCCAAAGCCATCGAGATGGGGGGAGCGCATGTCGATGATAGCGATGTCGGCCTGCTTACCTGGGGTGAGGCTGCCGATCTCGTCCTCAAGACTCCATACGCGCGCGGCGTCGAGAGTGGCCAGTCGAAGCATGTCCCGCTGGTGTAGTCGACGGTCGGACCTGCTCTCCTCGGGCCAGTGCTGGAGCGTTGGCCCGGGAACGTTCCGCTGCGAGCGCAGGCGCATCTCGGAAAAGGTCCGTCCCGGCCGCTGCAGATGGTGTCGACCCCAAAACCCGGAAACGATGCCCCGTCGGAGCGCGCGGCCGGTGCCCGGGTAGGTGCCGAATTGCATGAGCATGTCGGTGGAGGGGGTGATCGACAAGGTGCCGTGACTCGTGGCGATCAGGTCGAATTCCTCTGTCGGTCAGCATGTTGCCATGGGCGTAGTTCACGTCGGCGCCGAGCAGTCCGCACGCTGAAGGGTGGTCATGGCGTCGGAGGTGCCGGCCATGCCCACGTGCAGTGAGATCGGAAGCCCGAGGTCGCGGGCGAACTCGAAGTCCTCGGCGTTACGTTCCGGCAGTGGTGAAGCATGGCCCGCGTAGCGCCATGCCCATCCGCAGCCGCCCATTTCTCCCGGAGGGAAATTGCTCGTCGCGCAACGGCGAGCGTCCAGGGGGTGCGGCGGGTTCGGATCGTCGCTTGCCGGTCCGGGGCCACCGTAGAGGAAGTAGCCGCGGATCCCGGACTCTTGTAGCCCGCGCAGGTCGGCATCGGCATGTGCCGCGGACTGGAGGTTGTGAGCCCAGTCGGCGATGGTGGTGATCCCTGCGTCCAGGGCCTGCAAGGCGCCCCATAGGGTCCCGGCGTAGACATCATTTGCGCGGTGTTTGGGGGCGATCCCAGTCAGCACAGCAGGCCCGTAGCCGGCCCCTGTTATCTGGGGGGTGAACCCGCCGATCGCTCCCTGCCACACGTGGCGGTGGGTGTCGACGAGGCCCGGAATGACGAGCCGACCCTTGGCCTCGATCACTTCGGCGTCTGGAGCGGACGTCTCGAGTCCAGGTCGGACCTCGACGATAACCCCGTTACGAACGAGGACGTCAGCGTCGGGCTGGTCCCCGAGCGCGGGATCCATGGTGACGACGTGGCCACCTTTGATGAGGAGTTCGTTGGGCATGGTGGTTCACCAACCTTTCTTGGGCACTTGAGGGGAACGTTTACGGATTCGGGAGCACGACCCCGGTGAGCTCGGCGCAGGCGTCGAGCAGCCGGTCTTGAACCTCGACTGAGCGGGCTGCCGGGTGAACGTCGCGTGGCTGCTGGTGGTAGAAGTAATTGCCGGTGACGGTCGCTGCGGGGTCGTCGCTCACCGCCAGCCAGACCTGGGTCACCGCGCCCAAGGAGAGGTCGTCGGGGGCGCCGGGTCCCCCCATCTTGGTCGGCACCCAACCGGGTTCGAGGGCGTTGGAGAGCACGCCGGGCCAGAGGCGGGCGACGGCGAAGGCCAGCACGACGTCGAAGAGCTTGCTGTCGGCGTAGGCCTGGGCCCCGTTCCAGCGGCGTCGGGCCCATTGGAGGTCGTCGAGGTCAGGGTTGCCACCTTTGTGCATGCCTGAGCTGAGGTACACCAGCCGGCCAGGCGGAGTGATCAGGGCGGTCAGCAGGTACGGGGCCAAGACGTTGACGGCGAAGACGTGCGAGAGTCCGTCGACGGTCTCGACGCGCCGGGGCTCTCGATAGCCGACGCCGGCGCTGTGGATCACGGCGTCATAGCGTCCGAACGCGTTGGCCTGGTTGGCGACCTGGCGGGTCTCCTCCACGCTGGCCAAGTCGCCGACGACGACGTGCTCGGCCGCCGAGAGCGCCCGGCGAGCGTCACCGGCCCGCTGATCGTTGCGGGCGTGCAGGGTGACCGCGTGGCCGACATGGGCGAGCAGCTCGGCCGCCATCAACCCGAGGCCGTCGCTCGAGCCGGTGATCAGTACCCGTGCCATCTTCCCTCCTTGTTTGGATCGCTGTCCGGAATCATCTCGGGCTCGCTGATGGCGGATGCGGTGGAGTGCAGCACCCCAGCTCCGCTCAGGCGAAGCTTCGCGACAGTGTCCAGATCGTCGGTCTGAGGGGGCTGTTCGCATTTTCGGGGCAGATGTCCTGACACTCGTCAGGTGGGCCGAGCGTTTCGGGTCCATGATCGATCCGCTGCCCTCGGTTCGCACCGGGGGGACCCCCCTGGCACCTCCCCTGACTTTCCATTTGGGCGTTGTCCGAGGCGATCTGTAATGCCGGCCTCGGGCGTCCGGGTCGGCTCTCGGGCGATCCGCACTGGCGCGACGTAGGGTGGGTTGTGATCTCGTCCATAGGTGAGCGCGACGGTCTGTTGCTTGAGCGTGATCGAGAGTTGGAGCGGATCGGGGAATGCCTGCAGCGGGCGTGGCAAGGCCATGGAGGAGCGCTGGTGGTGGAGGGGCCGGCTGGGATCGGCAAGACCGTGTTGTTGGCGGTCGCCCGGGATGCTGCCGCGGGAGAGGGTTTCCGGGTACTGCGAGCGCGTGGGGCTGAGCTGGAGCGCGAGTTCGCGTTCGGGGTGGTGCGCCAGCTGGTCGAGCCGGTGGTGGCGGAAGCGTCGGAGGAGGAGCGGTCCCAGCTATTGGATGGGCCGCCCGGGGTGGCGGCACGGCTGTTGGGTCTTCCTGGCCTGGGTGACGGCGTAGCTACGGCTGCGCCGATCGCCCCGGACCCGTCGTTCGCGGTGCTACACGGGCTGTACTGGTTGTGCGCCAACCTGACGGCGCAACGCCCCTTGGCGTTGGTGGTGGACGACGCCCATTGGGCTGACGGTGCGTCGCTTCGTTTTCTGGCTTTTTTGCTGCCCCGCCTGGAGGAGCTACATGCCGCAGTGCTGCTCGGAGCTCGGCCCGCCGAGGCCGGAGGGAGTCGGGAGTTGTTGGCGGCCCTCACCATGGATCCGGCGACCGAAGTGGTGACGGTGGGGCCGCTCACCACGAGCGGGGTGGCCACGCTGGTGGCGGTCGGGTTGGGTGTCGAGCCCGAACCTGAGTTCGCAGCGGCCTGCTGGGAGGCGACCGGCGGTACGCCGTTTCTGGTTCGCACGCTGGTCGAAGCTCTGCGAGACGAGCAGATCGCGCCGGTCGCCGCGTTCGCAGCCAAAGTACAGGACGTCGCCACCGTTACCTTGAGCCGCTGGGCGATGCTGCGTCTGGTGCGGCTGGGTCCTGACGCGGCCCGCCTGGCTCGGGCGGTGGCCGTTTTGGAGCGGGCCGAGTTGGCCCAGGCAGCCCGGCTGGCCGGGCTCGCATCCTCCGACGCGGCGCGGGCCGCCGATCTGCTGGTCGGGGCGGGCGTGCTGGACGAGGCTCCGCTTTGTTTCGCCCATCCCCTTCTGCGCGGCGCGGTCTACCGTGACATGACGGCGGCCGACCGGGTCGAAGCGCACGGGCGCTCCGCCAGGCTGCTGGCCGAAGCGCACGCCAATCCGGCCCGGGTCGCCGAGCACCTGCTGGCGACTGCTCCGACAGGCGACGACTGGACGGTCAAACAGCTACGGGCTGCCGCCTGGGAGGCAACGGCGCGAGGTGCGCCGGAATCTGCGGTTGCCTACCTGCGCCGGGCCTTGTCCGAGCCCCCATCGCCCGAAGCGGGCGCGGGCCTGCTGCTCGAGGTCGGTCTGGCCGAGTTCAGCGCCGGCCAGCCGGGCTGGCACGATCAACTCGCAGAGGCGGTGGAATCGGCCGGCGACGACACGACCCGAATCGCGGCCGCGCTGCTGTTCGCCAATGCGCTGCGTTGGCATGAGCAGGCGGCCGAGGCGATCAGGGTGTGCGACGGGGTCGCGGCGCGCCTCGACCGCAGCGACGCGGAAGGCCGTTTGACGTTGGAGGCCATGGCAGTGGCCTGCGGGGTGGGCGATGCCGCCACCGCGCCGTTGGTGGCCGATCGATCCGGGGCACTGCTCGTGTGGGCCAGGGAGGGGCCGGTCCCGCGCCAATGCCTGGCGGCGGCAGCGTACGTGGGCGCGCTGGCCAACCAGCCGGCCGACCACGTGGCCGACCTGGCGCTTCGGGCCATCAGCGCGGGCACGGGAGCGCTGCCCGAGCCAGGCGACCCGCCCTGGTTACCCGGCGGTGCGTTTCGGCACCCGAGCGCCGTGGTAACCCTGCTCTGGACTGAGCGCTACGACGCCGCGCAGGCTCTGGCCGACACCGCCGTGGCCGAGGCCCAGGCTTCCGCCAACGGGATGATCCTGCCCGCCGTGTTGGCCCAGCGGGCCTGGCTCGCCTCCCGGCGCGGCGATCTCACCGCAGCCGAGGCCGATGCGCGAGCCCTGCTCGACACCCCCGGCCCCCCAGCACCGCCCCTATTGCGCAACCGCGCGACGACCGTACTCGTCGACGTGCTGGTTGAGCGGGGCGACCTCGACGAGGCCGAGCGGACGCTTCAGCCCCTGGCGGTCGACCTCCCCGGCACGTCGCAGACCCCGACGATACTGCGCCACGCCCGGGGCCGCCTCCGGTTCGCTCAGCGTCGCTTCGGTGAGGCACTCGGCGACTTGGTGGCGGCCGGTGAGATCGCCACCGGCGGCCTGGCGCGAAGCCCGTGTTACCTATCGTGGCGTTCAGAGGCGGCTCTGGCCGCTCTGGCCCTTGGTGAAGGCGACACGGCGCGACGCCTCAGCGGCGAAGAGCTCGAGTTAGCCCGCGCCTTCGGTGCCCGGCGCGCCCTCGGCGTGGCGCTGCGAGCCGCCGGGCTTGTAGCCGGCGGAGGTCGTGGCGAGGCCCTGCTGCGCGAGGCGATACAAGTGCTCGCCGGCCCCGATACCCGCCTCGAACACGCCCGCGCCCTGGCCGACCTCGGCGCCCACCTCCGTCGCAGCAACCACCGAGTCGAAGCGCGCCAACTTCTCCGCCAAGCAGTCGACACCGCCCACCACCTCGGCGCCGCGGCGCTGGCCCTGCGGGCCGAGACCGAGCTGCGCGCTACCGGGGCCAGGCCGCGCCGAGTGCTGCTTACCGGGCTCGAAGCGCTCACGGCTAGCGAGCGTCGCATCGCCGAACTGGCCGCCGAAGGGCTTACCAACCGCGAGATCGCCCAAACCCTCTTCGTCACGGCCCGCACGGTCGAGGGCCACCTCACCCACGTGTTCTACAAGCTCGACGTCAAGGCCCGCACCGCCCTACCCGCCGCTCTCGCCGCGCCCACGAGCGCAGTACGGGCCTGACCCACCGTCGGGCCTGCCGCGCAAAAGTCAGAGGGGATCCTCCCTGGTCAAGCAACCGAGTCCGGGTCGATTTCTTCAACGACATCAAAGCAACCGTTACCTATAACGATGGCCTGCAATCCATACACGTTGACATTCCGTAATTGCTGACGTGCTTGACGACATTCACGATCGAACGTTGGGGACGGTCGAGCTGTGCCCGGGCGAGTGGACAATCGCAGAGTGTTGGGCAGGATGACTATCTACCGCGACGACAGCGAGTGAGGAACTGAAATGAATGTCGGAGATCGGTTTCCGATTACACTCGATGTTGAAGTGACACAGGTGAATGACAAACATGCACGACTGCAGTACTTAACGGATAACGGCACGATCGTTCGATTTTGGTATGGCGTCGATTCCTTGCCAATCAGGGAAACGTCCGTCAACGACGATCCGTATCCGCGAATGGAGACTTGTTAACGAGCGCGTCGTCGATAGGTGCCGACCCAGGCCATACGGGCCGGGTCTAAAGCACATCTCTCCTAGCTGCAGGCCGGCTTTCGGTTGTCAGATACTCCTGTCGGGAATTCGTTCGCTCCCATGTACGCTGTGGGTGGAGGGGAGGCGAGAGCTCGTCGAGAAGATCGCCTTACTCAAACGGATAGGCGGCGACGGCGCGCTCCAGTTGGGTCCAGACGTGGGCTGGATCACCCGAAGGTGTGGCGGCAACGACGACGCTGCCGACGGACCCCTTCACTACATAGCAGGCCACCTCATGGAATTGGTGGTGACCGACGGTCGTTACGTAATCGTCGATGACGCACGACCGCACTGCCGCCGCGGTTCGGACCGATTGCACCTTGGCATCCTCTTGGACGGAGATGGCGTCGTCGCGCCGCAGGTGAGTGAGGCGGAATACGGCCCAGTCCTGCAGGGTCTCGGAACCCTGACGGGGAGTGACATTGAGATAGCCGAGGTAGGTCCCGGCCGAGTTGCGAAGGGCCACCGACAACGTGCCACGATCGCCTTCCACCCTGCGGAACCTCGGAAGCGCGGGCACAGTTCCGAGCCCGGAAGGTACGGTGAGCCGGGCCCAAGTCGCCGGCGGTGTGGTTGACGCGAGCCAACGAAACGACCCCAGCGTCGCCGAGATCACAGACCCGGAATGAGCAGTTGTCGCCTTGGTCGCATCCACAACTCGGGCCTTCGATGCCAGTTGCATGGTCAAGCCGACCCCGGCAGCCACCGCAACCGACAGCACGGCCGCGAGGATTCCGATCACAAAACGCGGGGATACCCGGATGGTCAGATGAGCGGAGCGGGCGGCTGCTGATGGGCGGACACCTACGCGGCGGATAGCTCCGTGGATCGAACCTGGCGGGTCACTCCTCCACGCCGGCCGTCTGGCGAGGACTGAACGGGCTCCGGCTCCAACCGCGCCAGACGGCGACGGCCCAGGCAACCAAGGCGACCGCTCCGACAGACTCCAAGATGATCGTTTCGATCACGAACGAAGCCTCAGACGACTCCCGAAAGCCGAACAAACCGAAGTTGAGGCTGATAATGAGCCCCCCGAGGGTCGAGATCATGAATCCCGCCCCGAGGAGCCCGGCGAGTGGCCACGGCCACACCAGCAGGACCGCCGCCAGCACGAAGCCACCCACGGCGTCGGCCAAGAAGAGGGGGCCGACGGTCGGGATGTCGCGGTACCCCTCCATCCACAGGTGAAGATGGATGGCGCCCACCCAGACGAGCAGACCGGCGCACCCCACACGGAGGACGAGGGCGGCGAGGGACGCGGTCCACCGGGGGCCGGTCCGGGTCGCGTCGGAGCGGCGATACGTGATCAGAGGTTGCCGTCGCCATCGCTTGGCCCTCCGTTGTTGTCGGCGTCCTGGTCGCCGCCGTTGTCCTGGGCAATACCGTTGACGATGGCCGGCGGCGGAGCCACCGGAGGGCCGTTGTCGGCGGCGGAGCCACCGGAGGGGCCGTTGTCGGCGGAGGGGGCGGCGGGGGTGGCACCGTGGGCGGCGGGGTCGTCGTCGACGGGGCGGTTGTCGCCGGTGCTGGCACGGCAGTCGGCGGGGTCGTCGGCGCCGGTGGCGCGGTGGAGGTGTGGGCCGCAGGGGTGGGTTTGATGGCGGTGGCGTGGGAGTTCGACATCAGGCCGAGCCCGAGCCAGACCTCCCGCCACGAGAGCCACGATCACCGCAATGAGGATTCCTAGTCGTTTGGTCACTTGATGTCCTTTGAAATTGTTGTGGGACTGTTGCCGTCTGATCTCCTCCCACGAATCTCGGGCTTCCGCGGTCGCCTATACGGCATCCGGTCATCCAGTTCCCGACGCCTCATGATCGGGATCGTCTCGGACCAAAGTCGGCCGATTCACTCTTGATCCATTGGGTCACGCTGAGGTAGTCGAGAGCTGAGAGTGCCTCAACGACTCTTTCGGAAACTAAAGCGAGGATTCGTTCGGCGTTTGGGTCGCAGGAAGACTCGCCTGAGACGTTCTGGAGGCTCGTAAGCGCACTGATCAGAAAGGCCACCGCTTCCGCCATGGGACCGTCCCACGACTTCAGATAGCCACGCGGTATCCGTTCTTGGTCCCAGCACGACAGAACACCGCCCACATCCGGCACAGACCAAATTGATTGTCTATTCATGACGATCACCCACATCGATCGGTCTTTACCGACCCTCTGATCGGCACGAGATTGTTTGACGCGACGATAGGCCAATTTGAGCTTGGGTCGAATCCCACGATACGCGTAGTTGCCTACAAGGTTCGCCATTCGCCCAGCGTGGGCTGATCATCGAGTCGATGGTTGCGTGCTTGGCGCCACCGCACATGCTGGCAGTGGAGCCATTGATCGGCTCAAACATCGGGCCATTCGGGACCCAGCCACATTGGCAACAACTACGCGTCACGCGGGACTCGATGGATGTTCCACCCGGCGCACGCTTGGAGGACCGAGTTCGATTCGGGCGCCGAGGCACCTGGACCACCGTCGGAAGGCAGGTGCCGAGCAGTCCCTCGAGGCGCCGGGCCCATTGACCTCAGCGCCAAGCGGAGAGGAAGAGATGAGTGAAATGAACAGTACGAAGCAAACCAACAAGACTCCGAGAGCTCTTCGCGGGATCCCGTTTGTGCGTCTGGCTGGCGCGGCCTTGGCCGTTGGCGGACTCTCTGGCTCGGTTGTCGCCGCCGGCGTAGCCAACGCGGCGACCAGCGGTGTCGTCTCCACGACGCGCAACGCTCAGTTCGGCACGATTCTCGTGAGCGGCAATGCGGTGTACACCCTCAGGGCAACCAAGGTGCCCTGTGGGACCGCATGTCTGAAGGTCTGGCCCGAGGTGCTCTTGCCCAAGGGTGTGACCACCACGACGGCCGGACCGGGAGTGAACGCGGCCAGGCTCGGCACGGTGAAGAGGAGTGGAGGGTCCCTCCAGGTGACTTATCGGGGAAAGCCCCTCTATTACTTCTTCAAGGACACCCGTCCGGATCAGGTTGGCGGGAACCTCACCGACAAGTGGGGCAAGTGGTCGGTCGTCGTGACGGTGAAGCCGGCCCATGGGAGTTCGGGCGGGACTCCGACGACGAGCGCTGGTTCAGGGGGAGTCGCGTTCAGGGCCGTCCGTCTGAGAACGAGGCGTGGACATGACGACGATCACCATTGCACCGACGCAGCCCGTTGCTCCTCGACGAGCGCAAGGAACGAACGCGGGAACACGCGTGCCTGCCGCTCTCTCTTCGAGGGTCTACCTGCCGGCGCTCTCGGTTCCCGCCTTAGCTCTGATCCTGACGGGAATCGGCTGGTCGAATGACTGGGGAGGCGCGGGGTTCGCCGGCTCGTTGGCCAGCCTTCGTGTCGTCGTGATCGGTCCCTTGGCCCTTAGTGTCATCGGGCTCATTTTGGTAGTGGAACGGATCTGGCCTGCGCAACAACGACCGCTCTTCGCCCGCGGCCACCGCCACGACCTCATGATCGCCGCGGTCCACGCGACCCTCGTGTTGCCGCTGGTGACCGCGTTGACGTTGTCTTTTGTCGAGGTCATTCGCCGGCTCGTTCCGTGGATCGTCTTGCCCCAGATGGACACCGTGCCCCGCTGGCTCGCCCTCGCCTCAATCATCGTGGCTATGGACGGTTGCAACTGGGGCGTGCATCTGGCCAACCATAGGGTCAAGATGCTGTGGCGCTTCCATGAGCTGCACCATTCCCAGGAGGACATGAACGTGCTTACTGTCTTCCGGACGCATCCTCTGATCCACGTCTCCTATCTGCTCGCGTTAGTCCCTGGCGTCGTGCTCTTGGCCAACGGTGCCTTGTCGGTCACCGTGTTGGGTGTTTACGGGGGCATCGTCGCTCTCGCGCACTCGAATACCCGCCTTGGTTTCGGGCCGGTGGGGCGGATCGTCGTCAGCCCAAACTTTCACCGCGTCCACCACAAATTGGACGGGCCCCAAGACGTCAACCTCGGCTTTGCGCTGACGATCTGGGATCAGCTCTTCGGCACCGCCGCGTTCCCCACCGACGACACCGTCCGCACCGACACGGGGCTGCCAGGTCGGCCCCTGCTCGTCGAGCAGGCAACTGAGCGCCCGCAGCATCTGCGGGTCTTCGCCTTGCAACTTGTCTCCCCCTTCCGCCCGTTGCGGGGGGACCGGGTGCCATCTTCGTTTTGGTCCAACGCTCCCTTGTCGCGACCCGATCACCAGTCATATGACGATCGCCGTGGCGCGGCACCAGAACCCGATGAGCCACTCGAAGATTGCGCGGTAGCGTGATGGTCACCACTACGTCCCGGGAGGCGCCGAGGCCATCTGCCCGCTCTCTGGTGGCTCTCGTCGTCACCACTCGGACACGCGAGCTCCCCGCCAGCTGTGCCATGCTCGGGGCTCGCATCGCACTGGCCTGGATCTTCATCTACTACGGCGCGGGCAAGCTGTTCGGAGCCTTCAATGGCCCGGGCATCCACCGAACCGCTTTGTACTTTCTGACACCGCTCACCTGCATCCCGGAGGTTTCTTCGCCGTCCTGGCAGGCCTTCTCGAGTTCTCGAGCGCGGTAGCCCTCGCACTCGGTCTCGCTTCACGCCTGGCCGGACTCGCTCTCTTCGGCGACATGGTGATGGCAATGATCACGGTCACCTGGGCAACGGGGATCAACTCAAGTTCTCCTCCTCCGGGCTACCAGTTGAACCTGGTACTCGCCGTCCTTGCGCTGGTCGTGGTCTTTTTGGGTTCGGGACAGTTCAGCCTCGACACGCTCATTGACCGGCGTATTGGCGGAGCCACACCGTCAGGCGAGACAGGACCTTTCTTCCGAGCCTTCCGCACGGGCACGAATCGTCCGCGGCCAAACGGGAGGCACGGGTCATCTGTTGAGCAAGCCTCCTTCGGAGCTACCCGAAGGCAGTCATAAGTACGTCATAGGTAGGCAGATGATTGCGGCGGCGCGCCTCCACCGGGCCCCTTTGTATGACGAATGGTTGGCTTCCAGAGCGATAACGGCACCACGGGGACGACTACGCGATTCACGGGATTTCAACTTGCTACCGGTACCGCCACACTCTCGAAAGGATCAACGAGTCGCTTCGCTGACGCCTCCCATCCCAGTGGACGGCGGAACCGAAGACGGAAGGAGAGTAAGCCATGCCAGAAGTCACGGTCGGTGAGGAGAATTCAGCGCCAATCAACATCCACTACGAGGATCACGGCTCCGGCAGTACTGTCATGCTGATCCACGGATTCCCGCTCAGCGGCGGAGCTTGGGAGCGCCAGGAACGGGCTCTGATTGCTGCCGATCACCGCGTGATCACGTACGATCGCCGTGGCTTCGGCAAGTCGAGCCAGCCGTCGACAGGCTACGACTACGACACCTTTGCTGCGGATTTGAACGCTCTGGTGAACGCACTCGATATCTACGATTTCGACATAGCTGGTCACTCGATGGGAGGTGGCGAGGTCGTCCGTTATCTTGGGACGTACGGGTCCGAGAGAGTTCGGCGGGCAGTCATCGTATCGGGAGTTCCCCCGTACCTACTCAAGACCGCCGAAACCCCAAAGGGTGTACCGCAGGGTGTCTTCGACGAGATCCAGCAAGCCTTGACGGCCGACCGGTTCGCCTACTTCACCGAGTGGAACAAGAACTTCTTCAACCTCGACGAAACGCTCGGAAGCCGAATCAGCCCGGAGGTCGTGCGGTACGCGTGGCACCTGGCCGCCGACGCGTCTCCGCCGGGACGATCGCATGCGTCGCAACATGGCACACGGACTTCCCGCCGACCTGTCAAAGATCGATATTCCAGTTCTGGTGCTTCACGGCAGCGAGGACCGGATACTCCCAATCGAAGCCACCGGGGCACGCAGTCACGAGTTGATAGCCGGCAGCGAGTACGTAGTCATTGAGGGAGCGGGCCATGGCCTGTGTTGGACGCACGCCGAAGAGGTCAACACCGAACTGTTGCGGTTCTTCAAGTGAGCAGTTCAAGCCAAGTCCCGGTTCCGGTGGGTTGGGGTGATACGAGTTCCCTGACTGCAGGCGGCATCGGTTTTTCGCCCCGCCCCGTGTCCGGCTTGGCTGGTCGGCTACGCCTCGTGCAGGCTCTCGGAGCGCAGCGCTGAACCAAGATCCCGGCGTGAACCAATCTGAAGCTTTTGGAAGACTTTCCGAAGGTGATAGTCAACTGTATTGGCGCTGATGAAGAGTTGCGCGGCGATCTCGCGGTTCATCTTTCCTGTCGAGGCGAGTTCGGCGATCTGGCGTTCTTGGGGAGTTAGCTCGGTGGTGAGGCCGACTGTTTGACGTCGGGCATGCTCACCCGTGGCAGCGAGTTCGAGACGGGCGCGCTCGGCGAACCCGTCTGCCCCCATTGTGGAGAACTCCTTATACGCCAAGCGAAGTTGCGTGCGGGCGTCGATCCTTCGTTTCTGACGTCGCAACCACTCTCCGTAAAGAAGCCTCGTGTGGGCGAGATCCGTTGCGACTGTGGTGCCCACAAGATACTGGATAGCACTTTCGAAGAGTGGTTCCGCATCGGCGGGGTCGGAGAGAAGCGCCTGCGAACGGGCCAACGGACCGCGTGCCCAGGGCGTACCACTTGCGTGTGCTCGCATCGACAGCTCGTCGAGGGCACGTGTGGCGGCGCCCCGGTCACCACTGCGCACGCCGGCTTCAACGACGAGCGGGAGGTTCTGGTTCGTCCACCCAATCGCGTTTCGGGCGGTTGCATATTCAGCAGCCGGGAGGGCCGCGGCATATCTCCCGCGCCCAGCTCAAGGATGGCGAGCGCTCGATTCGCCTGGAACACCACCACGGCCGAGCCGATCGCCGTTCCATTCTCGATGAGAGCGCTTGCAGCAGACCTCGTGCCTGCCTCGTCGCCGCGCCACGCCAGAAGCTCGACGTTCACAAGGCGGTATGGATCGACTGGCTGGCCAATGGCGGCGACGATCTCCAGTGCTTCTGCATAGTGAGCTTCGGCGGCTGAGAAGTTTGCGGTTCGAATCTTTTGTTGAGCCAGCGCGATCAGAATGAACAAGAGCACGAAAAGTGCACCCGTCTCTCGAGCCGCCCTCTCGACTCGCTGACCCCACGCGGTGTAGGTGCGGTCGTCAAACAGCTCATCAGAAATGACAATGCCGTATTGGAACCATCTCGTGATCTCATCAATCGAGATTGGCCCATCTCGCATGACTCGCGCTGCCTCGCGGAGTTCCTCCACGGCTTCTCGGTAACCCGCAGCGAGACGAAGGGATGTTCCGTCGAGAAGTCGATCCGCCAGCTGGGGTCGCCGGAGGGGCTTGGCCGTGGTGCGCGCGAGCTCAGCAATTTCCACGCCGGTCGTGTCGAGCGTGAGGTGATGGGATATCAGAAACGCGTCGAATGCTTCAAGCAGCGATTCGCGTGCACGCTCGATATCGAGAGGGAGAAACTGCCGGGCCGCTTCGAGCAGACGAGCCGATGCAGCCGATGGTTGAACTAAAGGTACTCGCATCCTGCCGTCCAGCTGTTGCGCTTCCGCCATCAGAAGGGGATCCGAGAGTCCAAGCTGTGCTCGAGACAAGAGAGCTTCTGCTCGAAACGGCTGTCCGCCATTCAGCGCGGCGTCTGCTGCTTTGAGAAGTCTCGCTGACCGAAGCCGCGGCGCTTCGCTGAACTCCGCGGCGTGGGTCAAGAAGAACGCTTCTGCCGCATAACCTCCACGGTTACGCGCCCGATGCCCCGTGGCTTCGAGATCGGCGGCGAGTGCCTCATCGGGTGCGGTGGTGCTGGCGATGAGATGGCGAGCCCATCGGTCAGGGTCGTTCGCCTTGTCGAGTGAGGCCGCGAGAGCAATGTGAACCTTCGTACGTTCCTCGCGTCTGGCTCCGGCGTAGATGGCCGACCGGATCAGGGGGTGCCGGAACTCAATCCGCGGCTCAGTGGTCAGAAGGCGTTCGCGGATCGCAAGATCCTCGACATCCGACCTGCATCCGAGTTCGGCGGCCACCTTGCGCACCAACGCTGGATTGCCCGATGTCTCCGCCGCCGCAACGAGGAGGTAGGTCTGGACCTGGGGCGGCATCAGGTCGACCTGGCCCCGAAAATGTGTCTCAAGGCGCCGACTGATAGGGATCGGCTCAGGCAGGCGGCTCGCACCCACCCACTGCGTCGCCGTTAGCTCCTCGGCCAGCTCGGTTAGCGCCAGAGGACAACCACTTGTCTCACTGATGACGCGGTGCGCGATATTGGCATCTAGTGGGCCGTGCACGACCTCGGACAGAAGTTCCAGTGCTGAATCCTCGGGAAGACCGCTTATCTCCACAGCGCGAAGCCCCGTTAAGGCGGAAAGCGTATCCTCGGAGGTGCGCATAGCGAAGATCAGAGCGATACCGTCTTTGTTGAGTCGGCG
Organism: uncultured Acidimicrobiaceae bacterium; assembly: GCA_963763575.1. Lineage (GTDB taxonomy): Bacteria > Actinomycetota > Acidimicrobiia > Acidimicrobiales > RAAP-2 > Bog-473. Next base: position 15,424 of record CAVXPD010000002.1, read on the forward strand.
GCCAACGAATGCCAAGGCCTGGAGCGACGCATAATCGACCCATTGGGCATCATCGACGATGCACAAAAGACCCTCAGGTGAGGCGGCTTCGGAAAGCAACGTCAGTGTCGCGAGGCCGATTATGAAGAGGTCGGCCGGCGTGTATGTAGAGATGCCAAAGGCTGCCCGCAGCCCGTCTCGTTGGGGTGCGGGAAGAGATTCCACCTGTCCTAGAAATGGCAGGAGAAGGCGGTGAAGCGCAGCGAACCCGAACTCTTGTTCTGCCTCCACGCCTGAGATCCGCACCAGCTGGAGGTCGGGCGCGTGCTCGACCGTGTAATCAAGCAGAGCGGTCTTGCCCATACCGGCTTCACCGTGGAGCGTTAAGGCCCCACCGCTTTCCCGGCGCGCCGCGTCAAGCAATGCATCAAGGAGCGCCCGCTCTTCGATGCGGTCGAGCAGCATGGTTCAGAACAGGGATCCCGGGAGAATGCACCCAGTGTACGTACGTTCTTGAAGAGAGGACGATAGGGTCGCCTAGAGCTCACCAGGGCAGGTAGCAGTCCAGGAGCGCCGAGGGCGAATTCACGCGGCGTCTGGTTCCTTCAGTAGATGGAAAGATCGATTTAGTCGGCGGTTATTTCTTCACCTACCCCGCACTCTTGCCGCCTTTTGACAGCGACGATCTGACCGCTGGCAAACCGCACCCCGTCAGACGCGAGGAGCTTGATCACCTCTCCGATCTCCTCAACGTGACCGAGGCGAGCGGCCGGGACCGTCGCGGCATTGCGGCATAGCGCTGTTCGTCACCGCCCGTAAAGCGGAGAAGGCCTTCGGTGGGGCATTGGCCCGGGAAGCAACGGCATTAACGCGGATTTCCTTGGTGGCCACCTCGAGAGCGGCCGAACGCGTGGATCCGTTCACTGCGTGCTTGCTGGCTGTGCTCAAGGACGCTCCCGAGCGGAGGAGAGGTTGACAACATTGCCGCAGCCTGGTTCTGTCATGACGGGGAGCTCGGCCACAAGGCCCTTCCTTCTGGTTCTCGTCGTCCGGAGACGACAACGGACGCTCTGTCGCGAGCAAAGGCCGAAGCAGTCGCTCGTCCAATGCCGGCCAAGGCCCCTGTGACCAGGACTACCTCCTCGCTCACTTTGGTGCTCCTCGCTCCTTTCTATCTCCTTCGTCGGTCCAGCTTGAGGTTGCAGATTGGGAATACGGAACAGTTCTGCCGACGGTTGATGCTCAAGAAACATGTTGCCGGAATTCACGAGGAGGTGTCCGGTGCGGAACGGGCGACGGCATCAAGCAGAGGTCCAAGCTCACTGACGAGCGCGTCGAACGGCGTGAGGTCGTGTCGGACCCGGGCCAAGATGATGGCCCCCTCAAGGGCGGCGATGATGACGACTGCGAGGTTGTCGGAGCGCTCCAGAGGCACGCCGACCTCGACCAGACTCTCGGAGAGCGGTTCAAGCCACCCGTCGAATGCCCGTCGCAGCACTTCTCGTAGTTGCCTGCTACTTGCGGCCGTATCCGCCGCCGCGGCAACGAGCGGGCACCCGACCGAGAATTTCTCGTTGGTGAGATCACGGCGCCAGCCATCAACAATCGAGGCCAGCAGGGCGCTGGGTGTCCTCGGCTCGAGCCCGCGGAGACTTCGCCGTACCTGCTGAGCGGTCACGCTGCCGGCCCATAGCAGAGCATCGGAGACGAGTTCCTCTTTGCCGTCGGGAAAGTAATGCTGGAGCGAGCCTCGAGGCGCGTCGGCCTCAGTCACGATCTCTCGCATACCGGTCCCCGAGACACCCTTGCGCCGGATGAGCTGCGCGGCGCTGCGCACCATCCGCTCGCGAGGCGGAAGCTCACGAGGCTGAGGAGTTCTGGCCGCCATCACGAAAGCTCCCAATCGTCCTGGGGCGACATTGGAGCTTGACTATGACACCTGTCATGGTTCATAGTGTCCATCATATGACGAGCGTCATAACGATTCAACCACCCGTCAGGTCCGGCGCAAACGTGATCAACGAGGCGGCGCGATCCACCTCGTAATCCTCATCTTTGAAGCGATGTCGGCGCATAGGCGCGCCGGCACCACCCGGACGAGACATCGCCCTTTGTGGCCGGTGACGTGAGTCCCTGGCCAAGACCTTTGGTCGTCATGTAGATCCGAAAAGAAAGGAAGATCAAAGTGGAACCAAGCAAACTCCAAACTTCTGTCGTCCTCATCCATGGCGCATGGGCCGATGGCTCGAGTTGGAGCGCCGTTATCGAACAACTCCAGGCGGAGGGCTACAAAGTCACCGCTCCCCAATTTCCGATGACCTCGCTGGCGGATGACGTCGCCCGGCTTCGCGATGTGCTAACCCTCCAAGACGGCCCGGCGATCCTCGTCGGGCACTCGTACGGTGGCCAGATCATGACGGCACTCGGCGCGGACGCTCCGAACGTCGTCGGTTTGGTCTACATCGCCGCCTTCGGGCTTGCTGAAGGTGAGTCGCTGGGTACGGTTCTGGCGCAGGGTCCCGAGACGCCTGCGCTGATCCACCGGTTCGTCGACAAGAGGGGCTTCGTATGGCTTTCGGAGGAAGACTTCGTAGATCATTTCGCCGCTGACGTCGATCCGGGGAAGGCGAGGGTCCTTTATGCCGTTCAGCAGCCCTTGGCCGCCGCCGCATTCGATGAGGTGATGGGTGTCCCGGCCTGGAACTCTCTGCCCTCGTGGTACTTGGTCGCCACAGACGACGAGGCCCTTCCGCCCGATGCCGAGCGGCAGTTCGCTACGCGCATGGGTGCAACCGTCATCGAAGTCCCCTCGGGCCACCTCGCAATGGTCTCGCATCCTGGGGACGTGGCAAAGCTGATCGTGTCAGCGCTCGATCCTCAGGCCATTCGCGGATAACCGGTAGCTGACCTATTCGCCGCGGACTCCGCGGTCAGTGAGATAGGCGGCGGTGCAACGAGGCCGCCGCCTGACGTCATCTGACTCGTCCCGGCCCAGCCGACCCACCTGCCCGTCGGTGACTTCGAGGCGTCACTTCCATCTGCCGCCGCGTCAGAGCTGTAGGGAGAAACGAAAAGAAATGTCGACCGAACAGAGGGAGAGGAACGAAACGTGTCTGAACACTCAAACCCCGTCCAGAACGTCACCTTCGCCAGCAACGGAGACGAGGCTTACGGCTATCTCGCGTTACCGGCGTCAGGTAGCGGACCCGGGGTGATCGTGATCCAGGAGTGGTGGGGGCTCACTACCCACATGGCCCACATGGCGGACCGGCTCGCAGGCGAGGGGTATGTTGCGCTGGCCCCCGACCTTTACGGCGGAGCCACTACTCACGACGAAGCAGAAGCGTTGCAGCTGTTGCTCGAACTACCCGTCGACCGGGCGGCCCGTGACCTCCGCGGGGCGGTCGATTATCTGCTCTCGCGGGACGAGGTGGTCGGCGAGACAGTAGGAGTCGTCGGGTTTTGCATGGGCGGCTCGTTCGCCCTACAACTCGCGGTCCAAGAGGGGGGCAAGGTGGCGGCGGTAGTGGCTTTCTACCCGCTCGGATACATGCCTGACGACTACGTGGGGCTCCGGGCGGCCGTGCTAATCCATATCCCCGACGCTGACCAGATCAATCCGCCCACACTGGCCGAAGAGCTCAACGAAAAGATCTCAGCGGACACCGGCAGGAAGCCGGAGATCGACCACTATCCCGCCGGCCACGCCTTCTTGAACGAAGAGGACCTCCTCGGAACCTACGACGCCGAGCAGGCGAGGATCGCGTGGGACCGAACTGTCGCCTTCCTCCGCGCGCACCTGGGGTAGAGAGGTTGTCGAGGCCACCGAACTCTTATACTTGGCTTGACCGAGGTTCCATTGCGACCCCATCCCTGGAAGTGTGAAGTAGCAGCTCATCAAGGGAGTAGCGACGACCATTATGACTGACATCTCGAAACAGCCACCCGAAGACAGCACTCTGTATGAAGACGTGGACGAAGCCGTCGACGAGCAGGACGCAACGGGCGAGGGTTTTGGCCAGCGCGACATCGAGGACATGACGGTCGATCGGACCGAGCTGCGAAGAGATCGGGGGCGATCTCGAGGATGAGGACCGGGTATCCCTTTTGGAGGGGGGCATGGACGACCCGGACGGGTCAGGTCCGGTAGAAGCAAACGACGTGGAAGCGGGCTGGGACGTCGACCCCGTGACCGCCGACCGTCGTGGTGGCGGCAAGCAAGCCGGCGTCGCGGCCGAGGGGGACGATGAAGTCGGCGAGGATGAGTTGATCCCGGACGTCGAGGACGACCCAGAACTTGAAGTGATCGACACTGATCCCGCTGACTTGGACAAGATTCCAGAGGGCTACCCCAACGTCGACCTCGACGGCTTGTAGAAGAGTCGGAGTCGCCGTCTCCCGCTGGCCTGGCCGTCCTACTCTTCCGATGCGCCCGCCCCAGCCCAGGTCGTGCTAACCATCCCAGACCAGCGACTGGGGCTGGACGGCCTCCTCATGTGCGCGTTCTACGCAAGGGTCTAGGAGTCCGCAGAATGGCAAGGACACTCGCGACAGCAGACTCGATTCGGCGCCTGGCCCGGGATCGGCTCGGGTTCGACCAACTGCGCCCTGGCCAGCTCGAGGCGATCAGCGCCGCAGTCGCGGGCCGCAGCGTAGTGGCAGTGCTGCCAACCGGCGCCGGCAAGTCCGCTATTTACGAGCTGGCCGGACTGTTGAGGACGGGCCCGACCCTGGTGGTCTCTCCGCTGATCGCCTTGGAAGACGATCAGCTCGCGCACCTCCACGATGCTGGTCTGTCGGCCACCGTCGTGAACTCCAAGTTATCGAGCCAGGCTCGGGAGGAGGCGCTCTCGACGGTTGGTGACGCCAACGAGTTTGTGTTTGTCGCGCCCGAGCAGCTCATCAACCCTGACACGAGAACGGCGCTGATGAGGGTCAAGCCGGGTTTGTTCGTCGTCGACGAGGCCCATCTCGTCAGCCAGTGGGGCCAAGACTTTCGTCCGGACTACCTGCGACTGGGCGCTCAGGCCGATGCACTGGACGCCGACGTACGAATGGCGTTGACGGCGACGGCAGCGCCGCCCGTGCGCGAGGAGATCATCAAACGCCTCGGGCTACAGGATCCCAAGGTGGTAATCGGCGACTTCAACAGACCAGAGATCAGCCTGAGCGTCCATCGCGTCTTCTCTCGCGAGGGCAAGAGGCGGGCTATCGGACAGGCGGCATCCGACTTCGACGGGTCTGGGATCGTCTACGCCGCCACGCGTGCGGGCGCCCAAGAGGCCATGGATGCTCTCGCCGCCACTGGGCACAGCGTGACGCTCTACCACGCGGGGCTCCCGATAGCGGTCAGGCGCCAGGCCATGGAGTCATTCCTCGATGGATCGACGCGGATCATGGCCGCCACGGTGGCGTTCGGAATGGGCATCGACAAGCCCGATGTGCGCTGGGTCGTGCACTCCGATCCACCTGGTTCTATCGACGCCTACTACCAAGAGATTGGACGCGCCGGGCGGGACGGAAAACCGGCGCAGGCCCAACTGCTGTACCACGATGCCGATCTGGCCGTTGTTCGACACCTCGCAGTAAGAGATGGTGTCTCGCAGGCGAACGTCGCCGAGGTCGCCAATCGCCTCGCCGAGGGGTTCGCCAGCAACGACATCGACCATCTCGCCGGTGACGCCCGTAGCACCCGGTCGGTGACGCTGGCGCTAGCCCGCCTGGTTGATATCGGCGCTGCTAGTTGGGTCGCCGACGGGGGAGTCCGGTGGAACGAACTGATAAGCGTTTCCGCGTCCCTCGAAGCATCCGTAGAGAAGTCAAGTCGCGAGCAGGAGGTCCAGTCCTCTCGCCTTGAGATGATGCGCCGCTACGCCGAGCACACCGGATGCCGGCGGTCATTCCTCCTGACCTACTTCGGGCAGAATTACCCAGGTCCGTGCGGAAATTGTGACAACGACCTTCAGCGCCCCGCGATCCCGCACTGGGAGGAGCCCTTCCCGATCGGGACGCGCGTCTTTACGGACCACTGGGGCCAGGGCACGATTCAACGATACGACCGAGATCAGGTGACGATTCTCTTTGACGACCACGGCTATCGGGATCTTCTCGTCTCGGTGCTGCTTGAGAAAAATTTGATGCGGCCGGCCTAGCGAATTCCGCATTGCCAAATCTTCGCTTTCGCAACGGTGCGCCGAGCGAGGTTCGCCCGCTGATCCCGGGCCGGCCCTCTCGATGAAGAGGGCTAGCGGAGCGGAGCCCTCTTGGACCGCCGTTGTGATGAAGGGGTCGAGTTAGGTCGATTGAGCCTGCAGGTACCGAATCGCGCCGAGCCAGAGGAATGATGCGTCACCGAGGAATCGGCTCATAGTAGAGCGCTCTACTACAGCGGCGGATCCAGTGGACGCGGTGGAAACTGGGTGGGCGGAAGTGCACGACAAGAGCGCACGACGAGGGAGTGGGGCGGACCATTCAGACGATGCTCGCCCGTGCCAGGACTAACGACCTGCGCCCGCGGCCGCCGGCGCGAGGAGTACTGTTCTGGAGCGGGCAGGTAGGCAGAACCACGGTATCGGTGGACTGGTCGTCTGACTAGTGCCGTGACCGGCAACGTTGGAGGCGCGTCCACCACCTGAGCAGCACCGTCGCGCAGACTGGACCTCGTCGGAATCGAACGAGGAGGTCATGTCCGCGAAGGCGTGCGGGTGCGTGCGATCACCAACGAGGAGGGCAATCGGCTGCTGCGGATCGTGCGACGATCCTCGGGGTCGGTGGTCACCTGGCGCAGAGCCCAGATGGTGCTGCTCAGCGCCCAGGGGATGGACGTGGCCCAGATCGTCAAGGTGGCCTTCACTTCGCCGGACCGGGTCCGCGCCGTGCTGCACAACTTCAACGAGGACGGCTTCGACTCGCTCGTTCCGCGCTACGCCGGCGGGAGGCCTCCGACCTTCACCCTGCCCCAGCGACGCCAGATCAAAAAGATCGCCCTGTCCCGCCCGGCCGACCACGGTCTGCCCTTTTCGACGTGGAGCCTGTCCAAGCTGGCCGAGTTCCTCGTTGCCGAGGGGGTGGTCGACGACATCAGCCACGAGGGTCTCCGCGTGCTCCTCCGCGAGGAGGGCGTCAGCTTTCAAGTGATCAAGACCTTCAAGCAGAGCAACGACCCCGACTTCGAAGCCAAGAAGAACCGGGTGCTCGAGCTCTACGACATCGCAGATGGCAAGGCCAGAGCGAAAAGGGGCGACCCCTCCGTGGTGATCTGCATGGACGAGTTCGGACCGCTCAACCTGCTGCCGCGGCCGGGCCGCCAGTGGGCACCTCGGATCGTCACCGCTGAGAAGAAGCCCAAGCGGCCACGGCGGCGCCGGCGTCGGGCCACTTTCACCCGCACTGCCGGTGTGCGTCATCTCATGGCGGCCTACGACTTGAACCGCGACAAGATCTATGGCCACGTCAAGACGAAGAAGGACCGCACCACCTTCTTGGAGTTCTGCCGTTACCTGCGCAACCTCTACCCGGCCGAGGTCCGCATCGCCATCGTGCTCGACAACTTCAGCCCGCACCTGTCGACCAAGAAGGACACCCGAGTCGGCGACTGGGCCGATGCCAACAACGTCGAGCTGGCCTACGTTCCAACCAATGCCAGCTGGATGAACCGGATCGAGGCCCAGTTCCAGGCGCTGCGCTACTTCACCCTCGACGGCACGGACCACCGCTCACACGAAGAACAGAACTCGATGATCCGCCGCTACATCATTTGGCGCAACCGCCACGCTCACGATGAAACACTCCGTGAACTGGTAAAGCGCGCAAACGTTGCCTGATGCGGCACTAGCTATGGGACCGCGGAGCCCTTGTCATGTATGCCGACGAAGGCAAGCATGTGTCTGACCGATTGGTCGAAGACGGCATCGACATCCCCAACTATGTCGGCGAGGCGACCGAAGACCTCGAAGTTCACGACTCCAAAGAGCTGTGTCCATGCCGCCAGCGACCGAATGATGCCGTCATCGGATCCGATCTTCCGCTCTCCGTCACCGTCCTCCGCTCTCTCTGCGTGTACCGTCTTCCGCTCTCGAATCCGGAACTCCACATGGCGATTCTCACATGGGAACAGCTCGCCTGGGTCGAAGTTACTTCGCAATCAGGGCGATGGTGCGGCCGACAGTGTTCCGCCGCGCCATCGCGTCGATGGCCGCAGGTATCTCGAGGAAGTCGACCACCTCCCCGATGACCGGCCTGACCTTCTTCGAAAGTACGAGCGAGACGATCTCATCCATGATCCGGCAGCCCAACTCATTGGGAAGGAAGTTCCAGCCCATGCCCGTCTTGAGGAAGGCCAATGCGTCCGGGTCCTGGTACGAAAGCAGGACCCCGCAGAGCTTGAGATTTCCCAAGGCGATCCGTCTTGGCACGATGAACTTCTCGTCTGCAACGACCTTGTTGGAAGCAAAGCCCATCATCAGGTAACGACCGTTGTACCTGGTGCATTGCAGCGACTTCTCTAAGACCGCCTCACCCACATTGTCGAAGACGACATCGACGCCCTGGCCCCCCGTCTCTTTCAACACGATCTCGGCAAAGTCGCTCGTGTTGTAGTTGATCGCCACGTGAGCGCCTAGTTCTTGACATAAGCGGATCTTCTCATCGGTGCCGGCTGTCGCGAAGACCCGCGCGCCACGATCTACGGCGAGCTGCACGGCCGCCGAACCCGACCCGCCCGCAGCGGCATGGATGAGGACAGTCTCGCCCTCTTGAAGGCCGGCTCGGTCGATTAGACCCAGCCAGGCCAGATGAAAAGGAAAGAATAACGCTGCGGCATCGGGAAGCGGAATCGACTCTGGCATCACGAACGTCGATGCGACTGGACAGATTGCATATTCGGCGAAGCCGCCGTACGCCCCGGTGGGAATCGACACCACCCGTCGGCCTGCCCACTGTCCGGTGCCGTCACCGCATGCGTCCACCGTGCCCATGACTTCCATGCCGGGGCTATAAGGAAGTTCGGGACGAACCATCATGTTGCCGCCGGTGATCCGTTCGAGGTCGTTGAGATTGAGTGGGATCGCGTCCACCTTGATGCGCAGCTCCCCTGGGCCTGGGTGAGGAATGGAAACCACATCGAGCTTGAGCGCCTCTAGCGGCTGCCCGTACGCGTGTGTTCGCCAGCTACGCATTTCGCCTGCTGTTGCCATCGGCTCCGACACTACGGCAACGCCTCCTCTGGAATGTCGAAGAACTCTTTATAGGCACGCGTCCGTTCTCGCAGGAGGCCCGCATCGAGGCCCGTCTCGGCGAACGAATACGTATGACCGCCGTGCTTCTCCTTGGGGTTGGCGGCCAGGAAGGCTTTCATTGCGTTCTGCGCCGCGTCGCTCAGCTCGATGCCCAGGCGTTCGTAGATCGTCCTCACAACAGCCATGGGGTCCCGAAGAAAGTCCCCAAATAGGACGTCCACTGCTTGTCCGGCCGGCACGGTTCCGTCGGTTCGTGCCTCGATGGCCCTGTCAAGACCGAGGACGATGTCGTCTACCCACTCGGCCGCGACCGCCGAGATCGAAACGTCATCGCTCGCCAGACGGCGAAGAAGATCGACGAGCGATGCGAGCGAGCAGACGACGCGCAGCGGATCTCGATGGGTCTGAACGATCAGCGCCTCCGGATACTCATGGAACATGGCGTTGAGCGACCATATATGGGCTGGCGACTTGATCACCCATCGATCGGCGGAATGCGCCGACTGCAGGTACTGCAAGAACATTCGGTGATATCGATAGGCGGGCGCCATATCGGCCTGATGGAGAAGCCAACGTTGGTACTCCGGCACGCGATACTGCGTCGAGAAGATCATGCTGCGGAAGTCGGCGGCCGTGATCCGCACGCATTCCTGGCCGAGCCTTGCGCCCATGTCGTGCATAGCGCGGAAGCCCGGAATGAGCAGGTCTACGTTCGCCAGCTTCGCGTCCACCTCGTCAATTCGCGGATCGGACGCGTAAGTTGCGGTATCTGGCGGCGGCCACGGCTGGTCGACCTCCCACGTCAGCGGCACGCGGTTTGCGGGGTCCTGGGCCAAGACATCGAAGAGGATGGTCGTCCCGGTCCGTGGTGGTCCGAGGACGACAATAGGGGGTCGGATATCCGCGTCAGCGATCGAAGGGTTTCGCTTCACCCAATTGACGACTCGAAGTCGACTGCTTAGGTACTCGACGACGTCGGACCCAGCGATGACGCTGCCGACTTCGGTAAGGGCACCTCTATCGTTCAAGTCATAGATCAATCGCTCGGCCCCCTCCTTCCACGACTGATCGCCGAAGTCGTCAAGCCCTGTGGATTGCTGTGCTTGATCAGACAGTTCGCTCAGTGCAAGCATTCCGGTCGTCATTGGTGCAGTCTTACGCGGTGAGAGTGATCCGAGCACGTCTTCGACGCGGGATGGATATTCCGTGTGCAGAGGTGCACGTCAGCGGGTACCAAGGGGTTGGCTTGACCAATTCGATCACCTTGCCAAGGTGAGGGTCGCGGGTTCGAATCCCGTCTTCCGCCCCAAAAAAGAATGGCCACGAGAAGAGGGCCGCCAGCTGGGCCGATGCCCAATCTCTTCTATTTGCTTCGTTCCTTGAACCCGAGAAGAACTCAGTCGACGGGTTCAGCTCGTGACGCTCTGATGCCAGATTCGCTCGCGTGCGCTCGGCACCGCGCCAGCGGGTAGTGCCGAGCGACTCACCCCCTTCGCGGTCCACGTACCCATCGCGACGATGCCGGCGAGCACTGGGATCAGGAACAGGGCGGTGTGCAGTGTGGTCGATGATGCGACGACGCCGATCACGACCGGTCCCACGACGTAGCCGGCCCAGCCACAGCCGGCTACCGAAGCGACCGCTCTTCCGGTGTTCACGTTGGCTACGGTTCCGGCCGCCCTGAGGGTCATCGGGATGACGCTTCCGAGTCCGGCTCCGAGTAACCCGAATCCAATCAGCACGCTCACAGGACTGCCGATGACGAGACCGCCGGCGAATCCGAGCGTTGCGATGAGGGCGAGCAAGGAGAGCAAACGGTGGGCGGTGAACCTGGTGAAGAGGCGATTGCCGGAGAGCCGAATGGCCAGCATGGCGAAGGCATAGATCGCAAATCCCATTCCGGCGACAAGCGGTACAGTGTGCAGCGAGTTACGGAGATACACGGCGGCCCAATCGGCTGCGGCACCCTCGCACAGCATGTCGGCGAAGGCGACGCCCCCGAGCACAATGAGCTCGCCTTGCAGCACGCCGTGGCGCCCCTCGCGACCACCTCTTGAAGATTCGTGGTCATCACCCACCCGCCGGTCGGGGATCATACGGGTCGTGAGCCAGCCAACGACCAGTAGGCACGGCACGGCCAGGACCAGCAGCTGCTCGCTCAGCGAGACGCCTAGTCCCACCGCCGACGCTCCGATGACCGCACCGACGAGCGCGCCACTACTCCACGAGCCATGGAAACCTGGCATCAGCACTTGGCCGGAGAAAAGCTCTACTTCGATCGCTTGGGTGTTCATCAACACGTCGAGCATCCCTCGGAAGAAGCCCCAGAGCAGGAACGCGACGAAGAAGGTTCCGAACGAACCAGTGACGCCGATGAATGGACCCGAGACGCAATAACCGAGCAGGGCCAAGCGGACCATCGGCCCACTTCCCACTCTCGGCAGGAAGCGGGCGGCAACCACCATGGCCAGGACCGAGCCGATGGGGGCCCCGAGCAAGGCCAGTCCGAGCCGGCCGTCATTCAGGCCGAGGTGCTGCTTCAGCTGCGGTATATGGGCCGTCCAGGAGGCGAACAAGAAGCCGTGCGCAAAGAACACGCCGATGACGGCCAGGCGAGGCCACCGGCCCAATGCTGGTGCCGTTCGTCGGTTTAGGCCCGGACTCAGAGTCAGACGCAGCGGATATCGACGCCCATCGCTCGCAACTCATCCACCGTCTGCTGGTCGGCTCCGGCATCGGTCAGGACGATGTCGATCTCGTCGAGATCGCAGACATGACCGAATGCGACTCGCCCGAGTTTCGAGGAGTCGGCCACCGCTATGACCCGCTGGGACGATCTTGCGGCGGCGCGTTTGACCGCTGTCTCGGCGAGAAAGTGGGTAGTGATGCCCGCCTTGGCGTCGATGCCGCAAGGGCCCATCACGTACGTGTCGAATCGGAGCTGCGAAAAGGAAGGTTCGGTGAGACTCCCCGTCAACGACAGCTCTCCCGCACGGACCTCGCCACCTGGGAGAAGGAGTTTGATGCCGGGGCACTGGTGCAACTCGAAGACTGGTCTCAGGGCGAGCGGCATGACGGTCAACCGCCGGCTGCGAAGTGCTCGCGCCACCTCCATGGAGGTGGTACCGCCGTCAAGAATGACCGTCTCCCCGTCGGCCAAGAGGCTGGCCGCAGCGGCGCCTATCGTCGCCTTGGCGTCGCTGAATTCGAGGGCCCGGATCCCGTACGGGGTCTCCTCGGCGCTGAGGAAGACACTCGCCGCCCCCCCGTGCACACGTCGGAGCCCGCCACTGCGCTCGAGCGACTCAAGATCACGACGCACGGTCATCTCAGAACAATCCAGGGCACTGGCCAGCTCCCCCACCAGCACTGGACTTCGCTGGCGAAGCGCTTCAAGGATCGTCTGGTGGCGGGTGTGCACATCCATGATGTTCAAACTAACATATATCGTGTGCGTTCTAACACCGTTGCCGGGCGTCCCCCGGTCGGAGCAGTGGTGTTCGACGTGGGTGGCGTCTTGCTCGATTGGAACCCCCGGCACCTCTACCGAAAGCTGTTCGCGAACCAGGCGGAGATGGAATGGTTCCTCGCCGAGGTCTGTTCACCGTCGTGGCATGCGCCCCACGACCGCGGCGTCCAGACCGCGGCATCGTGCGCCGAGCTCGCCTCTAGGCATCCCGAGCTCTCCGAGCTGATCTGGGCATGGTCGAGTCGCAGCGAGGAGATGATCATTGGCGCCGACGCCGGATCTGTGGAGGTCCTCCGGGCAGTGAGAGAAACCGGACTGTCCTGCTATGCGCTCACCAACATGGAGGCGGAGACGTATCCGCTCCGCCTCAAGCGATTCCCGTTTCTCGGTTGGTTCGACGGTACTGTCGTATCGGGTCGGGAAGGGGTTGCCAAGCCAGAGCTCACCATCTTCAGACGACTGCTGGACCGTTTCGGTCTGACACCGAACACGACGTTGATGATTGACGACACCAAGGAGAACCTCGAGGCGGCTAGCAAGTTGGGGATTCAGATCGTCCTGTTCCGCTCGGCCCGCCAACTCCGAGCGGAGCTTGAGGCCGCCGGGGTTCTTGCCCGATCTCTCGCAGCGCCGTAGCGGAGGGAGCGATCCGGCCCCAACCGCGCCAGACGGCGACGGCCCAGGCAATCAAGGCGACCGCTCCGACAGACTCCAAGATGATCGTTTCGATCACGAACGAAGCCTCAGACGACTCCCGAAAGCCGAACAAACCGAAGTTGAGGCTGATAATGAGTCCCCCGAGGGTCGAGATCATGAATCCCGCCCCCAGGAGCCCGGCGAGTGGCCGCGGCCACACCAGCAGGACCGCCGCCAGCACGAAGCCACCCACGGCGTCGGCCAAGAAGAGGGCGCCGACGGTCGGGATGTCGCGGTATCCCTCCATCCACAGGTGAAGATGGATGGCGCCCACCCAGACGAGCAGACCGGCGCACACCATACGGAGCACGAGGGCGGCGAGGGACGCGGGTCCACGCGGGGCCCGTATCCCGTCGCGTCGGAGCGACGACACGTGATCAGAGGTTGCCGTCGCCATCGCTTGGCCCTCCGTTGTTGTCGGCGTCCTGGTCGCCGCCGTTGTCCTGGGCAATACCGTTGACGATGGCCGGCGGCGGAGCCACCGGAGGGGCCGTTGTCGGCGGCGGAGCCACCGGAGGGGCCGTTGTCGGCGGAGGGGGCGGCGGGGGTGGCACCGTGGTCGGCGGAGGGGGCGGCGGCGCTGGCACGGCAGTCGTCGGCGCCGGTGGCGCGGTGGCGGTGTGGGCCGCAGGGGTGGGTTTGATGGCGGTGGCGTGGGAGTTCGACATCAGGCCGAGCCCGAGAGCCAGACCTCCCGCCACGAGAGCCGCGATCACCGCAATGAGGATTCCTAGTCGTTTGGTCACTTGATGTCCTTTGAAATTGTTGTCGGACTGTTGCCGTCTGATCTCCTCCCGCGATCTCGGGCGTCGAACTTCACTACGGTGGAAGCGCCACGAGAGTTCACTCGGAGTCATAAGAAGTCTGATCAAGACGATGGGCAAACTCTTCAAGCTGCCGCGGCGTATGTTGATGTGTGACTCGCCTGCCTCGATCCACGGAGACACCCGCCGCCCAGCGGTCGCCGATACGGCATCCGGTCATCCGGTTGTCCCGACACCTCATGATCGGGATCGTCTCGGCCGTTGCGTTAGTACTAATGGCGGCCAACATCAGCTCGGCCGCACGGCCAGCATCGAAGGCCCAAGTTGTGGGCGCGACAACGGTAATCGGGGGTCATCCGCTCTCTGTCAGATCCTCAATTGGGTCGTTTGGTTGGCTCGCGTCAACCACACCACCGGCGACCTGGGCCCGGCTCGCGGTCCCTTCCGGTCTTGGAACCCTCTCGAAGCCTCCTGGGTTCCGTGTGGTCGAGGGCGATCCAGACACGCTCTCGGTGGCCCTTCTCAACTCGGTCGGGACCTACCTCGGCTATCTCAATGTCACTCCTCATCAGGGCAAAGAGACCCTGCAAGACTGGGCGGCATTCCGCCTCTCTCATCTGTTGGACGACGACGCCGTCTCCGTCCATGAGGACGCCATGGTCAGATCCCTCCGAACGGCAACTGGAGCCAGATCGTGTGTCACCGACGACTACGTGACGACCATCGGTCACCACCACTTTCATGAGGTGGCCTGCTACGTCATGAGCGGTTCTGTCAGCAGCGTCGTGGTGGCCGCGACTCCTTCGGGTGATCCTGCCCACGTCTGGACCGAATTGGAGAGCGCCGTGGCCGCCTATCCGTTTGAGTAGCGCGATCGCCGAAGCCATCCCGGCTTAGGTCGGGGCTCCTGGAGCACCCATGCACCTCGCGTTTGCCTCGCGATGAGAGGCGAACACTCTGCCAAGGGCCTATCGGACCTGGGGCTAGCTCCTCCCTTGCGGTCTTCTTGGTCTCGGTGCTCAAGGAGCTGTGAGCAGCACCCTGGTAGTACCTGGAGGCGGTATACAAGGACGTGCGCCCGGGTGTGCGCTGGGTCCTCGGCGAACATGGAGATCAGATCTCCCGTCCGCTGGCGGATCGCCCGGTGCGAACGGGGGATTGCCAATGGAACTCTCAGGCAACCCGTACTGGCGGTGAGGAGAACCCAAATGTTGTGCCATCGAAGCCTTGATCGGTTAGTGCGGCTCGAGGTGCTCACCGCTAGCGAACGTCGCATCGCCGAATTGGCCGCTGGAGGGCTAACAAACCGGAGATCGCCCTAACCTTGTTCGTCACCCCCCCACGGTCGACGGCCACCTTACGCACGTGTTTACACCCGCGGATCCAGCTACCGGCCGCTCTCGCAGCACCCACGAGCGCAGTCCGAGGTCAACCCCGACGACGCCGTGCCCCGCAAAAGTCAGGGGGGTCTGCGGGGGGCTCGCACGGTGTGAAGACGGACACCGCGAGTACATCATGAGACGTGTGCGGCGACGACTCGCTTGACCGACATGCCTCCGCCACAGGCTCCGGAGCCCGAGTCGCCCTTCATCCGATCGTTGAACCGGACGAGGGCGGGTGGCGTGCTTCCGATGGACTCCTTCAGAGGGGCGCGTCCGCATCCTCGGACCGTTCGTAAACGGAAGCAGCGGCCTAGGTGCAAATCGAAACGCCAACCAAGTCGTTTCTCGGCACATTCTCACCCAGTGAGGGGTTACCAAAACCGATGAGGAGACAAGGCATGAAGCAGGAACCGCAGTACAGGAGTTGGACACACAAGGTCCCAGTAAGACGAAAGGCCGGTCTTGCCCTGGCCCTTGGTGGGCTGTCGGGGTTGGTCTTGGCGGCGGGTACGGCGGATGCAGCGGCTGGCGTCGTGGTGTCCACGACCAAGAATCCGAGCCAGGGAACGATCCTCGTGAGCGGGAAGACCCTCTACACCTTGAAGGCCAGCAAGACCCCCTGCACAGCACAATGCCTGAAGATCTGGCCCGCACTCATGCTGCCCAAAGGTGTCACGAAGGCCACGGCTGGGACTGGCGTGAGAGCGTCCAAGCTCGGCACCGTCAAGCGGAGTGGGGGCTCCCTCCAGGTGACGTATTCCGGCAAGCCGCTGTACTTCTTCGTCGGTGACGCTGCGGCCGGCAAGGTGAACGGAAATATCACTGATACGTGGGGCAAGTGGTCCGATGTCGTCACCGTGAAGTGCCGCAAGCAAGCACTGGCTCTGGCTCAAGTTCCGGCTCAGGCTCTGGAGGATCGACTGCCGGTACGGGTGGCGTGTCGTTCTAGGCCCGAGCTTCGGCACCGGGAGAGATCATGTCCTCTGTCCTCGTCACACCAAACCGTCCTGCTGCCTCTTTGCCAACCGGGCGAAGGAGCCGGGAGGCGAGTGGGCCGTGAATGGCGCTGTCGTTCCGTGTCTACTTCCCCGCGGCCGGGGTGGTGGCTATGGCCGCGGGCTAGAAGAGCGCTCTTCTAAGGGAAAGGAGCTGTACTGACGTTCAGTTCTCATGGCAATGGCCGTTGTGGTTGGGTTTCATCGACGCCCGTTCGCCCGAGAGAGCGCTTCGAGCTGGGCTGTTCGCATCGACGTGATGCATCGAGAGCAGTCACGCTTGAGTCGATTGGGATATTGAGAACCGTCGTCACTTGCAAGTTCAGGGCCTTCCGGGCGGCTTCGACCACAGTGTCTGGTTCATCGATGCACAGGCCGATGCAGCGGTATCCCTCGTTGAGGCTCACGATGTCGATGCCTCGCAGATTGTATGAGGGCGGGTGATTAGCCCCCAAAGTGAAAGACAGGCCTTTCATCGCTGCATATTCGCCGTTGCGTAGGACGACTACGAGCACTCGCACCCCGAGCTGGGCCGCGGTCCAGAGAGCTTGGATGGGGTACTGGATCGACCCGTCGCCCACGAGAGCGACGACGGGCCTTGATGGGTCGGCCAGGGCGATGCCGATGGGGGCGGGCAGGCCCCAACCGAGGCCGCCGCCGCTGTCCGCGTTGTAGTGCTTCAAGCGGTTAGAAAGAGCTGGGACTCTCGTCTTTCAGGATTTGGAATCCTTCGGTTGTCCCCAACGAGCGTCTCCGAAATCCCGCACCGGTGGTCCGCCAAAGTAGTACTGAGCGATCCGGAGCACTTGCGTGTCATCGAGATGATCGATATCGACCCGCACGTCGGCGGCCACCTTCGCGGCGACGTCAGGGCGATGCTTTTCGACGTATGCCACCCAGTGGTGAGAAGCATTCGCCTTGCCCCCGCCATGACCCAACAGAAGAATCGCCGCCGCCGGTGCCAAAGCTTCGGTCACCTCGCGCCAATACGCAGAGTTATCGGCTTCGTAGGTGCCCTTGGGGTTGCCCGCCATATGGTGAACCTTGTGGAGGTGACCTTGCGGATCAGTGGCGAGAACATGCTCAGGAACGTGTCCGGGTGTCGCATCGGTAGGGTAGATCGTTGTCTCGCGAAAGTCGACGACTGCCACAACGTTCTTTTCTCGCACCAGCTCGACGTCCTCAACCATCGTCAGACCTCTTTGCCTTTAGCCTCGAGCTCGTCCACTACAGCACGATACCCGGCACTGGTCAGCATACGGCGAAGATCGACGACCTGTTGAATGTCGATATCTTTGTGCTTCGGAGGTTTAAGGACTTCGCTCTCGGTGCCCACGCTGACCGTGTACTTGCCGTCGTGGTGCTGCTCGACTGATCCCACTGCTTCCAGCAAAGACAACACGGCCGGCCACTCGATGTTGTGGCTCGTCGGATGTTGAAAGATCTGCAACAGCGTGTCGCGATGTCGACTGTTCAAGTTCCCACCTGGCATCGATGTACGATTCCCCTCATTAGATCGGATATGGCTCCGTTGCGTAGACCGCTGACCCAAGCAGAGGTCCACCTTCGACGCTACTCCCGGTCCCGGAACGGGGATACGGCGGTTCGATGCCTGAGAGGCTGTTTTGGACAATCGATTCCGACGAGGCTCCCGCCGCTGCCGCGAGGCCATCCGGATGACCTCGTGTTCGGGCCACTCTCGCGAGCGCCGACGCGCAACCGAGTCGGACCTCGTCGACAACGTGTCCTTCCCAAGTAGAGGGTCGGCCGTCGAGACGAAGGTTCCTATCTTCAGCTCCATCGGCGCAGTTCAGAGCTGGGTTTTCAACTCTCAGTGTGCCAGCGAAGCTCGCTCTGACTCTTCCGTTCGGCCATGGTCTGCGACTCCTCCAGACGCGACATGGCCGCTTTGCGTGCAGTGAGAAACTGATCAAAGACTCATGGAGGAAACACCATGCCTACCGAAAACGTCCTTGAGGCGTGGACCATTCGTTCCACACTGATCGCCGTAGCCGACCTGGATCGATCCGTCGCCTTCTACCGGGACATCGGTCCTTTCGATGAGATCCTCCGCGAGGACGCGGTCGCGGTGGTGGGTGAGATGTCGCCCACATCGATCGTTCTGATCCTGCGTGAAATGCGTGGCGTTGGTCAGGCTCGCCATGGCCAGCAGTCGCTGGGTCTGCGGTCAATTCACTTCAACGTCGGATCGCTCGGCGAGTTGGATCGGATCGACTCCCTATTGCGGGGACGTAAACTCTTTACCTCCCGCCGCCAGATCGCCGACGGCGCGGCGGAACTCCTGCTCGGACGCGATCCGGACAACTTGCCTCTGGCGTTCGTCTGCTATGGCGAAGCCAAACCAGTTGAACCCGACTATTACCGAGCGATTGTGCCTCTGATTTATTCACTGGACGTGTGACACCGCCACCCGAGCCCGAACACCGCAGCGGCGCAGCCTGTCAGGGACCCTCGGCGTCCCTACTGGGCTGACGTGGACCGGCAGCATCAGATCGTCCGTCCGAGTGGTGGCGATAGTGGAGTCGCTCTACGACAGCGACGCATCGGGCGGCTGCTCAAGTCGACCACCAAGAGGTACGCGCCCCTGGAAGATGACGTCCGATCCCTTCTCAAGGTGATTGAAAGCGTGACCCGTAAGTTGCTGACCTGTCCATCGCCAGCACCGCTATGCGCACCGGTGAGCTACTCGGCCTGCGATGGGCCGATGTCGACTAGACGGAGGCCGAGGTTCATGTCGCCGCAGCAATAACCGATGGTGGCCCACGAGTTGGAGTGGTTCGCAAGTCCGCCGAACGATCCCACTGACGAGACCTACCACTGATGACGGCAGCGGTGCCCGCACTGAAATGTCAGCTCTGACGAGCTGAGGCCTGGTTTCGGTCATGTCCAGCACGTGCCGTCCACGTCTGTGGTTGCACGTGTGAGCCGTCCTTGGTGATGTGATTGGCGTTTCAGCCGGTATGCGTGGGTTTGTTTGCCTGATGGAACGGATCCATATGCTCGCGATCGCTTGCTGGCATGGAACAAGCAAAACAAAATGGCTCGAACGGTGAAAAGGGAGAGTTGATGAAGACGTTTGGGATAACCGCGACGCTTCCGGCTCAGGACCTGAACAGGGCCAAGGCGTTCTACCTGGACAAAGTTGGACTTCAAGCGGTTGAATCCCACTTCCTTGAGGCCAGCGATGGGCGCGTGGGCTTCGCGGTTGGAGATGGCGTCAATCGGCTCTTTGTCTATCCCGCCGAGGCGAGGTCGTCGGGGGAGTTCACGCAAGCCGTTCTCCAGGTCACTGACGTTCGCGCCACCGTCCAAGAAATGAGGGGCCGGGGCGTGACCTTCGAGGAGTACAACACCGCCGAGACGCAGACTCAGAACGGCATCGCTCAGACGCCTGATGGACGCGAGGGAGCGTGGTTCAAAGACCCGGAAGGCAATCTGGTCGGCGTCATCTCCGCCCTGTCGGGGTAGGACCGAAATAGTGTCAACTGACAGGTGGCACGTCTCACAACCCCAAGGCAGGTTGTCAACGCGGATTCTGACGTGTTGGCCAAGTGGGACTAAGGCCTTCTGCGCTTCGAGCCGCCGCGACCGCGAGTCCTACCTCTGACATCTACGGCATCTCCGCCCGTACCCAAAGTTCTGGGATCGGTACTGATGGTCCTTTCCAACACGGCGAGGCTCTCGGACATCGTGGTCGCAAAGTCGCCATTGTGGATGAACCACTGGGTATGAGCTGCCTGCACTACACCAAGTGCTGCTGCAGCCAACATGGTGGGCACCAAAGCGTCGCTGGGTAACTCCAATCGAGAAGAGATGAACTCGGCGATCACCGGTTGAATCTTCAACTGGATAGCACCCACCACTCCCCTCAACACAATTGGATTGTCCGCGACCACGGCAATCCAACGCCTCAGAACGATCGGATCGACTGCAGAGAATTCCTCCTCAAGCGCCACACGAAGCGAGCGCAGCGGAGGCTCGTCTGCCGGTCTGGCTGCTAAGGCCTGACGCAGAACTTCGCTTCGTCTGACGATGCGGAGCTGCAGCACCTCCTCCTTGGAAGGAAAGTACCGGTAGAAAGTGCGTACGGAGATGTGTGCCTCGGCCGTGATGTCGTCGACGGTTACATTGGCAAACCCACGCTGGTCGAACAGTCGCAGAGCGACTGCTTCCAACTCCGATGCCATCATTTCCGTTCGTTTCGCCCGAAGCTTGAGCGAAAGCGACTGTGATTCCTGGTCGTGCTCTCTCGTCGGTGTCATGTTCTTTCGGTTGCATGTTATTGGTGGCGACTCAACGGGGGTGGCCATCTAGGAAACACTGTAGAGGGCTCGCTCTTGCCCCAGGTTGTATCTGCCCGGGTCTCGGTGATCATGGGGGCGCGCGAACCGAGAGTCATCAGTCCCGAGCGGCGGCCGACGGAATGGAGTAGGGGTTCCGCCAGCGATTGCGGTCCATGGGCCATGGACCGCACCAGAACTTCGTGCTTCTTCACCCCTCTGGTGCGCGAACGGGCGCCGCTCTTGGGAGACAATCAGGTCGGATCCTGTCAAAGATCCAAGTACCGGACCCGCGTGTGTCGCCGTTCTAACGGAGCTGGCGATACAAATCCGCTTTGGCTGGCTGCCCAATACTGCGACGGGTGTTCATATGTGGAGTTCGCTTGCCTTCGGTGGCGATTGCCTTTTCGCGGAGCCCCCTACTGTTTGGCTGAAACCGCCTTCGGCAATGACGGGAGGGCGGCGTTTCGATCACCTAGAGAAGCACTTTCTGGTTAGGGTAAGGATCAAGCGGAGCCGAAGCGGCCTGGCGATATTCGCCGCCTAGATTCCCAGTTCGTTCGCCGCTGTTAACCAATCTGTGAGGTGGCAGCAGAGTTCATCAACTGGACTGCGTCCACAGGCACCAAGTAGCCAGAGAACAGGTCCTTGATCGTTGACAGGTCCCACTTGAGCACAAAAGCGAAATGGTTCGGATAGAGGCTGGTGAGCTGACTCGAAGTGAACGGCACAGTAGTGCCGAAGAGCGTGCAAAAGGCGGGGCTGTTACCTATACCGCCCAGCGTGGCGATCGGAGCGTCTACCTGGGGCGAACGCACCCCGCCGATTGTGTTCCCGTTCGTATCGTCTTGGAACACGACGGGCGAGGACTGGGTCGTGGCCAAGTACGGGGGCTGAGGCGGTGCAATCCCGAAGTCCACCCACAGGTTGAGCCAATGCACCGCCGAGTCGAGTGCCCAGTGCGTTCCACCAGTGTTGATTGGCTCGTTGCAGTTGGGCAGCGCCGGATTGGGACTCGTGGGTGGGTTCTGCATGGCGGCCAAGTTCTCGACCGCACCCTGACCGTTTCCGATGTCGTTCGGTCCGATGTTGAGACCGTAGTCATCGAAGTGCGAACTACCAGCGACCTCCCAAAGGCGGAAGTTGCGTGGATTGCCGAAGAAGGTACGGTCCGTCAGGTTGCTGTTGAACACGTCGGTTTCCGTCTCGAATTCGAGGACCGGCACGCCGAGATCGCTTCGGATAGTCGTCGGGGTGGGGGCCGAGACGGAGGTCTGCGGCGCTTGGGATAGGGGAGCCCCGGTGCCAAATTGGCTGTGCACGAGAAACCCGTTATAGGCGTGCGCTATCGGCTGCACGGCGTCGATGTAGGTCATGAGGCGCCCGGCCGACTGCGACTCACCGGCCGCGACCAGCTTGTGGGGGGTCAAGCCACCGAGGATCTGGGCCGAGTCGTCGCGGACCGTTTGGCCGGCCTGCGAGTAGATGTCGTACGAGAAACTGTCACTAGGGATCGAGAGCGACGAGTATTCCGACGGATCGGTGGTCTTCGCCGCGTTGACACCGACAGCCTGCGCGGAAACGCCCACCCAAGCGAAGCCCTCCCGGATCAGTTCATTGTGGGTCAGCGTCCAATCCGGGGCGTCGTCTAATCCGCCGCTGACGTTGAGCCACTCGACCACGACTGTCCCGTTGAATTTCCTCGGATCGATCGGGCGGTCGACTGCGATCCGTGTGGTGTACGGCGCGCTCGCGCCGGGGGTGACATTCCACTTGCCGTCGCTGGTCAGGGGGGTCACCTGTACGTAGGAGCTGGCCGTGCCCGAGAGGAAGTATTCGGAACTCTCGTAGCCGACCTGCGACAGGTTGAAGTTCGTGCCCAAGAGGGTGCCGTTGTAGGTGGGAGACCCCACTGGCTCGGGAGTGACGGTCACGCCCGGAGCGGCCGCCGCAGTGCCTGCGCCAAAAAGCCCGACAGGATAGGCAAGCAACACCAACAGCAAGATGCTGAGCATCGATGTCGGCGCGGCAAAACAGCGACGTGTCATTGGACCCTCCCCATCGTTGCCACCGTCCTGACACGAAGTGCCCACTCTGTCAGGACGTGCCATGCAAAGTAATGGAGCGAAGTTCGTGAGTCAAGCGGTCGACTTATAGAACTTCGGAGCCGCGAGCAGCACTGCATACGACTAGCGGAGTCCGTGAGTTCACGAGCCCACTTTTTCAGTTTGTAGCTACTAACACGGCGCTCTCTCAACTGCTCAAGTCCGGAAGAGCTGTCTCCTTCCTTCGGGCGTCGGCGATCCGGTCCCTCACCGAACTCGACGATGGAACCGTCCCCATCTCAAGCGCTATTCGCCGGTAAAGCGAAACTCTTGCTGCCAAGGACCGTCGGAGTGGACAACCTCCCAATAGCGTTTCGCGATGTTCTCGGGGTCGAAGGCGGTGCCCGCAACGATCTGCCCGGCGATCGTCAGTGTCGCCACACGGATGCCATCTGACGCCAGATCGGCTCCGAGCATGGTGGCGGCGGATCGGAGCGCGGCTTTGCCGAGGGAAACGGTCGCGAGGGCTGGGATCGGATGATCTGCGAAACCGCCACCGGTCACGATGATGGTGCCGGTGCCGGCCGCCCGCATGGCCGGCGCGGCGACCTGCGCCACGACGATGGCGCCGATGACGTCAACTGCATAGGCCACCTGCAGGTGTTCGACGCTCGAGCTCAGGAGCGTGTCCGGAGCTCCCACGACTGCGTTGTAGATGATGAGCCCGGGCGCGCCCTCTTCGTTGTAGAGCTCGGCCATGCGAGCTCTAAGACCTTCAGAGTCGCTGGCATCGACCGCGATCGTGTCAATTTGGTCCCCGGTCTCAGCGAGGCGGTCAGCGAGATCGCGGAGTCCGTCAGTGCTGCGAGCGGCCAAGGTCACTCGATAGCCGCCGTCGGCGAAGCGACGAGCGATGGCCATTCCTAGGCCCGGTCCGGCACCGAGCAGCAGAAGGTGACGGTTGTCGGTCGAAGAGCCAGAGTGAATAACTGAATCGTCGGGCATGAGCTTGCTTCCCTTCGCATCGAACGTCCTAGAAGGTGGCCTTCGCATCTCTTGCTGGCTTCGGAGGAGCTTGCATCGAGGAAATCTAGTTAACTACTACGCGCCCACCGGGACAGCGTTCGACGGAACACCTTCGAGGGTTGCACGTGTTGCTAGAGGTCGTACCCCATCTGCGAACCTCCGTTCAAGCAGGAGGCCAATATGCTTCGGCGGGGGGCGTTCGCCAGCCGCAGGTTGAGGCGTGGTCAATCAGAGCCTGGGTCGCTCGAGCCACCCTCGGCCGGGCGTCATCGGCGCGGTGGAGCAGTGTCCACGCCCAGAGAGGTACCGGGGACTTCACAGGTCGGCGGGTCAACGTCGGAGGCATCGGCGCTGCGTGGCGCTTCGGTGATTCGAGCACCGGCCGACCCAAGCGGGCGACGTGGTCGAAGAATGCAGGTCCGGCAACACCGCCGTCATCGATATTGGTCACTGACGCCCGGTTGGCCGTGGCAAAGGCAGACGCGTAGCGGTTCCAGGACGACCACGACGATTCGTCCACATCGATGAGCACGGTGACCTCAGCAGCCGACACGCTCTCGCGATGTGTTGCCTGATGTGCGCGGGGCATGATGGCTTCGAGTGGTTCGTACCACAACAAGTGGGCGGACAAATGCAACCGTTCGATCTCGTTCTCTTCAATCCAGGCGATGGCCAAGTCGAGGCTTCCTTCCGCCACTCGCAGTACTTGGGTGTGTGAGGGGAGGACCCATTCGTCGACACGTACCCGCGGGTCGGATATGGCTGCTGCTTCGGGGGGCAACCAACTCACATAGCCCAGCCGCAGTGGTAACTCCCCACCACCCGTGCGGGCTCGGTCGAAGGCGCGTGCAGCCGCGGCCAAGACTTCTCGAGCATCGGCCAGGAACTGGTTGCCGGCTGGGGTCAATTCCACGTGGCGGCGGTCCCGGACCAAGAGCTGGGTCCCGAGCTCACGTTCGAGGCTGCTGATCTGCTGGGACAACGAAGGCCCCGCAAGGTGAAGACGCTCTGCCGCTCGACCAAAATGCAGTTCCTCGGCAACGGCGACGAAGTAGTTCAGCTGCCGCAGTTCCACGCCGTCGATCGTATAGCTGGGATGATAGGCGAGGCCTACCACTGCTTGGTCATAAGTCGTGGACGAAAGGCGGTGGCAAGCGTTTACTCGTGTCGAGCACCGTCATTTTACGAAACAGAAGCGTTTGCGCCCAAGGCAGCTCGTCAAGCGCAATGTGTTGCTCGATAATCCGAGAACCCCTAAGAAAGCAAGAGGGAACAATGAACGCAGCCGAATCACCCAACATGAATCTCGAAATTCAGGTCATCCCCGTATCAGACGTCGATCGAGCCAAGAGCTTCTACGAGCAGCTGGGTTGGAGACTCGACGATGACGCTGCACCCCTCGAGGGGCTCCGCATCGTCCAATTCACACCGCCAAGCTCCGGGACCTCGATCACGTTCGGCGGAGGACTCACTACGGCCGCGCCCGGCTCGGCCGAGGCCGGACTGACCGTGCCCGACATCAAGGCGGCCCACGACGGGCTCGTCGCCCTCGGCATTGACGTAAGCGACGTGTGGCACGGCCCGCCGTTCCCCGTCGAAGCGCGCCAACCCGGCCCCGACCCGGAGCGCACCAGTTACGGGTCCTTCTGCTCGTTCAGCGACCCGGACGGCAATCTGTGGCTGGTCCAAGAGGTCACCACTCGACTCCCAGGCCGGATCGACTCCGGCAGAGTCGAATTCGCCTCCGCAGAAGAGCTGGAGAACGCGCTATCGCGTGCCGAGGCGGCCCATGTCGAGCATCAGAAGCGCACGGGGCGGTCGCACCTCCTTCACCGGTCGAGCCAGGACGACACCTGGCCTGCCTGGTACGCCTGCTACATGGTGGCGGAGCAGTCCGGGAGCGATCTGCCGGCCTAACCGATTTCGCGTCCAGCCCCGGCTGTCACTGCCCGGCGGCTGGGTAGCGGAGTCCCATATTCGATCCCGCGCTCAGCGGGGACCCCCAAAGGATGGAGTGAAGCAATGCCTTCTATCGCCGTCGGCACTGAAAACGATGCCCCGATCCAGATCCACTACGAAGACCACGGCAGTGGCGACCCGGTCGTGTTGATCCATGGATATCCGCTGGACGGCAACTCGTGGGAACGTCAGGAGCGGGAGCTGCTCGCTAACGGATATCGCGTGATTAGCTACGACCGACGTGGCTTCGGTCGGTCGAGTCAGCCGACGCTCGGGTATGACTATGACACCTTCGCCGGCGACCTGAAGGTGCTACTGGACCAGCTCGGTCTGAGCGACGTCGTCCTCGTCGGTTTCTCGATGGGCACCGGGGAGGTGATCCGCTACCTCGCCACCTACGGATCGACGCGGGTGCGGAAAGCCGTTCTTCTCGGGGCTATCCCTCCCTTCGTGCTGAAGACCGACGACAACCCCGAGGGAGTGGATGACAAGGTGTTCGCCGATATTGAGGCGGCCATTGTTGCGGATCGCTATGCCTTCTTCGAAGGATTCTTGAACAACTTCTACAACGTCGATGTCCATGGCGGTACCCGCATCAGCGATCGGGCATGGCAGGCTAGCTTCAACGTGGCCGCCGGCAGCTCACCCCACGCGACGTACGCGTGTGTCGATACCTGGCTGACCGACTTCCGCGCCGACCTCCCGAAGATCGACGTTCCGGTGCTCGTTCTGCACGGCACGGACGACCGGATCCTTCCGTTCGAGGTGACTGCGGTGCGGCTTCCGGCGTTGATCGCCGACTGCACGCTTGTCCCAGTCGACGGCGGGCCGCACAACATCGCGTGGACTTATCCCGACGAGGTCAACGAGGCGCTGCTCTCGTTTCTCGGCGAGACGAGGTAGTCCCATTCCAGTGCATGTGATCGGGTGGCATCTGATTGACCCGCGCGAGGTCTAGGCAGACTGTGACCGAGGAGTCGTAAATGGAGTTTCTCGTCCAGTTCGAGTTGGAGATCCCGGTAGAAGTTGCCGAGTCCGAAGTCGAAGAGCTCCAGAGAGCAGAAGCTGATGCGGCAGAGACGCTGGCGAGCGAGGGGCGCCTCATCCGGCTATGGAGTGCTTCAACTGGAAACAGTCAATCGAAGGTCCTTGGCCTCTATCGAGCCGGCAGCCCAGGAAAACTCGACGAACTCTTGTCCGCTCTGCCATTGCGCAAATGGATGCGGATATCCATCCAGCCGCTCTTTCAGCATCCCAACGACCCAGCGGTCCGAGCCGACGGTTGAATCCCCGGTGACAACGCGCTGTACTACGACACCAAACGACCCTCCTAGGAGCGCACGATGAGCACGCGGCTTCCCGAACCTCGCCTGAGGAAGATCTTCCGATTGGAGGCGAGCCTGGGCGAGGCTCTCGACGGCGGGAACGTGGCCCAAGGGCGACGGCGCATTGTCCCGCTGACAGGCGGCAGATTTGCCGGGCCTGAGCTCAACGGCACACTTCTCCCTGGATCCAGCGCGGATTGGCAGATCATTTTGCCTGACGGCACGGCACTTGGAGACATGCGCTACACGCTGCGGTCCGATCACGGCGAGTTGCTCTACGTCCGTTCGCAAGGGGTGCGCCACGGCAGCAGGGAGATTCTCGCCCGGCTCGGTCAGGGTGAGGAGGTCGACGCGAGCGAATACGTGTTCCGGACGGCAATACAGATCGAGACGGCGGCACCGGATTTCGACTGGCTGAACAAGGGCGTGTTCATCGGTGTCGGCGGTCGCCAACCTGGAGCCGTGATCTACGAGGTCTACCTGGTCGAATGAACCCATCACCCGGTAGCACTGCACAACCCGCACCTGCACCGTCAAGCCGGAGGGTCGTAATTGTCACCGGCGGCTCTCGTGGCATTGGCGCAGGGCTCGTCACTGGCTTCCGACGGGAGGGGTATGCCGTCGTCGCTATCTCACGATCGATCGTCCATGCTGACGAGGATGCCTTCTTCACGATTCGAGGTGACATCACCGAAGAGCAGACTGCTGGGAAGGTGGTGGAACAAACTCTTGATCGCTTCGGACGGATCGACTGCCTGGTCAACGACGCGGGAGTGTTCATCGGCAAGCCCTTCATGGACTACACGCGAGACGACTACGTCTTGATCACCTCCGTGAACCTGGCTGGGTTCTTTTACGTTACCCAGCGAGTCATTGGTCAGATGGTCTCCCAGGGGAGCGGCCATGTGGTCAACGTGACGACCAGTCTCGTCAACAAAGCCGACAGCAGAACGCCAGCAGCGCTCACGACCCTCACGAAGGGCGGCTTAGACGCCGCGACCCGCTCGCTGGCCATTGAGTACGCGTCACGCGGGATTCGGGTGAATGCTGTCGCTCTGGGAGTAATCCGGACGACAGACGACGCCGCCTCCTACGCGGGTACGGCAGAGCTTCACCCCCTCGGCCGACTCGGTGAAATCGGCGACGTTGTCGATGGTGTGCTCTACCTTGAGCGGGCCACGTTTGTCACCGGGGAGACTCTTCATATCGACGGGGGCCAAGCCGCTGGAACCTGACGTCACCGATGGTCAGCTAGGCCCACTCCCACACCTTCGACGAAAGCCGCGGCACCAGTGCCGGCAGAGGTCGGCAGCGCCGGCACCGTTGGGACGGGCCATCTGGACGTTGCCATGAAGCGTGGCTTAGCACCGTATCGCTCTGGTCCTTGTCTCAAACTCGCTATCGCCTAGGCGGGGCTGCGAGCTCACGCGGTTCGCAGAACTAGATTGGGCGGGTCGCTTTGTCGTAGGGATTGAAATAGATTCGCCACTGACACGACAACGGAGCAGGCGACAATTGACCGACTACAACCCTGCCGAGGGTCGCTACCGCACCATGACCTACCGCCGTTGTGGGCGCAGCGGCCTGCTCTTGCCTGCGGTGTCGCTCGGGCTGTGGCAGAACTTCGGTGACGACCGGCCCCTCGACACGCAACGCGCGACCCTCCGTCGAGCCTTTGACCTGGGCATCACCCACTTCGACCTGGCCAACAACTACGGCCCCCCCTACGGGAGCGCCGAGACCAACTTCGCCCGGATACTCCACGACGACTTCCGCGACCACCGCGATGAACTCGTCATCTCCACTAAGGCCGGTTGGGACATGTGGCCGGGGCCATACGGCGACCTCGGCTCCCGCAAGTACCTGCTCGCCAGTCTCGACCAGAGCCTACGGCGGCTCGGGCTCGACTACGTCGACATCTTCTACCACCACCATTTCGACCCCGAAACGCCCATCGAGGAATCCCTCGGGGCGCTCCACAGTGCAGTCACCTCCGGCAAGGCCCTCTATGTCGGCATCTCCTCCTATTCTGACGAGCGCACGGCCGAAGCGGTCAGCATCCTCCGCCAGCTCGGCACTCCGCTGCTCATAAATCAACCGTCGTACTCGATGTTCAACCGCTGGATCGAAGACCGCCTGCTCGACGTCCTTGGGTCCGAAGGAGTCGGGTGCATCGCATTCTCTGTGTTGGCGCAGGGACTCTTGACCGACCGATACCTCAATGGGATCCCTCCGGGCTCCAGAGCCTCTTTGGATGGCTCCCTCAGTCGCGACATGCTCAACGACGAAAATCTCGCCCGCATCCGGGCCCTCAATGACGTCGCGCTCGGGCGAGAGCAGTCCCTCGCGCAGATGGCGATCGCCTGGGCGTTGCGCGACCCGCGAGTGACTTCCGTGCTGATCGGGGCCAGCAGCGTCGACCAGCTCGAACAAAACGTGAAGGCCCTCGACAACCTGGGCTTTACTGTCGATGAGATGGCTGCGATCGACCGTTATGCCGTCGATGCCGGCATCGACTTATGGCGAACCCCGGCCACATCCTGAACAACTGCGCCTTTGGAGCGGCGCTTCACAATGGGGACTCTTTCGCGATGGAGCAAGATCGACTCGAGGAGATTTTCGTGGTCGCTTCGTGGGAGGAGCGTCTTCGCCGGACAGCGGGAGCGGACGCTGACCGCCACTGAACGCGCATATGAGGAGCGGGCGAAAGGACGGTCCGGGACCACCGCAAAAAACCTGGCATTTCTCCTTGGTGATCTCGACAGAAGTAGAGCGGGAGCGCTGGCGAGAGCGAAAGGTCTCCCTAGATTCGAGGATCAGCCCCCGAGGGCTTGCGTAACCACGGTCACGTCCTTTGGACCGAGTCCGAGGTCGACGATCTGATCCCACTCCGCAGCCAACGCGGCGAGCACCTTGAACTGCTCGGAGCCGCCGTCCCCAAGAGCGAGGTGGACATCCTTCAATGCGAGGTCGAGAGCGAACTCTGGCGAAAAATCATCTCGTTGAATCCGGCGCAGTTTTCCGGACTCCCATGCGGAGATGAGCGGTCCCCCGTCGAACGCTTCGACGACGCTCGCTGTCTGGAGCCCTAGCCGGTGCGCCAGTGCCAGCGAGTTAGCGACTCCCTCCGCGGTGAAAGCCAACAGCACGTTATTCACCAGCTTCATCCGAGAGCCGTTCCCGACTGGGCCGAGCCATATGGTCCGCTGTCCCACTGCGTCGAACACAGGCTGAACGACAGGTCGGGCCTGATCCGGGCCGGAGGCGAATATCAACAGCGTGCCATTTTCCGCGGGCACTTTGCTTCCCGAAACGGGTGCGTCTACAAACAGAGCCTCCGGGCGCTGAGTTTCGAGAAGTGCTGATATCTGTAGGGTCGCCTCGAGCCCGATTGTGCTCATTTGGGCCCACACCGCGTTGGGACGGAGAGCGTCGATAAGACCCTGGTCGGTGGCGATCGATCGGACTGCTTCAGCATTGGTCACCATCGTGACGACCACATCAGCGTCGGCAACAGCCTCAGCCACCGATCTCGCCACCTCAACGCCTGTCTCCGTAAACGCTTCAGTGACCGCGGGGTCTCGGTTCCAGATCACCAATGGGATGGCCGATCGGTGAGCGGTCTGAGCCATGGCTCTTCCCATGGTTCCAAGACCGAGCACCGCCAGCTTTGGATTGTTAAGTGTCATAGTCTCATCATCGGCCACGGCAGGTTGGAACACAACGGCGAAGGGCATCTTGCCGTCATTTCAGGTCGTGCATTACTTCCTCCATCAGCGGCCCGTTAGAGAAGCCCATGAGGTGTTCCTGCCCCATGAATTTGGCTAGGTACATGGAGTGGAAGGATGGAGGAATGTCGGATTCCCGCGTGACGGTGGCCAGAGACTTTTTTCAGAAGGTATTTGGAGGCGATGTTTCCGCCGCCTGCCATCTCCTCGATCCTCAGGTTGTGGAGGTCGTACCCGGAACCCACGTATCCGCGGGCGTCTTTCAGGGAGTTCAGGCTGTTGCGGAACACCTTTCTAACTTTCTCCAGCTCGCCGAAGATCCAATCGATGTCCTGCAGTGGGAGGATTGGATGGCTGGGGTCGACAATGTCGCCGGTCTTGCGAACATTCATCTGCAGCGCGAAGGGCAACTACTCGATTTCCGGGCCATTTTCCTCCTCTCGGTGACCGGAGACGACGGACGACTTCGGATCTCGAGGATTGAGTCGTTTTTCAGCGATCAAGCAGCCCTTGATCGCTTCTTCTCAGTGGAGCGATAGCTGCGCCGATCCAGGAGCTGGACTCCAGAGGAGGAACAATGCCCTCAAAGATCGAGGACTACGCCATCATCGGCGACACGAAAACGGTCGCCCTCGTCGACCTCACCGGATCCATCGACTGGTGGTGCGCGCCGCGACTCGACTCGGGCGCCGCCTTCGCGGCGCTGCTCGGTGATGCCGGCAACGGACGGTGGCTGATCGCTCCGAAGGGCGAAGTCACCAAGGTCACCCGTCAATACGAACAGGAAACCTTGATTCTCGAGACGATCTTCGAGACGTCGACGGGTTCGGTGTCGGTGTGTGACTTCATGCCGCCGTACGACGGTCACTCGATGATCCACCGCATCGTCGAGGGCCAAAGTGGCACCGTCGAGATGCAGATGGAGCTAATCGTGCGCTACGAGTCCGGCTCGATCACGCCCTGGGCCACCGCGACGGGTGACGGCCTCGTCCTCGTCGCCGCACGCGACGGCCTCCGCCTGCACAGCCCCGTTCGTCTCGTTGGCAAGGGCAACACCACCATTGCCTCCTTCTCCGTGTCGCCGGATATCCGCCGCAACTTCTCGCTCACCTGGTTCCCCTCTGAGACCCACGCCCCGCTCCCATTCGACAGCCTCGCGTCCCGCAACCACACACGCCACTATTGGCAGGCTTGGGTCGGACGCTGCACCTACAACGGGCGAGCGCGCGACATGGTCGTGCGCTCGCTCATCACCTTGAAGGCCCTCACCTACGAGCCCAGTGGCGCCGTGTGCGCGGCGGCGACGACCTCGCTCCCCGAGACCATCGGGGGGAACCGGAACTGGGACTACCGCTTTTCATGGCTCCGGGACTCGACCTTCACCCTCCACGCCCTCTTGCTCTCTGGGTACACGGAGGAGGCAGCGGCGTGGGCGCAGTGGCTCCGCCGCGCCGTCGCTGGGAACCCCGGCGAGATGCAGATCATGTACGGCGTCGACGGAGAACGCCGTCTCGCGGAGTTCGAGCTCGACCATCTAGCAGGCTACGAGCGTTCAGCTCCCGTCCGTATCGGCAACGAAGCAGCGAACCAGCTCCAGCTCGACGTCTACGGCGAGGTCCTCGACTCAGCCATCACCTACGGGCGGGGCCCCGTCCCCCAAGAGTCCAACATATCGCCGGGTTTGATCATGGGAATTCTCGACCACCTCGAGACGATCTGGAGCGAGCCCGACAACGGGATTTGGGAGGTCCGCGGCCCGCGACGACATTTCACCCATTCGAAGATGATGGCCTGGGTGGCCTTCGACCGCGCCGTCGCGCTAGGGGAGGACGGAAACTTGCCGAAAGGATCGATGGACCATTGGCGGCAATTGCGTGACGAAATCCACGCAGAGGTCTGCGAGAAGGGGTTCGACCCTGAGCTCAACTCGTTCACCCAGTACTACGGTTCGAAGCTGCTCGACGCGAGCCTGCTGATGCTCGCACCAGTCGGCTTCCTGCCCCCCGATGACCCGCGCGTCGTCGGCACCGTGGAGGCGATCCAGAAGGGGCTCGTAACCGACGGCTTCGTCCGCCGGTACCAGACCGACACCGACGAGGACGTCGACGGCCTGAATGGGACCGAGGGCGCCTTCTTGATGACGACCTTCTGGCTCGCTGACAACCTCACGCTGCTCGGACGCCACGATGAAGCACAGGAGATCTTCGATCGGCTCTGTGCGATCTGCAACGACGTCGGTCTCCTCTCCGAGGAGTACGACCCGAAGGCCGATCGATTCCTCGGGAACTTTCCCCAGGCCTTCTCACACGTAGCACTGATAATCACCGCCGCCAACCTCTCGATGGGCGAGCACGGTCCCTCGGCCATGCGCAGTCGACGTTACGACTCGCCCCGACGTCGGGGCGCACCTGCGGGCTGATCAACGACGCCATGCGGACGCTCAGGCATTCGACCTTTAGGATGCCGGAGATGCCTGCCGGTAGTTTGTATCGGGCTCGCGTCGGCGCCGGATCGTCCTCACCTTCTGTGAGCTGAGAGTCTCGGGTGGGTGACAACCGACCGGAACGCTCCGGGCCAGCAAAGGGCTCCCTCAGTCGGACGTTGCCAACTCCCCGAGCCTTCCGGCCTTCCGGGCTCCACCGAATCACCGCACGACCCGACAAGTGGGTCGACGAGGCCGGCCGTTCAGTTGACGACCCGGTTGTCGTCGATCGATTGCGGCGGCTAGCGATTCCTCCCGCGTGGGTAGACGTCTGGGCGTCCGTCGACGCCAATGCGGCAGTGCAGGCGACAGGCGTCGACCAGCGCGGTCGGACGCAGTACCGCTACTCTCCAGCAGCCCAACATCTTGCCAGCGACTACAAGTTCGCGCGGATGACACTGTTCGCTGCAGCCATTCCTTCGCTACGTCTTCAGGTTACGCGCGACGTCGCTGGATATCGCCAGGATCCACTCGGCGCACGTGTCGTGACCGCCACCATCGTCAGGCTTTTGGACCGGGGGATGCTCCGCGTTGGTAATGACCGATACGCCCGAGACAATCACACCTATGGCCTTACAACGCTTCGGAGGAGCCATGTCGACACGCGCGGTTCGAACATCACGTTCCATTTCATCGGCAAGGAACATCTCCCTCACACCGTCACGGTTCACGACCAGGTGACGGCCAAAGTTGTGAAGGCGCTCATAAGTGCGGCACGCGACGATGCGCAGCCGATTTTTGCTGTAAGGGGTGAACACGGGATCCATCACGTGACGAGTGCCGCAGTAAACGCCTACCTTCATGCGCACACCCAAGCGCCAGCGAGCGCCAAGGTGTTCCGCACTTGGGGCGCTACGGTTGCAGCAGTTGCGGTTCTTGCGGGAGCAGAACCTCCGGCGAACGTGTCGGCGAGGTCGCGGGAGCGCCTCGCCATCGGAGCTGCGGCGACTTTGCTGGGCGACACGCCTACCGTCACCAGGTCTTCGTATATCCATCCCGCCTGGATCAACGTTGGCGGCTCTGACCTGGTAGTTGCTGCCGTCGCCGAGGCCTCCCATCGCGTCGGCACAGGGGCAGTGGCAAACCTTTTTAGCGACCCAGGGCTCCAGGCAGCAGTCCTTTCTGGAATCAACGATGCGACCTCGGAAGTTGTCGCTCGAGACGAGGATGGGAGTTCCTGAACGATGAAGCGCTCTCCTGGGTCATCGTGACAATTGCTGGCCTACGGCGTTGGTGAGCCCGGCAACGCGGTTGGTGGTGAACGGCGGAGGGATCGAGCAACAGCTGATCCAGTTCGCCGCCGATAACCGATGCTCTATCTGCCCGTTCAGGGCCTCCTCGGCTGCCAGCCGACCTCTCGCAGGAAGGCCTGGGTTTTGACCACGCGGCCTGTAAGCGTCTTCGGATCCCCCTTGCACAGGAGGAACGCCGTTTCCGTGATCAACTCGATGTCCTCAGTGTCCGCCTTTGCCAACTCGAGCGTACCGGCCCCCGGAGTCGCCACGGGATTCGTCGGAGCAGCGGCGTTCACGGCGATGCCGTCGTCGTAGAGCTCCGCGGCCAAGCTGAGCGTGAGGCGATTGAGCGCGGCCTTGCACGTCCCGTACATGCCGAAGCCCGCCCCTCGGTCGAAGTCGGAGAACGGCGGGCCTGCAATGAGGTCGCCAGCCACCGATGTCAGGTTCAACACCCAGCCGCAGCCACGCTCACGCATGCCAGGCAGCGCCAGCTGGGTGAGGTGGAGCGGCGCCAACAGGTGCATCTCGACCATCAACAGCGCTCGACGCTCGGGGAACCCCTCTAAGGGACGCAGGAAGGTCACAGCAGCGTTGTTGACCAGGACTTCGGGCGGGCCCACCTGGGCGACGACCTCCGCGAACAAGCGCTCTCGGTCCTCAGGTTGGGACAGATCTGCTTGGATCGCGGCCACACAGCCGCCGGCCTGTTCGATCTCCTCGCGCGTCTCGCATAGCGATCCGACGTACTTCGGGTCCGGGTCCATCGTGCGTGCTGTGATTGCGACGGTTGCGCCCTCGCGCGCCAAACGTTGGGCGATCGCTTTGCCGAGACCCCGGCTGCCGCCAGTCACTAGCGCGATACGGCCTTCATAATCCCTGGCCACGGGCGCCCTCCCTGTCAGTTTTCGCCGATACTAAGGCAATGCCCGAATTTGGTCTCGACCTGCTCAGGGTTCGATTGCGCGAAGCCGGTGTCGCGGATCTGCGGCCTCTATCAGGAGGAGCATCGAGCTTGACCTACGCGGGTGCCGTGGGAGGCCGCCCGGTCGTCGTCAAGGTGGCGCCGCCCGGGCTTCCGCCCAATTTGAACCGAGACGTCCTGCGCCAGGCTCGGATGATTCGGGCTCTGGGCCCCACGCTGGTGCCGGTCCCCGAGGTGTTGTGGGAGGACGCCGGTGAACCACCCGATGTGCCGCCGCTGTTCGTGATGTCGTCGGTCGAGGGGACATCGGTGGAACCGCTCTTCGACATGAAGGTCGATGCGGGGTTGCCGGTGATGGCTCAGCGTCAACGTAACGCGGCACGCACCATGGCCGAGCTGCACCGAGTGGAGATTCGATCGCTGATGGTCGGTGACGTGCCCGTCACGGGGCCCGAGGACGAGGTGGATCGCTGGTCCCGTACGCTGGAAACGGTCGACACCGTCCTCGTGGTCGGTTGGGAACAGGTTTCCGAAGCTCTGCGGGCATCGGTGCCCGCTCCTCTCCCTCCAGCCGTCGTGCACGGCGATTTCCGGCTCGGGAACCTCCTCGCTGTGGACGCGCGCATCACCGCTGTCGTTGACTGGGAGATCTGGTCGATCGGCGATCCCCGCATCGACGTTGGCTGGTTCTTGCTCAATGGAGATCCCGACACGTATCGGCGTCAGACCCCCTACGCACGCTCGATGCCAGCGAGGGCAGAACTCGCGGCGGTGTACGCCGACTTGTTCGGAGCCAACCTGCCAAACCTCCAGTGGTTCGAGGCGCTCGCTGCCTTCAAGTCCGTTGCGACGTGGTCGCTCATTGTGAAGCACAACCGCCGGAGATCGTCGCCCGATGCGGACATCGAGTCGCTCGTTCCCGTGCTTTCGCGCCTCCTTCTTCGAGCCCAGACCGGGGTGGGCAGATGACTGCTGGGCTGGATCGGTCGGGATCCCGTCCGTTCGTCGAGTCGCTCATGATTGCTTTTGTGAGCTTGCCGGTGATAACTCTGAGGTCGTGCGCAAGAGCCACCCTGTCACTCCTCGGTGTGAGCGCTCGGCCGATGGGTGACGCATGGATTGTCGACGCAGTTCGGACACCGCGGGGCAGAGGTCGTCCCGGCGGTGCCCTTCACGGCATCCATCCTCAAGCGCTGTTCGGTCAGTGCCTTCAGGCATTGGCGTCGCGAACTGGCTTCGACCCGGCCGAGGTCGAAGACGTCATCGCCGGCAACGGGATCCTTTCGGGTGATCACGGCGACGACATCGCCCGGCTCTCCTCGCTCTTGATCGGCTGGCCCGAGACGGTGCCGGGCATGACGCTGAACCGGTTCTGTGGTTCCGGTCAGCAGGCCGTGACCGTGGCCGCCATGGGGATCGGCAGCGGCGCCCAGGACCTGGTGGTCGCGGGCGGAGTGGAGTCGATGTCCCGATGGGACGTCGCTGTGGGTGCCTCGACCATCGACGGCTCCAACCCGGCGCTGCGTGCCGTGGTACCTACGGTCCCCCAGGGCATCTCAGCCGACCTGATCGCGACGCTCGAAGGGTTCAGTCGTGCCGATGTCGACGCCTTCGCGGTCGAGAGCCAGCGCCGCACTTGCGTGGCGATGGCAGAGGGGCGCTTCGACCGCTCAATCATCCCGATTCGTGACGAGATTGGCGAAGTGGTATTGGACCACGACGAGCACCCACGGCCGAACACGACGCTATCGGCGCTGGCCAAACTGAGCCCGGCCTTCGCAGAGACGGGGGCGACGGGGCACGCGGAGGGGGACACCTGCAGCTTCGACGAGGTCTGCGTCTACCGCTATCCGCACGTCGACCACATTGAGCACGTCCACCACGCGGGCAACTCCTCGGGTGTGGTGGACGGTGCCGGGGCCACCGTGATCGCTTCGGACGCGTGGGTACGAACCCGCGCGGTCTCACCCCGCGCTCGCATCAGGGCGACGGCGGCGGTGGGTGCTGAGCCTGTGATCATGCTCACCGCTCCCGGGCCGGCGGCCGAACGCTGCTTGCAGAAGGCCGGTATGAGGTCTGGGGACATCGACCTGTGGGAGATCAACGAGGCCTTCGCGGCTGTGCCGCTCAAGGCGATGCGAGACCTCGATCTCGACCCGGCTGCAGTGAACGTAAACGGCGGCGCCATCGCTCTCGGCCACCCGATCGGCGCAACGGGCGCCATGCTCCTGTCCACGATCCTCGACGAGCTGGAACGGCGCGACCTCACCGCGGGTCTGGTAACCATGTGCACCGGAGGGGGCATGGGAACGGCGACAATCGTCGAACGAGTCTGACGTGGCCGGGACACTTGTCGTGGAGCCGGGAGGACCTGGCGTCCTCGTGATGCGCCTCAACCGCCCCGATCGGCTGAACGCGCTCAATCATGCCCTGGTGGAGGAGATCGAGGTCACCTGCGCGCGCCTCGCCGACGAACCGGAGACCCGGGTCGTACTACTCACGGGGGCTGGTAGGGGATTCTGCTCCGGTCTCGACGTAAGGGACTTCGGTCCGGGAATGCCGGACTCAAGCGCATCGGCTGGGGACCGACTGCGATTCCAAGAGCGCATGGCGGCGCTGCCACTGATGGTCAGGGCGTTGCCGCAAGCAGTGATCGCTGCCGTCAACGGCCCCTGTGTCGGAGGAGGGTTCGCCTTATGCCTTGCGGCCGATGTCCGTCTCTGCTCCACGGCGGCGTCGTTCGGCAACGCCGCCATACTGCTCGGGCTGTCCGGCGGCGAGATGGGTATGAGCTACCACCTGCCCAGGATCGTCGGAACCAGCGTGGCCGCAGACTGGATGCTGTCGGGGCGCTCGGTATCGGCCGAGGAAGCGGACCGACGCGGGCTGGTGAGCCAGCTCGTGGAGCCCGACCTCCTCGTCGCACGAGCGCTTGAGCTAGCTGATCGGATCGCCGACCTGTCGCCACTGGGGGTCCGAATGACTAAACGTGCATTACAAGTCAACACTGATGCGGCGGATCTCACTTCTGCCATGGAGCTCGAGAATCGGAACCAGGTGCTTGCGGTGGCGTCGGAGGAGTCGGCCGCTCGTCGGGCCAGGTGGTCGAGCTAGAAGTCACGACGCACTTTCCGCACCACATCTGGTTCCCTTACTCAGTCCTTGGACTCCACTGAGAACAATCAAGTCTCCGGAGTGGTCGGTGGACGCCCGACTGGACAACCTGCGGCGCGGGGCGCGTTCGGGATGAACGGGGTCGAATGCCGTAATGGAACCTTCTACTACGGAGAAATTGAGGCGAATCGGCTGGAACGTCTATGGAAGGAGGAGGAGGTGAGAGGGCTCCAAGGAACTCGCTAGACGGATCAAGCCACCTTGCCAAGGTGGGGGTTGGCGGGTTCGAATCCCGACTTCCGCTCTCGATGGACATGACGCCACTTCCTCTCTCTGTCTCAGCGCAATGATGTGGAGCCTGATCTTCGTTGGTGTCAATGGCCAATACCTCCTCCTTCGCCATGACAAGTCCTCTTGCCGATGTTCGGCGAAAGGGTTTGGCAGTCATTGGACGTCGGTTCGCGGTCAGCTATTCGAGGTCCACTTGGTAACCCGTTCACGAGCGGCACCGACGAAAAGCTTGTGTGAACCGCGCGTGGCGCCGAAGAGTGTCTGGGTAAGAGCTAAGAACCGAAAGCACGGCAGGTTCGCCACCTCGACCACAAGCTCTCGCGACTCCGACATGACTCTTAAGTCGACCTCTCCACGAAAGGTCAACTCAGGCCGACGGGTGCGGCTAGACAGTGGCATGACCAATTCCAGGGCGTTCTTCCTGCCCCCCGCGACGACCGCCGGCACATGAGGGCGCTGTTGCCGCATACGTCAGAGGAGGTCGACCTCGTCGAGGCGTACGCGATACTTTCCGGCCCAGGAGAACGGCCGTTTGTGCGGTGCAACATGATCTCGACTCTGGACGGGGCCATCACCATCAACGGTCGGTCCGGCCTGCTTGGTGGGCCTGCCGATCGCAGTGTCTTCCAGGTGCTGCGATCGCTGTCGGACGTCATTCTCGTCGGTGCCGGGACTGCACGGACCGAAGGCTATGGGCCGGTGGCGCTCGATGACGAGCTGCGAGCGTCACGAGCTGCCCGGGGACAACCTGATGTTCCTCCCATAGCGGTCGTCACCGGATCGGGAAACCTCGACTGGTCGGCACCCTTTTTCACCGAGGCCGAAGCGCGCCCCGTGGTCGTGACTACACGGGCCAGCGATCCCGGCGCGCGCCTGCGCGCCGAGGCGGTTGCCGACGTGGTCATTGCCGGTGACGACCGGGTCGACCCAGCCGAGACCCTGCGCCAGTTGGGGCGCGCTGGTCATCGGTCGGTGCTGCTCGAGGGTGGCCCGGGTCTGAACGCCAACGTGGTTCATGCTGGACTGCTCGACGAGCTCTGCCTCACCCTCTCGCCCCGGCTTGTTGCGGGTGACGGGACGCGGGTCCTCGCAGGCCCCGAGCTCATGCCGCCGCTTCAACTGCGTTTGGTGCACCTTCTTGAACAGGACGGGTTCCTCTTCGCTCGGCTAGCACTGGCCTGAACCCGCGGTGCAGCGCTGCCGTCCTTTGGAAGGCCCGGTGGGGTCAACCAAAATTTAGCGACGTGAAGGAACCGGCCCGATACCGCGTCGGTTGTACGTTGCGCATGTTCCCTTCACTTCCGATCGAACGAGATGGTCTGGCGTTTGACGTCTTGCATCGCCTTGCCATCGACTTGCGTGATCTCCGGGCTCGGGCACCTGCCCGCCAATCTCCGGACGCGGGTCCTGAACGTGGGCGACGCTTTTCGGAGGCTGACTCCGGACCTAGGCGGCATTCAGGCATCGATTCCCTCCACCCTGCCGATAGAGGGGGTCCGGTCGCTCTTCGGCCTGGCAATTGTCGGGCTCGCCAGCGATCTTGGTGACGCCTTCACCGGTGAGTGCGGTCGGGACCCGGGGCGGCTGTGCAGCTGCCCGGCGTGAAGCCCACGGCGAACCCCACGGATGGGCCCTAGGGCGGCGAATGCCGGGATCTTCCGGGGCGCAATCTCGGTGCTCTTGACTGACGGCTACGAGCGGTCACCTTCGACTACCTGACCCCCTAACCCGGACCGAGCAGACTGTGGCCATGGACGAAACGTCCGTCGACCCCGATCCGATGACTCAGCTGTCCCGGTGGCTCGAGAATGCGCGGGCGGCCGGCGAGCCCATGCCAGAGGCGATGGCACTGGCCACAGCCACGACTCAGGGGCGCCCGTCCTCACGAATGGTGCTGCTCCGCGGGATCGATCACCGCGGTCTCGTCTTCTACACCGACCGGGAAAGCGAGAAGGGCCAGGAGTTGAGGGCGAATCCACTTGCCGCTGCCCTCTTCCACTGGTTCTTGCCAGTCCACCGACAGGCCCGGCTGAGTGGAGCTGTGGAGGTGGTCGCTGACGATCAGTCGGACGCCTACTGGCAGTCGCGGCCGCCAGGGGCTCGTCGTAGCGCCGTTGCAAGCCACCAGAGCGAGGTGGTCGTTAGTCGAGCGGCGCTCGAGGAGCGCGTGGCTGAGCTGGTGGAAGCGTTCCCCGAGGAAACGGGGCCACCGCGTCCTCCTCGATGGGGGGGCTACCGGATCCGGCCTGAGGTCGTCGAATTTTGGGAAGAAGGACCGGACCGGCTGCATGATCGACTCCGCTACCAGGCTCAATCCGGAAAATGGAGGATCGAGCGGTTATCACCCTGACAACCCCTTGACCCGCGACGGTTGATCGCTTGCTCGGTTCGCCTCATGGAAGCTGCTTGATGGGAGTCGCTCGGCGGTCTATCCGAACCCGGCCGGCTCAGGCTGGATCGCCTATGTCCAGCCTTTTGTCAATCCATCCTCGATATCGGGTGCGCGGCCCACCACGTGGACTGATCGGACCATGACCGCCTCCTGCTCTCGACAAAGCATCTGTCATCTTGTGCTTGGTAGCTCTGGACCTTCTGCCCGAGGGCGCCGGGACGGAGTCCGGCGCGGTTCTTCAAGTCAATATTTGGCGTGCATGCGAGGATGGTCACGCGTTCGGTGGTGAAGGCGCAGTCAGTTCGATTGCAGGTCTCCTTGGTCCATGGACGAGCAGGCTCAGCGATCGCCCAATCGACATAGCTATCGTTTGGCCGGAGGCAGCAATGAGGAGGAAGTAGTGACGATTCGTGTCGTGCAATGGACGACCGGCAACGTCGGCAAGCAGTCGGTTGAGGCGGTAATGAAGCGGCCGGATCTCGAGCTGGTCGGTTGCTATGCCTGGTCGGAAGACAAGTCCGGCAAGGACATTGGTGAGCTGTGCGGCCTCCCACCCGTCGGGCTCACGGCCACGAGTGACGTCGACGCGCTGTTGGCCCTCGAGGCCGATTGCATCATCTATAACCCGATGTGGTTCAACGTGGACGAGATGGTCCGGATCCTCGAGTCCGGCGCCAACATCGTGTCCACCGCGGCCTTCATCAACGGCCAGTCGTATCCCGACGACGGACAGCAACGGATCCTCGATGCCTGCGCGAAGGGTGACAGCTCGATGTTCGGCAGCGGCGTGAGCCCGGGATACATCGAGCTCATCGCAGTGGCGTTGGCCAACGCTTCTGATCGCATCGATCATGTGCTGATCAGCGAAGAGGCCGACACCACCGCATACGACTCGCCGCCTACGGAGATCCCCGTCGGCTTCGGTCGGCCTCTTGACGATCCCGCCTTGCCCGGGATGACCGCGGCCGCAACGGTCGTCTTTAGCGAGGCGGTCGCCCTGGTGGGGGACGCTCTGGGCGTGATGTTCGATGAGATCGTGTGCGAGGCCGAGTACGCGAAGACCACCAAGGATCTCGACCTCGGGTCGTGGTCACTGGCCAAGGACACCGTCGCCGGCGTGACGATTCACTGGCTCGGCAAGATCGACGGCAGGAACGTCGTAGAGATTCGCGTGCGCTGGCGAAAGGGCGACGCCCTGGAGCCGGATTGGAGCGTCGGTATGGGGTGGGCGATCGAGATCCAGGGCCGGCCCACGATCACCACGAAGATCGACATTCTGCCGCCGCCGTACTTTGAGGCGACGACCATGGAGGAGTTCATGGTCCTCGGGCACATCCTCACGGCGCTGCCCGTCGTCAACGCCATCCCGGCCGTTGTGGCAGCGCCCAGCGGGATCGTCACCTACGAGGACATCCCCCTCCCTCTGCCCAAGGGCTACGTCCCCACTTAGTCGGTGATCTCGCACCAGAGGGCATCTCATGTGCCATTTCCAGTGCTCGCAATTGGCGGATGAGACTCGACCGCGCTCATGGGACGACAGGACGTTGGGTCTAAGGCGCCGTAGAGCGCTCTGGTACCAGACCAACCGGATGGACGGACTGGAGACTGGGTGGAGGGAGCCTCACCTCAGGAGAC
Source organism: uncultured Acidimicrobiaceae bacterium (assembly GCA_963763575.1). Lineage (GTDB taxonomy): Bacteria > Actinomycetota > Acidimicrobiia > Acidimicrobiales > RAAP-2 > Bog-473. Next base: position 58,403 of record CAVXPD010000002.1, read on the forward strand.
CCGCCAGTCGTGATCAGACGACGCCCGCCACCTTGCCAAGGTGAGGGTCGCGGGTTCGAGTCCCGTCTTCCGCTCCCCGGTGTGGTCTTCCGCTCGCACACAGGAGAACCAGCTCAGAGGTTTCTTTCGGGATACGGGGCCCCTTTCAACGGTCTGCTGGCAGAATCGCCTTGGCCATCCATATCTGAGGAGGCGCACTGATGCCAGCAGTCGATGTGCCTGACTGGTCGAAGCTGAGAACCTTCGGCGGACCGATGCCCGAAGGGTTCAAGGCTCGACCGGTCCTTTCGATCTCGACCGCACCGAATGGACTCGAGGGGGAGGGATTTCCCGTACGAAGGGCGTTTGCCGGACTCAGTCTGGCGGTGCTCGATCCGTTCGTTCATATGGATCAAATGGGCGAGGTCCAGTACGCCCCCGGGGAACCCAAAGGGACGCCGTGGCACCCGCACCGCGGGTTCGAGACGGTCACATACATGATCGACGGCACCTTCGCCCACCAAGACTCCAACGGCGGCGGAGGCCTGATCACCAACGGCGCTACCCAATGGATGACCGCCGGGAGCGGCATCCTCCATATCGAGACTCCTCCAGAGGAGCTCGTGGTCGCCGGTGGTCTCTTCCACGGGATCCAGCTATGGGTGAATTTGCCGGCAGAGAAGAAGTGGATCCCGCCGGCTTACCAGCCGCTCGAGGCTCATGATGTAGCCCTGGCGAGCTCACCCGACGGCGGTGCACTCGTGCGAGTCATCGCGGGCGACATCGGGGAGGTGATAGGTCCGGGTTCAACTCAGACCCCAATTGCGCTCGCGCATGCCTCGATCGCTCCGGGCGCCATCATTGAGGTGCCTTGGGACCCGCGATTCAACGCGCTGGCATACGTCCTCGCCGGGTCAGGGAGCGTCGGCCCAAGCGGCCAACCAATTCGGGTCGGCCAGCTGGCTGTCTTCGGCGCCGGAGACTGGTTGTCAATGCGCGCTGGCGAGAAGCAGGACTCACGCTCAGAGAATTTGGAGGTGCTCCTCTTGGGGGGTGAGCCCATCGGCGAACCCGTCGAGCACTACGGCCCGTTCGTGATGAATACCCGGGCGGAAATAGGCCAAGCCGTGGAGGACTTCGAAGCCGGGCGTCTCGGCCGGATACCACCCGACGCCTTGATGCCGCACGTTCCCGACCCGGCTCCCGTCCGTACGGAACACACAGGAATCTGATCGGACTTTCGCTCCCCGAGGCTTCGCGTCCGGGAAAGGCGTGCTGTTCCACGACTCACAATTTGGTCGACGCGACACGGAGTCTTCCGAGCGGCGTCAGGATGTGATGGGGAGGAAGAGGAGGGCCTGACGACCCTGCCCGTAAGACGACGAGGTCTGACGGGAGCTGAACGTGGAGACTCGGTCGAATGGTTGACAGATCTGCTGCGCGAGCAGACGCAGTGATGATTTGTCTTGCCAAGGCGAAGGTCGCGAGTTCGAATACCGTCTTCCCCTCTTGAAGATTGGAAACTCAGGAGTCGGGTCAGGCGTCGACTCGAGCCACGGCCTTGTAGCGAAGGGCCTCCAGGTGCCGGCGTGTCATGAGGAGAGCGGCAATGCCGTCACCCACTGCCGACCCCAGTTGTTTCGTCGAGCCCGAGCGCACGTCGCCGGCAGCGAATACACCCGGTATCGACGTCTCCATCGTGGCGCTGGCAACCAGGAATCCGCCAGCGTCCCGCTCCACAGCTGTACCGAGGAAGTCGGTGTTTGGTTGGAGGCCGATGAAGACGAATGCGGCGGCGGCGGGGTAGCGGTGGGTCTCACCGCTGTCGCGATCGCGGGCGACGAGGGCGGAGAATCGGCCTTGCTCTCCTTCGAGTGCCACGATGTCCATACCTGTTTGGATCGTGAACTGGGGGTCGGAGCGGACGCGATCCTGCAGAATAGATGACGCGGAGAGGTCCGACCGCGCGAGCACTCGCACCTGTCTGGCGAACTCGGACAGGTGTAACCCCTCCTCTAAGGCTGAACTGCCGCCTCCAATTACAACGACCTCGTCGGCCCCTCGGTAGAAGGGTCCATCACAGGTGGCGCAGAAATGGACGCCATTACCGATCAGCTCGTCCTCACCGGGCACTCCGAGGCGGCGATACTTCGACCCCGTGGCCACGATCACGGCGGCAGAGCTGAGCTGCTGCCCGGACGACAGTGATGTGACCAAGTTCTTGCCATCGGTCTCGAGCCTTGCGACCGACACGGCCGACAGGAGTTCCACACCGTAGCGACGCGCCTGGGTCACGAAGCGCTCGGCCAGCTCGGCTCCGGAGATTCCCTCGGGGAACCCCGGATAGTTGTCGATTCGGTCGCTGATGCCGGCTTGGCCACCGAGGGCGCTGGCGTCGACGACGAGGGCATCGATGCCTTCTCGAGCGGCGTAGATAGCGGCCGCCAACCCCGCTGGCCCGCCGCCCACGATGACGAGATCGTAGGCCGACCGCTCAGCCTCGACGGTGAGACCGATCCGGCTCGCCAAGGTTTCGTCGCTCGGATTCACATCGTGTGTGCCATCACCGTAAACGACACTGGGGATGATTTGCCCTCCATCCTGCAGCGCTTTGAGCCGCTCGATGCTTTCCGGGTCCTCGTCGAGGTCGATCACGTCGTAGGGGACGCGGTGCGCGTCGAGAAATCTCTTCACTCGCTTGCAATGCGGGCACCACGGGGCCGAGTAGACCGTGAGGCTGGAGCGGGAGGGGGAAGTCATCGTCCGACACTAGGCGTTGCCAGACAACCGTGAAGCTTCTGTTGTCGCAGGGATCCGACGCTCAGGACAATCCCGTCCTCCGCTCCTAGAGGTACTCCCGTCGCCGCATCCACATCAGTGCGAACCATCCGACGATCGGCGGGAGGTACGCGGTGAAAAGGCGTTGCACAAAGACTGCGGCCGTTGCTTCATGACTTAGGATCCCCGCCGCGGTGAGGGCCAAGATGAGGCCCGCTTCGGCCACACCCATTCCGCCACCCGCAGGGGACGCCGATGCCAGCGTGCCGGCAACCGTCGAGGCGATCACAAGGGCGGCCAATGACAGGTGAGCGTTGAAAGCATGGAGCGCCGCCCCGAGGCCGAGGATGATCAAGAGCTGCGCCGTCAATTGGCCTCCGAAAAGCTCGAAGAGTTTCACGGGCTGTGCGGCCAACGTCTTGAAATTGGCGGCGACACTCGAAACCTTTGGCCGTAACTTTTCGTGCGCCAGACGCCGCCATCGAGGCACTGCGAGGATCGCCGCCAACACGACACCGATCACCACGACGACCGCGAGGAGCGTCCAGAGAATCCCAGCGTGGTTCCCTTGATGGAGAGTCTTGCCGAAATGGAACGAGCTCCAAGCAATGGGTACAGCGATCAAGAACAACAAGGCCTTGATCAACAGGCTGGACGCGCTGACCAATGCGCTGGATGACACGGCCACTGTCGTATCGAAACCCTGCTGCTGAAAGAAACGCACGTCCGTGGCGAGTACGGCAGCGTTCCCTCCGGCCAAGGTGGTGAACGAATTGGCCAGTTCGAGTCCCACGACGCGCCCAAGGGGCAGCGAACCTGGAACGCTTCCGCGGGTGCCCACGGCTCCACCAAGGTATGAGGACCAGCACAGCACGGCCGTCGCCACCACCCACCCCCATTGAGCATGGCGGATCGTGTCGATCGAGTGCGAGGCGTTGATCAGAACGGCGATGAGCGCCCAACCACCGATAAGCGAACCAACCGCAACGAGGACCTGATTCCAACTCAAGCGCCTAGGCTCGACGAGTTCAGGAACTTCGATGCCGGACTCTTGCGCCGCTTGTGTCCGCAGCCGGTCGAGCAGCTCCTTCTTCCCTTTCATCGCCACGGTGATGCTCGGGTCAAGGCCGGCGCGGCGGAGGTGCGTGAGCGTTCCCGCCACGACGTCTTGGGGCACGATGCGGACGAGCGAGCGTGCGGTGGGCTCGGGTCCCGCCACCAACGCGCCACATGCCATAGCCGCCGCGAGATCCTGGTCGAGCAGAAATGTGCTCGCATTGGAAACGCCGTTGTTGAAGTCAGTCAGAGAGATCGAGCTGCTCGGGATGTCCACCAAGATCACGTGCGGGCTGAGGGCACCATGGGCAATCCGTGCCGACCTGAGGGCGAGCATCTGGTTGAAGAGGTCATCGAGAGCCTGGTCGGAGAGCTCTCTTGCCTGGACTTCCGAAAGGGGCGTACCAGCGGGTGCTCGAGCGATCAGGGCTGCGTCGTGGCTGGGCCCGATCTGGGATGCACTGATGACCTCTGGTACCCGAACGCCTGCGTGTGATGCGAGCTGGGTGACGGAAGACTCGTGTTCGACTTCGTGGATCCGGGTCAAGCTGAGCGCCGGCCCTGAGTCCCGGTAGAGGATGACGCGATATAGCTTTCGGACGAGTTGCGCGTCTGCGGCATCTCGACCGTAGAGCGACACGGTCAGCGACGCACCATCCGTGGTGACTGCGTCGTAGTGAGCGACTCCCCACGTCTGGAACTTGCTCGGAGCGACTGACACTGTCTCGATTCCGATGTCGGAGAGTGCGGCGCGCAATTCTTCGCCCGACGGAAGGCCAAGCGGAGAGCCCCACGCCAGATGGAGGACTGCTGTAACACCCCAGCCGATTGCCATGCTCCCAATGACGTTGGCTGGGAGTCCGTGTCCGGCTACCACCGTCGCCACGATGGCCAAGAAGACGATCACCTCGAGCAGCCGTTGGACCGTCCGGGACAGATACGGGAGACCTGCGGTGAGAATGCTGATCGCCAGGGCGACGTGCAGGACCGGGAAGCTGAGGACGAATCCATCGAATTCAATGCTGTGAGGTCGCCCTCCTGTTGCGCCTAACACCAGGACCAAGAGCCCGGAGATCAGGAGAGTTCCCGCGGCAGCGCTGACAAGGTCTCGCACCACGTTCCATCGACGAGCGAGTGCGGCGAGTAGGACCAGGAGGGCAATGGTGCCGAAAGTTCCTCCGATCCAGAACACGTCGACGAGCCAGCGGACGCCCTGAGGAGGAGGACTGAGCACGTGTGCGACCACGTCTTCGGGGTGGGAGTTGGATCGCAACACAGCAACTGCAGAAACGACTATGAATACGGCAATGATCAGTCGTACCGAGTCCGATCCCCGTCGCCGGCGTTGGCCGTCACCCAATGGGGCAAAGATGATCGCCCGCCACGATCGACGCACTCGGCCGAGGGACGACGACGTATCTTGGGAGGCGATCTGGGCTGACACTTGCACCCTTTTCTACTCCCGAAGAATCAGCGTTCGCACAGACAACCAGAGGGAGACTCTTCCGTCTCTTATCGACGCAGACCGCCTTACTCGATGCTGATCCGTACGCTGCCTCTCAGGATCGATGGTTGCTGCCAGCACTCGTGGCCACCCGATTTAGGATCGAGAGTTCGGTTAGGTCGGGATATGGGTCGCCCTCGCCCTCAGACGACCCCTCGACGACGATGGGGGGTCTGACTTACGCCTGCGACCCGGAAGGAGTCCGGCGAGAAACGTTCCGTGGCGAGGAGTCATCCCTCGCGAGCCAGCATTGTGCGGCGAATACTGGCACTGGGTATCACGGCACTGGCTTTCTATGTGCTCCTCCCGAGCATCAGCCGAGTCGTCGGTGCCTGGCCCCGCCTGGCCAATCTGAGCGCAGCGTGGTTTGCCGGCGCCGTGATAGCCGAGGTAGCGAGCTTCGCATGAGCGTTTGCCCTTCAGCGCATCGTGCTGCGAACGCATGGCTGGTTTGCGGTAGTTGCAGCGGGGCTGACGGGCAATGCAGTGACCAATGTGTTCCCGGGCGGGTCTGCGGTCGGAGCGGCAGTGCAGTTCCGGATGCTCGCGACCGCGGGAATCGACACTGACAACGCCGCAGGCGGACTGGCTGCGTCCTCACTTCTCTCCGTCGGTGGACTCTTGGCCCTTCCGGTCCTCGCCCTTCCGGCCATCCTCGGCGGGACCCAGGTGAGCCAAGGCCTTGATCACGCGGCACTTCTAGGTCTTGGGGCGTTCGGCCTCTTCGTTCTTTTCGGATTGCGATCATGGTGTTCGACCGACCCCTGTCCGTGCTCGGGTCATTGGTGCAACGAATCCTGAATATGATCCCGCACCGCCGAAATAAGACAACGGATCTGAGCGCGCGGCTCCTGCGTCAACGGGACGACATTCGGTCCGCCTTGGACCGAAACTGGTGGGTTGCAATCTTGCTGATCGCCGGACGGCTCGGATTCGATTACCTCTGCTTGCTCGGCGTTCTCCGCTCGACGGGCACCAGTCCTCGCCCTTCCCTCGTTCTGCTGGCCTACGCCGCCGCTGGCGTGATAGCTCTCGTTCCGCTTACGCCAGGAGGTCTGGGCATCGTCGAGGCAAGCCTCAGTGGACTACTCGTACTCGCAGGCGTTCGCGGTGGGAGCGCTGTTCTTGCGACGCTTGCCTATCGTTTGATCTCCTATTGGCTCCCTTTGATCGCCGGGCCGGTGGTGTATTTCATGTATCGCCGCCGGTATGGCCCCGTGCAGTTCGCGGATCACGGTTCCGCAAGTTGAGGACTACTTCGAAGCGAGTCGGTCAGGGCCGCGCTACAAGTATGATTCATGGCTACTTCGAATCGCATCTAGTTCGATGACTCGTTCAAAGATGTGGCACCTGGAGTCACTCCTGGCGTTGGCGCGATGCCACCAAGCTCGCCCACGAGGTTGAGCATCGACATCGTCGGGTCGAGCTCAATGGTCGTGGATTCGCATTCGATCAATGTCTTGATCAAGATGGCGAGGTCAGAAGGCAGTACGATCCCGTTATGGCGAAGAAGGTGGAGTAGGCGACCGAGCGTTTCGCCGAGCCTCAGGTCCGTCAAACTTGCATCGGTAACAGAGTCGAGGAGCGGGGCAAGTTGCGCTGCCAAATTCTGGTTTGGTCAATGGTTCGCGTGTTTCGACTGACCGAGAGCACCGCGGCCGCGAGGGCTTCGCCGTCTCGACCGAGCACAGCTGTCACCATCTGTAGGAGTGCGGACCGCTCAGCCGGCTCGACCGAGCCGACTTCGCCGAAGTCGATCAGGCCGAGGCGGTCGCCCGCCATGGCAATGAGGTTCCCGGGATGCGGGTCGGCGTGGAAGCGATCGGACTGGAAGATCATCACTGCGTAGGCCTGCAGGATCGCTCGAGCGAGCCCAGCTCGATTCGCTCCGACCTCTTCCAACCCCTCCAGATTGCTGAGGGGAATCCCCTCGATCCAGTCCATGACGAGGACGGATTCGCCGCTCATGTCGGTCAGCACACGTGGGATCGTGACGGCATCACTCAGGGCGAACGTACGACGGACCGCCTCGATATTGGAGGCTTCGGTGATGAAGTCGGTCTCAGCGCGCAGCAACGCGGCGAACTCGTCGAGGATGGCTACCGGGTCGTAAGCCCGTACTCGGGACGAAAGGCGCGCGACCAGGCGGGCGAAATTGCGCAGCAACCAAATGTCGGTATCGATATCAGTGAGGACGCCGGGACGTCGTACCTTCACTGCGATACGAAGGCCGTTGTGAAGAGTCGCCCGGTGTACCTGAGCTATCGATCCGCAGGCCCTGGGTGCCATCTCGAGGCTCGCAAAAAGGGTGCTCGACTCTGACTTGAGGCTCCGCTCGAGTTCTGCCACGAGCACCGCCTGGGGGATGCTCGGAGCGTGATCGCGCAACTTGGTCAGCTCCTGTTGCACCCGCGGCGGGGTGATATCGGAGCGAGTCGACAGCAGCTGTCCGAGCTTCACGAACGTGGGCCCGAGTTCTTCGAGCGCGAGTCGGAGCTCACGGGGAGACGACCCGGCCCGATCGGTTTTTTGAGAGCGAAGCCGGCCAGCCGTGCCGTGCCAGCCCACCCTGGCGCTCCGATAAGCGGCAATCAGGGCGATCTTGCCGCACCGCTGAAGCAGTGCCGTCACGGTCATACCTCGACCGTGATCCGGTGCGGCAGGAGGGCTGGCCTTGCTGACTCGGCGAAATCTGAGGTCAGGATGACGTACGGTCACCACGCCTCTCAGACGCCGTCGAGCATGGCCAACGGTTGGCTCTGTAAAGGAGAGAACGATGCGATGCAGCGCCGCGAAGTCCGGATGCGGCTGATTCGATTTCCGTAGAACGGATGCCGAGAAGGCCGGAACATTACGAGCATGTCTCACCGATGGTAGTCATCGTCACTTCCCAGTCCGATCCGAGTCGGAGCAAATCACCGACAAGCTACCCGTACTCGGAGGACGTGGATTCGATGCGTTGTCCCTGCTCCAGCAGGTGTCGGGGTCGGCGCTTCGGAAGTAAGCGCCGCCAGCCCCCCGCGCCTGAGCACCAAGCCGGCAACAGCGCCTCCCAGTACGAAGACCAAGGCCGACCACAGAAACGCCGTCGTGTAGCTGTGCAGTAGGGCTCCTTGGATATTGGCCGGGGTCAATGCTCGACCAATTAAGTAGGACGTCGCTGCACCTGCTGCCAACGTGTTCAGCAGCGATGTGCCGATGGATCCTCCGACCTGTTGTGCCGTGTTCAGCGTGGCGGAACCCACGCCGGCGTCCCGAGGTGCCAAGCCGAGGGTGCCGGTGCTGAAAGCGGGGGCAACGCTCAGTCCGAACCCGATTCCCAATACGATGAGATAGGGGAGTACGTGGCTGATGTAGGAAGAATGCAAGCCGACCAGGTGCAGCCCGAACATGGCCGCAGCAGACACAAGCATCCCGATGGGCACGATCGGCTTGGGTCCGAACCGCGGCAACAAGATGCGATTGGAAACTTGCGCCACCGCCGCCAACACAGCTACCAGGGGGAGGAACGCAAGGCCGGTCTTTACCGGACTGAACCCCAACGTGGCCTGTAGGTAGTAGGTGAGGAACAAGAACACACCGAAGAGCCCGACGCTGGCGAACAGCATCGCCAACACGGATCCACCCCTGGTGCGGTTGAGCACGACTCGAGGTGGCAGCAGCGGGTACTTGGCTCTGGTCTCGAGATATGCGAATGCAGCAAGCAGGACAATGCCCGCCACCAGGAAGCCAATCGTGTAGGGATCGCTCCATGACGTGGTCTCCGCGTGCGAGAAACCGAAGACGAGTGAGAACAGGCCGCCTCCAACCAGGAAGAGTCCGGGAAGGTCCAATGGGTCGTGATCAGCACCCTCGTCCCTCTCTAACCAGAGCACGGCGCCGACGATGGCGACGAAAGCGAACACAAGATTCACGAAGAGCGTCCATCGCCACGACGCGTACGAAGTGAGGATGCCGCCGAGAAGGAGCCCCAGCGCGCCACCTGCGCCGGCGATGGCTCCGTAGATCCCGAAGGCCCGCCCACGCTCTCCCGGATCCGTAAAGGTGGTCGTTAAGAGGGCCAGTACCGAAGGCGCGAGCAGAGCCCCGAAGGCACCCTGGACTGTCCTGGCAATGACGAGCATCGAGAAGTTGACCGAGGCCCCACCGATGGCGGAGGCAACGGCGAATCCGACCAGTCCGGTGACGAGCGCTCGTTTGCGTCCGAACATGTCACCGATGCGTCCACCCAGCAGGAGCAAGCTGCCGAATGCGAGTGAGTATGCGGTGACGATCCACTGACGATCGGCGGTGGAGAAATGGAGAGCGCGCTGAGCCGTAGGGAGGGCAATGTTCACGATGGTGCTGTCGAGAATGACCATCAACTGAGAGATTCCCAGCACAGCGAGAATCCACCACCGCCGGCTGTAGTTGGGCACGGCCTGCGGGATCTCGTCGCCACCTGCATGCTCCATCGTCATCAATGAGGTCATCTGATCCTCCGTCTGTGTAGCTGGGTGCTCCAGCAAAGCCGTGATGGGGTGCCGACACCATGGTTCACGGAAACCAACGCCGTCGCGGCTAGGAATCCCGTAGGAATCATCCGGACGGCGACGGCGCGGTAGTGGCGCATCCGAATACGCAACCTAAGCCTTCAGATGGGAACCGGAGTGCCTGAGTGGCCAAAGAGAAGCGGTGTGAGTCAATCCTCGACTCCGGCCGCGCCGTGGCGGCCAGAGCTGGCCGACCGCCGATCTCCTCGTTTCGGTCCATGAGTTCGATGGCGGGATTATTGTCCAAACGGCCCTCGAGTGCCTGAGCAAGCCTCGAGGACTGCAGCAATGGATGAGTTCGTCGCGAGTTCTGACCAGGGCGTCTTCGCCCCGACATAGGCGGGCGCGCACGGCTCTGATTCGGGCGAAAACGGCAATTGGCTGTTTCGTGGACGAAGTCGAGGAGGAAGCAGTATGAAGAAGACAACCGTGAGTGCGTCAACCCGTAAGCCAGCCGCGATTTCCGATCCCGAAGCACGAGCGTTTCTTCAGAAGGCGGACCCGGTGCTCGCGCGGCTGATTGCAGCGCGGCCAGACTTCCGCCCGCGGGCATGGATGGACGAGCTTCCTCCCCTGGATGCCTTCGCGACGCTCATCTTCCAGGTTGCAGGTCAGCAACTCTCCGTTGCATCGACCCGGGCGATCATCTCGCATCTTCAGCAGCATTTTGGGGGCCATATGCCGTCGCCGTCCGAGCTGCTCGCAGCTGAGCCGAAGGTGCTCAGGGAAAGTGGCTTCTCAGCCCGAAAGGGCGAAACCTTGCGAGCGCTCGCGCAGAGGTTCGTCGACGGACGCTTGAGCGACAAGGCCTTCGCCAACATGACGGACGAAGAGATCGAGGCGGCCCTGACCGACGTCCCGGGGATCGGGCCATGGACGGCACGCGGTTTCCTGCTCGTCGGCCTGGACCGACCCGACGTGTTCCTCTCGGGCGACCTGGCGCTTCGGCGCACGATCCAGCGAGAGTACGCACTCGACCACCTGCCGACCGATGAAGAGCTGGTCGAGCTCTCGGACCGCTGGCGGCCGTACCGGAGCCTGGCCGTCAGCTATCTGTTTGCGTCGGAGTACGGCGAACAGCAATGAAGGACGAGTGGTCGCCAAGGTAAGTGCCCGATGTGCTCCCTCGCATCAGCGACGCTCAATCGGGAGCATTGCCTCGCCCGCCTCGCTCGCTCCTACGGCGTGTGGCCGCAGCCCTCGCCTCCTCGGCCATCCCGAGCCGTTCTCCGTGGCCGAGTCGTTGCGGCCGGCTCTTTCGGGTTTTCCTTTTCGGACCTGGTTCTCCGCGCCAAGGCGCGGCTCTATTGGCGGCGAGGTTGTGGGTGCACTCCGAGCTGGTGCCAGTCCGTCTCGGAGAGATCGATGTCGTAATAGCTCGCCGCCTTCTCGATGTTCGCGAACGCCAGGGCGCGGTCGGCATCGGACACGTCGATGACTTGATCGAAACGTGCGACGGCATTTCGTACATGCGCGGCATCAGTGAGTGGTTCTTTGCGTTCCTTGGGAAAGGCAAAGACTGTATCGGGTAGGTCGCTTTCAGTAGTGAGGCGACCATGTCGTTCATAGGGCTGCCAGGTGGCTTTTGGGGCTTCCATGCCGTTTCCTCCATCCGCTGAGTGGTTCTAAGAGGCGGCCCTTCAACTCGGGCACCTCTTAGAGTCCTGCATCTGTCGTCCGGTAGTCACGATACGCGACAGGTGACGACCCGCGATACGGGGCACGCCTCCTACACCGGGGCGCCGACTGGTCATCACCCATCTTCACCTTCCGTGAGCGTAACGCAACCACGGTGTCAAGCGGCGCGAATAGTCCGTGGACGAACGAGTAGAGACTCCTGAAGGCGCAGATGAATCGAATCTCGCGTTCGTGTCATCGGCTATCGGTTGCACTCCGCAAACTTCCGATACCAAGCGAGCCAGTCACCGGCGCAGCAGTGTCCGCAGAGCCGTCCAGCGAGGACGCATCTGCGTCCACAGCAGAACCGGGGCTCGGAGGGTCGTCGAGGAAGTCGATGGTAGGGACGAAGAAGAGGTTCCCGGTAACTGCCGTAGAAAAGTCGAGGATTCGGTCGTAATTGCCGGCTGGCTTGCCAACGAACATGTTCTGGAGCATTTGCTCGATCACTTCGGGCCGGCGGACGTAGCCGATGAAATAGGTTCCGAAGTGTCGGATTCCGACGTTGCCGAACGGCATATTGAATCGAACGATCTGTTGCTGCTCGCCGTTGTCGTCGATGATCGTGTTCAACGCCACGTGCGAATTGAGGGGTTTCATCTCGTCGGACATCTCGATGTCGGAGAGCTTCGTCCGGCCAATGGCCAATTCTTGCTCCTCCACTGCCAACGCGTCCCAGGTCCCGAGGTCGTGGAGGTACTTCTGGACGACGACATAGCTGCCGCCGGCATACTCCGGATCCTCGTCCCCGACGACTACCGAAGCACGAGCAGCCTGACCTTCGGGATTTTCGGTGCCGTCGACGAACCCCAGCAGGTCTCGCTCGTCGAAAGATCGAAAGCCGTGTACCTCGTCAATCACGTGACCCAGGCCAGCGAGGCGCTCCGTCAACCGTTGGGCAAGCTCGAAGCACAGATCCATGCGATGAGCCCGGATATGAAACAACAGGTCGCCAGGCGTCGCGGGTGCACGATGTCGAATCCCCTGGAATTCGGTAAAAGTATGCAATCCCGCTGGTCGAGGCTGGCCGAACAGCAGATCCCAAATGGAAGCACCCACGCCGACCACGCAGGACAGCTCACCTTCGGGAAGCCGGAAGCCGACCGATCGCCGTAGCCCGCTGACATCGGAAAGCAGATCACGAACCTTGTCTACGCCAGCTTGATCGACCTCGAGAGTGAGAAAGATGGCTGCTTCAGTAATCGGGGTGAGGATCGCTTGGGACTCCGCTGTCGGCATCGCAACTCCGTCGCTTCGAGGGTCCGAACGTTATCTCGCGCTCGTGTGGAACGGTCGGGATTCAAGGCATCACGCACGGCTTGCGTGGTAGCGCCCTCGTGCCGGCGGGCTCCCTGTTGACGAGATGACCCCGAGCGACCCCCTCCGATCGCTGCCGGGTTCGGGACGGTGCGGAAGTTGGCGCCACTCTTAGCCCCGAAGCTGGGACTCGAACGCAGGCCGGTCGAAGAGCACATTGGGGTCCATCGGGTTGCCATCTAGCCAGGCCGCAGGTGTTCCCTGCGGATCCTGTGCCTGGTAGGCGGTCTCTCGCCTTCGGACCCACTGCTCGTATCGCGCCCCTCGAACTCCCGAAACGAAGTCCGAATCTGTCAGTCCTACCTGTGCACCCAGACCCAGGAGATCCTCGATTGCGAAACCTCCGGTTCCCTCGGGAGGCTGTGCGGCGAAGAGCGCGCGGCGGAGTTCGTCGAAGCGACTGAGTTCGGCAGCAAGAGCCAGGGCGTTGTCCGCCCGCACGGACTCTGGACCCAGGAAGCAGCGCATGCGGTACTCGACCGCCAGGAGACCAGCCTCCAAAGCGTCGGTGATCACGGGTCCGTTGAGCTCTTCGAACTGCCGACAGTAGGGGCACTGTGGATCCTCGAACAGGACCATGCCCTTCTTCGAATCGGCATTTCCGACCACGACGCCGCCGTCGGGTGTATGCCCCGTGGGTGTGAGCGCAGGATCAGGTGCCTTCATGGTTGCCCTTCCTTCTTCCGGAACAGTAATAGTCAGTCCCCGAACTCTGCCGCAGCGCCATTGGCCCATCTGCTGACCTGCCCGTGGTCAGGCGTGGTGTTGCGCCAAAGGCACCCCGCAGGAAAAGACGCGTGAGACCGGTCTACAACGAGGCGGCAATCGAAGCCCGTCGCCCGCTCTCGGCAGGGGCGCAGCTCTCGCCCGCGGACGAAGTGGATTTAAGAGAGGCAGCTGGCCCGGAGGCATTGGTCGACTCTGAGTCAGAGGCTGGCCATCTGCGCTGCCATCGGTTGAGCAGGTCGCGGCATCTCGGCAATCTCCATGAGGAGCAACTTCAACGCCGTGTCGTAGATTCCCGAAAAACTTGGGAAGGGCTGGATCGTGTCGTCCAGGACGTCCACACCGACATGGGCACGAATGGCAAGAGTGGCCTGCTGGAGCCACTCACCGGCTTCTGGTCCCAGCGCGTGGGCACCTGTCAGCCTCTCGCCGTCGGAGAGCAACGTGAGAAAGCCGTTGGAATTCGCATAGGAGTGAGAGTAGGTGGCGGTCTTTGGGACTTCTGAAAGAAGTGCGGTGCCGCTGTACTGCCCCTCGGCGGCTCCCACCGCTGCAGCCTGCGGGTCCGTATAGGTGACGCGAGGAACCGCTTCGTAGTTAGCCGGACGCGACTCGCCGGCAATGTTCGCAGCGACCACATCACCCTCGTACTCGCCGACATGGGTGAGTGGCCATACCCCGTTCACATCGCCGATTGCCCAGAGTCGCTCGCCGGCGCGGAGGTATTCGTCGACCTTGATCCCGTGGGGGTCGGCTTCGACGCCGACCGTCTCAAGGCCGATCCCGTCGACACGAGGGCGGCGACCGGTGGCTACGAGCAGCCTGTCGCCGCGGAGTGGGCTGCCGCTGCTCAGCTCCAGGACGAACTCGTCTCCGTCTCGCCTGACTCCAGTGGCTTGGTCACCCAGGATCAGTTGGATTCCGTCTCGACGCAGCGCCTCACCGAGCGCTTTGCCCAATGCGGGAGGCTCGCGGGGGAGGAGGTGGTCGGCGCCTTCGACGAGCACCGCCTGACCACCGAGTCGTTGCACCACCTGTGCCATCTCGACGCCGGCCGATCCTCCGCCGAGCACGAGCAGCCGGCGAGGGACTGCCTTCATGCTCGTCGCTTCGCGAGTGCCCCAGACGCCCTCCAGCTCAGCCAGCCCAGGGATGGGCGGTACAAACGGATGGGACCCCGTCGCCACGACGATATGTTCTGCGGTGTGCCGTGCACCGTCGACTTCGACCACGCCTGTGCCGGCGAGCCGACCAACGCCTCGTAGCAATGCGATGGCCCTATTGGAGAGCCATCGCACCTGGCCTTCATCGGAATAATCAGACACCATGAAGTCGCGCCAGCTCAGGGCCGCCTGCACGTTGACCTGCGCGCTGGCGCCGACATCTCGAGCGCCATGTACGGCCTCGCCGGGGCGCAGGAGGGATTTCGAAGGAATGCACGCCCAATACGAACACTCCCCACCGACGAGCTCTCGCTCCACAACGGCGACGTGTTTACCTCGCGCAGCCAGCGCCGCCGCGCAGTGCTCTCCCGGTGCACCGCCACCCAAGATGATTACGTCGAAGTCGCTCATGTCGAGACCTCCTCTCCGGACTGCTCGCGCACGATGGTCGTGCTCAGCAGGGGTTGTCTGATTCGTCGTACTTCCTCTTCGGGCGCTTGCAAGTACTGGGTCACCGGGTCAGTTCGACCCGCAATTGGGGAATTCGGCGCTTCCATGGCAGAGCACGAGGCTTGGAACCAGGGCACGTAGGGCTACAAGCAAGAAACGAGCTCGGCCACGATCTCTGCTGCAGGCTGCTGCTTCCTCGCGAGGGCCACGCTCCGTCCGGACCACAACGACAGCGCTTCGACATCACCGGTCGTGCCGACCATCGGTGCCGCCGTGGCGCACCTGAGGATCGGATCGCCGGAGGCAGAGTGTGCGATGACTTCGCCCCCTCCAGGTCGACTCCCGGGTGGCGGCTCTCCCGCTACGTCCGACGCCTCCGCCGTGGAGTTGCGAAGACCGCGGTTGGGAGCATCCGGCCACCCGACCTCATCGACGTCGGCATACCACTGTGCGTCGGTCTCGTCCGCGTCCACCAAAAGACGACGATAATGCTCTTGAACGGGCATCTGATCGGCGAGCAGAGACCGGGTGCCCAGCCAAGCCGCCTGCGCACCCAGAGCGAGCACGGCAGCCACGCTGCGGGCATCCCCAATTCCTCCGGCCGCGATCAGTGGCAGTGGTGCCACCGCGTCTACGACGGCAGGCACCCCCCGGGCCGGCACTGCCGACATCGGTGCCTGGACTATGGGCTGTTCAATCCCGAGCAGTTCGCAAACTGGCGTCTGCACCCATATCACCCACCTTCAACGCGTCTCGCTGCGCCTGCATCCATCGCAGACAGATCGACGATCAGCTACGACTCATAGGACGTCGGCATCGACCCCTGCCGCCTGTCCCACCCGTGAAATTTCGAGTAGTCGCCCGCGTCCCAGGCCTCACGCAGACCCGGCTTGCTGAGATCCCAGTCGGGGCGGATCTCGCTTGTTGCAGCGCAGAGGTCGCGCCAAAGGTCGTAGAACGACGGCCGTCCCCAGAACCAGTACCCGTTGTAGATGCTGTGGATGACCAATCCCGGCTTGAGTACCAGCGTGTGGGGGATCATCGGGTTGTGCTCGGGGTCGGTGTATTCCTGGATGTCGAGGTCGCGCTGTACCGTCCGGTCGGGATCGGAGAGGAAGGTCCATTCGGCTCCGACCGCAGCCCGGAATTCCTGCACCGTGTGATGGTCGTCGGTGGCGATGGTGGCGACCTGGGTGTAGGCCACCGCGATCTTGGACTGGTTCGCCGCCAACTCGAGATGCTGCTGGTGCTCTTTGGGACAGTAGTTGCCGCGGGCGAGTGTGAGAATCAGCGGATCGCGCCCCTGTAGCTCGCTCAGGGTGCGGATCGCTCCAGTGTGGTCTGGCAGCGAGTAGTCGGGGAAGGCAGCGCCGGGCTTGATGTCAGCACGCATGGGATTAGCGCCTCTCTCTTGGCTCGACGGCGGGTGAAAAGATCTCAGTATCGGGCGAGATCACCGCCGTCGATGTGCAGGTTTGCGGGTGAGGAAGATGGCTCGAGGTACGGGATGCCGTTCACCAGGGTGGCGGTGTTCATGAGGAGGAGCCCTCGTCGGATGAATTCGTCGGCCACTCAGGAGGCGACCAGTCCCCACTTGGGTCCGTCGTTTGCCCGACCTCGATCAGATAGCCGTCGGGATCGCGGATATAGCAACGGATCTCGTATTGGTGCTGCTTGGGCGGCGTCAAGAACTGAGCACCCCGGGCGCTCCATTCCGCATAGACGGCAGCGATATCCGCCACCCGAAAGTTGAGGAAACTGCTGACCCGATCGGGGTCGCGTGGCGTCTCCAGCGTGACTGCGGGCTTGTCGTCAGTGGGGCCTCCGCCGACGTTGATGATGATCCAGCTATTGGATAGTGCGACATAGGTCAGCCCTCCTGGGCCCGAAAAGGCCACCCTGCCCCCGAGAACCTCGGTGTAGAAACGCACGGAGCGCTCGACATCGTCTGAGACGATGAAATGAGCTAAGACGAACCTCTCTTCAGGCCTGGTGGGCCCGGCCATCTTTCTCCCTTCGATCCATTGGCTCCTCCCAGGGGCCGATTCGTACCAGCGGATAAAACGGAAACGCTGCAGAACTGGTTCCACCTGCAGGCTGGTCAAACGTAGAAGGGCCCGGGGGAGTTGTCCACTCCTATTTCGATCTGTTCGCTAGAATTGGTCATGACTACCGCGATCATCGGCACCGGAGGGCTCGGATCGGTCATCGCCCGCCAGCTCGCCACTGGCGGCGAGGCGCTGCGGCTCTCGAGCGCTGACACCGCGGGGGCACGTACCTTGGCTGCAGAGATCGGTCGGGGTGCGGTCGTCGCCGCCGACAACCGCGACGCGCTGCTGGACGCCGATGCTGTCGTCCTCGCCCTGCGGTTCACGGTGCTGAAGAGCGTCATAGACGAGATCGCCGATCCGCTGGTCGGCAAGGTCGTGATCGTTCCGAGCAACCCGGTCGGCCTCGACGCCGGTGGAAACGTCACACGTCTCCTGCCGAAGGGGCAATCGTCCGGCGAGGTCGTGTCCGGGTGGTTGCCGGCGGGAGCGCGCTTGGCCATGGCATTCGGTACCTTGTCAGCCGATCTGTTCCAGTCCTCGAGCAATCGGTCACCAGCGTGGGCGGTCCTCTTCTACGCCACCGACGATGACCGCGCTGGCGAAGAGGTCGAACGGTTGATCCGAACGGCTGGCTTCGAGCCGGTGAAGGTGGGTGGGATCCGGCAGTCGGGTCGACTCGAGGTGGGCGGCGACCTTCACGACGTCGTCGTTGAGACCGCGCAGGCGCGGACTTTGATCAGCGGGGGCTGATCGGTTCGCTGCTCACGCCGGGGTGCCTTCGGGCCCCTTCTGCGCGATTGGATTCGAATCCACTCCCGGTATCTCCCGCCATCGCGAGGGGCCGGTGAAACGTGGCCGGACAGAGACGTTATGGTCCACTCAGGGCTTTACGAAGCCAGTGCGAACAGCGACCCCGTGGATCGGAGAAAAGATGACCTCGAAAGCGGACTTCACGACTGACGAATGGAAGCTCATCTTAGAAGCGCCACCCACTGCCGGACTGATCGTCGTCTCGGCCCAACGAGGCGGCTCGTTTCGAGAGACCCTCGCCATGGCCAAGGCATACGCCGAGGCACGCCAGGAGCATGGGAAGAGCCAACTTCTTGATGAGATCGTCGCGGCGAAACCAGAGCGTGATCACACGCATTTTCACTCGTACGCGGAACTCAAGCAGCAGGGACTGCAACATCTCCGTGACTCGGTAGCACTACTTCAAACGAAAGCGGCGCCCGAAGAGGTTGACGAGTACCGCCGGTTCATCGTCACCTTGTGCCACAAGGTTGCCGCCGCCCACCGCGAGCATGGTCAAGATGTGAGCGAGTCGGAGCAGAAGGCGATTCAAGACATCACAGACGCCCTAGGCAGCACAACCCAATAGGACGACGTGGACACCCTGCCGCCGAAGTGACCCCACGCGACGGCACCTTCCGATCGCTGCCGGTTCGGGGACGTTCGGCGAGTTGAAGGAGACAGTGCACCAATGGAACAGACCTGGTTCATCACCGGCTCGTCCCGAGGGTTCGGCCGTGCGCTCGCCGAGGGTGCCCTGGCGGCCGGGGACCGGGTTGTCGTCACAGCTCGTCGGACGGACACGCTGAGCGACCTGGCCAGGGCACACGGCTCTGACGTACACGTGGTCCCTCTCGACGTCACCGACCCCGAAGCTGCTCGTGTCGCGCTTCAAACCGGAGTTGACCGATTCGGCCGTCTGGACGTGGTGGTCAACAACGCTGGCTACGCCAACGTGGCGCCGATCGAGACCGGTGACGACGACGATTTCCGCGCCCAGTTCGAAACCAATTTCTGGGGCGTCTATAACGTGTCCAAAGCGGCTATTGCACAGCTGCGTGGTCAGGGGAGCGGGCTGATCGTTCAGTTTTCCTCCATAGACGGCCGGGTCGGTGGGAGCCCCGGTCTTGCGAGCTACCAAGCGGCCAAGTTCGCCGTGGACGGGTTTACCCGCGTCCTCGGCGCCGAGGCCGCGCCATTTGGGATCCGCACGATGGTGGTCGAACCCAGCGGATTCGCTACCGACTGGGCCGGCTCCTCGATGACGGTCCATCACGTGTCCCACGACTACCACGACACCGTCGGCGTGATGGAGCGAATCATCCGATCCAGCCCGACGGGACCGGCCGGTGATCCAGTGCGAGCCGCGGAGATCATCGTGCAAGTCGCCAAGCGGGATGTTGTTCCCTCTCACTTGCTGCTCGGCGTCAACGCCGTCGACATGGCTCTCGACTATTCGCAGCAGCAACTCGACCAGGCACAAACCTGGGAGCAGGTCAGTCGTTCAGCCGACTACGTCGAGCCCTACCCGCCACGGTTTCCACCAGAGGGCCTCCTGCACTGAGCGCGGCGGCTTGACCGGGCCTTCACTCGAGTGCCGGTACCTGCTCCGGCGTCCGGGCACCGCAGACCCCGGTTCTCGAGCGCCCCGACTGCTTGAGGCTTGCCGGGTCGGAAGGTGCTAGACGTGCGGCTTCCAGACGAGAGAAAGGGGACAGCACGTGCCCGCGAAAGCAACTGCCGAATGGAGGGGCGACATACCGAGTGGATCAGGGACTTTTACGGCTGGTGACACCATTTCGGGTGGGTTCACCTACAAGTCTCGATTCGAGGACGGACCGGGATCGAATCCCGAACAGCTGATCGGGGCGGCACACGCCTCGTGTTTTTCGATGGCTCTGGCCAGTCTGTTGGCCGGGGCTGGAACGCCGGCAGATTCCATCAGGACCGAGGCCTCGGTAACCCTCCGCTTGGTGGACGGCACTCCTACGATCACGCGGATCGATCTGGTCACGGTCGGCCAGGTGCCTGGGATCGAGGAGACCGCTTTTGTGGAGCAAGCCGAGGCGGCCAAGGCCGGGTGCCCGGTGAGCCGGGCGCTGGCGGGCGTACCGGAGATCACCCTTGCTTCCAGGCTTGAGCACTGACGGAGTCGGCGTTCACTCGAACTCGCCGCCGCGCGCTTTCGCCGACCAGTCAGCGGGCAACCAGTCCCCCGTTGGGTGGGTGGTTTGAGTCGGGGCGCTCTATTCCGGTTGCACCGCCTGGATCTCGGCGACCCGAAGGTTGAGGAAGGAAGCTGCTGACCCGCTCGGAGTCGCGCGGCATCTCCAGGGGTGACGGAGGGCTTGTCGTCGGTCGAGCCGGCGCCGACGTTGGCGTTGACGATCATCCAGAAATTTTGGAGGGCGACATAGGTCGGCCGCTCGAACGGACGACCTATGTCGCCGAGCACCGGTGGAGAGGTGGCGAGACCGCTCCACGTCGTCCGAGGCGAGCCAGTGGGCTAGCGCATCTCTGTGTCGGAGCTGAGACCTCGGCCATCGAGCACCTTCAGTGGTTTGGAAGCTGCGTCCGTCAAGCGACGCAATGGTCGCGCAGCCCTTGCTAGCGTAATCGGAACCGACCGTTCCGCTTCGGGAGATCTCTCAATGGCGCGCAGACAGAGCAAGTACGCCGTGACGTTCGCGGTGCTTGCTACGGCGGCGCTGGCGTTCAGCCTGTTGCAAAGTCTCGTCATACCGGCCATTCCCCAGCTGGAGAGCACCCTGCATACGTCGGAGGACGGGGCGACCTGGCTGTTGACCGCGTACCTGCTCAGTGCCGCGATTGCCACGCCGATCCTCGGCCGGGTGGGTGACATGTTGGGCAAGGAGCGGGTGATCGTCGCCGTCCTCGTCGCACTGTCTGTCGGCTCCCTGATAAGTGCCCTGGCCACAACGCTGCCGGTGATGCTCGTTGGGCGCGTCGTCCAAGGTGCAGGTGGCGCCGTGTTCCCGCTCGCCTTTGGGATCATTCGCGACGAGTTCCCGCCGCAGCGGGTCGCGGGTGCCATCGGCGTCATATCTGCCATCCTCGGTGCGGGTGCGGGCGCCGGCATCGTGCTGGCCGGCCCGATCCTCGTCCACCTCGACTACCACTGGCTCTTTTGGATTCCTCTGATCATGTCGGTCACGGCGACCATTGCCACCTTCATCTTCGTGCCCGAGTCGCCCGTGCGGGCGCCGGGCCGCATCAACTGGGTCGGGGCGTTCTTGATGTCGGGCTGGTTGGTGACGGGCCTGCTTGCCATCTCATATGCGCCCACCTGGGGGTGGGGGAGTGCGTCGGTGCTCGGCCTGTTCGGCGCGACGCTGGTCCTTCTCGCGCTCTGGGTCCTCGCGGAGAGCCGATCGGCCTCGCCGCTCATAGACATGCGGATGATGCGCATTCGTGCCGTGTGGAGCACGAACCTCACCGCGCTGCTCTTTGGCTTCGGCATGTTCGCCATGTTCATCGTCTTGCCCCAATTCACCCAAACCCCGACCCGCGTGGGCTACGGATTCGGCTCATCGGTGACACAATCGGGCCTCTTTCTTCTGCCGTTTGCAGTCGCAATGGTGGTCGTCGCTCCCGCGACGGGCCGTCTCTCTGCGCTCATTGGCGCCAGAATGGTGCTGGTGATTGGCTCACTCTTCGCCGCGTCGAGCTACCTCGTTCTGGTGCTGGCGCACACCGAGGAGGCGCTGGTCTACGTCTCGACTGCACTGCTCGGTATCGGCATCGCGCTCGGCTTTGCCAGCATGGCGAACTTGATCATCGAAGCCGTGCCCGCCGAGCAGACCGGCGTCGCCACCGGCATGAACACCAACATTCGCAACATCGGCGCCGCCCTGGGCAGTGGGATCGCCACGAGCGCCGTCATCAGCGGCCTTCTACCGGACGGCTACCCCAAGGAGGATGGCTACGTCCTGGCGTTCGCGGTCAGTGGGCTGGCCCTCGTGGTCGCAGCCCTGGTTGCCCTGCTGATTCCCCGCCGCGCCGGCCCTTCCATCGTGGTTCAAGAGCCACACCCAGCATTGACGGCAGAGGCCGAGGCCATCGTCGGCGCCATCGCGGTCGGATCCGAAGACCTCACTTGACGCCGCCGTCGTAGAAGTCAGTTGTCCGCAGCACCGAGCTTGGCGGATCGCCCACCGTGGTCTACCTCGCCTCGCTCAGCTCGATCAGGTGCCCGTCCGGGTCTCGGAGAAAGCAGCGAACCTCCCCGCCCCAGTCGTAGGGAGGAGTCAAAAACTCGGCGCCCCGCTTCTTCAGGAATTCGTAAGCGCCGTTGCCGTCGTCAACCCTGAGTGTTATGGCGTGGCTCACTCGGTCTGGTTCTGACGGTGGAGCGAACGTGACATTCGGCTTGTCAGGCGTCGGCTCACCACCGGTTACCAGGAGAACCCAAGAACCACCGAAACGGAGTACGACGCTGGACTGGTACTCGCGGTAGATCTCGGCGCCAAGAACCTCGGTCCAGAACGATTTGGACCGCCGGGTGTCGGTCACGACCAGGATGTGAGTGGCCTCGACGCCCGCGAGGGGGTTTCCTTCGGCGACGGGGTCATTCATGTTGCACCTACGGCGCCGCTTCCATCAGATCGCCCTCCACCATGCCGCGTCGGATGGCGGAGACCAGCCGAGCATGATCTCGCTCGTTCTGATCGGCATAGCGGAAGGCAAAGTGTCGTAACGCCTTGGTAAACCTCTCGCCCTTGCCTATATACGCGTCCATGGCTACTGCGTCGCCCGATCGTGCATGGGCTCGGGCGAGCGTGTTGCCGCACGCGGTGGCGAATGCAACGAAGATGGGGGCGATGAGGTCCGTCGAGGGGATGATCTTCATATCGCGGTATTGGCGCACGTAGTAGTCGCGTCCGTGCAGGGAACTCCAACCGACGAAGATGTCGGTCGCACTCTGCACCATGCGCTTGCCGGCGATGACACGGGCGCCGTGGTTGCCGAGCCTGCTCGGGTAGGTGTGCGATTCGTAGACGGAGGGCCCCGCCTGCTTGCATTGGAGAAAGAGAGGATCCGCCCCCGACCGCCCCGCGAGCAGCACGAGGTACACGACCATGCCGACACTGCCGACCCCGACCACCTGGCGGACCATGTCCACCGGGGTGAAGCGGTCGAAGAGCGCCCGGCGGTCGTTCTGGAGGGTCTCACGGTAACCGGCCAGCAGGTGGTCGATGATGTCACCCTGCTCGTCGTCGTCGATGGTCACGCGTAGGGGCGGCTGGGGGGTGATGCGCGGCCGCCCGCGCGTCATCGTGGTCAGCTTGGCGAAGGCGCCGCGGCTGGTGCGTTTCACCTTTCCCTTTTCGATCTGGATCTTCACCTGTCCACGGTCAGCTGGCTCGAAGTAGCCGACGAACCGCTCTGCCTGCATGCCGTCGTACCAGATGTCCATCTCGGTCAGCGAGGCGTAGCGGCGCATTCGGCGCCGGTACGCCTCGACGACGGCCGTGACCGCGGCTTTGGCCCTGGCGGGTCGTACCCCGTTGTCACGCGCCGCCACGACCAGGCTGGCGGCCAGGCGAGCGACATCCCATTCGAAAGGGCCAGGCAACGTTTCGTCGAAGTCGCGCAGGTCAAAATTGAGGTTCCGCTCGGGCGTGGCCCATAGTCCGAAGTTGAGGACATGGGCGTCGCCGCAGAGCTGAACCTCCAGACGGCTGTGTGAGCGGGAGGCCAAATCAGCGGCCATCACGGCGGCCGCGCCCCGGTAGTAGTTCCACGGCGAGAGTGCCATCCGTTGGTGCCGCAATGCCACGAGCTCGGGGAGGCGGGTGCTGCTCTGCGCCACGATGGTCTCGAGGGCGTCATGTCCGCGAGCCGATTCGTCCCATTCTCCGATTCCCTCGCGAGGTGCAAGCACACGCGCCTGCCGACCTGCCTCGCGTCGCTCGCTGGCGGTGGCAGCGAGGTCATGCCGGGAGGCGACGGGTGTGGCGGTGCCTGACGAACTCTTCACGTCGTCTTCCTCTCTGCGGAACGGGGGCCGAGACGATGCTCGACCCATGTTGCACCCATCGAGTGCAATGTGCCACGGCCCGACTGAAGACGTTGACCGAGGCGACAGGGCAGAGAACTGCTCGGCGGTCGGGGTGGGCGGGATCGCGCGCTGCCGAGTCGCTGAGGTGTTTCGCATTTCCGTACCATCTTCTGCGATCGAGAAGACCTATCGGGTCCCCTCGACCCGGCACACGTTCGCAGGCAGCGTGTCCGCTCTTAGGAGCTGGAGGGTTCACCGTTCAGGATGACCGACTTGGTCTCGAGGAACGGAAGCAGGCCCTCTGTCCCTCCCTCGCGACCGATGCCCGACTGCTTGAAGCCGCCGAACGCCATTCCGAAGTCGGTGCGGAACGCATTGTGGCCGACCGTTCCCGAACGCAGCCGGCCTGCGATCTCGCGGGCCCGGTCGACGTCGTTGGTGAAGACGGACGCGTTGAGGCCGTAGATCGTGTCGTTGGCGAGCGTGACGGCGTGGTCCTCGCCTTCCGCCGGAATCACGCTGAGCACCGGTCCGAAGATCTCCTCGCGGGCAATCGTCGAACCGTTGTCGACGTTGGCGAAGACCGTGGGTTCGACGTAGTACCCGCGCTCGAGGTCCTTGGGGCGTCCACCACCGGTCGCGAGGGTGGCCCCCTCGGCGACCCCCTTCGCGATGTAGCCCTCGACGCGGTCGCGTTGGCGGTCCATGGCGAGCGGTCCCATCTGAGTCTGCGGGTCGAAGGGGTCGCCCACCTTGACCTGCGAGAATTTTCCGGCCAGGGCCTCCACCAATTCGTCGTGGCGAGAGCGGCTCACGATGATGCGAGTCAGCGAGGAGCAGACCTGGCCCGAGAGGAAGCATTCGGCGGCAGAGATGGCACCGGCGGCGGCCTCGACGTCCATGTCGTCGAGGATCACCGCGGCCGACTTCCCACCCAGCTCGAGGGTGCAGCGAGCGATCCGTTCACCACAAACGGCGGCGATGCGCCGGCCGGCGGCCGTCGAACCCGTGAAGGTGATCTTGTCGACGCTCGGATTGCGAACCAGAAGCTCCGAGACCTCGCGGTCTGCGGTCACGACGTTGAGGACTCCCGGTGGCAGGCCGATCTGTTCTGCGATCTCTGCGAAGAGATACGCGTCGCCGGGTGCCTCGGGTGAGGACTTCAGGACGACGGTGCATCCCGCGATCAACGCGGGTGCGATCTTGTAGGAGATCAGGCTGAGTGGCCCGTTCCACGGGATGATTGCTCCAACCACCCCGACGGGCTCTCGGACGAGCAGACCGTACTCACCACCCATCGTCGGTTTTACCCGCTCCTCGAAGGCATACGTCGAGGCGAGCCCCGCGTAGAAGTCGAACACGCCTGCCATTGCCCCGGCCGTGTACTGGGCGATGGCGAAGAGTGCGCCAGATTCTCGGGGCCACAGCTGACCGACCTCTTCACCCTTGGCCCGCAGTCCGTTGCCCATCGCTCGCAGGTACTCGGCCCGCTCGGCGTGGGACATCCGCGGCCAGGGGCCACGATCGAACGCAGTGCGAGCGGCGTCGACCGCCCTGGACATGTCCTCCGCCCTCGCCTCGGGGACGCTGAAGTATGGCTCCTCGGTCGCTGAATCCAGGACCTCGATGAGGTCGGGTGAGGAGGGTTCGACCCAGGACCCGCCGATGAAGAAGCGGTCGCTGTGGCGGATGGGTGCGGTCGTCGCGTTGGTCATGATCGAAGACTAGGGGAGTGGCGTCTCCCGGGCGCAGCTCGCGCCGACTCCCCGTTCACCCTGGGACCCCGCCTCGCCTAACGGGCGCAGGAGGCGGGCCTCCAGGAGCGGCGGTTGGCTCCAGCGTTTCGAAAGGCGTCGCTCTCGAGTCCGCCGTCCGTCGACCGAGCCTGGACCGAGGTCAGCTCGGTGAGTTGGAACGGCGTCGAACAACGCAGCGTCCTCGTCGCGTGCCACGAGCAAAGAGCTTCCTGCCTGAGCGAGTTCAAGCGCTTTCATGACGCCATCGGTCGCCGAATTCACCGTCGTGCAGGCGCCGAAGTTCCCCGGCGTAGTGGTCGAGACGGTCGGCGGCCGACTGCATTTCGTGAAAGTCATGGCCGTGGTCACGGGCGGCCGTCTTCTCTTCTTCGCGTTTGCGAACAATGTGAAGTTCTTCACGCGCCAGTTCGACGATCCTCTCCAGAGTCGTTTCAAGTCTGGTCGTCATCTCATCTCTTCCTTTCGTCCAGCCTGAGAAGGCAGCGGCGATCCGGGGACCCATCCCGCCCTCTCACCTTGCGTCACCGGAGTTCTGCAGCGCGAGTCGGGCTCGCGAGGTGCGCGCCGCCGGGAGAGGTGTGCGTGCCGGGCACGTAGAGCGGGTGCCGCCACACCAGGACCCGGTAGGGGCCGACGATGTACGTCCGGGCCGCGGGGCCGAACGTGACGCGAGCCGAGCTGGCGTCGACACCTCCCCACCGCCTTGCGGTGTCGTAGACGAGGAATTCGAAAGGCTGATTGGCGTACCAGGTCGCAGCGGACTGCCGCTGGTAGCGCACGACCCGCCCACGCGGGGTGCTGATGACTGGTCGCACGGTCACGACTCCGTTGGTCGCCACAGTGGCGATCGAAGCACTCCAATAGTCCCCGATCCCCACCTCCAATTGACGAGCCTCGAGGAACTGGCCGAGTTGGGCCACGGGCTGCCTGGGCATCGGCGCGGAGAGGGTGATGCCGAAGGCGGCGGCGGAAGCGGCGACGACGACGAGGCAGGCCACGATGGCGCCTTTCCTCTCGAGCAGACTGGGGCGGACCGCGGCGGCGAGCCGGCCCACCCATCGCCCGGCGAGGACCGTTCCGAAGATGACGGCCGGCGTCAGGTAGCGCAGGAATCCGGGATCGTCCGACGTGGTGAGCACCAAGAAGACGGCCAGGTCGGCGAACACGGCCAGGACGAGAAGATCGTCGAGTCTCCAGGCCCCGCTCCCCCCCATGGGCGACGACGTTCGTCCGCGAATCGTCCCACGGACCATGCCCACGGTGCTCGCCACAATTCCTCCTGTCACGGCGATCAGGCCGACCACGTGCACCGCCTCGAGCACGGCGGGCACACCGCCGCTGCCGAGCTGTCCACCCCCGACGCCCAGCATGTTGGCGCCCCACGACGGGAGGTGGAGGAGGTTCGTGATCATCTGCGAACCCGAGGCGCGGGGATGGCTGGCGTTCACCGAGAACGTCCCCACCGCTTCCGCCACGGCTCGCACGACTGCGGCCAGGGCCAGAGCGGCCACACCCGCGCCCACTTCGGGTGCGCCCGAACGCCAGTCGCGCATGCGCAGCATGGCCACGGCTCCGGCTGCGCAGACGGCGCCGATCCCGAGGGCGGCAGTCTGAAAATCGCCGAGCAGGCCGGCCGCGAGGAACACGACCGCGGCGACCCAACCCCATCCGAACCGTCCCGAACGCACCCCGGCAAAGGCACACAGGCACAGCAGCGCCGTGCCGACGTGCAACGGACCACGGAGGAAGACGTTGGCCAGCACGTGGCTCGGCAGTGCCAGGATGACCACGACCGTCGCCCCCGCCGCGACACCGGCGATGCCACGCCGTCCGTCGCGGGCGAGCAGGAGGCCGACCAGGACGATCGCGGCGGCGATCATCGCCGGGACGAGGAACAGCAGCGTGCCGTGCATCCCGGTGACCAACTCGACGAGGGCGTACGCGACGGCGTCCACCGTCCAGAAGGAGTCGAGCGAGAGCGCCCAGCCGTGGAGCGTGAGGTTTCCGGTGCCCATGGCCTGACCCTGCAGCACCACGGTGGCACCGTCCGAGTCGCCGGCGAAGGCGTGGCGCGCCGACACGTAGAGCATCGCGACCAGGACGACGAACCCGCCCGCGACGAGTCCTCGAACGGCCCAACGAGATCGCTGTCGTGCGCCCCCCGCGCTATCCGCGGATGATCGGGGGTCGTTCTCAAGACCGGGCGAGTGCGCGAGCGACGCGACTCTCGTCGCGGTGACGTTCACCGAGACCGAAAGGTGCGTGGCAGTTCTGGCCGATCGCGGTCGGGGGGCACGACCCCAACGCTACCGAACGCACTCACGTCGCGCTCTGGTCCGGCCTCGTGCGTCGGCCATACTTGACGAGTGCTGACCGCTCCCGGCGCTGGCCCGGCCGAGGCACCCCCGCTCGATCCGGACCTTGGGCCAATTCCCCCGTTGCAGCATCGACGGACGTTCCTCGCCGAACGAGGCGCATGGAGCCTCGTGTGGCTGGCCGTGATCACCGGCGGAGTCAATCTGTGGGGCTTCTGGTGGTGGTCGCCCGCCGTCATCGCCCTGGCTCCGTTGATGGTCGCCGGCGGGCTCACCGGTGTCGCATCTTGCTGGTTGATCAGGAGCCCCCGCTCACACCTCTTCCAGGGGGTCACTCTCGGCGCGGTGATCGTCACGGCACTGTTTCCGCAGTCGATCGAGATCAGCACACGTTCGTTCTACACGACCGACGCCGCTGCATTCGACGAGGTGGCGGCGCACGCCTTGGCCCACGCCGCCGATCCATACGTGGCCTCGATGTCGGGTGTCGCGCATCTGCTGAGCGTCCCTTCTCACTTTTGGACGTACACCGTCGGAGGTGGGCATGTCAGCCAATTCTCCTACCCAGCGGGGTCGTTCTTGCTCAGCCTCCCGGCAACGGCGCTGGGCGTCCACATGGCCGTCAACTGGACGGACCTCGTCGCCTGGTTGGCCACCACGGTTCTCCTGTTCGCGTTCGTCCCCGCATCGCTGCGGTGGCTCGCTCTGTTGGTCGGCTTGACGCCGTTCTTCTTGGGGTCGTTCACGTCGGGAGGCACCGACGCGATGTTCCTGCCCTTCTTGGTGGTGGCCGTCTGGCGCTGGGACCGCTACGGCCGCTCCGGCGAAGCGGGAGTGGCGCGTTGGATCGGACCGATTGCGCTCGGAGTCGCGTGTGCAATCAAACAGACTCCGTGGTTCGTGGTCCCCATGTTGGTCGCCGGGATCTGCCTCGAAGCCCGCGGGAGGAGGAGCGCGCCATTTCGTCTGGGTGGGCGCTACCTCCTCACCGTCGTTGCGAGCTTCGCCGTGGTGAACCTCCCCTTTTTTGCCTGGCACCCGGGGCCGTGGTTGCACGGCACGCTCATCCCCTTGACCGGGGGTCTGGTGGCCGCTGGACAGGGCCTCGTCACGCTCGCCACTCATGGTCTCACCGGTGGCGTGAACTTGGACACGCTCAGTGTGGCCGGAGCGCTGGCTCTCGTCGGCGTCGTCGCGGCGTTCGTCGCGTGGTACCCGCAGCTCAAGCGAATCTGGCCTTTGCTGCTGACGATCCCCTTCTTCATTTCACCGCGCAGCCTGTCCAGCTACTTCCTCGACCTCTTTCCAGTTGTGCTGGTCGCTGCACTCTCGGTCGAAAGCGCGCCGCAGGAGCTGTCCGGCCGTCGCTCGACCTTGCGAGAGGCGTTGGCGCGCCCGCCTGTCCTCGTGGCCGGACTGTCGTGCGTTGGCGTCCTCGTCGCGTCGCTCATGGCCTTCAGCGCGCCACCACTGCAGCTGTCCGTGCGCGCGGTCAGCACGGCCCACTCGGGCAGGAACCTCAATTCCGTGACCGTCTCGGTCGTCAACCGGACGTCCGGCCGCCTCCAGCCCCACTTTCTGGTGGACACCGCGACCGGCCCGAACTACGACGGGTTCTGGGCCCCGTCGAAGCATCATCCTGCGACGCTGGGGCCCCACGACTCCGAGACGGTCACGTTGTACCCACCGGCACGGACAGTTGCCCCCCGGCGCGGTGCGAGGTGGTTGGTCGAGGCGTACACCACGAGCCCGTCCTGGCTCAGTACGTCGCCCCTGGTCACGTTCCCTCTGTCGTAGCAACGGCCGAGACGGGCGGGCCGGGTGTCCCGCCTCCCGGTCAGCCCTCCGGCTCCCCCACGGTGCGCGGTGGCCCAGGCCGTCGTCGTCGAACTCGGTGACCGGCCAGGTCATCCACGACGAGCCATCGGGATCGAGCCCATCCTCCTCGGAGGCGTTGACCAGCGCGACATCGATCCGGTCGCTGGGCCTGACGTCGTACTCGATCAGGAGCAATGCCTGAACCTCCGGGGCGGCATGCACAAGAGGAAATGCACTCGAGATGCCGCCGCGTGGTGCTGGGGTCAGCCCGGGAGGCGCCTCCAGACGGACTGGGGCAGGAGCGTGAAGACGGCAAAGGCGAATCGGAGCACGCCCGGCGACCAGATGACAGTCTGCCCCCGGCCCAGCCCCCGCACGACATCCGCGGCCACGCGCTCCGGGTCGACCGCAAAGGGTGCCTCCGGCCGCCCGCTCGTCATCTTCGTGCGCACGAAACCCGGTCGGACCACGTGCACGGAGACACCGGTGCCGCGGGTGGCTTCGCTCAACCCCAGCGCGAAACCGTCGAGCCCGGCCTTGGTCGAGCCGTAGACGAAATTGGCACGTCGCACGCGGGAAGCGGCGACCGAGGACAGCACGACGATGCGGCCGTGCCCCTGTGCCCGCAGGCGGTTGGCCACGGCGGTGAGCGCGGCGGCCGGCCACGTCAGATTGACCGTGACCATGCGGGCGACGCGGTCTGGATCCCGCTCGTCGTCCTCCGGCCTCCCCAGCTCGCCCACCGCCATGATCACCAGGTCCACCGGTTCTCCCGCTGCCTCGAAGCAGCGCCTGATCACCTTGTCGATCTCGCCGGTCGTCGCCGCATCGAAGGGCACCGTCTCGACCCGTCCGACCCCCTCGCGCAGGTCGACTGCCGCTCGGTCGAGCATGGAGGCGTGGCGCCCCGCCAGGACGATGGACCGGCAGCGCCCGGTGGACAGGGCGCCGACGATCTCGCGCGCGATCTCCGACGTCCCGCCTAGGACGACGATCGACTGGGGATGTCCGAACGCGTCGTTCATCGGGTGAGTCCGAGCCGGCGCGACAGGTCGGAGGACAGGACAGCCCCGGGGTCGACGCGTCGGGCTACCGCCTGCAGCTCGCCGAGCCGCGGGTACATGGCGGCGGCGAGTTCGGGGCGCAGGCGGGCGTCTTTGGCCAGGTACACCCGCCCGCCCGCCCCGGCCACGAGTTCGTCGAGACCGTCGAGCAGGCCCGAGAGGCCCGGCGGGCCGAGCGGGAAGTCCAGGGCGAGGGTCCAGCCCTCCTGGCTGAAGGACAGCGGCCCTGGCGTACCGGGACCGAATCGCTTCAGCACGGCGAGGAACGAGGGAATGCCCGAGCTGGCGATCGCACCCACGGCCTCTTCGACGACGTCGCCCCGGTCTGGGGCGACCGCGAACTGGTACTGCACGAACCCGTCCGCGCCGTACAGGAGGTTCCAGCGCGCCACGCCGTCCAGCGGGTGGAAGAAGGAGGTCAACGGTCTCACGGCGCCCTCCGAGGTCGACGAGGCGCGGAACCAGGCCTCGTTCAACATCCGCACCGACGTCCGGTTGACGAGCCGGCCCGGGAGAGGTCGGGGCACACGGAGCCTGGGCCGGTTTGGCGCCTCGCGACTCCGCGCCCGCAAGCGGTCGGGGAGCACTCCTGACGGGGCATGGTCGCCGCGGGTGAGGATCGACCGCACGCCGCCGTCGCGCCGACCCAGGCAGTCGAGCCACGCCACGCTGTAGCGGTACCGGTCGTCCGTGGACTCCATCGTCGCCATGACGTCCTCGAGGCGGGTGAAGCGCTGGGTGTCGACCTGCACCCACGACGTCTCGATCGGGATGAGGCGGAGCGTCGCCGCGGCCACGATCCCCGTGAGTCCCATGCCGCCCGCCGTGGCCCAGAAGAGCTCGGGGTCCCGCTCGGCCGAGACGCTCACCGTTCCCGTGGGCGTGACGAGGGTCATCTCCTCCACGTACCGGGCAAAGCTGCCGTCGCGGTGGTGGTTCTTGCCGTGGACGTCGGCGGCGATGGCGCCTCCCACGGTCACGTACCTGGTCCCCGGGGTGACGGTGACGAACCAGCCCGCGGGGATGATGCGGCGCATGAGCTCGTGGAGGCTGACGCCGGCACCCACCTCGATCGTCCCGGCGACGGCGTCGAGACGCCCGATGCCGCCGAACCCGGTGAGGTCGATGGTGAGCCCACCGCTGCACTGGGCGGCGTCGCCGTAGCTCCGGCCGAGGCCGCGCGCGATCGCGCCCGTCGTCGCGTTGGCGAGGACCGTCGCCAACGCGCCCGCATTCCCGGGCCGGATGACCGTCCCGTACGCGGGCGCGGTACGTCCCCATCCGCTGAGGCATTGCTCGGCGGTCCCGACGGTCGCGTCGGGACGTACCTCGGTCAGGCTCACGCGTAGAGGCCGATGGCCATGAGCACGGCCCACAGACCGGCGTAGGCCTGCAGGACGTGGTCACGGAGCGCCAACCGCTCCGGCTCCCCGCCCTTCCCGGCATCGAGGAGGCGGAAGATGTGCAGGACCGCCAACACGAGGGGGACGACCGTCAACTCGATCCAGACCACATGGTGCTGCCCAGCCGCGAGCAGCCCGGTCCGGTCGAACGCCCACAGGCAGTAGGTCGCCACCGTCACGGAGGCGGCGATCGTCAAGGTCGAGCGGAGGAACGACTCGGTGTACTCGTCGAGCACGTTTCGGTGGACGCCGCGGTCATCACCGAGGTGCCGGTGTTCCGCGTAGCGCTTCCCCGTCACCACGAACAGCGCGGCAAAGGATGTGAACACCAGGAACCAGTTCGAGAGATGTACCTGCGCGACGACGCCCCCGGCGATCGCCCGCAGCACGAAGCCGGCGGCCACGACGGCGAGTTCGACGACCGGTTCCCGCTTGAGGCGAAGGCTGTAGGCGACGCTCAGGCCGGCGTAGGCCGCGACCACGACGGCAAAGCCCCAGGGGCCGATGGCCAGAGCCGCGGCGACGCCGATCGCGATGAGCCCGGCGCCCGCGCCCAGTGCGACCGGTGACCGCAGGGTGCCGTTCGCGACCGGGCGATGGCGTTTCGTGGGATGGAACCGGTCGGATTCGGCGTCGATGACGTCGTTCACCAGGTAGGTGCCCGAGGCCACGACACAGAAGACGAGGAACGCGGCGAAGACGCGGAGCGCCGTGTGCCAGTGACCGAGCACGCCGGCCGCCGCCGGGGCCATGAAGACCAAGAGGTTCTTGATCCACTGCGCCGGACGCATGCCGTGGAGGATGAGTGCCGGTGTGGTGCGCGCCCCACGCGGTGTCGGGCCCCGCGGCCCTTGGTGGCCGCGGGCGCGATCGAGTAACGTCACGGTGACGCCGCCGCGGACATGGTGATGAAGTCTCGCGCCCACCACGACTCGAAGTAGCGATAGGGCGTCCCGGTCATGCCTGAGAGCAGCTCCGTGCCGTTCGCACCGGAGGCCACGCCGGTCGGGGTCGGGGGCTGATAGGTGCTGAGGTTGACCCAGTCCGTGTTGATGTCGAGCTCCATCGCCCGGACCGCACCCGCCTTGACCAAGATGTTGGCCAGGTCGAGCACGTCGAGACCGGGTCCGCCCACGTACACCAGGGCGCCGTCTGCGGTCACGCCCAGCCCCGAGCGCCACACGTAGAGGGCGTTCCCCAGCGTGGCGCCCCATGCGGTGCTGCTGGGGTTGTAGGCCGCGGGCACGACCTGGCCGTTGTCGACCAGGAGGTCGAGGTTCTGGCGGACCGAGACGACGTCCGGCGTCATGGAGACGTCGCGTCCCCACTGCCCGACCGTCGACGACCCGTCCTTGTAGACGACGAAGGATGCGGCGCCGACCCGGAGCGGGAGGATCAACTTGCCTTCGGTGTAGTAGCCGCCGTTGGCGCCCGACATGAGGAAGCCCGCGTTGAACGCGGCGACCAGGGAGGTGGCGTCGGTCGGCGAGACGGGTGCCGTATGGGTGTACGGCCCGCCGCCCGGGATCTGGCTTCCCGAATACAGCGTCGCATGGAGAAGCTTGGTGTCCATCCAGGCGACTCCCACGACGTAGCTGGTGTGGATCGCGCTCGGTCGCAGCATCGTCTCGTAGACGGCGGGCAGGCCGTGGACGGGCCGACCCGCCGCCGCCCACTGACCCTCACCGCTGACCGGGGGGCTGACGATCGGGACGATCGGCGCGGGCGGGGGGAGATGCGCGACGGTGACCGCGGGCGGGAGCGTCGTGGTGGTCTTCGGCTTGCGAATGGTGCCCGGGGCGAGCGCGCCGCCGATCTTCGGTTGGTGATGCGAGTACCACTCGTTCTCCGCCCAGTTGACGATCGAAGCCCCTCCGTGTTCACGGAACCATTCGGCGAAGCGCGAACTGAGTGAGCTCCCGAGCGCGGGGTTGGTGAGTGCCCCGCCAACTGAGACGGCCAACCAGATGAGAAGGACGCTGAGGACGACGGCGACGGCCGCGAGGATCCGGCGCCGGCGGCGGTGGACCGGGGACTTCGACCAGCGGGACCGGCGGTGCTGCGGCGGCCCGGACGTCGGGCGCTCCTCGTCGAGCTCTTCGACGGGCGGGCTCAGCACGGGCGCTCCACCAGGTGGAGGGCCTGCCTCGGGCAGGATCGGACCGCCCGCAGGGCGTGGTCGTGGAGCGAGAGGGTGATCTCGCCGTCGATCATGGGGTACCCCCACCGGTCGCGCTCGATCCGCTCCGGGAGGATCTCGGCGCAGACGCCATGCCCGTCGCACGCGACGGGGTCCACGATCAACTCCAGGCCCCTGCGGCTCATGCCCTGCTCACCAACCTTCTCCTCGCCGGCCCGTTCCCGGCCGGCAGCACTCTCGCTGCCTGGGCCGCGCGGCATGCGCCGCGAGACCGGTGTGCAGCAACCTCGTCGGCGAAGACGCCGAGCCCGGTCCGCACGAGGCGGGCCACGCCATCGGGGTGCCTGCACGCACCTCGCCCTTCCACGAGGTTACAGACCTCGAAGATGCGCTCTGGGCCAGGTCCATGGGGGCCTCCGTACGCCAGTCGTTCGATGTCTTCTGCCAGGTCAGCGAGCCCATGGACGCACGGGCCGCACTGTCCGGCTCCCTGGCCCTCCATGTACCTGGTGAGGTCTGCCAACTCCGCGAGCGGGCAGACGTGGCGCGGCAGCAGCGAGACCACGCCAGCCCCGAGCGTCGCGCCGGCGCCGCGGGCTGCCCTCTCGGTCAGGGCCAGCGTCGCAAAGACCTCCGGTGAGATCCATCCACCCCCGTAGCCTCCGAGCAGGACGCCCCGGAGTGACTTCACGTCCTCAGAAGTCAAGCCCAGGGTCGCCGGCAGCCTCGAGCCCAGGATGCCTTCGACGATCACAGGCCCGTCTCCGCGGTCGACGGTGAGCAACATGGTGCCGGGGTCCCTCTCCGTGCCCAGTTGACGGAACCAGGCGGCGCCGAAGCGCGCGACGAGCGCCACGTGCGCCAAAGTCTCCACGTTCTGGACCAGGGTCGGGCGCCCGCCCACCCCCCGGTCACGAACAGACGAGATCCCGACGAAGGTAGGCACGGCGGCCCCGCGTCCGCCCAGTGCGTTCACCACGGCCGATTCCTGCCCGGCGATGAACGTGTCAGCCGCCTCCACCACCTTCACCTCGATCGGGTCGAGAC
Source organism: uncultured Acidimicrobiaceae bacterium (assembly GCA_963763575.1). Classification (GTDB taxonomy): domain Bacteria; phylum Actinomycetota; class Acidimicrobiia; order Acidimicrobiales; family RAAP-2; genus Bog-473. Next base: position 93,991 of record CAVXPD010000002.1, read on the forward strand.
CGAGGGACCGCCGCTCGGACAACGCCCGCTCCACGCGGGGTGCGCTCGCCGCCGAGAGGTACACGACGGCGCGCTGTGCGTGGAGCGCCGTGGCCGCGGCAACGAGGCCGTCGAGGACGAGATGGGGGGCGTTCGCCAGCAAGAACGCATCTTTCTTGCTCGACGGTTCGCCTTCGGCGCCGTTGGCGACCACGACCGGCCGCCGGTGCGAGGCCCGGGCCACCGCGCGCCATTTGGTCGCGACCGGGAACCAGGCCCCGCCGTGCCCGGCCAGCCCGCTCGCATCGAGCTCATCGATCAGGCCCGCCCTGCCCTGACGTAGGACCCCCCACCGCTCGTGGTGCGCGTCGATGCCCGGGTCGGGATCCCTGCCGGTGAGCCCGTGCAGGAGCCGGAGACTGGTTACGGGCGGCGCCGTATGGCGGGCCGTCGCGTTCATGCGCCTGTCCCCGAGACCTGCCCTGCAAGGGTCCCCGAGGCCGAGTCGACTGAGAGGTTCAAGGTGAGGTTGACCGACCCCGAGGCGCCGCTGACGGTGGCGGCGACGACCGACCCGTTGAGCGCGGTGACCCGCCCGCCCAGTGGTCCGAACGCCACGGCGCTGGTGTGCATCGACACGCCGCCGTCGACCGCCGGGCCGGTGATCCGCACGCTGAGGGGGGTCGTCGTGTCGGCGAGCCGCACCGAGAGCAGGACCGTCGAGTCCCCGTCGCCGTTGGGTCCGGTCGTCGTGACGGTGCCGGTCGCGTTCGTCGTGAACGGGACGCTCGGAAGGCCCGACGCCGGTGCAGACGTGGTCGGAGTGCTCGACGGTGCACCGCGGCTGTACTTGGGCGCCGCGGAGCCAGCCAGTTGCGCGAGGAGGGCCGAGGAGGTCCCGGCCCGGTGGGCCCAGCCGCTACGGAGCGGGCCCGCCTCCGCGAACACCGCGATGCCGAACACCACCGCCGCCGTGGCCACCACGCCGGCGAACCGCCACGAAGTCGACGGGGCCCTGCCCACGGTCAGGCGCCAGACCACCGCGGCGGCCACCGCTCCGACGCACAGGACGAACACGAAGAATGCCCCCGGCAGCCGTGGGTCGGAGCCCGAGCCGAGCCCGTGGACGACGGCGATCGGCCAACAGGCGTAGGCGAGCCAGTGCACCGCCCTCCAGGCGGGCGTCCCGATCTGGCGGCGCAGGCCGCTCGTCACGGCGACGGCCAGGAGCAGGTCGAACGCCAAGGCGCCGAACCCCACCCAGATCGGCCGGTAGGGAGACCGGAACGGGATGACGGCGTCCACGATGCCGATGGGCACGTAGCCGTCGGCCACGGTGCAGAGGACGTGCAACGCGATGAACGCGAGGCAGTACAGGGAGAGGTTCCGGTGCACCGTTTGGGAGAGGAACCGCGGCCACCGCTCCGTAGTCCAGCCCACCGAGGACACGAGCCCGAGGACCACGGTCGCAGAGAGGAGGACGAGCGAGACCAGCCCCGCGGCGCGGGTCAGGTACCACAGATCGGTCGACCCGTGTCCAACGGTGACCACCACTGCGGGCGTCATCGGGCGAATGCGGGCTCCGCGGTGGCGACGTCGGCTGCCGGCCAACCCGCCGTCGTGGTGACCGAGCCGTCCGCGTGTTCGAGCCGCGCCGGCAGGCCGAGTCCCTCGAGCCAGTCCACGGCGGCCGCACCCATGACGATGGCCGCCGTCGCGGCGGCGTTGGCTTCGACGCAGCTCGCCGCAGTGGTCGTGACGGTGCTCCAGCACTCGGCGGCAGGCAGGCCCGTTGTGGGGTCCACGATGTGGTGCACCCGGTGCGCGCCGAGCCGCCAATTCCGGACTGCGGCGCCCGACGACGCCAGACCGCCCGAGCGGATCGTCACCGTCTGGGCGTGGAGTCGTGACGTGCACGCCTTGGCGACGCCCACCGCGAACCCGTCGGCCGGAGGAAGGCCCGCGACGGATGCGTCCCCGCCCAAGGACACGAGCACCCCGCACCCGGCGCGCTGGTGGATGGTGGCTGCCGCCCGGTCGGCGGCGAGCGCCTTGGCCGTGGACCCCAGGTCGAGCGCTGTCCCGGGCGGAAGCACCACGACACGACGCCGCGGGTCCGCCGAGACCAGACGCCATCCGGGGACGGGTCGCGGGCTCGGGAGCTCACCGTCGACGCCGGGTGCGACCTCGGCGAAGTCGCGGTCGTATCCCAGCGCTTCCAGTGCGTGACCGACGGTGGGGTCTACCGTCCCCTTCGTTGCTTCTGCCATCTTCAGGGCGACGTCGATCGCTTCGAACAGATCGGCGCTCACTCGTATCCCCACGCCGGCCGACGCATTGAGCGCGCTGAGCTCGGAATCGTCACGGAAACGACTGGCCACTCGATCGATGCGCTGGAGCTCTCGGTGCAGGAGCTCGGAGCCCGCGAGAAGGCAATCGGGGTCCGTCACGATCAATTCCGCGGTCGTGCCCAGTGCGTGAGTTCGGTAGACGCAGGTGTGGGCGCCGCCCGGCGCCATCAACTCGCGCCGCTGGTCACCGCAGGCGGGACGGAGGCGTTCCGGGTCGGTATGGAAGGCGGATTCAGCGAGCTTTGTGCGCCAGACGAGCTGCCAGAGTTACCCGAGTTGCCCGAAGAGGTCGCCGGTGGCTGGTTCGCCCCTGAAACGGAACCGCTTGTCGGTGCGGCGTGGTGCCCGGGCAGGGCCCGCCCGACATAGACACCAAGGACACCGACCGCCGCGATCGAGGCGATCCCGATGCCTGCGGTGATCCCGCCCAGGCGGGTCAGTGCGCCGTCGCGGCGCGCGACGGCCGCACGACGGCGCTGGGCGGGGTTCGGTTGGCGGGGTCGGGTCATGGCTCCACGGTACGGAGGCATCCTGACGCCCACGTGAAGATCTGCGAGGTCAGGCTAAGGATTTGCTAAGTGTTTCCGCGCCCTCCGGGGTTGGTCGCCCCTTCTTGGGCGTCGCACGCCGCCAGGAGATCTCCATGCGGGCGCCACCCAGTTCGGCCGTTCCGATGTGCCAGGTGCCTTGCGTGGAGCGGACGACGGAATCCGCGATCGCGAGGCCGAGCCCGGTTCCGGCGACCGAGTCGTCGGTTCGGTGGAAGCGGTCGAAGACGGCGTCCCGCTCGCCCACGGGGATCCCCGGTCCTGAATCGTCCACTCGGAGGTCGACACGGGCGCCGGCACTGCGCACCGTGACCTCGATGCGTCCGCCCCTTCCGGCGAATTTGCACGCGTTGTCGACGAGAACGCCGACCAAGCGGTCGATCAGAGACTGTGGCGCCTGAACCGTGAACGGCCCGGCCCCCAGCCGTTCGACAGAGAGCCCGACCCCGCTCGACGCGGCGAGCGCCCCGAAGCGCTGGCCGCAGGCCGCCGCGACCTGGGCGACGTCGGTCACGTCGGAAGACTGGGGCCGCACAGGCTGGTCGTCGTCCGCACGGGCGAGCCAGAGCAGGTCCTCGACGATCCGGCGCAAGCGTGAGCTCTCCTGGCCCACCCGCTCGAGGGTTTCGCGGTAGGCGACCGGGTCGCGCGGGCGGTCGAGGGCGAGGTCCACCTCCGCCTCGATCACCGAGATGGGCGTGCGGAGCTCGTGCGACGCGTCCGCCGTGAACTCGGCCTGTCGCCGTCGGACCAATTCGGAAGGGGCGGACGCGCGCAGCCCGATGATCGTCGCTCCGACGAAGACCGCGACCGCGAGGATCACACCGAACACGAGCTCGGCGACGATCAAGGTCGACTTCGTGTTGGCGGTACTCGCCAGGCTCTGCCCCGCCACCAAGGTGGTGTCGCCGCTTCGTATGGCGTCGAAGCGGAAGGTGGAGCGGCCCGCCGGGAGTGTGACGGGCCCAGGGCTCCACGGGTGGTTCGGCAGGGCGGGCCCGCCTGGTGTCAGCGAGGTGACGGCACCGGTCGGGGCGATCGACCAGACGAACATGGGCACGTCGTCCACATCGACGTTCGAGCTTGACGGCGCGTCGGGAAGTTGCAGCGTCCGCTGCCGGACGTCCTCGACTCGATCGTGGAGGCGAGCGTCGACGTTCCCGACGAGGTGATGGGTGACCAAGACGTTCAGGACGAGGGCGGCGATGAGGTAGCACACCATGACGAACAGGGTGGCGGTGGCGGCGACGCGCAGTGAGTGCGGACGGTGCGCCGAAGGGACGCGTCTCACGTGTCGACCATTCGGTACCCCACGCCGCGCACCGTCTCGATGCGGATTCGGCTGTGGGACAGCTTCGTCCGCACCCGGCCCATGTGCACGTCGATCGTGTTCGACCCGACCGCCGAGGCGTCGTCGTCCCAGATCTGCGTCGCGATCGAGCGTCGGTTGACCACCGCCGGCGACCGGCGGAGGAGAAGCTCGACCAGCGCAGTCTCGGTGGCCGTCATGGCGACCGGTTGCCCACCCGCCGTCACCTCTCGTGTCGCAGGATCGAAGCGCAGGTCGCCGCATTCGAGCACTGGAGGCAACGCGAGGGGTGGGCGACGTTGGAGCGCGCGCAGCCGCGCGATCAGCTCCGAGAAGTCGAATGGTTTGACCAGATAGTCGTCCGCGCCCTTGTCGAGACCGGCCACACGGTCCGACGGCATGTCCCGGGCGGTCAGTATGAGGATGGGGGTGTGGTCGCCGCGGCGCCGCGCCTCGGAGACGACCTGCAAGCCCGACAGCACGGGCATGCGCCAGTCCAGCACGGCGACGTCGTACTCGTACGCCCGGAGATGGCGGAGCGCAGCCTCACCGTCTTCGACCGAGTCGACGACGTACCCGTCTTCCTTCAGTCCGCGCTCGAGGACCGAGCGGAGCGCGTCGTCGTCCTCGGCGATGAGGATCCTCATCGGTCCATGGAAACGACGGAACGGAGGTGTGACATGTCCTTCAGGCTACGGCCGCTCTTCGCGGCCCTGCGTTCGTCTTTCGTCACCATTTCTTCAGGTTCGACGCCTAGCCTGGCCCGGAGCCATGCGCCCCTCGACACACACGAGTGCCGATTGATGCGCGGCGACACGACGCCGTGAGGGGCCCCGAGTCCCGGTCATCGCCGGCAGCCCGCGCCCGGACGCAGGCCCGCATCCGTCGGCTGACCCGGGTCGCGGTGCTCGGGAGCGCCGGAGCCGCGGCGTTCATCGGGGTCGTCGTGGCGCGCGAACACCCCGGTGCCTCCGCTCCCTCGACGGCGCCACCGGCTTCCCCGCCACCAACCTCGACGACGGCGCCTGGACAGACCCCCGCCGCCCCTGCCACGACGGCGCCCTCCACGACGACCACGACCCAGCCCGTGATCGTCTCTGGCGGGACCTCGGCCCGCTAGAGGGGGCCGGATCTTCGACCTTCGGAGGACGAGTCTTCGACTTTGGGGGCATTGCGCCGGTACCCTGGCGGGCCGATGATGACGCCGGTACCGAAGGCGCGAGCAAGGTAGGACGTGGAAGAGCTTCTCAAATCAGCTGGATCCGCCGCCGTCTTCGAATCGTTTCTCCTGTCTACGGGCTATGCGGCCGTCTTCGTGCTGAGCTTCGTCTCGTCCATGGGGCTCCCGGTCGGCTCCGAGCTCGCCATCATCGGTGGTGGTGCGCTGGCCAGCGGCGAGGTCTTCACGCATAGCGGAAAGTCCTTGAACCTGGCGCTCGTCATCGTTCTCGCCATACTCGGCGAGGTGCTCGGGTCGGGAGCCGGCTACGCCATCGGACGATTCGGCGGCCGGCCACTCGTCGACCGGGTCGGGAAATACCTGCTGTTGACGCACGAGGACCTCGATCGCGCCGAGGCCTGGTTCGCCCGCCGGGGTGACGGGTTCGTCTTCTTCGGCCGCTTCATCCCGCTGCTGCGATCCTTCGTGTCGTTCGCGGCCGGGTTGGGTGAGATGGCCGTCGGCAAGTTCTTCCTGTATACGACCATCGCGTGCGCCATCTGGTGCACGGCGCTCGCGTCCATCGGGTACAGCCTCGGCAGCACGTACAACAAGGTCGTCAGCGGCTTCAGCGACGCCGGCTACGTGCTCGCGGCGCTGGCGGTCGTGGCAGTCGTCGTGGTGTTCTGGCACCGGTACCGGCGATACAAGGCGCAGCAGGTCAAGGGAAGGCACCAGCGCCAGTCCTGAACGTCTCGCCCCGGGGTTTCACCGCACGCTGACTGCGACCGGACGCGCACAAATCGCAGCTGTGCACTGCGCGTCTCGCGTGGAACCCCCGGTGATCGATGCACTGGCGGAACTAGGGTCCTGGCGTGTCCCGTCCGTCGCTTCCCCTCGACCTCATTGCAGAGGCACGGCGGCAGTGGGTGGCCCATGGCTGGACGGGGGCGGCGGACGGTATGGCCGTCGTGACGTCCGTCATGCGCGTGCAGCAACTCCTTCTCGCCGAGCTTGACGACGTCTTGCGTCCATTTGGCCTGACGTTTGCCAGGTATGAGGTACTGATGCTTCTGCATTTCAGCCGGCGCGGGGCCCTGCCGCTCGGCAAGATCGGCGTGAGGCTGCAGGTCGCGCCAGGTGCCGTCACAAATGCGGTTGATCGGCTTGAGGACGATGGGTTGGTTCGACGTCAGCCCCATCCCACGGACCGCAGGACCACTCTCGCCTCCATTACCACTCGTGGTCGCAACAGGGCGCTGGCGGCTACCGGGCAGCTCAATGCGGTCTTTGAGGACGTCACCTTGACGACCACGGAGCAGCGGCGGCTTGTTTCACTTCTGGGCCGATTACGTGCCGGCGGAGGCGACTCGGTCGCATAGCCACCGTGGTGTCACGAAACTGGTGTGCATGACCTTGCGGTGCTCGCCAGGTCGACGAGCATCGGTCGCTCGTCTCAGGGGTGGAGGAGACAAGCCCACGAGCGCGCGATCTCGGGGGGCGACTCCAATCGTTCAACACTGAAGTATACAACACTGAAGTATGCAACATTGAAGTATAATGGGAACCATGGCCGACCGGGACGCCTGGCAGGAGGATTTCGACCGTTCCCCGCGGCGCGCGACGCGCTTCGAGACGATGTCGGGCGTGCCACTGGACCCCGTGTACGGGCCCGACACCGCCGAGTTGCCCGGTCAGTATCCCTATACCCGGGGTCCGTATGCGTCCATGTATCGCTCGAGCCTGTGGACGATGCGCCAGTTCGCCGGGTTCGGCAGCGCGGCCGACACCAACGGCCGCTTTAAGAAGTTGCTGCGCGCCGGCGGCGACGGGCTCTCCACGGCCTTCGACATGCCGACGCTGCTCGGCCGGGACTCCGACGACCCCCTGGCCAAAGGCGAAGTGGGCCGGGCCGGTGTCGCGGTCGACACGCTCGACGACATGGAGACCTTGTTCTCCGGCATCAATCTGGGCGCGGTGTCCACCTCCATGACGATCAACTCGGCCGCCGCACCGCTGCTTGCCATGTACGTCAAGGTGGGCGACAACTCGGGCGTCGCACGTGCCGCGCTGAGCGGGACGATCCAGAACGACATCTTGAAGGAGTACCAGGCCCAGAAGGAGTACGTCTTCCCGCCACGGCCCAGCGTCCGCCTGGTCACCGACGTCATCCGCTTCGCCTCGGTCGAGCTGCCCCGCTGGCACCCGGTCTCGGTCTCGGGCTACCACATCCGCGAGGCGGGCTCGACCGCGGCCCAAGAGCTCGCCTTCACTCTCGCCAACGGGTTTGCCTACGTCGAGGCCGCGCTCGCCGCCGGCGCGGAGGTCGACGAGTTCGCGCCGCGTTTGAGCTTCTTCTTCAACGCGCACATCGATTTCTTCGAGGAGATCGCCAAGTACCGCGCCGCGCGGCGCATCTGGGCCCGCTGGATGCGCGACCGCTACGGGGCGAAGAGGGAGACCTCCCAGCGGCTGCGGTTCCACACCCAGACCGCTGGTGTCTCGCTCACGGCTCAGCAGCCCGAGGTGAACCTGATCCGCGTCGCCATCGAGGCGCTGGCCGGCGTGCTCGGGGGCACACAGAGCCTGCACGCTGACTCCTTCGACGAGGCCCTCGCGCTCCCGACCGAGCATGCGGCCCGCCTGGCGCTGCGCACCCAGCAGGTCATCGCCGAGGAGTCGGGCGTCGTGCACGTGGCCGACCCCCTCGGAGGGTCGTGGTTCGTCGAGGAATTGACCGACACGCTCGAGCGCGAGGCCGAGGAAGTCTTCGCCCACCTCCTCGACGCCGGGTCGGGCTCGATCCTCGAGGGCGTGATCGAGTGCATCGACGACGGGTGGTTCGTGGGCGAGATCTCCGACGCCGCCTATGCCTTCCAGTCCAAGATCGCGCGCGGCGACTGGAAGATGATCGGTGTCAACGCCTACATCGAGGAAGAGAACACCGCCCCGCTCACGCTGTCCATCGACCCCATGGTCGAGGCGGATCAGCTGGCCCGACTCGCCGCGGTCAAGCAGGCCCGCGACGACGACGCAGTGCGCCGCTCGCTGGCCCGGATCGCCTCTGACGCCGCCGACCCCACCGTGAACCTCATGCCGGCCCTCATCGAGGCGGCCGGGAACCTGGTCACGGTGGGCGAGAGCATGCGTGCTCTCGAGTCGGTCTTCGGCATCTACGTGGAGCGTCAGGTCGCTTGAGCATGGTGACAGGACACGGTGAGCGGCCGCTGCGGGTGCTCATGGCCAAAGTGGGATTGGACGGCCATGACCGCGGCCTGCGCGTGGTGGCGCGCATCCTGCGCGATGCCGGCTGCGAAGTCGTCTATGCCGGCCTGCGCCAGTCACCCGAGACCATCGCGGCCATGACGGCCGAAGAGGATGTGGACGTCGTCGGGGTGTCCATGCACAACGGAGCCCACCTCACGCTCGCCCCGGCCGTGATCGGAGCGCTGCGGGCGGCGGGACTCCAGACGCCGGTCGTGATCGGCGGCATCGTGCCGCCGGTGGACGTCCCGGTCCTCCAAGCCGAGGGCGTCGCAGCGGTGCTGGGGCCGGGGGCCTCCAACGACGAGGTGGTCGCCAGCGTGCGCGCCGCCGCCTCCGCCACGGGCCGGGCCGCTTAGCCGACGGCGGCGTCTTCGCGGGGCTCGGGCTCGACGAGCGCGCGCAGCGCTGCGTGCAGCAGCGGCACCACGTCGTGCCAGTCGCCCACGATGCCGATGTCGCAGTGGGCGAAGACCGGGGCGCCCGGGTCGCGGTTGACCGCGAGGATCGTCCCGGCCGCGCGCACGCCCACCATGTGGTTGAACTTCCCGCTCAACCCGAGCGCGACGTAGAGGCGCGGGGCGATCGAGCGGCCCGTGAGTCCGACCTGGCGCGACCGCGGTGCCCAGCCCCGGTCGGTGACCTTGCGGGTGGCCCCCAGTTCGGCGCCGAGCAGGGCGGCGAGCGGGCTGAGCGATGCGTACTCATCGGGCACGACGCCCGTCCCGACGCCGATGACGACCTCGGCCCGGGCCAGCGTCTCGACGTCGTCGTCGCGACGCTCGGAGACCACGCGCACCCGTCCGCGCACCGCGAGGGGGCGCGCCACCCCCGCCGGCACCTCGCTGGTGCCCGCCGCCGGGGGAGCGGACAAGACGCCCGGACGCACCGTGACCATCTGGATCGCGCTGCGGCAGGTGATGTCGGCCACGAGCGCGCCGGCGAAGGCCGGCTTGCCGGCCACCACTCGCCCGTCGCGCGCCGCGAGCGTGATGGCGTCGCCCACCAGGCCCGCGGCCGTCGCCGCGGCCGCTCGGGCCGCCACCTCGCGGCCGAACGCGGTGCTGGGCGCGAGCAGGAGCCACGGGTGCTCGTCGCGCAGGTACGCCTCGACGCCGCGCGCGACGTCCTCGGCGAGCGTGGAGCCGGTCAGCTCCACGACGAGCCCGGTGCCGGCGGGCGCGTCGACCGCTCCGTCGGCCGGGCCGTCGACCGGGCGCAGGAGGTGGACGGCGGCACCGGCCGCACGGCCCAGCCGGCCCGCCTCGGCCACCAGCTCCGCCGTGACCCCCGGCCGGCCGGGCTCTTCCAGCACCGCGACCACGAGCCCGCCCCCACCACCAGCACCAGCGTCGTCCCCGTCGCCGGCCGGGGCCACGTCGGGACCGCTTGCTCCCGCGCCGGCGCCCGGCACGAGCGCGCCGCGCGCGACGAGCAGCCGCACGGCCTCCGCCACCTGGCGCTCCGGTGGCCCGTCGAGCAGCCGCAGCGCGCGGTCGTGCTCCATGGGGTGGGTCGCGCCCACCACGGTGGGGCTGCCGGCCTCGCCCCACGGGCCCGGCCCGAGGTCGGCGGGACCGAGCCGCGAGATGCGGGACGCCGCCACTGCGGCCCGTCCCCCGGGGTCGACCTTGCAGGGATCGCACAGCCGCTCGGCGACGGACAGCACGGCCGGCAGCGACACCTCCACCACCTCCACGCCGTCGTCGTGCTCGAGCTCCAGCCGCAGCGACTCGCCGAGGTCCTCCAGGCGTCGGACGCCCTCGGCGAAGGGCAGGTCGAGCAGCTCGGCCAGCTCGGGCCCGACCTGGCCGGTCTCGCCGTCGAGCGAGTTGCGCCCGACCAAAATCAGGTCGAAGGGGCCCGCCCGCCCGAGCGCCGCCGCCAGCGCCCGCGCCGTGGCCAGCGTGTCGGAGCCCGCGAACGCGGCGTCGCAGACGTGCAGCCCGGCGTCCGCGCCCCAGGCGATGGCCTCGCGCAGGACGTCTTCGGCGCTCGGGGGGCCCAGAGTCACGACGGTGCACGAGCCGCCCGTCGCCCGCGCCAGCGTCACCCCCTCGGCCACGGCACGCCGGCAGTAGGCGTTCATCTCGAGCTCGATGCCCTGGCGGACCAGCCGGCCGTCCTCCATGCGCATCGACTCGGGATGGGGTACCTGCTTGGCCAGGGACGCGATCCGAAGGGAGGCCCCGGCGTCCCGCGGCCCGGGCGCAGCCGCGCTCACCGCCCGACCGCCGCGCCCTCGGGGCTGCGCGGGTCCGACGCGGCGACGATCTGCCGCGACCCGCCCGCCTCGTGCTCCGTGGCGATGATCTGCGCGCAGCCCACGGCGACGGGGTCGAACGCGCTGATGGTCCGCACCCGGTGGCCGTGGTCCTCGAGCGCCGGGCGCCACGCCGCGGGGGCGTGCGCCTCGACGAGCACGGTGAGGTCGTCGCCCCACCACAGGCGGAAGGGCGCGGCGGCCGGTGCGTCCAGCGAGAGCCTCGCCGCACTGATCGCGGTGGCCGGGTCCTGGCCGCTGCGCAGCAGCCGTGCGAGCAGCTGGCTGATCACCTGGGGCTGGGCGTCGCCGCCCATCGCCCCCACCAGGTGCGTCAAGGTCCCGTCGGGGGACGTCACCAGCAGCGGCGACAAGGTGTGCGGCGGCCGCCGTCCCGGGCCGACCTCGGCCGGGTGGCCCTCGTCGAGCGAGAAGCCGACCCCGCGGTTGTGTAGGAACACCCCCGTCGCCGGCTCGACGAGATGCGATCCGAAGTCGAGCGCGTTGGACTGCGTGAGCGACACGCCGAGCCCGTCCGCGTCCAGCGCGCACAGGTGCGTCGTGTCACCGTCGCCCAGCCGGGCCACGCCCGCGACGCCGGCGGGGGCGCCGCGGCCACCGGGTGCCACATCGGCTGGCGCCGCACGTTCGGCCGAGACCCGGGCCGTCGCCCGCTCCAGCCTCTCCACGCCCAGCAAGGCGCCGCCGTCGGCCCCGTCGAAGAGGACGTCGGGACGGTCGTGCCCCACGGCGCGCCAGGTCTCGACGAGCAGGTGGGCCCAGCGCGGGTCGTCGGGGTCGGTCCCCAGCCCCGCCCGTTCGGCCACCGCAGCGCCGGCCAGCGACAGGTAGCCCTGCGACGGGGGCGGCACCGTCCACAGGTCGTGGCCCCACGCCCGCAGGCGCAGCGGCTCGCACCACTGGGCCAGGCTCGATGCGAAGTCGCCCGCGGAGAATTGTCCGGCGCCGAGGTCGAGCAGCCCGCGCCCGAATTCGCCGCGGTAGAAGGCGTCGCGCCCGTCGCGCGCCACGGAGCGCAGCGTGCGCGCGATGCCCGGGAGCCGCACGCGCTGGCCCACCTCGAGCGGCCCCTCCGGGCAGAGTTCGCCCGCGCCGGGCAGAGCGTGGACGAGATGCGTGGCGAACGCCAACATGATCGACGCCGAGAACCCCTCCTCGGCCAGCTCGATCGCCGGCGCCAGTACGCGCTCGAGCGGCAGGCGGCCGTGGCGGGCGTGCAGCGCGAGCCAGCCGTCGACGGCGCCCGGCACCTGGACGCTGCGGATGTCGCCCCGCAGCGGCATCGTCGTCATCCCCTCGGCGCGCATGCCGCGCGGGGTCCGAACCCGACCCGACGCGCCCGACGGCCAGGAGCGCCTCCGGTGCATGGCCGGGGGGAGCGACCATGGCGAGGGCGTCGCCCCCGAGGCCGCACAGGTGCGGCCCGACGACCGCCATCGCGGCGCCCGTCGCCACGGCGGCATCGGCGGCCGAGCCCCCGTCTGCGAGAACGCCGATCCCCGCGCCGGCGGCCAATTGGTCGGCCGCCGCGACCATGCCGCGCCGCCCGCGCCGGGGCCCGAAGGGTGCGAGGGGGAGGCTCATACGACGACGACCGAGCGCAGCACCTCGCCGCGTTGCATCCGGGCGAACGCCGCCTCCACGTCGCCGATACCGATCGTCTCGCTCACGAAGCGGTCGAGGTCGAGGCGCCCGTCCAGGTAGAGGTCGACCAGCATGGGGAAGTCGCGCGAGGGGAGGCAGTCGCCGTACCAGCTCGGCTTCAGCGCGCCGCCGCGGCCGAAGAACTCGATCATCGGCAGGTCGATGCGCATCTCGGGCGTCGGGACGCCGACCTGGACCAACGTGCCGGCCAGGTCGCGGGCCATGAACGCCTGCTCCATCACCTTCGGGTGCCCGACCGCCTCGATGCAGACGTCGGCGCCGTTGCCGTCCGTGAGGGCCCTGATCGCCTCCACCGGGTCGGACCTGCTCGCGTCGACCGTGTGGGTCGCACCGAACGCGGCGGCTTGCTCGAGCTTGCCCGGGTCGAGGTCGACGCCGATGATGACGGCCGCCCCGGCGAGCTTCGACCCGGCGACGGCGGCACACCCGACTCCGCCGCACCCGAAGACCGCGACCGAGTCGCCCAGGCCGACGCCCCCGGTGAACATCGCCGCCCCCAACCCGGCCATGACCCCGCAACCGAGGAGCCCCACCGCCTCGGGCCGGGCGGCGGGGTTCACCTTCGTGCACTGCCCCGCCGCGACCAGGGTCTTCTCCGCGAACGCACCGATGCCGAGCGCGGGGGAGAGTGGCGTGCCGTCGGCCAGCGTCATCTTCTGTGTCGCGTTGTGCGTGTTGAAGCAGTACCAGGGACGGCCACGCCGGCAGGCGCGGCACTCTCCGCACACCGCGCGCCAGTTCAAGACGACGAAGTCGCCCGGCACCACGTCGGTGACATCGGGGCCCGTTGCCTCGACGACCCCGGCGGCCTCGTGCCCGAGGAGGAACGGGAACTCGTCGTTGATGCCCCCCTCGCGGTAGTGCAGATCCGTGTGGCAGACCCCGCAGGCCTTGATCGCGACCACCGCCTCACCGGGCCCGGGGTCCGGTACGACGATCGTCTCGAGGGAAACCGGCGCCCCCTTCTGCGTGGCCACGACGCCGCGCACCTTCTGTCCCATCGACATCCTTTCGCTGGCTGCTCCCGTGCGGGACCCCCATGATGCCTGATGCCGTCGGATTTGCCCGGTCCCGCCGTGACGCGCCGGACGCGGCCAGGGCCCGGACGCGCCGGAGCTCCCGCGCTGCCGCGGGAGCTCTGGTCGGTCGAGGGAGGACGCCCGGAGAGGGAGACCCCCGGTGCCTACGGGGTGACGAGGCTGAAGGTCGCCATCCCGAACGTGGCGCCGTTGCCGTTGCCGGCTGTGCCGGTCGTGCCCAGCCCGTGGGGGCCCGCCAGCGGCTGTTCTTGGCTGTAGATGTACAGCGGCTTGCCGCGGTAGGTGACCTGCTCACTGCCGTCGTGTCGCATGATCGTCCCCACCGCGCTCGCGTTGACGCCCGAACCGATCACGGGGGCGCCGACGGTGTAGACGGGGATCATGAACCGCGCGCAGGTATCGGAGCAGTGGCTGGCGTTGGAGGCGTCGCCGCTCGAGGTGTAGGCCGACACGGCCGCGCCGCCCGGGACGGCGTTGGGCAGCATCTCGACGGCCAGCTCAGTGGAGCTGTAGGTGGTGCCCGGCTGCGGCGCTTCCGTCTCGATTGTGGCGGGTCCGGTCGCCGGCAGGCCGGCCGGAGAGAGCAGGTCCCAGGCCGTGTGCCACGGCGGGAGGGGCTTCACCGTCTCGTAGAAGTCGGCGCCGAAGTCGTTGCGGCGGCCCGGGACGAAGAGGTAGAGCGGGTGACCGGCGTAGGTCACCTGGTACGTCGCGAGGTCGGCCCGCCATACCGAGCCCAGCAGCTCCGGGTTGATGCCGGGGCCGGCGACCGGCGGCGCGTCCGTCGTCAACGCGGGCCAGTCGGCTTGGCGATCGGTCTCGGTCCCGGTGCACGAAAGGTTTCCTTCCGCCGTGCCCGTCACCACCACGGTCTTGCAACCCGCCGCGTAGGACTGGCCCGCGAGCGTCTTGTAGATCGGAGGGTCGATAGTCGCGAAGTACAGCGTCGACCCCTTCGGGTACACGAAGTGGGCAGGCGTGCTCGAGGTCGCTTGGACGTAGCCGGCGCCGGTCCCGCCGACCACGAGGATGGGTCCGTAGAGGCCGTGCCCCAGCTTGACCGTGGCCTGGTTGGGGTCGGCGCTGGTCCCACCGGCCACCGTTGCAGTGGCTAACGGGAGCAGCGTCGCCCCAACGAGCGCGGCCACGCCGATGAGCAACTTGGTGCGCATGGTGTCGTATCTCCTCTCGCCAAGGGCCGAGGGCCCGAGGACATCGCAGTCGCCTTGAAGCCGGACCCGTGCCGCGGACACCCGCCACCAGGTTCCGACCAGTCCAGTGTGCGCCATCGCAATCCGGGGTGCAAGCAGATGGGTGCCGCCGCGAGGACCGCGTTCACCGTGACCTGACGGCCCGGGATCGCATCGTCAGGTAGGCAGATCGGTCCCGGTCCGTTGGGCCAGCATGTAGGCCGCGTACCAGTCCGGCCAGTTGGGGTCCGCGTGACCCGTGCGCTTCTCGTGCTCGCCGTGAGCTGCTTCTGCCGCCCTGAGCGCCTCCGCCAGATCGTTCACGGAGACGTAGGTGGCCTCCGGATCCACCCGGTGCGGCAGCCGGGTTGTGATCTCCTGGAGGAGCCAGAGGTTGCCATCAGGATCACTGAAGGACGCGAACGAGGCGTAGCTCTGGTGATCCGGCGCAACACCATCGACACGATCCTTCGCGCCGCTCGGGTGGAACCGTCCGCCCAGCGATGTTTCGTGGAAGACCTTGCTCACCGTCACGCCACGATCGAGCAGATCCTTGCGGGTGGCCTCGATGTCCGACACGACCAGGCACACGTTCTGTGCTGACCCCGGTGTGGCCGAGGTCAGCTCGGTGCCGAACTGGATCGAGCAACCCGAACCAGGCGGGGTGAGCTGCACCAATTTCAATCCGTCGACCTCGAGCTTCATGTCGACGCTCTGCCCGTTTGCACCCTCGTTGGCCGCGCTTTTCCGCATTTCAGTGCCAGTCATGTCGGGCCTCCTGTGTCTTGCGTTCTCTCGAGTGTTCCGCTCAAAGGTGTTCTTCTGAGAGTGTTCCTCTCAGGCTCGCCCGACGTCGGACGCTGCGCCCTCTCCATGGTGACGAAAGGGCCCAGTGGGGAAGCGCACGGGCGCGTTCAGACCTGCGTCACGCGGGCGCAAGGGTCCGACCTGACGGCGGTGTACTGACGGCACATGATGGGTGTGGAGTCCAGCGGGACCACCGAATCGCAGAGAGAGAAGAGGGGGACAGAGAGGAGACAGCATGCTTGAGAAGCTCGAGAGCCCGGCCTCGGTCCTCGCCGTCGAGGTCGTGGGGAAGCTGGAGAAGGCGGACTACGACACGGTGCTCCTCCCGGCCATCGACGACCAGATCAAGGGCCAGGGTGAGATCCGCTGCGTGTGGGTCTTTGGCGACAAGTTCGAGGGACTCACGTTGGGTGCCCTCGAGGGCGACGCGAAGCTCTACCTCGGCGAAGTCGTGCACCGCGATCTGTCGAAGTGGAAGCGCTGTGCCGTGGTGACGAACAAGGACTGGCTCCGGCACTCCATCCAGATTTTCCGCTGGATGATCCCGGGGGAGGTGGCGCTCTACGACGTGACCTTGACGCAGGACGCCATCGAGTGGGCGGCTGGTTGAGGCAGCCCCGCGACGATCACACCGGGGCCTGCTCGCCGGCGACGCCGCGCCGATAGCGCTCCAGCCACTGCACCAGCTCGTCCGGATGGGCCAGGGCCGGCAGGTGCCCGCCGGCCATCTCGTCGGCGGTGAGGCCGAGGCGGTCCCGGGCCACACGGCGTTGAAATTCGGCCGGGAAGAAGCGGTCGTCGCGGCAGACGAGACACCTCGTGGGCACGTCGGGCCACGCGCTGAGCGCCCACGGCTCCTCGAACGGGGTGCCCGACTGCTCGCGGACGTGGTTCGCAGGGACAGCCACGAGGGTCTCCGCGTGCTCCTCCGCGAGGAGGGCGTCAGCTTTCAAGTGATCAAGACCTTCAAGCAGAGCAACGACCCCGACTTCGAAGCCAAGAAGAACCGGGTGCTCGAGCTCTACGACATCGCAGATGGCAAGGCCAGAGCGAAAAGGGGCGACCCCTCCGTGGTGATCTGCATGGACGAGTTCGGACCCCTCAACCTGCTGCCGCGGCCGGGCCGCCAGTGGGCACCTCGGATCGTCACCGCTGAGAAGAAGCCCAAGCGGCCACGGCGGCGCCGGCGTCGGGCCACTTTCACCCGCACTGCCGGTGTGCGTCATCTCATGGCGGCCTACGACTTGAACCGCGACAAGATCTATGGCCACGTCAAGACGAAGAAGGACCGCACCACCTTCTTGGAGTTCTGCCGTTACCTGCGCAACCTCTACCCGGCCGAGGTCCGCATCGCCATCGTGCTCGACAACTTCAGCCCGCACCTGTCGACCAAGAAGGACACCCGAGTCGGCGACTGGGCCGATGCCAACAACGTCGAGCTGGCCTACGTTCCAACCAATGCCAGCTGGATGAACCGGATCGAGGCCCAGTTCCAGGCGCTGCGCTACTTCACCCTCGACGGCACGGACCACCGCTCACACGAAGAACAGAACTCGATGATCCGCCGCTACATCATTTGGCGCAACCGCCACGCTCACGATGAAACACTCCGTGAACTGGTAAAGCGCGAAACGTTGCCTGATGCGGCACTAGCTCGGCCGCCAGCGCGTCGGAGAGGTCGTGGGCGAAGACCTCCGCGGGGTCGAACGGGTCGGGGAAGACGTGCCCCGTGTTGGCCCACCAGTCTCCCGCCGGCTCTCCGGGCGAAGGCACCATTGCGTTCACGAGGACGAGCAACGACACCGGGCGCCGCGCGCACACCAGCGGCCCCGTGAAGCCGCCCAAGGACTGGGCGACGAGGACCACGTCTCGTCGCCACCCGATCGCCTCAACGACGCACGCGGTGTACTCGTCGAGCCCGGCCTCGTCGTCGTCGCACGGCAGGTCGACGGCGACCACGTCGTGACCCAGGGCCCGGAGCCGCGGCGTGACCAGATGCCAGTACCAGGAGTCGCCGCCTGCACCGTGGATCAGGGCGTACGTGGACAAGCGGGCAACCTAGGGCGCCGGTGACGGCGCACTGAGGCCCCGAGTTCGGCGAAGACCGGGCGCATCGACTCGGTCGAATCGGGCCGTCGGAGGACCGGGGTCCATCAGGGCCGCGGCGAATCCCCGGGGGCCCGCCGACGGCCACGCAGGGTGCTGGCGAGGAGGAACGCGGCCGCCAGGAGCGGCAACATGATCGCGCCGAGCCAATGCGTGCCGGCGAGCAGGTACGCAGCCGCGACGAGGACCCCCGTCGCCAGCGCGAGCTCGGGGGTGTCGCCCACCAGGAAGTCCCACCAGAAGTGGCCGAACGCCCGGATGGCCCGGCCGAGGGCGGCGGTCACGAGGTCGCCTCCTCGATCCTGGGCGCCGGAGCCTCCAGCCGGGAGCGGAGGAGGGCGCGATAGGCGAAGAACACCGCGGTGAAGAAGCCGACCAGCACCGGGATGGCCAGGTCCGATCCCGGCCAGTTAACCCCGGCCCCCTCGCCGGCCCAGAAGACCCCGAAGCTGGTCAGCATGACGCCGACAGCCGCCTTGATGGTGTTCTCGGGGACCTCGCTCAGCTGGCGCGCCACCAGCAGGCCGACGACGGTCACCAGCACGATGGCCGCGCCGGCCGCGAGGGCGGCCAGACCGAGGCGGTGCTGGGCCGCGCCGAGGCTGATCACGATGAGCACCACCTCGGTGCCCTCGAGGAAGACGCCCTTGAACGCCACCGCGAAACCCACGCCGTCGTAGCCGCGCCGGCGAGGGGTGTCGTCCTCGCTCAGCTCGGCCACCGTTTCGGCGTAGATCTGGTCCTCGTCGTGCGGATCCTTGTGGCCGCTGGCACGCAGGACCGCCTTGCGAAGCCAGTTGAGGCCGAGGGTGAGGAGGAGCGCGCCCACCACCACGCGCAGCGCGTCGATCGGGATATAGCGGATGAGCGGGACGCCGACGGCCAGCACCAGCACTCCGAGCACGACCGCGGCCAGCGCGGCACCTTCGAGGGCGGAGCGCCAGCCTCGGCTGACCCCGGCCGCGACGACGATGGTCAGGGCCTCGACCATCTCGACCAGGCAGGCCGCGAAGACCGCTAGGACGAGGACGATGGTGGAAGAGGTGTGCATGGCGCGACCGGCGCCGAAATTAGTTGGCCGCGGCCCCGTCCTGGCTCGTCGTCGCCCGGCGGTAGTGTGCGGAGCACTGACCAGGGACTCTTCGAAGGGAAACGGTGCATGGGTGAGGGCGCGCCCGAGGCGACGGGGGTAGGGACGACGATGGCGGGGCGGAACTACGTAGTCGTGTCGGCCGACACGCACGCGTCGCCCGACAGCCTCGAGCACTTCCTCTCCTACGTCGACCCGCAGCACCGCGAAGCGGTTGCCGGCTTCGGCGACATGTCCGCGACGGCGATCACCATGTTCGGTGGCTTCGACCCGGGCGAGGTCGACGACGCCGACCCCGTACGGGCGACCGCAGCCCGCCGGTTGGCGGGCATGGGCGTGGATACCGTCGCCGCCAAGGGGTGGCTGGCGCACTACGGCACGGATTGGGTCGTGCCGGGCGACGGGGGTGGCCGTCGGCTGGCCGTGCTGGAGGAGCAGGGCATCCACGCCGAGGTGACCCTTCCGGGGCCGATCCTCGCGGGCGGTCTCTCGCCGGCCATGTATCTCGGCGCGGTTACCGACAAGGGTCTCGACGCGGTGTGGCCGGCGCTGCACGCCTACGTCCGCTGGCTGGCCGACTTCTGCGACGCGGCACCCGGGCGCCGTGCCGGCTGCATCCCGATCGACCTGCACGACATGGACCGGGCGGTCGAGGAGGTCGCCTGGGCGCGCGAGCACGGCCTCTTCGGCGGCGTCATGTTGCCGGCCATGTCGGTGACGTCGAAGCTCCCGGGCTATGCGGACGACTACTACGACCCGTTCTGGAGCGCGTGCGAGGAGCACCAGATGGTGGTCAACCTGCACACCGGCGCCTCGGGCTCGGCCACGGACACAAAGTTCCTCTACGACGCCGAGCACGGCGGCATGCTCGGCCTCTACGAGGTGTTCGTCTTCACGCGGCGGCCCCTGTGGTTCATGGTGTTCGGCGGCGTGTTCGACCGCCATCCCGGTCTGCGCGTCGTGGTCACCGAGAACGGCGTCCAGTGGCTGCCCTCGCTCATCCGGGACATGGAGTCGTTCTTCGACACCCACGGCGGGGCGCCGGTGCGCGGGTACCTCCGGATGCGGCCGCGCGAGTACTTCGAGAAGCACGTGTGGCTGGGCGGCTCCCTGATGAAGCGCTACGAGGCCGAGATGCGCCACGAGATCGGCATCGACAGGTTGATGTGGGGCGCCGACTATCCCCACCTCGAGGGGGCGGCACCGGTCCACCGCGAGACGCTGCGCTACATCTTCGGTGGCCTGCCCGAAGACGATCTCCGCCGGATCCTGGGCGCCAACGCGGTCGACCTCTGGGGTTTCGACGCCGACCTCCTCCAGGCGGTGGCCGACCGGGTCGGCCCGAGCGTCGAGGACCTCGCCCGGCGGCTCGAGCTGTCCGACATCGAGGACACCTTCAGCTGGAGCCTGGCGCGCCCTGTGCCGCTCGCGGCACGGGCCTGAGCGTCTTCCCGACCGGTCCTCGACCCTTCGCTCACCCGGAGACGAGGAGCCGGTAGCCGACGTCGATCCAGTCGCGCGCCAGCAGGTCGCCGTGACGCCGGTGCCAGGCCCCGCTCGCCAGGTCGGCCTCGAGCGTTGCCATTCCCGCGGCCACGGTGTCGGGGTCTGCGAGCGCGCAGCCTGAGTTGTTCGCCCGCACGATCGGGTCGAGGTAGGCCTGGGGCCGGCTCCAGTGCGCGCCCAGGACGCCGTCGAGGAGGTCCGAATAGGTCGGAAGGACGATCGACGTCGTCGCGCCGATAGCCTCGGCGATGACGACGGCCGACGGCCCGCAGCGCAGCGTGTGGTCGAGCACCTCGGGGAGATACTCCTGCAGCAGCCAGAACTGCGCATGGACCGCGAAGTCGATCCCGAGCACGATCCGGCGCGGCGCCACGCGGCAGAGCTCTTCGAGCCCGTGCTCCCAGTCGTCCCAGTGGTGGACCGTGAGGATGGCCATGGCCACGTCCGCCCAGCCCGATCGCACCGGGAGCGCCGAGGCACTGGCTCGCACCGCCGGCGCCGCTGCCGCGGCCCGTTGGCCCAGCATCACCGTCGACGGCTCCACCGCGACGAGGGCACAGCCGGCTGGCTCGTAGGACCCCGTTCCCGCGCCGACGTTGACGACGCGCGCCGCGTCGCCGACATGCTCGGCGACGATCGCCTCCCAGCGAGGGTCGGCCCGCCGGTTCGCCGTGTAGTGCCGGCCGATCGTGTCGTAGACGGGTGAAGTCGTCACGGCCGGCGGCGGCGGTGACGGCTTAGGCCGCCGACTTCTCCAAGATGTGGACGCCGCAGGCCGACCCGAGCCCGATGACGTGGGTCAGACCCACCTTGGCGCCCTCGATCTGGCGGTCGCCGGCCTCGCCGCGCAGGTGGGTTGCCACCTCCCAGATGTTGGCGATGCCGGTGGCGGCGATCGGGTGGCCCTTCGACTCGAGGCCGCCGGACACGTTCACTGGTGTCTTGCCGTCACGCCAGGTGGCGCCGGAGTTGAAGAAATCCGCGGCGCCGCCCTCCTCGCAGAGCTTGAGGTTGTCGTAGTGGACGAGCTCGGCCGTGGCGAAGCAGTCGTGCAGCTCCACCAGGTTCAGGTCCTGAGGACCGAGTCCCGCCTGCTCGTAGGCCTGGTTTGCCGCGTTGCGGGTCAGCGTGTTCACGTTCGGCAGGATCTGGCACGCCTCTTCCCACGGGTCGGTGGTCAACACCGACGCCGAGATCTTGACGGCGCGCTTCTGCTGCTCGAGCGAGAGCGTCTTGAGCTTGGAGCCCGAGACGACGATTGCCGCCGCCGCGCCGTCACAGTTGGCCGAGCACATCGGCCGCGTGTTGGGGTAGGCGATCATGACGTCGTTCATGATCTCGTCGAGCGACATCTTCTTCGTGTAGGCCGCGAGCGGGTTGAGCGTCGAGTGGGAGTGGTTCTTCTCGCTGATCTTGGCGAACAGCTCGAAGCTCGTACCTCCGTACTTGTGGCCGTACTCCATGCCGATCTGTGCGAACACGCCCGGCATGGTCTCGGTGCCGATGCGGCCGTCGACGGCGGCGACGGAGCCGAAGCGGCCGTGGGGCGTCCACGTGTTCGAGTCCCCCGAGCGGCTCCCTCCCGCCAACAGGCCGGCCCCGGCGAGCTTCTCGACGCCGAAGGCGAGGCCCACGTCGGTCTCGCCCGCCTTGACGGCCATGCAGGCGACGCGGAGCGCGGTGGCGCCCGTGGCGCACGCGTTGGAGACGTTGTAGACGGGGATCCCCGTCTGCCCCAGCTGCTTCTGCACCATCTGTCCGGTCGGGGCCATCGCCATCATCAAGTTGCCCGCGCCGATGATGCCGACGTCGTTCATCGTCACGCCGCCGTCCGCCAGCGCGCCCTGCACCGCCTCGGACGCCAGGTCGACGAGGTCCTTGTCCGGGTGCTTGCCGAACTTGGTCATGTGGATCCCGACGATCCAAAGCTCCTCTGATGCCGATGCCATGGTGCTCAACCTCCCAAGGGTTCGAAGCCGAAGCCGACGGCTTCGGTGCCGTTGTCGTCCGTGCCGATGACCTCGGTGGCCAGGCGCACCTTCATGCCCATGGCCACGTGCTCGGGGTCGGGGGGTACGTTGATCAGGTTCGCCCGCACGCTCGTCCCTTCGCAGTCGACGACGGCGGCGACGAAGGGGACGGGGATGCCCGGTGCGGCGAAGGACACGATGGTGAAGGCGCGGACCTCGCCGGTCGTGGGGACCTTCACCGTCTTGAATTCGGTGGCCCCGCAGGCGGCGCAGGCATTGCGCCGGTCGAAGAAGCGCGCGCCGCAGGCGGTGCATTCGTTCGCCACCAGGTGCGGGTCGTCACCCACGACCAGGTAGTCGACCAGCGGAATCTGTTGCGCCATCACGCCCCCAAAACAACGTGTCGAAAAGAGTGTTCTCAAACTACCGTGGGCGGCGCCGGAGGGTGCAAATCCGGCGCCGCCCACGCCGCCCGGAGCGAGGTCGAGGCGCTCAAACCGTGCGCAGGGCGTCGGTCGGCGACAGTCGGGCCGCCCGCAAAGCGGGCAACAGGCCGGCGACGGCCCCGATGACCAGCGCCGCCGCGAAGCCCCCGGCCCAGGCCAGCGGCGGGATATCGACCATCCATCCCTTGGTCGACGAGTAGATGACCGTGGCCAGCGCGCCGGCGCCGACGCCCACCGCCCCGCCCACGATGCTGAGCAGGATCGCCTCGGAGAGGAACTGGGTTCGGATATGGCCCTTGGTGGCGCCGAGTGAGCGCCGCAGGCCGATCTCGCTGCGCCGCTCCAGCACCGAGATCACCATGATGTTGGCAACACCGACCGCGCCCACCAGAAGGGCCACCGCTCCCAAGCCGAGGAAGAGGTTGTTGAACGCGTTCTTGGCGTCGGCCGAGGCCTGCAGCGCCTGCGACGGCTGGCTGACGTCGACGTTGCTCGGGTTCTCGGGGTTAGCGGCGGCGGCGAGCACGGCGTCCACGGCGACCACGTCGTCGGGATTCGTCCGGACGTAAACGGAGCTGGGATGCCCGTCGAAGCCCAGGTATTTCTCGGCGGCGGGGAACCCGACCAGCACGTCGCTGTCGATCTCGGGTGCCAGCACCGACGGGTTGAGGATGCCCACGACGTAGAACCACTGGTTGCCCACCCAGATCCGTTCGCCCCGATAGAGGCGGTCGATGCCGAGGTGTTGCGCAGCCGCAGCGCCGAGCACGCAGACCGGCAAGTGGTCGGTGGCGGCGTTGAGATAGGTGCCGGCGAACAGTGTGGTGCCGACCGCTTTCGGCAGATGGAGGCTCGATGCGACTACACCGATGCCGTTCGTGTTGACCGACGGGATAAGCGGGCTGCGGTACGCGGACGCGTTCGTGGTTCCGATGTACTGCGTCTGCGTGACCGGCCCGATGCGAGCGATTCTGGACGGTGCCGCGTACGGCAGCTCCGCGGTCCCTCCGAAGACGTTCTGGCCGTTGGTCACCTTGAGTAGGTTCGTCCCGAGTTCTGCGATCTCGGCGTTCACCGCGGCGGCCGAGGACGACGACAAGCCGAGCACGGCGACGATGGCCGCTACGCCGATGGCGATGCCGAGAGATGAGAGCGCTGCCCGCAGGCGCCGCGTCCGCAGGCCCACGCTGGCGATCCGAAACAGGTCGCCAGTTGACAAATTCTTCGGCGCGAGCGTAAGCCGACCGTTACTCATGGCCGGCGGCTTCCGTTCGCGCCGCTGGCGGCGCGGATCGTGTCTGTCACGATCCGCCCGTCCAGCATTTCGACTTGGCGGGGCAGGCGCGCCGCCAAGTCGCGGTCGTGCGTGATGACGACGATCGTTGCGCCCTCGTCGTTGAACTCCTCGAGCAGGGCGAGGATGGCGCCTCCCGTCCCGCTGTCCAAGTTGCCAGTCGGTTCGTCGGCCAGCACGATTGCGGGCGATCCGACGAGGGCGCGCGCGATGGCGACCCGTTGGCGCTCGCCGCCCGACAGCTGAGTGGGGAGGGCGGTCGTCCGATGCCCGAGGCCGACCCGGCCCAGCGCCTCGCGGGCGGCCCGTTGCCGTTCCCGGAAGGGCGTGCCGGTGTAAAGCAGCCCGTCTGCCACGTTCTCGAGGGCGGCAGCGTGTTCGGCCAGGAAGAATTGCTGGAACACGAAACCGATGCGACTGCCCCGCAGCGCTGCGAGCTGGCGGTCCGAGAAGCGCGCCACGTCGAGCCCGGTGATGCGCACCGCGCCGCTGCTGGGCCGGTCGAGCGTCCCCATCAGATGCAACAGCGTCGATTTGCCCGACCCCGATGGGCCCAGGATCGCGACCAGCTCGCCTTCGGTCACGGCGAACGACACTCCGGCCAGTGCGACGACGGGCGGCACGCCGTCGTACGCCTTGGTGACCTCCTCGAGCTCCAAGACGACGGGCGGGGCCCCGTCGGCCGTCGCCGGCCGGACCCGGGGTGCCAGGGTCGTCCCGGCCCCGAACGCCTCGTGCACCGGGCCAATTGCCCGCGCGATGTGCGTTGTGTCGGTCATGTGACTCATTTCTGTCCGGCTCAGGTGGCAGGGATGACGATGCGCTGGCCGGCGGAAACACCGGGTCCGCTCACCTGCACCTGCTCGTTCGCGTCGTCGAAGAGACCGAGGGTCACCGGCTCGAGGATGTGCACTCTTCTGGCACCGATGACCTCGAGCGCGTAGCCCCCGTTCGCTAGTGGGAGCAGCGCGTCGACCGGCACGATGAAGGCGTTCTTCGCCGAGCCCGCAGTGATCGACACTTCGACGGGAGCCTGGTCCAGGCTCCCGGTGGCGCTCGGGTTGTCCGGCGTCACCAGCACGGTGATGGTCGGCGAGGAGTTCCCGTTCCCGCCCGAAGGAGTGGTCGCCACCGTGCCGACCGAGGTCACCGTCCCAGTCGTCGTCTGGTTGTTGGGCAACGTGATGGTCACCTTGTCGCCGACAGCGACATCGCCCTGCTGGTCGGCGTTCAGGTCGATGGTGACGATTCGGGTGGTCGAGGTCGCGGTCATGATCTGGGAGTCCGGCTGGGCGGGCGCACCGACGACCGTGTTCTGTCCGAAGCTGGTGACGCGTGCCGCCGAGGGCAGGAAGACGAACTGCCCGAGCGAAAGGACACCGTTCTGGGGCACGCCGAGCGCGGCCTGAAGATCTTCCACGCCCGCTTTCGTGTACGCCGTGAAATCGCTGGGCTCTGACGCGATGTCGGCGCTCGTCAAATATCCCAGCGCGACGAGGTCGTGGTTGAGCTCTGCCACATCGGCACCGCTCGTGGCCGAGTCGGTCCCGCCCTCCGACAGTGTCCGAAAGGCGGGGGTCGTCCCGTAGAGGAGCACGACGGGGTCCTCGCTGACGTCGTAGAGCACGTGTCCCTCGGACACGACTTGCCCGATGGTGGGCAACCAGGTGATCGTGCCCTGCGCTTGGTTCACCACGGTGTAGCTGCCCGAGTAGCCCAGCGTGCCCGAGACCTGCGTCTGAGACGAGATGTCTCCCTGTGAGACCGTCGTGACCGATGTCGGGTCTGCGTTGTCGGCGAGGCCTCCTGGAGTCCCACCGTTACCGGCGAACGGGTTGGCCACGACGACCGCGATGGCGACGCCGACCAAGACCAACGCGCCCACGGTGACAACGCGGCGACGCCTCGAGCGCCGCTGCCCGCGATCGTGCTCCAGTGGTTCGGGCGCGGGCGTCGGCGCGGTGGCGCGCTGGTGCTCTGCGGTGGTGTCCATCAGCCACCTCCGGAGGACTGGACGCCCGACCCGCCGGAGCCGGACGTGGCATTCTTGCCGCTCGGAATTTTCGGGGCGTTCGGCATGCACTTTGCCTGCGCCCGTTGGAAGAGCGGGTTGTTCGGGTTCAGGTCACTGCCCGGGTTGTTGTTGAGGTGGATTTCGATTCTCCCGTCGGAGCCGGGGTCGGGGTAGTCCTTGATCCCGTGGGCGCGCATGCACCGGGCCACCCGCAGCGCGTACTGCTCCGCCTGGGCCTGCTGAGCCGGCGTCGGCCGGGGCTGCTTGGACTTGCACACGTCCTCGGCGTGCTTGAAC
The DNA here is from genome assembly GCA_963763575.1 of uncultured Acidimicrobiaceae bacterium. Taxonomy (GTDB): domain Bacteria; phylum Actinomycetota; class Acidimicrobiia; order Acidimicrobiales; family RAAP-2; genus Bog-473. The sequence continues at coordinate 120,310 of CAVXPD010000002.1, forward strand.
GCTGCGCTGCCCGGGTCGAGGCTGCTGCCGGGAGCACCTTGAATGAGGATCCGGCCCTGCGAGTCGGGGTCGGGGAAGTTCGGGACCCCGTGCGTTTGCATGCACTGCGAGTAGGCGAGTTGGGCGGCCTTTTGCGCCGGGGTCAACGTTGGCATCCCCTGGTTCGCTGTCGAACCGGCGGTCGTTGGGGTGTCCGAGCCGGACCCGGCGACGCCGGGAGTCGACGGACCGCTGGAACAGGCGGCGGCTGCGAAGGCGAGACCGAGCAGCGCCGCCGCCACGGGCAACAGGTAGCGGCGGCGCTGCCGGGGATCCGGGCCCGTGAGGGAAGACGGGCCGGTGGGGGTGAACGTTTGGTCGTCCATGGTGTCGTTCTCTTCATTTCGGCATTGGGTCACTGAACGAGTTGTACGACGGGCGCGGTTTCAAGAACGTTGCGTCAACACTGGATGGCGGCGCTCGCGGGGCCGTGTCCAGATCCACAGGGGGCGCACAGCGGGCAATCACCCGACGCTGCGTTCGAAGGGTTACGAAGCGTTACGTAGTTGAAACCTCACGCGGAACATCCTGGTGAGATGCGAACTGGGGGCCCGACGGTGCGGGTGTTGGTGATCGAAGACGATGCCGAGCTGGCTCAAGCGATCGGAGTCGGGCTGCGGCGAACCGACATGGCCGTCGACGTGACGTCGGATGGCGCTTCGGGTCTGCTGCGCGCGCTCGGTACCGACTACGACGTGATCGTGCTCGATCGTGACCTTCCCGGCGTGCACGGAGACGAGATCTGCCGCCGGATGGTGGCAGCGGGATGCCGTGCCCGCGTGTTGATGCTCACCGCGGCCGGGACGATGGACGACCTGGTGGACGGGCTCGAGCTGGGGGCCGACGACTACCTGCCCAAGCCGTTCGACTTCCCCGTCCTGGTCGCGCGCATCGGCGCGCTGTACCGGCGCGCGCAGCCGGCGCTGCAGCCGGTGCTGCGGCACGACGACGTCGAGCTCGACCGCGGCCGGCGCCGGGCCTGCCGCGCCGGTCGCGCGCTCGATCTGTCCCCGAAGGAGTTCGGTGTGCTCGAGCTCCTGCTCGCCTCCGCCGGCCGAGCCGTGTCGGCCGAGGAGTTGCTCGAACGCGTGTGGGACGAGGCGGCCGACCCGTTCACCAACGCGGTCAAGGTGACGATGAGCCGCCTGCGGTCCAAGCTGGGGGAGCCGGCCGTGATAGAGACGATCTCCCGAGCGGGCTACCGGATCTGAGGGTTACGCATGGCGTTGCGCGACCGCATGCTCAAGCTCGCTAAGGCGACGCACCTGCCGCGTCGCACCGTGCGACTCCGACTGACGCTGCTCTACGGTATGCTCTTCCTGCTGTCGGGCGCGGCGTTGCTCACCACCACGTACTTCCTCGTCGACGCGGCCACCGGGAACGCGTTCATCGTCCACGGCCAGGACGGGCTCACCTTCGCCGGGTACCAGATCGGGACGAACCCGCCAGGAAACAAGAGCGGTGGCCTCAACCTCTTCAGCCCCAGTCGCAGCACCGAGTCCCGTCCGGTTGGCGCACACGGGAGCGGCGGATCGTTCAGCCACGATCGCGTGGTGCAGACCAAGGGAAAGACCTCGACCTCGGGCGGGCTCGTCAGTGCGGGCGGAGCATCGACGGGGGGGAAACCGACGCCGACCGACGTCAAGAAACAGCAGGAACAGATGGCGGACATCCAGCGCCAACTCGAGACCTTGGCCCACGCCTACCAGGGCTCGGAGCTCCACCAGCTCCTGATCGAGATGGGCGTCGCCCTCGGGATCATGGTGCTGCTGTCGGGAGGGCTCGGCTGGGTCGTCGCCGGTCGAGTGCTGCGCCCGTTGCGCACCATCACCGCGTCCACACGCGAAATTTCGGCCTCCAACCTGAACGAGCGCCTCGCCGTCGATGGACCGGACGACGAGCTGAAAGAGCTGGGCGACACCATCGACGGTCTGCTCGAGCGCCTGGAGGCATCGTTCCACTCGCAGCGCCAATTCGTCGCCAACGCGTCCCACGAGCTGCGCACCCCGTTGGCGCGCCAGCGCACGCTCGCGCAGGTCGCCCTGGCGGATCCCGAGGCCAGCGCGGAGTCGCTGCGCGCGGCCCACGAACGGATTCTCGCCTCGGGGGAGCAACAGGAACAGCTGATCGATGCCCTGCTCACCCTCTCGAGGTCGCAGGCCGGCACGGCGGTCCATCAGAAGATCGACCTGGCTGCCATCGCGGAAGAGCTGCTCGAGGCGCGCCGGCCGGAGGCAGCGGCCCGCGCGCTGCGCGTGGCTGCGAATCTGGAGCCGGCCACCCTGCACGGTGACCCCCGCCTCGTCGAGCGCCTGGTGGCCAACCTGGTCGAAAACGCAGTGCGGCACAACGTTGCCGGTGGCACGGTCGAGGTACGGACCGGGGCGCGGGACGACGGTGCCTGGGTGACGATGTCGAACGACGGCCCGATGGTGCGACCGAGCGAGGTCGAGCGGCTCTACTCGCCCTTCGAGCGGCTGGACGGGGAGCGCTCGACCGGGGAAGAGGGTTTCGGGCTGGGCCTGTGCATCGTGCGTGCCATCGTCACCGCACACGGTGCCACCGTGCACACGGTGGCACGGCCGCAGGGCGGCCTGAGGACCGAGGTGTGGTTCCCGACCCATGACCGCGCCGGTGCGGCGAGGGACCCTGCCGGCGGGGCGGCCGTGGCGGGTGCCGCCGGGAACGGTCCGGCGGGCGGGGGCGGCCACCCCGAAGGGGAAGAGCGCGCTCCGGTGCACGCGCTGGCATCGGACCACTAGGTTCAGCGCCATGCGCTTTACACACCTCGGCCGCACCGGCCTCACCGTCAGCCGCCTCTGCCTCGGCACTATGAACTTCGGCCCCGAGACCGACGAGCCGACCTCGTTCGCCATCATGGACTCGGCCCTCGACGCCGGCATCAACTTCTTCGACTCGGCCAACGTCTACGGGCGCTCCAAGGGACGGGGCGCCACCGAGGAGATCGTCGGCCGCTGGTTCGCCCAGGGTGGGGGTCGCCGCGACAAGGTCGTGCTCGCCACCAAGCTCTACGGCGACATGGGCGACTGGCCGAACGAGGGCCGGCTCTCCGCGCTCAACATCCGACGCGCCTGCGACGCCAGCCTGCGCCGGCTGCAGACCGACTACATCGACCTGTACCAGATGCACCACATCGATCGGCGCACGGGGTGGGACGAGATCTGGGAGGCGATGGAGGTGCTGCGCGACCAGGGAAAGATCATCTACGTGGGGTCGTCGAACTTCGCCGGCTGGCACATCGCCAAGGCGCAGGGAGCCGCGGCGCGCCGCAACTTCATGGGGTTGGTCAGCGAGCAGTCGCACTACAACCTGCTGACCCGCAAGGTCGAGCTCGAGGTGCTGCCGGCGGCCGAGGACTTCGGCCTCGGCGTCATCCCGTGGTCACCTTTGGCCAGCGGCCTGCTGGGCGGGGTGGTGCGCCAGGAGCGCGACGGAAGCCGGCGCCGGGCCGAACATCTGCAGCAGCGGATCGAGGCCAAGCGCGCACAGCTCGAGGCCTACGAGGACCTCTGCGACGAGATCGGCGAGGAGCCCGGTGCCGTCGGGCTGGCCTGGCTGCTGACACGACCAGCCGTGACCGGGCCGATCGTCGGGCCGCGGACTCCTGCACATCTCGATTCGGCCGTGCACGCGGTGGACGTGACCTTGGACGACAAGGTGCTGGCCCGCCTGGACGAGATCTTCCCCGGATACAAGACCGCGCCGGAGGACTACGCCTGGTAGTCACGCTCCGGGTGTCGCCGGTGAGTTCGTCGGTGGGTCTGCGGAGGTCTCAGCGAGGTCGTTGAAGCTCTAATCGGATCTGGTTAGAGGTTTTCGGGGAAATCGGCCCGCTCAGGGCACACTCCCCTGAGACCGTGCTCACGGAATCCTCACAACCGTTCCATAGCGTCACCCCCTGGGGCGGCCACGAATAGGGCCACGAAGGAGGACCGCGGTGCGGGACATGGTGATGCAGATGAGCGGCTCGAATGGCGTGCTGTCGGTGCCGAGCGAGCACCTCCCGGGGCTGATCGCGCTCGTCCTGCTCGGCCCAGCGGTGTGGTTGTCCTTGGCGGGACTCCGCGCCCTCGTGACCCGAGGGGTCGGGTGGGCGGATCGGGCCCAGCGCCGGCTCGACGAACTGTCCTTTGCCGCCAAGTTGGTGCTGTTCGCCACCGTGGTCGGCGCGCTCGTGCACGCCGTCATCGTGCCGACGCACTGGGGAGACGCCCGGGTCACGGCGATTCTCTTCATCGCGGACGCGGTCGGGTTCGCGGTGGCCTTCTGGTGGACTTTCACCCGGCGGGCCCACTGGCGGCTCGTGTCGGTCGCCATGTTGGGGGGAACGGCGTGCGCGTATGCGCTTTACATCCTGACCGGATGGGAGACCATGGACCTTGTCGGTCTCGTCACTACGACCATCGAGGCGGCCGCCGCGCTGGTGGTCCTGTCACCCGTGGCGGCGTCGGCGTCCCGGCAGTACGGCGTGGCGCTCGCTGCCGTGCCCGTCGCGCTGGTCTCGTTGCTCGGCACCAACCTGATCGCCGGCACCACGGCCGCCCCCGCCGCCACGGCCGCGCCGGCATCGGCACCTGCGCATAGCGGGAGCGGCATGGCGGGCATGGCGGGTGGTGCGGGTGCGGGTGCGGGTGCGTCGGGCAGCTCGAGCCCGCGCGCCGCTTCGGCCGACGCCGCGCTGTCATTGCCCACCGCGTCCCCGGCCGGGAGCATCAGCTGGCCCGACAACATGTCGACCATGGCGGCCGGTATGAAGATGGCGGAGCCGGACTGCACGGCGCAGCCCACGGCTGCGCAGCAGCGGGCTGCGGTGAACCTGGTGGACCAGACGGTGGCCGCCGCACAGAAGTACACCAGCCTGGCGGCGGCCAAGGCCGCGGGCTATGTCCCCGTCACGCCGTCAGGCGCGCGCATCGTCCACTACATCAACCCGACGCTCTACGCGTCGGGCCAGGTGCTCGATCCGCAGGCCATCCCTTCGCTCGTCTACGTCAACACGGCGCACGGCGCGGTGCTCTCGGCGGCCATGTATCTCGCGTCTCGGGGCACGAAGCCGCCTCAGCCGGGTGGATGCCTCACGCAATGGCACATCCATACCGACCTGTGCTTCAGCACCGGGCGCGTCGTCGGCACCGACAACGATGGCTCCTGCACCGCCGGCGTCAACCGTGTGACCCAGCCCATGATGCACGTCTGGCTGACGCCCGTGTCGGGCGGCCCGCTCACCCCTGACCCGTCTCCCCGCTCCGAGGTGTTGGCCGCTCTTGCCACGCCGCCGTTGAGCACCCCGAACGGGACCGCTTGATCCGCGGGCGTCGTTCGGGCGTGGCGGCTCAGCCGGCTCAGGGCCGGGCCGACCCTGCCAGCTCGGGTTCGGGTTCGGGCGAAGGCGGCGCGGCCTGCGTGGTCAGGTCGTCGGCGTCGACGGAGAGCTTGGGGAGGGCGCGGTCGAGCCACTTCGGGAACCACCAGTTGGCGTTCCCGAAGAGCATCATCAGCGACGGCACGATCGCCATGCGGATGAGGACGGCGTCGACTGCGATGCCGGCGGCAAGCCCGATGCCAAACTCCTTGATCACCCGCTCGCCGCCGAGGACGAACGAGCCGAACACCAGGATCATGATGAGCGCGGCGGCAGTGATGGTCTTGCCGGTGGCGGCGAGCCCGTTGCGCACCGCAACGCGGTTCTTCCCGCCGGACTTGATGTACTCCTCGTGCATCCGCGACACCAGGAACACCTGGTAGTCCATCGACAGGCCGAAGAGGATCGCAAAGAGCATCACCGGCAGGAAAGCCTCGATGGGGCTGGTGCCGTTCAAGCCGATCAACCCGCCCAGGTCACCCCACTGGAATACGGCCACCAGGATGCCGAAGGCCGCGCCGATGGACAGCAGGTTCATGACCGCCGCGGTCAGCGGGATCACGAAGCTGCGGAAGACGACGGTCAACAACAAGAAGGACAGCAGGATGACGAGCCCGATGAAGAGAGGGAGTTTCGACGTCAAGATATTGGCGAAGTCGACGAAGAGCGCCGTGTTGCCCCCCACGTAGACCCGCACCCCCGAGTCGCCGACGGCTTGGGGGATGGTGTCGGAACGCAGATGATTGACCAGGTCGGTCGTCGCGGCGTCCTGCGGGGCGGAGTTGGGGTAGACGTTCACGAGGACGACATCCCCACCCCCAGTCTTCGCGGGGATGTAGACGGGGGCGGCGACCCGCGCCACGCCCGCCTGCTGCGAGACGTCGCTGACAAGCGTGTCGACCGTGCCGTGCTGGTCGGGCTGCACCTGGGACACGAGCATCAAGGGCCCGTTGAAGCCTGGGCCGAAGCCCTTCGACAGCTGGTCGAAGGCCACCCGGGTCGGGGTGCCGGCAGGGTCCGTGCCCTGGTCGGCTGAGCCGAGCCTCAGCGAGAAGAAGGGCAATGCGATGACGACGATGATGACCAGCGCCACACCGGCGGAGAGCCACGGCACGCGCTGCACCCGGTCGGCCCAGTTGGGCCAGAAGCCCTTGTTGTCTGCTCCGACGATTCGTGGGCCGTTCTGGGCGAGGTTCCGCTTCTGTTTGCGGCTCATCACCTTGGGCCCGATGAAACCGAGCATGGCGGGCAGCAGGGTCAGGGCCGCCACCATGGTGAAGGCCACGCCGATGGCGGCGGCCACGGCCAGCCCGTAGAGGAAGCTCACCTGCAGGGCGAACATACCGAGCAGCGCGATGCAGACGATGATCCCCGCGAACAGGACGGCCCGACCCGACGTGTTGACCGCGTTGACGATCGACCGCTCCACGCCCTGCCCGGCCACGAGTCCTTGTCGGTGCCGGGTCACGATGAACAGGGCGTAGTCCACGCCTACGCCGAGGCCGATGAGGAGGACCAGCTCGGGCGAGAACTCGGGCATGCGCAGGACGTGGCTCAGCAACCCGATGATGCCGATGGCGGTCCCGAGCGCGAAGAGAGCCGAGATGATCGGCAGGAGCGCGGCGAAGACAGAGCCGAACACCAAGAGGAGCACGATCAGGGCCAGCAGCACACCGAGGCCGGTGCTGCTGAACGACTGGTTGTTCGCCGCCTCCGCCAGCTGCCCCGTCGGCGCCACCGTCAGAGTCGAATCCGAGGTGTTTACGGCCGCGTCGACGAATTGCCTCGCCTCGGAGTTCGGAATGTTGTTGGCCAGCTTGTCGAAGGTGACCTCGATGAAGCCCACGGTCTTGTCGTTGTTGATCGTCGCGTCATTCACCAGGTTGCCGCTGGCGTCATAGGGGCTGGTGACGTGCGTCACGCCCGGGAGAGCGTTGATCTTGTCGACCATCTGGTTGATGCGCAGACCAATGGAGGGGTCCGTCAGGCGCGCGTCACCCTTGGTGCCGAAGACGACCTGCTCCTGATCGCCCGAATGCGCCGGTGCCGCGGACTTGAGCAGGTTGATGGCGGAGGTCGAATCGGTGTTGGGAAGCTGGAAACTGTTGGAGTAGTCGGCGTGGAGCGCGCTGACCAGCACCAGGGACGTGACGAGCACTGCGGCCCACAGCAGAAGCACGATGCGGCGGCGACGGACACACCACTCGGCCAGGGTGCGCATAGGGGGAGATCTCCTCAGGGACAGACGACGCGGGCGCTAGGGCCTGCGTGACGGGAACGGCTCAAGGTTATCGGCCGCCTGGGCCACCCCTCGACTCACCGATCGCCCGAGCGGGCGAGGGCGTTGAAGATGGGGAGCGCCAGGCGGTCGGCCGAAGTGGCGGAACGAGCCACCAGGCGGCCGGCCAACACGGGGTGCTGATCGGGGATCGTGAAGAAGGACCGGCTGTTCAACGTGAGCAAGGTCAGCGGGGACAGCGCCACCACGGCGATGGACGAGGGCCGCTGATTGAGGAGCGAGTGCTCCGACCAGGAGTCGCCCCGTCCGAGCAGCCCGATGGGGGTTCCGTCGCGCTGGACGACGGCGTGGCCGCCGACGATGACGTGCCACCACCGCACGGGCACGTCCTGGGCCTGGACCACCTGTCCGGGGTGGGCGGTGCTGATCTCGCAGCGCCAGGCGAACTCCTCGAGCTCGCCGTCGGGGAGGCCCGCGAACAAGGGCATGGCACTCAGGGCGGTGGCGAGATCCTCCTCGCACATGGTTCCGGTCACCGGCGCCAGGGGGTCGGGGGCGTGGGTGCGCACGACTCAGTGGTCCCTGACCGAGCTCGGCCGGGTTCCGCCGTCGTCGTGGTAGTGGCGGTGGCCCGCCGCTCGGCGCCACAGCAGGAAGCCGACGACGGCGAAGAGGAACCACGGCACGTGGTACAGCGGCCACCAGGGGATCGTCGCCAACGAGACAAAAGCCACGAAGGCACACAGGAGCAGCCACGGCATCGTGCGCTGGCGGCGGGTCGGGGGCGGGGGCGGGGGGTCTGGAAGCCTGGGCAGGTCGTCGAAGAGCCCGTGGAGGTCGCCACGCGTCTTGGCCGACATGGCGGTGTCGAGGCGGGTCTTGAATTCGGACTCGTCGAGCCGCCCTTCGGCGTAGTGACGGGAGAGCTTGTCCGCCACCGCGTTCCGTTCCTCGTCGGACGCCCGCATGCTGGCGTCGTAGGCCTGCCAGTCCCGGCGGCCCGTGGGGTAAACGGGGTCCCAGCGGTAGCGCATCGATCTTTCCTCTCGGTGTCCTTGTGTGTCCTGTTTCGGAGCCTTGGTTTCGCAGTTCTTGTTTCGTTCGGTCTTCGGTCGATCGGCGGTGAGAGTCGTCAGTAGGCGCTGCGAGCGCGCTCGCGCTCCCGCTCGCGGCCGAGCATCTCCTCGGCGATGGAAGAGTCGGAGCACTCGTCGGGGATCAGGACCCAGCCCGCGAGGTAGAGAGGCACGGCCAGGCCGCCCAGGAACGCCAGGGCCACGAACCCGATGCGGACGAGCGTCGGGTCGACGTCGAAGTAGTCAGCCAGGCCGGCGGCCACGCCGCCGAGCATGCGGCCGCGGTGGCGGCGGTGGAGGCGCTGCTCGGGGTCGTGACCGGCGGCCTGGCCCGGGGGGAGCTGGGTGGCGGCGTCGGTGCCGGAGGCTTGGGTGGTTTGGTCGGGAGCGATATCCATGGGGCCAGCCTGACGACCGGGCGACTCGGACGGGAATCCGGAAACACCCTGGTCGGACCCTGACCGGGACCCTGACCCCTCAGGGATGTCCCTGATACCCACACCTCCCAGGGCGCGCGATCATCGGGGTATCGCAGAGGCACCTGAACCCGGTTCGCGTCCGCTCACTGAGGATGGTCGCCCGACGGAGCAGCTGCCCGTCGCGTCCGCGAGGCCGGCCCCGTCCCAGACGGAGCCCCCGACCCCGCGCCTGCCCCCGCCGGTCCCGCCGCCCCAGCCGCCGAGTTCGCCGAGCCCGTCGAGCTCGCCGAGCGGCACGCTGCCGATCTCGTCCCCGGCGTGGGACCCGCCCCCCGGGTGGCGCGGACCGGGTAGGCGGCACTGGAGACACTCCGAGTGGTCGAACGGATCCGAATGGTCCAACGGATCCGAATGGTCCAACGGGCGGCATCACCACGCGCATCTCCTCGGCCGGCGGATGCGGTCGCTGCGCCGCAGCTCGGACAACCGCGTGCTCGGTGGAGTCTGCGGGGCGGTGTCGCAGGCCACCGGCATCGATGTCACGTGGGTGCGCATCGGTTGCGTCCTGGGTTGCGTGATGAGCGGGATCACGGTGTTGGTCTACGCCATGGCCTGGATGCTGATCCCGATGGAGGGGCAATCCTCGAACATCTACACGCGGGCCATCGGTGACAAGCGCGGCATTCGCCTGGTCGTCGCGGTGCTCGTCCCGTTGCTCATCGCCGTGACGCTGATCACCTCGACCCTGCACATCCCGTACATCGGATTCATCGGGTGGCCGACGTTCCTTGCCGTGGGGATCATCATCCTGATCTGGCGCAACGCGAACGACTCAGAGAGGGAGTTCATCGACAACGAGGTCGTCCCGCTGCTGGGCACCGACTTCCACGGCCGCGGCCGGCATCTGCTCCTGGTGCGCATCGCGGTCGGCGCGGTGCTCGCTGCCGCCGGCATCGTGATCTTGGTAGAGGGCCACACCACTTTGGCGGCCTTGAAGCCGGTGGGAGGGGCCGCACTCGTGGTTGGCGCGGCCATCATCATCTTCGGCCCCTGGTGGCTGAGCCTGGTACGCGACCTCATCGCGGAGCGCCAGGCGCGTGTGCGCGCCGAGGAGCGGACCCAGATGGCGGCCCACGTGCACGACTCGGTGCTGCAGACGCTGGCCCTGATCCAGCGGTCGTCCGACGACCCCCAGGACGTGGTGCGGCTGGCCCGCGCCCAAGAACGCGAGCTGCGGGCGTGGCTGTTCGAGGGCCGTCCACCGGGAGCCATCAGCGGGGACGCCACCATGCTCGGCGAGGGGGTGAGCCTGCTGCAGCGCCAGGTCGAGGCCGACCACGGCATTGCCGTGCAGGTGGTGGTGGTGGGCGACTGCGAGCTCGACGAGGCCCTCCGCGCGCTGCTCGACGCTGCCCGTGAGGCGACGGTCAACTCCGCCAAGTGGTCCGGTGCGGACCAGGTGTCGCTCTACGCCGAGGTCGAGCCCGACACCGTCATGCTCTACGTGCGCGACCGCGGCCGCGGGTTCGACCGCGGCGCCGTGCCGTCCGACCGGCGCGGCATCGCGCAGTCGATCGAGGCCCGTGTCGCCCGCTTCGGCGGCAAGGCCGTCATCCGCTCCAAGCCCGGGGAGGGCGCCGAGGTCCAGCTCTCCATGCCGCGGCGGGAGCGGGTGCGGTGAGCGGCCGCGGCGCGTCCGCCGCGTCCGGGGGCCGCCCACGCATCTTCCTGGTCGAGGACCACGCGGTGTTCCGGGCCGGCGTCAAGGCCGAGCTGGGCGACGCGGTCGAGCTGGTCGGCGAGGCCGACGAGGCGGCCGCCGCCGTGGAGTTGATCGGCGAACGCCTGCCTGACGTGGTCCTACTCGACGTGCACCTGCCGGGCGGCGGGGGGCTCGGCGTCCTGCGCGGAGTGTTGCCGCTCCACCCGGAGGTGCAGTTCTTGGCGTTGTCGGTCTCCGACGCCCCCGAGGACGTGATCGACGTGATTCGAGCAGGCGCACGCGGCTACATCACCAAGACGATCTCGGGGCCCGAGCTCCTCCAAGCGGTGTACCGCGTGGCCGCGGGTGACGCCGTGTTCTCGCCGCGGCTGGCCGGCTTCGTCCTCGATGCGTTCGCCCACGGCACGGCCCCCGCGGCAGACCTCGACCCCGAGCTCGATCAGCTCTCTCCGCGCGAGCGGGAGGTGCTTCGCCTTATCGCACGCGGCTACACCTACAAGGAGGTGGCGCGCGATCTCAGCATTTCGGCCAAGACGGTCGAGTCGCACGTCTCGTCCGTGCTGCGCAAGCTCCAGCTTTCGACGCGCCACGAGCTGACGAGGTGGGCCGCCGACCGACGATTGGTCTAGAACAGGGGCCGTGTCCGAGGACCTCTCCGCCGAGCATCGCGACGCGGCTCGGCTGGCTCAACAGGCCGGCCGAGCACTCCTGGAGCTGCGCGCTGCACCCGGCGAGGTGCGCGACGTGGGGACGGCGGGAGACCGAATGTCGCACAAGTTGCTCGTTGCCGAGCTGAACCGGCTTTATCCGGCGGACGACGTGCGCTCCGAGGAAGGTCTTGAGCATGTCGCCAACGACGGCCGGCTGTGGATCGTGGATCCGCTCGACGGGACACGCGAGTTCCGCGAGGCGGGCCGGACCGACTGGGCGGTGCATGTGGCGCTGTCCGTCGGTGGGGACCCGGCCGTCGGCGCAGTCGCCCTGCCCTCGTTCGACATGGTGCTCTCCACCGGCTCGCCGCCGCCGCTCACACGGCCGACCGGGGAGCGGCCTCGGCTCGTTGTTTCGCGCAGCCGTCCGCCCGAGGTCGCCTATGACGTCGCCGAGGCGATCGGCGCCGCCATGGTCCCCCTGGGGTCGGCCGGGGCGAAGATCGCGGCGGTGATCCTTGGGGACGCCGAGATCTACGTGCACGCCGGGGGACAGTACGAATGGGACTCGTGCGCGCCCGTGGCGGTGGCGCTTTCGAGCGGGCTGCACGCCAGCCGACTCGACGGTGCTCCGCTGCGCTACGGCGACCCCGACGCCTGGTTGCCCGACCTGGTTGTGTGCCGTCCCGAGTACGCATCCGCCGTGTTGGACGTCACCTCGCAACAGCGCCGGCCGTACTGGTAACGCACGCGGCCGTCCTGAGGCCTCCCGGGCACGTTGCGGGGGCCTATCGGGCAGAAGAGTCGGGTGGTCTCCCCTGCGACTGTATATGCGACTCGGAGCTGGCCGAGCTTGGGGCGCCCATATACATGCGAGCGCAACTCGGCGCCGTCGTATAGAGCCCGGAGAAACTCCGCCGGTTCGGTCGCGGCGGTTCGGGAGTCTCCAAATTCCTTGCGAGACAGCATCGAAACCCGGACCGTTCGTTCAACGATGGTTCTTGGACATCCCGGGACGATTGAGAGCCTGTGGATAACGAGAGGCTGATCACGGTTCGCAGAGGACGTTGGCGTCAGCCCACGTGCAAATAACAGGACCCCGCCTCGTTGGAGGCGGGGTCCTGTTATTGCGTTGTTCGCGACCGGGCTCAGCCGACGGCGCGCACGTTCGCGGCCTGCAGGCCCTTCGGGCCTTGGTTCGTCTCGAATTCGACCTTTTGACCTTCTTCGAGATTGCGGTAGCCCGTACCTGAAATCGCGCTGTAGTGCACGAATACGTCGGGGCCTCCACCGTCCTGGGTGATGAAGCCGAAGCCCTTCTCACCGTTGAACCACTTCACGGAACCAGTTGCCATTGAAAATCCACTCCTCTCCTGGCCAGATTTAGCCCGTTTCGTGGGGGGCCATGGCCGGTAGCTCTTGCGAGCTAGAGGGATTTCCAAACTGTCGTGGTGGTGCCCTCGGGACAGAACCATAGCGCGGCCTTCCGAGCCGAGTGGTGTTTCCTCGCGGACGCTCCCAGAAGGGTCACCAAGTGTTCACACGGTTCCCATAGGGGTCCCGAAGATCCGTACGCAGTTTCGTGCCTATCGTGGACCCGCGTCGGCCCGAACGAGAGGGGGGCACATGACCACCGTCACGAACCCGTACCTGCAAGGAAACTACGCCCCCGTGCAAGAGGAGGTGACGGCGACCGAGTTGGCGGTCACGGGGTCCATCCCGCAGGAGCTGTGCGGGCGGTACCTGCGGAACGGGCCGAACCCCGTGACGCCGCAGGACCCGGCGAGCTATCACTGGTTCACCGGCGACGGCATGGTGCACGGGATCCGGCTGCGGGACGGCCGGGCCGAGTGGTACCGCAACCGATGGGTGCGTTCGGCCGAAGTGGCCCGTGCCCTTGGCGAGGAGCCGAAGCCTGGCCCGGTCCATTCCGGCATGGACTTCGCGCCCAACACCAACGTCATCGGGCATGCAGGCCGCACCTTCGCAATCGTGGAGGCCGGCGCGTTGCCGTACGAGCTCACCGACGAGCTCGACACCATCGGGGCGTGCGACTTCGAGGGGACGCTCACCGGCGGTTACACGGCGCACCCCAAGCGCGACCCGGAGAGCGGCGAGCTCTACGCCGTGTCGTACTTCTGGGGCTGGGGAGACGACGTGGACGTGAGCGTCCTCGACCCGAGCGGCCACGTGCGCTCCTCACGCCGGGTGACGATGGGTGGGTCCGTCAGCGTGCACGACTGCGCCATCACCGAGCGTTCGCTGGTGCTGCTCGATCTGCCGGTGACCTTCAGCATGGAGGCGGCCGCCTCGGGCTCGCAGTTCCCTTACCGCTGGCAGGAGGACTACCACGCACGAGTCGGCCTGCTGCCCCGCGACGGCGATACCACGGCGGTGGTCTGGCACGACGTGGAGCCCTGCTACGTGTTCCACTTCATGAACGCCTACGACGAGCCCAGCGGCGGGGTCGTGCTCGATGTGGTGCGCCACTCGTCCATGTTTCGCACCCACGTGCTCGGGCCGAGCGAGGGCCTGCCGACGCTCGAGCGATGGCATCTCGATGGCCGGGGGGGAGCCGTCAAGGACGAGCGCCTCGACGACCATGGGCAGGAGTTCCCTCGGGTCGACGAGCGCGTGGTGGGCCGTCCGCACCGCTACGGCTATGCCGTAGGCGTGAACGTCGACGAGAACGACGACGTCGCCTTCAGCGAGTCGGTCCTCGTTCGCCACGATCTCGAACGCGGCACGAGGGTGGAGCGCTCCTTCGGGCGCGGCGCCTCCGTGGGCGAGGCGGTGTTCGTGCCGCGGGCAGATGACGCCGGTGAGGCCGACGGCTGGCTGCTCACGCTGGCGTACTCGCCCGAGCGCGACGCCTCGGCGCTGCACATCCTCAATGCCGAGGACCCGGCGGGCGAGGCGGAGGCAGTGGTCGAACTGCCCCAACGCGTTCCTCTCGGCTTCCACGGCAACTGGGTGCCCGACCAGCTCTGAGCTGGTCCCGGTTGCGATCCGCGCCCCTGGGGTAGGATTTCAACCGTGTTCGTCTGGCAGTGGGTCCAGCAGCACCGAGTGCTGACGGTCCTGATCCTCGCCTTCGTCATCCTGAGTACGGCCGGAGGGACGGCCTGGGCGCTCGTGTTCCGCACCGTGTCCTCCCCCGTGGGCTTGCGGGAGGCGTTGCGCATCTATCGGCGTGAGCAGACGGAGAGGATGCTCGCCAACTTCCGCAATCGCTTGCCTTCTCCCGGCGTGTACACGTACCGGACCTCGGGCGGTGAGGGCCTCAGCCTGATGGGCATGGCTCGCTCGTTTCCCTCGTCCACCTCCATGATCGTGACGGAGGGCAGCTGCGCGACCGTGAGCTGGGTGCCGATCGTGGAGCACACCGAGACGACGAGCGTCTGCACCGAGCCCAACGGCGCCCTCGACGTGCCGCGCCTGGTCACGAACGAATCGATCGCGGGCTCCGATACGACCTCAACGGTCAAGTGCCCGTCGACGGCCTATCTGCTGCCGCCGGCTGCCCACGACGGCGAGCGGTGGTCGGCGTCCTGCTCCCTCGAGAACCCGGCCGAGCAGGTGGAATTGGCCGGACAAGTTCTCGGCCGCTCGAACATCACCGTTGGCGGCAAAAACGTGACCGTCGAGCACACGCGCTTCGCCCTCACCTTCAGAGGCGGAGAGCAGGGCAACAATCCGACGGACTTCTGGATCGTCCCCAGCACCGGCCTCATCGTGCGGGAGAAGGAATCGGTCGGCGTGACCTCCGGGGGCGTGGCCTACCGCGAGAACATGGAGGCCACGCTCGCCAGTCTGGACCCGGTCCACTAGGGCGCCTGCAGGGTCCGGGGCGCCGACTGGGCCGGGATTCGAGGTCCGGGATTCTCTGATCGCAATTGCTAGGGGTGCGGCGCGGCACCGGCCAAGAGCGCATAGATCTGCACCATCGCCGCCGCGTTGTTGAGCGGCGATCCCTGTCCGGCGAAGAGACCATGACGGAGCCGCTCGAACTCCCACATGTGCGCGCCGTAGTCGAAGGCCAGAGAGCGGTACCGAGGATCCGGTCGCTCCCGGTCCAACGTAAGGAGGTTCCGGAAGAACACCGCATTGAACGCCGGGTCCTGCGTCACGAGCTGCGCAACCGAGAACCCGCCGACGTAGGCAGCCGCCGTCGCCACGGCGTGGTCCAGGAACGACGGGTCTGCGGTCTGTCGGGCCAGGAGCACGCCGGCCCCGATCATGGACCCTTGGTTGTAGGACCAAATGGTCGGGTTCCGCGTCCCGTCGGGCGCGATCTGGTCCACGTACAGGCCGTCGCCCCTGAGCAGCGCGCGGCGCGCCCAGTCGTAGATACGGCGCGCCTGGTCGAGATAGGCCGCGTCGCCGGTCGTGTCGTGCAGCCTCAAGGCGAGCTCGGCCGCCGGCCCGTTGACGCACGTGTTGCGGGAACGGTTGGTCATGGGCTCCTTCCAGCGGATCCCGCCCGGGACCTCCCACGTCGTCTCGGTCGACCAGCCCGAGACGACGAAGGAGAAGACCCGTTCGGCCAGGCGCAGGAGTCCGGGGTCCCCGGTCAACTCGTGGTGGCGCACGAGCGCGAGCCCCAACCACCCGTTGTCGTCGTAGTACCGGTCCCCACCGCTCCCGAGCGGCGGCGTCACGACCGACTCGAAGCCGGCGTCACCCGCGCCCTCGAGGATGTCCCGATCCCTGCTGTACTTGGCCAGGCCCCGGGCCATGGCGCCGAGCAGCCGCATCGCATCGGCCTGGCCGGCCAGGGATCCGAACGTACAGAGCGCCGACCAGGTGTCGGCGAACGGCCACAGGGTCTCGTAGTCGCGCCCGAAGAACCACCAGCGCCGGGTCCCGAAGAGGTCGTGCTCCCGGCTGTGGAGTCGGGGCGACCGGATCGCGGCCAACGTCGCGTTCGCCCGCTGCAGGGCCTCTCCGTCGGAGACGTCCCCCACTGGATCCGTAGGAGGGAGGACCGCGCCGCCCTACCCGCTCATCAAGCGGGTGCCGCCTCCGCCTCGGCCCTGTCCCGGGCCACGGCGTCGTAGGACTCGTAGTCCGAGCCGGTGTCGTCGGAGAACTCGAACTCGAGCAGCCCGACGGCGCCCCACTTCTCGCGCAGCCAGCCGTCGTTGGCGTCGAGCAGCCCGAGCTTGCGCACGTTCGGGACGAGCTTGGCGAAGAAGTTGCGGGCAAAGCCGCCCATGAGATTGGTCTTCATCTGCTCGGCCGCCTGCAGCAAGAACGGGAAGACCGCCTCGCCCGTCGTGCCCAGGCGCTCCCACACCTCGGGTGTCGTGGCCCGCGCCCTCTGGTTGAGCGTGGCATCGACGAGGAACTCCTGGCGCTCCTTGAGCTCGGCCGCGCTCAGGTTGGCGTAGAACTCAGAGAGCGTCAGCACCCCGAAAGCGACGTGGCGCGCCTCGTCGGACATCACATAGCGCAAGAGCTTCGTGAGCAGAGGTTCCTTGATCCGCCGCAGCATGTCGCCGAACGCGGCCAGCGCCAGCGACTCGATCACGATCTGCATCCCCAGGTACGCGATGTCCCAGCGCGAGTCTTCGAGCAGCGACCAGATCTGCGCCTTGAGGAACGGGCTCATCGGGTAGGCGTCGCCCAACTTGGTGCGCAGGTACTTGGCGAAGACCTCGGTGTGGCGCGCCTCGTCCATCGTTTGCGTCGACGCGTAGTACTTGGCGTCGATCCAGGGGACGGTTTCGACGATCTTGGCCGCCGTCATCATCGCTCCCTGCTCGCCGTGCATGAACTGCGACAGGTTCGCCTTGAAGAACTCGATGCCGAGCTGCAGGTACTCCTTCTCCGCCCACTTCGCCATGGGTGAGCCCGGCAGCGTGCCGGCCACCCGCGCGACGGCGAGCACCTGGTTCTCCTGCTCGGCCACGAGCCGCTCGGGGTCGACCTCGATGGACCAGTCGAGGTCGCGCACGCTGTTCCACTGCGACCCCATCGCCTTGTTGTAGAGCGTGACGAGCTGCCCGCGGTCACGCTCGTAGTCCCAGAGGAAGAGGCGCTCCGCGTTGTCGTGGATGACCTGCACGGCGGCCTCGACGTCCTGCGGGCCCGGCAGCGGAGGGTTCACGTCGGTCATCCTTAGAACTTACTTCCGGCGCCCGCCCATGTTGGCGTTGGGCGCGGCCTTGGCCACCAGGTCGGGCACGACCTTGCCCAGCTCCGCCGGCTCCCACCGGTCGCCCTTGTCGGCTCCTGGGCCGGCCACCCAGCCCTCGGCCACGCTGATGTGGTCTCCCTGCACGTTGAAGACACGGCCGGTGATGTCCTTGGACTCGGGGCTGCCGAGCCAGACCACGATCGGTGCGATGTTGGCGGGGTCGAAGGGGTCGAACTGCTCCGGCTTCTTCTCCGCCGAAGCCGTGCCCATACCGAGGTTCTCGGTCATGCGGGTGAGGGCGGCCGGGGCGATCGCGTTGACGGTGACGCCATAGCGGCCGAGCTCCATGCTGGCGATGATGGTGAAGGCCGCGATGCCGGCCTTGGCGGCGCCGTAGTTGGTCTGGCCCACGTTGCCGTAGATGCCCGACGGCGACGTGGTGTTGATGATGCGGGCGTCGTTGGTCTCGCCCGCCTTGGTGCGGTTGCGCCAGTACTCGACGGCGTGGCGGGTGGGCGCGAACGTGCCGCGCAGGTGCACCTTGATCACGGCGTCCCACTCCTCGATCGTCATGTTCACCAGCATGCGATCGCGCAGGATGCCTGCGTTGTTCACCAGGACGTCGATCGTGCCGAAACTGTCGAGCGCCGCCTGAATGAGGCGGCCCGCCCCCTCGTAGTCCGAGACGTCGTCGCCGTTGGCGACGGCCTCCCCGCCCATGCCGCGGATCTCGTCGACGACCTCGCCCGCCGGCCCGGCCGAGGATCCGGACCCGTCGACCTCGGCGCCGAGGTCGTTGACGACCACCTTGGCCCCTTCGCTGGCAAAGGCGAGCGCGTGCTCGCGCCCGATGCCGCGGCCAGCCCCGGTGATGACGACGACCCGTCCGTCACAGATACCCACGTTCAGCTCCTTTGGTGTTCGTCAGTGCCGGCGTTCGCCGTCCGGTACTGCTCGCGCAGCTTCCTCTTGAAGATCTTCCCAGTATCCTCCCGCGGCAGCTCCGAGACGAAGTCGATGCGGCGCGGGCACTTGAAGTGGGCCAAATGCTGGCGGCAGAACTCCATGAGCTCCGCCGCCAGCGCCTCGTTGCCCTCGACCCCCTCGGCGGGCTGGACCACCGCCACGACCACCTCGCCCCACTCCTCGTCGGGCACGCCGATGGTGCCGACGTCGCCGACAGCGGGGTGCTCGAGGAGCACGGCGTCGACCTCGGCCGGATAGATGTTCACCCCGCCGGAGATGATGAGGTTGGCCGTCCGGTCGGTGAGGTACAAGAAGCCCTCGTCGTCCATGAAGCCCATGTCGCCGAGCGTGAAGTAGTCGCCTCGGAACGCCCCCGCCGTCTTCTCGGGGTCGCCGTAGTACTCGAACCGCGTCGTCGCGGGTGCCTGGAGGAACACGAGCCCGTTCTCGCCGGCGGGCAGCTCGTTGCCCTCCTCGTCGGCGATCTTTACCAGTCCCGGTGCCATCGGCCGGCCGACCGTGCCGGGATGCGCCAGCCAGGTCTTGGAGTCGACGAGAGTGCCCAGGCCCTCGGTGGCGGCGTAGTACTCGACGATCACCGGCCCGAGCCAGTCGATCATCCGCTGCTTGATGGGTACCGGACAGGGTGCCGCACCATGGATCACGAAGCGCAGCGACGACGTGTCGTAGCGCCGCCGGGTCTCCTCGGGCAGGGCCACCAGCCGGTGGAACATCGTGGGCACCATGTGGCTGTGGGTGACGCCGTGCGCCTCGACGAGGCGGAGCGACTCGATGGCGTCCCAGTGGTCCATGACCACGATCGGCACGCCGTAGAGGAAAGGCACGGCCACCGAGAAGGCCAGGGGCGCGGCGTGGTAGAGCGGGCCCGTGAGCAGGTGGGCGTCGACGCTGTTCGCCCAGTCCTCGTCGTAGCGACAGAAGTTGACCGCCGCCAGCGCGCTGACGGCGGCCGAGTCGCGGTGCACACCCTTGGCCCGGCCGGTGGTCCCCGACGTGTAGAGCATCTGCGTGCCGATGACCGGGTCGTCGATGTCGGAGGCGTCCTCGGCGGCGACGACCGTGTTGTACATCTCGAAGCCGGGTAGATAGCCGCCGGTGTTGATGCGCACCAGCCCCGGCCGGCCGGCGGCGGCGGCCACCGTCACCCGCTCGCCCAGCTGGGCCGAGCACACGAAGGCCTTGGCCTCGCAATTGTCGATGATGTACCCGGCCTCCTCGCCCGTGAGGTGCCAGTTGATCGGCGTGAGGCGAAGCCCGATGCGTTGCGAGGCGTAGAGAACCTCGAGGAACTCCGGCACGTTGGTGCACATGAGGGCCAGCGAATCGCCCGCCTGGAGCCCGCGGGCCCGCAGGGCGCGGGCGAGGCGGTTGATGTTGTGGTTGAGGTCCTCGTAGGAGCGGTCCCCGTGCGGGGTGATCAGCGCCAGGCGGTCCGGGATGCGCGCTGCCCACCAGGCGTGCAGCATCCCCTGCGCCGCGGCGGCGCGCTTGTCCTCGGGGAGGGTCACGGCGCACCGGCCGGGCGGAAGAGCGCCAGTTGCCGGCCGTCGCTGAGCGGCTCCCAGGTGACCAGGACGTCCATGCCGCTGTGCACGTCGCCCGGCGGGCACCCGACCACGTTGGTGAGCATGCGGACGCCCTCGTCGAGGTCGACCAGGGCGACGCAATACGGTTCGCCCCCGGAGAATCGGGCGCCGGCCGCCTCGGGCCGGTGCTCCACCACGGCGGCGTAGACGGTGGCTCGGCCACTTGCGGTCCGCCATTCGAGCGCGTCGCGCCCGGAGGCGCAGTGTGGACAGAACGCACGAGGGTAGAAGACGCCCCGGTCGCACGCGGTGCACCACTGCACGAGCAGCCGTCCTTCCCGGGTGGCCTCCCAGAACGGCCCGCTGTCGACGCCCACCGGCGGCTCGAGGCGAGCCGGGACGGCGTCCGCCCCCATCGGCGCCTTCGCCGCGCTCACAGGGTCGCCTCCGTGCCGAGCACGGCGGTGGACATGACCGAGAGGAACATCCCGGACCCGTGGGCAAGGGCGACGTCGGCCCCGTCGACCTGGCGGTCGCCGCACTCGCCGCGCAGCTGCCGCGTGGCCTCGGTGAGCAGGAACATGCCGTACATGCCCGGGTGGGTGAAGGAGAGGCCGCCGCCGTTGGTGTTCATGGCCAGGGACCCACCCGGACCCAGGTGACCGTCGGCGGCGAAGGGGCCACCCTCACCCTTCTTGCAGAAGCCGAGATCCTCGAGGTGCAACAGGGCGGTGATGGTGAAGCTGTCGTAGCTCATGAGTACGTCCACGTCGGCCGCTTCGACACCGGCCATCTCGAAGGCGCGGGCGCCCGAGACGATGCCGGGGGTCATGGTCAAGTCGGGCATCTGGCTGATGCCCATGTGGTCCGTGCAGGTGGCCGCACCGAGGACGAAGACGGGGGCCTTGCGCAGCGAGCGGGCCCGCTCGGCGCTCGTCATGACGAAGGCGCCCGCCCCGTCGGTGACGAGGCAGCAGTCGAGGAGGTGCAGCGGGCTCACCTGCAGGGGTGACGCCAGCACATCGTCGACCGTGATCGGGTCGCGATAGCGCGCTCGCGGGTTCAGGGCCGCCCACTGCCGGGTGCTCACGGCGATCTGGGCCAACTGCGCCGAGGTGGTGCCGAACTCGTGCATGTGGCGGGCGGCGGCCAGGGCATAGGGGCCCATCGGGGTGCGCAGCCCGTAGGGCATGTCCCACTCCGCCATCGGGTTCGGCCCGCCCATACGCCGCCACTCGCGCGTCCGTCCCCGGGTGCGATCGCTGCGCGGAGTCGCCGCATAGACGCTGACCACGACGTCGCATACGCCGGCTGCGATCGCAGCGGCCGCGTGCTCGACGTGCACCTCGTAGCTGGAGCCCCCGGTCATCGTCGACTCGGCGAAGACCGGGTGGACTCCGAGGTACTCGGAGAAGGCGACCGCGGACTCGGGATGGCACACGCCGTCGACGTCGGCGAGCGTCAGGCCGGCGTCCTCGAGGGCTTCGAGGACCATCGCCACCTCGAGGGCGCGCCCGGTGCGGTCCAGCTCGCCCGTCGGGGAGACATCGTCGGCCACGCCGACGATGGCCGCGGCGCCGCGCAACGTTCGGTCCACCCCGCTCATCGTCTCTGCCCCCCTGGTCCCGGCTCGACCTCTACGCGTGGCCGGCTATGCGTTCTTGGGCAACTCGGAGAAGGGAGTCGTCCGGTCGTTGCTCGGCTCCTTCGGCAGGCCCAGGACCCGCTCCCCGATGATGTTGCGCTGTATCTGGTCCGTCCCGCCGTATATGGGGGGCGCCTGCGCGAACAGCGCCATCTCGGAGATGCTGCCGGCGAAGGGGTCGCCGGTCGCGTGCTTGAGGGCCGCCTTGTCGTCGCTGTCGTAGGCGTGCAGCATCCCCTCGGGCCCCAAGATGCGCAGACCGAGGTCGCGGCTGAGGCGCACGATCTGGCTCATGGAGAGCTTGGCCACGTTCGGCATGCCCGGGATGTCGCCGCCCTGCTCCTTGACCGCCTTGACGCGCAGGCCGTTGAAACGGCCGAGCTCGCCCAGCGTGTAGAGCCGGGCCAGGTCCTGGCGGATCCCGGCGTCCTTGTTCACACCGCGGGACTGGGCCACGCCGATCAGCATGCTGGCGCCGCCGCGCATGGCGCCGAGCGTTCCGCCCGACCTCTGCGTGGTCCCTGCGCCAGGCTTCGGGCCGACGAGGTCGCCGACCCGCTTGTCGAGCAGGCCCATCACGGTGCCCGGCTGCGCCAGGCCGCCGCCGGCCGCGTTGCCCCCGCCCGAACCGAGACCCGCACGCTCGTTGGCCAGCGTCGTGTTGGCCGCGGCCCATCCGTTGTTCAGGCCGCCGATGAGCGCCGAGTCGGCCACCCGCGCGTCGGTGATGAAGACCTCGTTGAAGAGTGCGTGGCCGGTCATCTCCTTGAGCGGGCGCACGTCGACGCCGTCCTGGAGCATGTTGAAGGCGAAGTAGGAGATGCCCTGGTGCTTGGGCACGTCGGGGTCGGTCCGCGCCAGCAGCATCCCCAGGTCGGCGTACTGGCCACCCGAGGTCCACACCTTCTGGCCGTTGACGATCCACTCGTCACCGTCCTTGATGGCCCGGGTCTGCAGGCCGGCCAGGTCCGAGCCCGCCTGGGGCTCGCTGAACAGCTGGCACCACGCCCTCTGCCCGGTGACGATGTCGCGCACGTACAGGTCGATCTGCTCCTGGGTCCCGTGGGTGGCGATGGTCGGCGCCGCGAGGAGAAGGCCCAGGCCGGCCGGGGCGCCCAGGGCGCCGAATTTCGCGATCTCCTGCTGGACGAGGACGGTGTCAGCACGCGCCATGGCTTTGCCGTAGGCGTTGGTCGGCAACCCCGGCGCCGACCAGCCGGCCAGCCCGAGGCGCTGCCACCACTCGGCGACCGTGAGGTCGGGGTCCCAGTTGTCGTTCAGCCAGGCTCGGAGCTCATTGAGGAGCTCATCGGTGCCGGTCGTCTCGATCGCGGTATCGGTCACGCCCCGAAGCTACCGGGCGCGCCGGGAGCGGGCGACTCGGCCGGGGCCCCGGTAGCTTTCGGCCCATGCAAGACGACAGGCTGAACGCAGCGTTCGACGCCTGGGTGCAGGCGCAGACGGCCGCGCTCGACGTCGTGCGGGAGGCGACGGGGGTCCCCGAGACCGAGGTGGACCTGGCCGAGGGCTACCGCTGGGTGACCCGCCTGTCCCGCCTGGCCCTGGACTGGATCGTCGAGCGATCCGACCCCGTGCACCCAGAGCTGTTCTTGCTCCAGGACGAGTACCGCAAGCTGCTCGTCGACAACCCCGACACGCACTACCTCTTCTGCGTCATCGACGACACCCACTCCTACCGGCTGACCGGGTACCGAGGTGAGTGCGCCTATCTCGGGATGACCTTCGGCACGGCGTTCGGGCAGGGCCAGGTCGGCGGCCGTACCGGCACCCAGACCCAGACCAACATCGACGAGTTCGACCTCGGCCCGAACGGTGAGGTCGACATCCTCATCGCGCCGGCGTCGGCCATGCCCGACCCCAGGCCGCGCAACTCGGTGCTGCTCGAACCCGGCACCGCCCAGCTCGCCATCAGAGAGACCCATTGGGACAAGAAGCCGGAGAACCTCTCCCGCCTTCGCATGGAACTGGTGCCGGCGTCCGGCGAGGTGATCCCGCCGCCGCTGCTCTCGGTCGACGAGCTGGCGCCGAAGCTCGAGTTCGCGGCCATGTTCCTCACGTTCGTGGGGGCGACGGCGCTGCAGATGTGGCGCGACGCGGCCTCGAACCTGAACACGTTCGGCGGCCAGTCAGGCGCGGCGCACGTCGCCGCCCAGGAGGACGAGGTGCGCACGCACACGAACGCGGAGATGACGTATCACGGCGGCCGCTTCAAGCTCGCCGAGGACGAGGCGCTGGTGGTGACGGTGCACGAGCCGGACAAGCCGTTCGTGTGGTGGGGGCTCACGCTGACTTCGCCGTGGATGGAGAGTTTCGACTACCGCTACACGACGACGAACCTGAACAACAAGAACGCGAAGCGGTCGGCCGACGGCTCGTGGCGATTGGTGATCGCCCCGCGGGCCCCGCGTCCCGGCGTCGAGAACTGGCTCGACACCGGTGGCCGCCTCGAGGGCTACATGTTGGTGCGCTGGATACTGGCCGACGGTCCGCCTCATCCGACCGCCGAGGTGGTGCCGCTCGCCTCCCTGTAGGCCGCGAGGCGCAGAATGAGGGGATGACCGATCTGCGCTCGCCGGAGTTCGCAATCCGCCGGGTCGGGTTCCGGTCGGGGACCGACGCCGAATTGGCGGCGCAACACCTGGTCGAGACGGAGATCGAATCGGAACGACACCCGGGCGCGGTGCGCCAACCCCTGGAGTCGTACGTGGCGTTCGCGCGCAGCCTGCCCGGTCAATTCGAGGATCACACGTGGGTGGCCCAGGAGGCCGACGGCACGCCGGTGGGTTGTGCCGCCTGCTGGTCGAACGCCGCCGGCGATCCCACGACCATGGAGGGCTACGTCTACGTCCGCCGGCCCTGGCGGAGGCGCAGCGTCGGATGGCGACTGCTCCGTGCCGTCGTGGAGGAGACCCTCGCGGAGGGCCGTTCGACCTTGACGTGGTCCACGTACGACTCCCTGGCCGGAGGGGAGGCGTTCTCCCGGCGCATCGGGGCCCGGATCGGCCGGGTGAACCGGAACAGCGAGCTCCTGCTCGCAGAGGTCGACTGGGAACGGGTGGACGCGTGGGTCGTCGAGGGCCCGGGCCGCTCGGCGGGCTGGCGCCTGGAGTTCTGGGAGGGGCCGCTCCCCGGGCACGTCATCGACGACGCGGCGCGCTTCCACCACCTCATGAACACGCAGCCCCGGGACGAGCTCGAGATCGGTGACGTGACCCTGGATGCCGGCCAGGTCGTGGAGGTCGATCGGCACCTGACCGAGGCGGGCCGCCTTCGATGGACCCTCTTCGTGCGCGACCCGGAAGGTCGGCTGGTGGGCGGCACCGAGCTCGTCTTCGAGCCGTGGGAGCCGGGAATGGCCCAGCAACAGAACACCGCCATCGATCCGGACCACCGCGGCAGAGGACTGGCAAAGTGGGTGAAGGCGGCGATGCTCCTCCGGCTGCGCGGTGAACGACCCGAGGTGGTCCGCGTCCGGACCGGCAACGCGTTCTCCAACGATGCCATGCTCGCGATCAACACGGCGTTGGGATTCAAGATCGTCGAGGTCCGCCGGGAGTGGCAGGTCGCCGTCGCCGCCATGCAGAGGTCGTTGCCCCGGTAGGTGGTTCAGACTTCGGAGGGAACGCCGAAGCGCTCCTGATACGGCGCGACCAGGGCGCGGTGGGTCGCCAGGTCGAGCCCGGTGTCGGCGAAGGAGTAGTCGTGGCCCCCGGTGCGGTGGTCGTGGCGAGCGGCGAGGTAGGCGTCCAGGGCCGCCCGGAAGGCCGGCGTGAGAGGGAGCTCCCACGCTGCGTAGAGCCGCTCGATCACCCCGACCGGGTCTGCCAGGAGGTCCTGGTAGATCACGTCGGCGATCTGGTCGTTGGGGACGGTCCCGGCGTCGCGCTCGGCGGCGACGTGGTCCATCTGCATCTCGAGGCCGATGGCCATGAACTCGACCAAGACGGCGTGGTCGACAGAGTCCGAGTGCATGTAGTGGAGCGTCGCCATGAGGTCAGAGAGTGAGCCGATGACCCGGAGCGGGTCGCGGTGGGTGATCACGACGCGTGCGTCGGGGTAGGTCGAGAAGAGGAGGGGCAGGGCGGAAAGATGGGAGGGCGCCTTGACGACCCAGCGCGGCGTCGGTCGCTGGGACACCCATTGCAGCGTCTGGAGGTGGCGCTTGTGCCAGTCGTAGATCGGGGCCTGGTCGACGCCGCTACGCCACAGCGTGTACTCCGACACGTTGTAGAGCCCGGTGTAGATGTCGCTCGAGAACTGGTGTGCGAACGCGAAGATGCACTCGGTGGGGAGCCGCCCGCCGTTCTCGTGCATCGCGGTGAAGGCGGGCACCATCTCGTCCATGAGCTTGATCTCGTCGTCGCACAGGTCGCCGGAGGCGTCGGTGTACGGGACGCTGTGCAGCAGCTCCCACAGCAGCGGCGGGCGGTTGTCGGGGTCGCAGGCCAGGAGCTCGTGGAGCAGCGTCGTGCCCGAGCGCCCGAGGCCGGTGACGACGATGGGCGCAGGCACCGCCTCGCGCAGCACCGCCGGTTCGCGCTTCCAGAGGTCGACCATGCGCAGCCGGTTCTGCAGGACGAGCTGGATCTCGCCGCGGGTGCGCAGGCGGCCGGGCAGGTGGAGGCGAGCCTCGCTGTCGAGCGAGGCGCACAGGCGGCCGAACGGCTCCTCCCACCAGGCGTCGCCGAAGTCGTCGAGGCCGGTCGTCGCGACGGCGGCGGCGCGTAGGTCGTCGGGGTGCAACGAGACCATCGAGCGACCGTCGTCGCCGATGCCCCGCCCGAGTGCAACCATCTTGTCCGTCCAGGGACTGCGCGGCGGTGGGGACCAGGGCACGCGCCACCGTACCCGCACCGGGGGAGACCGCCGGCGAGGAGCGTCGTCGCGGCGCGGGAGAATGACGGGATGCAAAGCACGCACGACAGCACGCAAGACGGCCTGAGCGTCGAGGAGATCGTCGCTGTGCTCGCTTCGGGGTCGGACCACTCCTTGAGCCCGAACGTGCCGGTCTCCCAGCTCGACCATGCGCTGCAGACGGCGGCGCTGCTGGCCCGGGCCCGTCCGCAGGATCTCGAACTCGCCGCGGCGGGATTGGTGCACGACATCGGCCATCTCCTGCCCGGCGGCAGCGACGAACGCCACGCCGCCGACGGCGCCGACGCCGTGCGAGGTGCCCTGGGCGAGCGGGTGGCCGGGATCGTGGCGTTGCACGTGGAGGCGAAGCGGTATCTCGTGGCGACCGAGGGCCACTACGGCGGCCGGCTCGCCCGCGACAGCGTGATCTCGCTGGGCCGCCAAGGTGGGGCGTTGTCCGGCGAGGACGCCCGGGCGTTCCTCGCGCTCGAATGGGCGGACGACGCGGTCACGCTCCGGCGGGCCGACGACACGGCCAAGGTGGACGGCCTGGCGGTTGACGGGCTCGACCACTGGGTGCCGGTTCTGCGCGGACTGTCGGGGTAGCCGGCCCGGACCCACCCCTTCATGGGCGGGGCTTGCTCTCGTTGGCGTGAGCAAGACAGAGTCGGCGAATGGACGGCGCCGTCATCGGGACGTGTGATCCCAAGTTCGTCCACGTCAGAGACGAGTTCGTGCGGAACTTCGCCGAACGGGACGAAGTGGGAGCCGCCGTCTGCGTGATGATCGACGGCGTCACCGTCGTCGACTTGGCCGGGGGTTGGGCCGATCGGGCGCAGACCTCACCGTGGCGGCCGGACACGCTCGTGAACTTCTACTCCGTCGGCAAGGCCTTCGTCGCGCTGTGCGCACTCAGGTTGGTCGAAGCCGGGCTCGTCGCGCTCGACGACCCGGTCGCCAGCGTCTGGCCAGAGTTCGCGCACGGCGGCAAGGACGGGGCCACGCTGCGGCACGCGCTGTGCCACCGGGCGGGCGTCCCCGCCATACGGACGCCGCTGACGAACGACGACCTTTGGGACTGGGCCACGATGGCCTCGGCGCTGGCCGCCACCGACCCCTGGTGGGAGCCCGGCACGCGCCACGCGTACCACACCAATACCTACGGGCATCTCATCGGTGAGGTCGTGCGCCGGGTCGGCGGGACGACGCCCGCCGTTGCCCTCGCCGCCATCGCCGGACCGCTCGGCGCCGACGTCCACGTCGGAGTGCACGAGCGCGAGCGCCATCGCTGTGCCGAGGTGATCTTCGTGGCTCCGGGCAACGCCGAGGGCCTCGACTTCGCCGCGCTCGAGGGTGACCAGCTCATGGAAATGCTGAGCTATTTCAACCCGCCCGGGTATTCCTCCATGGGCGTCGTGAACACGGCGCGCTGGCGCAGCGCCGAGGTGCCTTCGACCAACGGGCACGGAACGGCGCGCGGCGTGGCGCGGATGTACGACGCGCTCCTCACGCCGGGCCTCCTGCTCTCGAGCGAGTTGTTGGCGGAGGCGACGTCGCCACAGTCCGAGGGCTTCTGTCCGATCCTCCACGAAGACGTCGTGTTCGGTCTCGGCTTCAAGCCGACCGTGCCTCGCCGGCCCTTCGGTCCCAACCCGCGCAGCTTCGGCCACTTCGGTACCGGGGGTGCGGTGGGCTTCGCCGACCCGGACGCCGGCGTTGCGTTCGGCTACGTGATGAACCACGTCATCCCTCGTTGGCAGAGCACGCGCAACCGCGCCCTTATCGAGGCCTTCTACGACGCCCTTTGACTCTGCCCGCTGCCGGCCAAGCCCGAGGCCTGCGGCGCGTGAACGCCGGGTGCCGCGTCCCGGTCCTCTGCTTCGTCTAACGTCGGCGGCGCCACGCCACTCCGACTCACGCGGGCGCCCGTTCCGGGTGGGTCAGCAAGGGGTCGACATGACAGACGCAGCGATGGCCGTGCCGAGCCGGCGGGCCGAGATGTGGTACGCCGGGGTGGCACCTCAGGGCAGGCTGAGCGTCGCGTTCCGCGTGCTCCTCGCCATTCCTCACTACGTCGTCCTGTTCTTCCTGAATCTCGCCATGCTCGTCGTGGCGCTCATCGGGTGGTTCGGTGCGCTGTTCATGGGACGCCTGCCGGGATGGGCCCACACCTACATCAGCGGCGTCACCCGCTGGGACGTCCGCGTGAACGCGTACCTGTTCCTCCTCACCGATCGCTACCCGCCGTTCTCCTTCGACGACGCGGACTATCCCGCCCGCCCGTTCCCGCCACCCGAGGACGGGCGGTTGAACCGGTTGGCCGTATTCTTCCGTTTCATCCTGGTCATCCCGGCCAATGTCTTCGCGAACATCGTCGACTACGGACTGACCGTCCCGCTCCTGATCGTGACGTGGTTCATCGTGCTGATCCGCGGTGAGATGCCTCCGACCCTGTACGAGTGCTACTCGGCCCTGGTTCGCTTCCACCTGCGCGTCGAGTCCTACTTCTTCCTGCTCACCTCGGAGTACCCCTGGGGCATGCTCGGAGACCGGGAGGCCCCGGCCCCGGCCCCGGCACCCCCGGCCGCCCCGTCGTACCCACCGCCGACACCACCCGCGGCGACCCCACCCTCCGACACGCCCGGTCCGATCCCGCCACCACCCCAGCCGTACTCGTACCCTCCGGGCCCTCCAGGCCAGGGCGCCACGGGACCGGCGCCCATGCCGCCCACACCCCCGCCAGGCGGGTTCGGCGCCACGCCGCGGCCCCCGATTCCGTCCTGGCAGCGTGGTGCGCCGGCGCCGGGTCGCGACCTGCCGCAGTGGGCCACGCTCGTCCTGACCTCAGCGGCCCGCGGCTTGATGATCTTCGCCATCGTCTGGGGCTCCATCGTCTATGTCGGCCAGAGTGCGGTCCAGAATGCGTTTTCGAACAACAACACCAACAACAACATGATGTTCCTGCGGGGCCCGGCGGCACACGACGACACCTTCGTCTGATGACACGTTCGAGGACCTCGTCGCGGAAGGCGCCGCCGTCCCGCTCGAGGGCTGGGACTTCTCGTGGTTCGACGGCCGCGCCACCGAGGAGCGCCCTCCGTGGGGCTACGCCCGCCTGATGGGGGAGCGCATGGCCGTCGCCCAAACGGCGCTCGACGTCGAGACGGGCGGGGGCGAGGTCCTGGCGACCGCGGCACGGCCGCGGCCGCCTGCGTTTCTCGTCGCCACGGAGTCCTGGCCCCCCAACGTCGCGGTCGCCCGCGACCGCCTGCGTCCCCTGGGCGCCCAGGTCGTCGCGGTGTCCGACGCGCCGACGCTGCCCTTCGTCTCGAGCACGTTCGATCTCGTCGTGAGCCGGCATCCCGTCGTCGTGCTGTGGGACGAGATCGCCCGTGTGCTCGAGCCCGACGGGACCTACCTCTCCCAACAGATCGGCGCCGGCACCAACCGCGAGCTGACCGACTTCATGATGGGCCCGCAGCCGGTCAACGAGAGCCGCGAGTCCCGAACGCACCCGCGCCGCGGCCGAGGCGGTGGGGCTCGAGGTGGTCGAACTGCAGTCGTGCGCGTGCAGGGTCGAGTTCTTCGACGTGGGCGCCGTGGTCCACTTCCTCCGCAAGGTGCACTGGACGGTGCCGGGATTCACGCCCGAGGGCTACGCCGACCGCCTCCGGGCGCTGCACGAGCAGCTCGCGCGCGACGGCGTGTTCGTGTCCACCGCGCAGCGCCTGCTCGTCGAGGCCCGCCGCCCCGCCTGAGCGTCCGCCGGCTCAGTAGCCGCCGCGCTCAGCTGGCCTGGCTGACCGAGCTCATGTTGTAGTCGGGGATGCGCAGCGGCGGCATGATCGTGCGGTTGAGGTACTCGCCGAACTCGCGGCCGAGCGAGCGTACCGGCGAGCCGACCTCGGTGGCCCGGGCCAGGAGGTCGACCGGGCTCTCGTTGAACCGGAAGTTGTTCGCTGCGCCGACGACGGCGCCGTTCTCGACCACGTAGACGCCGTCCCGGGTCAGGCCGGTCATGAGGAGCGTGGCCGGGTCGACCGGGCGGATGTACCACAGGCAGGTGAGGAGGAGCCCGCGCTCGGTCCGCGCCACCATCTCGTCGACCGACCCGCCGTCGTGCCCCTCGCAGCGCAGCAACAGGTTGTCGATGTACGGCGCCATCTCCATGCCCGACTTCTTCGCGCCGGCGCGGTGGTAGCGCAGGTGGGCGAGGACACCGGCGCGCAGCCAGTCGGTGCGCGAGACGTGGAGCCCGTTGTCGAAGACGGAGACCTCGGAGCTGCTGGCCGGCGTGGCCACGAACGGGGTGCACTCCACGCCGAGCTCGTCGGGGTCGCTGTAGAGCGTGAAGGGCAGGGTCGTGATCTGCTCGCCGAGGCGGGTCCCCCCGCCCTCCTTCGAAAAGACCGTGCGGCCGTCCTCGGTGTCCTGGCCGCCGATGGCGTCGAAGGCGATCATGGCCATCATGTCGCCGACGCCCGAGGGCGG
This sequence comes from uncultured Acidimicrobiaceae bacterium, assembly GCA_963763575.1. Classification (GTDB taxonomy): domain Bacteria; phylum Actinomycetota; class Acidimicrobiia; order Acidimicrobiales; family RAAP-2; genus Bog-473. Next base: position 151,505 of record CAVXPD010000002.1, read on the forward strand.
GAGAATGACCTCGTAGCGGCCGGCCTCGAGCGACACCTGGCGGGTGGCCCAGTCCAGCCGGCGCCAGATCTCCTGCTCCATATCGTCGAACCCGGGCTCGATGGTCGGGACGCCCACCCAGGCCGAGCCGGTGCCGTCCGCCGTGCGGCCGACGAGGTTGACGGCTCCCGTGGGCTGCGCATACGAGAGCCGCACCCCGGTCGAGCTGCCGAGATACAGCGTCGCCACGTCGAGCTCGGCGAAGCCGGCCAGCACGGCGTCGCGGGCGCGAGCCCGGCCGAACGCGCCCGACAATGAGAACAGGACCGGCTCGAGCGCGGAGGCGTCGGTCTCTTCGGGGTCGAGTCCGAAGTCGCGGGCGGGAGCCGTCTCCGCGGGCTCCACCAAGGGGAAGGCGTCCTCCACCGGCGGCGCGGCGACGGCATCCGCCATGGCCGCGGCCACCATGTCGCGCACCCCGTCGGGCCCGACCTCGCCGGTGCGCGTCGCGGTGCCGACGGACCCGGCGGCCATGACGACGACGCTCACGGTGCGGGCGCGGTGCACGCCGTTGGTTGTGGTCGTGTTGACCGCGAAGCGCACGTCGGCGTGGCTGCCCTCTTCGACCAGCACCACGCAGCCGTCGGAACCCACGCCGGCGGCGTCGCCCACGCCCAGCTCGACGAGCTCCTGGGCCGGGATCACGCGCGGGCGCCCGTCGTGCTCAACGCCCCGCCTCCTCGCGGGCGTTGAGCACCCGCACGCCGCGCACGAGCACGGACGGGCAGCCGTGCGACACCGGCGCCACCTGGCCCGGCTGTCCCTTGCCGCAGTTGAACGCGCCGCCGAGCACCCAGGTCGACGCGCCGCCCACCGCCTCCATGGCGCCCCAGAAGTCGGTCGTCGTCGCCTGGTAGGCCACGTCCTTGAGCTGGCCGGCGAGCTTCCCGCCCTCGATCCGGTAGAAGCGCTGCCCGGTGAACTGGAAGTTGTAGCGCTGCATGTCGATGGACCAGCTCTTGTCGCCGACGATGTAGATGCCGCGGTCGACGCCCGCGATGAGCTCGCCGGTGCTCGGGCCGCCGTCGCCCGCGTGCGCGAGCGACACGTTGGCCATCCGCTGGATCGGCACGTGCATCGGCGAGTCGGCGAACGCGCAGCCGTTCGAGCGCTCGAAGCCCATCGCCGCCGCGATGGCCCGGTCGAGCTGGTAGCCGACGAGGATCCCGTCGCGCACGAGGTCGAACGACTGGCCCGCGACGCCCTCGTCGTCGATGCCGACGGTGGCCAGGCCGTGCTCGACGGTGCGGTCGCCGGTCACGTGCATGACGCCGGAGCCGTACTGGAGCGTCCCGAGCTTGTCGAAGGTGGCGAACGACGTCCCGGCGTAGGCCGCCTCGTAGCCGACGGCGCGGTCGAGCTCGGTGGCGTGGCCGATCGACTCGTGGATCGTGAGCCACAGATTGGACGGGTCGACGACCAGGTCGTAGGTGCCGGCCTCCACCGAGGGCGCGGCCAGCTTCTCGGCCAGGAGCTCGGGCAGCCGGGCCAGCTCGGCGTCCCAGTCCCAGTTCCCGGCCGACGCGGGGCCGGTCAGGTACTCCCAGCCGCGCCCGACGGGGGGAGCGATCGTGCGCATCGTCTCGAAGCCGGTCTCGGAGAGCGCGAGCGCCTCGAGCCGGTTCTGCAGCCGTACCCGGTGCTGCGTGGCCCGCGTGCCGTTGAGGTCGGCGAGATACGTCTGCTCCGAGACCGCGAGCAGCGCCGCCGACGTGTGCGCCACCGTCGGGTGCTCGCCGAGCCGCCGGCTCCACTCGGCCAGCAGCTCGATCTTGTCGGCCATGGGCACGCTCGAGGGGTCGACCTCGAACGCGCTCGTCCAGGTGACCTCGCCGTGCGCAGGCTCGGGGGCCAGCTCGACGCGCCCGGCCCCCGCCCGTCCGGTCACGTCGGCCATCTCCTTGGCTTGGCGGACCAGGGTGGCCGCCTCCTCCGGCCGCACGTCGACGGAGGCGGCGAACCCGACCGCGCCGTCGACCACGACGCGCACGCCCATGCCGAAGTCGGTCCCGTCCGCCGTCGTCTCGGGCTGGGCGTCGTGCAGGCGCACCGTCTGGCTGCGGGTGCGCTCGACGCGCAGCTCGGCGGCCTGGCAACCCGCCGCCGCGGTGAGCGCGGCGTCGGACAGCGCGCTCGAGGTCCTCGGCTGCCAGCGGCATCAGGTCGTGGGCCCGGCCGGCGTGGCCCCTCCGGCCGGGGTGGGTTGCCGCACCGGGAGGCCGGCTGCCAAATAGATGGAGTCGATGAGCTCCATCGTACGGATCGCGTCGACCGCCGTCGTCGGGAAGGAGCGCCCCTCCTCGATGGCGGCGGCGAACGCCTCGAGCTGGTAGTCGTAGGTCGGCTTGCGGCTGAAGCGCTCCTTGCGCGTGCCGAGCTTCGTGGTGACCTTCATGCGATGCCCGGTGTGGGGGGCGAAGGGGTTGAACACCGAGACCTTGCCGCCGTCGCCCGTCACCTCGGCGTGGAGGCGGAGGATGGACGAGGAGAACATCGAGCAGCCGATGTGGGCGCGGCCGCCGTCGGGCAGCGTGAAGTGCGCATCCATGGCCCGGTCGACGCCCGGGGACGAGAGTTTGGCCTCCGCGCTCATGACGCGGGGGCCTGCCGCGAGCAGGCGCAGCAGGCTGACCGGGTAACAGCCCATGTCCATGGTGGCGCCTCCCGCCAGGGCGAGCTGGTAGCGGATGTCGCCCCTTCTCCACAGGGGCGCCGAGAAGGCCACGTCGATGTTGGCGATGTTGCCGAGCTCGCCCGAGCGCACGATCTCGACGAGGCGCCGGCACAGGGGGTGGTATTGGTAGTGGAAGGCCTCCATCACCACTGAACCCGGATGGCTGCTGGCGGCCCCGGCCACGGCGCGGGCCTCGTCGGCGTTGGCCGTGAACGGCTTCTCACACAGGACGTGTTTGCCCGCCCTCAGGGCGGCGATCGTCCAGAAGCCGTGCAGGCCGTTCGGGAGGGGGTTGTAGACGGCATCGAGGTCGGGGTCCTCGACCAGTTCGGTGTACGTGTCGAGCACCCGGGGGATGTCGTGCTTCTTGGCAAAGGCGTCGGCACGGGCGCGGTCACGGGCGGCCACCGCTGTGACCTGCACGTAGCCCGTCCGTCGTGCTGGCCTGACGAGAGCCGCGGGTGCAATGCGGGCGGCCCCGAGGATCCCTATCCTTACCACTCGGTCGTCACCGGCGGCTGGGCTCCCGCACTCCCGGGCGGGGTAGTGAGGGCAGCAAGGCGACACGCGGTCGGGCGTTTCCGCCATGTGGGGATGGAGGAATCACGACGTGAACCGGCTGCGGCGGGCCGTCAGACATGAGCACGGACGCTAACGCACGCGCGGGTCGCCCGACGCTGGGACACCTGCCGGGCCTCGACGGCGTCCGGGCCTTCGCGGTCCTCTCCATCATCGCCTTCCACACCGGGCTGAACTCGGTCCCGGGCGGTTTCTACGGCGTCGACGCCTTCTTCGTGCTCTCGGGGTTCCTCATCACCTCGTTGCTGGTGAAGGAGTGGGGCGAGTCCGGGACCATCCGCCTGCGTCGCTTCTGGGCCGGGCGTGCCCGCCGGCTGCTGCCGGCCCTCTTCTTCTTGATCGCGGTCATCGGCATCGTGATGGCCGCCGTGCCCACGTTGCTCAGCACGCCGCACATGCTGGGCGACGCGCTGTCGACCGTGTTCTACGTGTCGAACTGGTACTCGATCCACAGCGGGGCCACCTACTTCTCTCAGAACTCGCAACCCTCGCCGCTGCTGCACACGTGGTCACTGGCGATCGAGGAGCAGTTCTATCTGGTGTGGCCGCTCGTCGTCCTCGCCGTGCTCAAGGTCGGCACGGGCCGGATGCGCCCGGGCGGCGCGGGGCGGGGCCGCGGACGGGCGCGGGTCGCCGAGCGCGGTGCGCTCCGTCGCCGGGCTGGGGGGCGGCCAGCTGCGGTTGCCGCCGGCGCCGGCGCCTGCGCCCGTGCCGATGGCGGCAAGCGACCCCTCGTGGGTGCGGCGTCGTCGTTTGCAGGCGCTCTTCGCGGTGGCGTGCCTCGGCTCGCTGCTCTCGGCCAGCTGGATGGGGATCCTGGCGCCGAAGGGCTACACGACGCGGGCCTATTACGGCACCGATTGCCGGGCCCAGGCCCTCCTGGTCGGCGCAGCCGTCGCCATCGGGCTGGTGCTGTGGCGCGACGGCAGCCGACGCACGTGGTTCACCCGCTCGGCCGGGGTGGCCGGGGTGCTCGGTGCGGCGGGGACGGCGGCGCTCTGGATGACCACCTCTGAGCAGTCCACGTTCGCCTTCAGCGGGGGGTTCCTCGTGGCGAGCGTGGCGGCGGGCGCCGTCGTGCTGGCCTGCGTGGTGGCGCCGCGCTCCCTCGCGGTGCGCTTCTTGGAGCTGCCGCCCTTCCCGCAGTTGGGCCGCATCTCCTACGGCATGTACCTCTGGTACTGGCCGGTGGTGCTGGTGATGACCGGACAACGCCTGCACGTCGGCGTGTACCCGCTGTTCCTGGCGCGCGTCGGCGTCACGGTCGCCGTCGCTGCCCTCAGCTACCAATTCATCGAGATGCCGATCCGGCGCGGGGCGCTCAGGAACTGGCGCTCATGGGTGGCGGCGCCGGTCGGAGCGGCCGTGGCGGTCGGCGCCGTCTTCATCAGCACCCTGGTGCCGGTTGCGGCGACGGAGCTGCAAGGGGCGCCGATCAGCGCCCAGACGGTGGCCTCTTCGGGGACGACGGCGTCTGCGTCTGCGTCTGCGTCTGCGTCTGCGTCTGCGTCGAGCACGGCGACGGCGCCGGGGACCCCGGCGAACCCGGCGAGCCCGACGACTCCGGCGAGCCCGACGACTCCGACGTCCCCGGCGTCCCCGGCGTCCCCGACGACCCCGACGTCCCCGCCGACTCCGACCACGTACCTGTCGCTGCCACCGACCCCCGTGGCGCACCCGACCAAGCCGGTCAAGGTCTTGTTGGTCGGCGACTCGATCGCGGGCACGCTCGGCGTGGGCCTGGCGCAGTACGCGCAGGCAGTGCACGACAAGGTCCAGATCGTCAACGAGGGCGACCCGGGCTGCTCGGTGTCGATGCAGTCGCAGATCAAGGTGCTGTGGTACACGCTGCCGCCGGGGCAGCCCTGCGACGTCAACAACGACCCCAACTCACTGTTCACCATCTGGAAGAAGTGGGTGGACGCCTATAACCCCGACGTCGTCCTCTACCTCGGGCGCGGCGAGACATTCGACCAGCAGATCGGCGGCGAGTGGCAGAACCTCGGGCAGCCGTCGTTCGACAACTACGTGACCGATCGCTATCGCGAGGCGGTGTCGGTGCTGGGGTCAAAGGGGGCGGCCGTCGTGTTCATGACCTCGCCCTACTACGACAGCGGCACCTCACCCTCGGGTGGTCCCTGGCCCGAGGACGCGCCCTCGCGGGTGCAGCTCGACAACGCGACCATCCACCAGGTGGCGTCGTGGGCGTCGGCCTCCGGGACCATCGCCTCGGTCGGCGGGAAGGTGTACGTCTTCGACCTCAACGCCGTGGTGGACCCCACCGGCCAGTACGCGGCCAGCATCGGCAACATCAACGTGCGCTGCGGCGACGGGGTGCACTTCTCGCCGTCGGGAGGGATCTACGTCGGGTTGCGGCTGCTGCCCGACATCGTGGCGCTGGGCCAGTCCCACGCAGCCTCGTCGCCGGGTGGCGCCTGGCCTGGTGCTCTGCCACCATCGGTCCCTTCATGGTTCCCGAACCTTCCCTGCCAGTAGAGCCTCCGGCGACGGGCGGGCCGAGCGTGGTGGTCCGCCGGGCCACGGGGGCGGACGTGGACGCCATGGCGTCCCAGTTGGCCAAGACATTCTGGGACGACCCCGTCACGAGCCACATCTTCCGGCGCGAGTCGCGGCGCGACGCCGGGCTGCGCGCCTACTTCGCCACGCAGATGCGGGCCGACTACCTGCCCTTCGGGGGCTGCTACACGACCGACGGCTACGCCGGCTCTGCGATCTGGGCCCCGGCCGGCAAGCCTCTGCTGACGGGGCTCACCGCGATCTTGACCATGCTGCCGGTGCTGCCGTACGTGTGGGAGCGGCTCCCGACGACGCTGCGGATCCTCAACCTGGTCGAGTCGATGCACCCGCACGAGCCGCACTGGTACCTGGCGACGCTCGGCACCGCCGTCGAGCTCCAGGGGCGCGGCGTGGGTGGCGCGTTGATGCAGCCGGTCCTGTCACACTGCGACGCGGCAGGCCTGCCGTGCTACCTGGAGTCGTCCAAGGAGCGCAACGTGCCCTTCTACCGGCGTCACGGCTTCGAGGTCGTGCGCGAGCTGAGGCTGCCCGACGAGGGCCCACCCCTCTGGACGATGTGGCGGGAGCCCAAGCCCGTGGGTTGAGGGCTTCGTCACGAGCGTCCTGAGGGTTTCGGGGCCTTTGGGGCGGAGGTCCACGCGATTAGGCCGGCGCAGAGGCCGACGCAAAGTCGCCGGTCTATAGGCCACGAACCTCCGCCAAGTTTCTCTCGGCTCTATACGCGGGACTCAACTGGCGTTGGATGACGTTGGCAGGGACCATATACACGCGAGGGCAACTCGCCCGAGCCGCCGCATACGACCACGAAGAAGACTCGACTCGTTCGAGCGCGGAGCCTCGAGCGAGCCCTCAAATCTCTTGAAGGACCGCCACGGGACGGTATGGGCGACCGTTCGGAATCAGCCGCTTCTCGCCCCGAGAACGCTCGCCTCGGCGCGGCCCGACGCGGCGAGCAACAGGCCTAGGTCGGGTGGATGCCCTCGGGCATCGAGAGCGCGTCGTTCACGACGACCCCGAGAACGTCGACGACGGCCCTGACCGGAGCAGACGGCAGGCCGCGGCGCCGCTGGGCTACGCCCACCCGGCGGCGGGGGAGCCCTGTCACCGGGAGCACCGAGAACCGCCCCCGCAGGTGGCCGGGCACCGCGGTCGCGGGGAGGATGGCGGCGCCGTAGCCGTCGAAGGTCAAGGAAGCAATGAGGCGCACGCCGTCGAGCTCCATGGCTGGCCGCAGCGCGATGCGCGCGGGCACGGTGGCGCTGTCGATCTCGGCCCGCAGGGCAGTCCCGGGGGCGGGGAGCAGGAGCTCGAGCTCCGAGAGGCGCTCCAGCGGGATCGAGGTGGCGCCAGCGAGGGGATGGCCGACGGGCAGGACCACCACGAGGTCTTCGTCGAACAGCTGCGCGGCCATGATCTCGTCACCGCTCAGCGGAAAGGTCACAACGGCGAGATCGAGCTGGCCCGAGGCCAGCTGCTGTTCCAACTGAACGCTCGAGCCCTCGGCCACGTTGAGGTGAATGTGGGGGTGGCGCACCCGCAGCAGGTCGAAGAGCTGGGGCACCAGCCACCGCCCGGTCGTGCCAATCATTCCGAGGCGGACGGTCCCGACCACCTCTTCGCGCAGGGCCGTGACGTCGGCCACCATCGCGTCGAGCTCGTTCATGACCCGGCGGGCGCGCTCGACCACCACCTCGCCCTCCTCGGTCAAACGGCCCGAGGCGCGGTCGACGAGCTGCACGTCCAGCTCGTTCTCGAGGCGCGCCACGTGTGCGGAGACGTTGGACTGCACGGTCCCGATGGACGACGCGGCGGCGGAGAAGCTGCCCGTATCGGCGATCCCCATCAATGCTTGCAAGTGTTTGAGCTCCACCGATTCTCCTCAGGGAAAATGCTTGCTCGAGTTCAGTTACCCATCAGTATAAATGATGAGAAGTATCTTCCGAAGCTGCTTGACTGATTGACTTAACCCCGCCACAATGACATTGGACCGCAGGGATTGGAAGCCCCCCCTCCTACCCTGGTGAGTCGTGAGAAGGGATCGCCATCCCCCCCGGCGATCCCTTCTCCTAATTCCGGGCCAGTTTCGGCACGCCGAGAAGTCCCTAGGAACTGCTTTACTCTGAGCGATGGTGGCCAAGAGCGCCGTTTTCATCGACCTCGACCGCACGCTGCTGGCCCATGCCTCGGGCCAGGTGCTCAACCGGGCCCTGGTTGATGAGGGCGTCCTCCCCGAGGGTCGTTCCGTCCCCGGCGACAGGTTCCTGTACGCCATCAACGACCGGCTGGGGGAAAACCTCTTGTCGATGGGCCTGGTCCGAGCGGCGGCCCGGGTGGCGCGGGGCTGGAGCCAGGAGCAGGTGCAGGCGGCCGGCCGGCGGGCCGTGGCCGCCCTCAGCGAGCTGGTGGCCCCCTTCGCTCCCCAGCGGCTGGCCGCCTTCCGGGCCGAGGGCCACCGCCTGGTGCTCTCCACGACGACCCCTGTGGACCTGGTGGCCCCTTTCGCGGAAGCTTTCGGCTTCGACGATTTGATCGCGACCACCTACGAGGCCAAAGACGGGCTCTACACGGGACGTCTCTACGAAGGGTTCGTATGGGGGACCGGCAAGCTGCGCGCCGTCAAGGAGTGGGCCGACGACCACGGCGTCGACCTCATCGACTGCCACGCCTGCAGCGACAGCATCTTCGACGTACCGCTGCTCTCGAGCGTCGGCTCGCCACACGCCGTGAACCCCGACCCCACCCTCACCCTGGTGGCCTCAGTGCGCCGCTGGCCGATCGAGCACTGGGACCGTCCGCCCGGCGTCCCCAGCTTCGTCGGCTTGGAGCCCTATCACCTCCTACGTCCGTTCGTCCGCAATCTCTCGTTTCCCTATGCGCGTTTCGACATCACCGGAGTGGAGAACGTGCCGGCGCGGGGCCCCGTGCTATTGGCGGCGAACCACCGCAGCTACTTCGACGTGGCCGCCCTCGCGCTCGTCGCCCGAGCAATCGGCCGGCCCGTGCGCTTCCTCGGAAAGAAGGAGATCTTCGACGCCCCGGTGGTCGGCATGATCGCGCGCGCCCTCGGTGGCATCCCGGTCGACCGCCGCAGTGGCAGCAGCAGCGGACAGCCGTTGCGCGAGGCCGAGGCCGCCTTGAAGGCGGGCGAGGTCGTGATCGTCCTTCCTCAGGGAACGATCCCGCGTGGCTACGACTTCTTCGATCCGGTACTGCACGGCAAGACGGGCACGGCGCGTCTGGCCGCCTCGACTGGCGCCCCGGTGGTACCTGTCGGCCTCTGGGGCACTGAGAAGGTATGGCCGAGGTCGTCGCGGGTGCCCGACTTCACGCTCGTCCGCCACCCGCCCGAGGTGACGGTTCGCATCGGCAAGCCGGTCGGACTGTCGCTGACCGACGCGCAGGCGGACACCGAGACGATCATGCAGGCGATCAGTGCCCTGCTGCCCGCCGAGGCGCGGGTGCGCCACGAGCCCACGCCCGAGGAGCTGGCGCGCACCAAGCCCCCTCGGTGAGGGCGCGCCTCGCCAGCGCGGCCACGCGGGCGGTCAACGCAGCCTCGCGTCGTCTTGGCCGTGGCCAGGGAACGGTCGCGGGGGGACGGGCCGGCTTGCGGGTCGACCCCCAGTTGCTCGAGCATCTGAGCGCCGGCCGCCAGGTGGTGCTCGTGAGCGGCACGAACGGCAAGACGACGACCACCCGCCTGCTGACGGTCGGCCTGGGCGCACTGGGTGATGCGGTGGTGACGAACGAGACGGGCTCGAACATGCCACCGGGCCACGTTGCGGCGCTGGCGGGCTCGGACGCCGCCAAGGTGGTACTCGAGGTGGACGAGGTCTACCTGCCGAGAGTGCTCACGGCCACCACCGCCACCGCCGTCGTGCTGCTGAACCTCTCGCGCGACCAACTCGACCGCACCAACGAGGTGCGCATGGTGGCCGCGCGCTGGCGGGCCGCCCTCGCGGCGGCCCCGCGTACCCACGTCGTGGCCAACGCCGACGACCCCCTCGTGGTGTGGGGGGCCGGGGCGGCGCACCACGTCCACTGGGTCGGTGCCGGGCTCCGCTGGCAGCTCGATGCGGTGGGGTGCCCGTCATGCGAGGGGCGCATCGAGTTCGGCGAAGGACCATGGTCGTGCGCGTCGTGCGGCTTCGCGCGGCCCGAACCAGAAGCGCAGCTGGTCTGGTCGGCCGACGGCACCCCGACGGCAGTGTGGAAGGACGGGCGGACGAGTGGAGTGAGGCTGGCACTCCCTGGACGCTTCAACCAGGCCAACGCACTAATGGCGGCGGTGGCGGCCGAGGCCGGTGGGGTCGACGCGCTGGCGGCGCTCCACGAGATGGAGGGCGTCGAGGAGGTGGCGGGTCGCTTCACCGTGCGGTCCTTCGGCGACGTACGCGCACGGCTGATGCTCGCAAAGAATCCGGCAGGTTGGGACGAGCTGCTCGAGTTGGTCGCCGGCGGAGCGGCGCCGCTGGTGGTGAGCATCAACGCACGCGTCGCCGACGGGGTGGACCCGAGCTGGCTGTGGGACGTGCCCTTCGAGCGGTTGGCCGGACGCACGGTCGTGGCCACCGGTGACCGTTACCGCGACCTATCGGTGCGCCTGCAGTACGCCGGGGTCGCGCACACCGCGGAATCGAATCCCACGGCGGCGGTGGTCGCCGCGGCGGATGGCGGTCGCGGTGCCGTCGATGTGATCGGCAACTACACCGCCTTCAACGATCTGCTCGGGACGCCCCCATGACGCGTGCAGTCCGGGTGGCGGTGGTATTCCCCGATCTTCTCGGCACCTACGGAGACGGGGGCAACGGGCTCATCCTGGCCCGGCGCGCCGAATGGCGCGGCTACGGGGCCGAGCTGCTGCAGGCCGTGTCTGACCGGCCGTTGCCCGAGGCCGACATCTACTGCGTGGGGGGTGGAGAGGACGGCCCGCAGGTACGCGCCGTGCGCACCCTGATCGACGACGGGACCCTGGCCGCTCGGGTCTCGGACGGGGCCGTCGTCTTGGCGGTGTGTGCCGGTTTCCAGGTCGTCGGCCGCAGCTTTCCCGGGAGCGAGGGCGAGGCCCACGAGGGCGTGGGGTTGCTCGACGTCGAGACCGTGAAGGGCACGGGTGCGCGTGCGGTCGGCGAGGTGGTCGCGGACGTGGTCGGCCTGCCGGAGCTGCCCGTCATGACCGGCTTCGAGAACCATGGCGGCCGCACCACGCTCGGGCCGGGAACCGTCGCGCTGGGGAAGGTCACCGATGGTGTGGGCAACGGCGACGGGAGCGAGGGCGCGGTCAACGGCCATGTGGTGGGCACCTACCTCCACGGGCCGGTGCTCGCCCGCAATCCGGCGCTGGCCGACCTGTTCTTGGGGTGGGCGCTGGGGGAGGACGCGCTGCCGCTGTCGTCGGTCGACGACCTCGCCGCGGACAGCCTTCGCGAGGAAAGGCTCGCTGCGGCACGCGTGCGGCGCCGGTGGCGGCGACGAGCCGGCCGGAACTGAGCCAGCCGACTGAAGGAGGAGCGTCCATGCGAACCGTGCTCAACGTGTTATGGCTCGTGCTCTCGGGCCTGTGGCTCGCCATCGGTTACTTCGTGATCGGCCTCGTGCTGTGCATATTGATCATCACCATCCCGTTCGGGGTCGCGTGCTTTCGACTGGCCGCGTTCGTGCTGTGGCCGTTCGGTCGCGCCGTCGTGCCCAAGCCGGGCGCCGGGGCACCGTCCCTGGTGGCGAACATCATCTGGTTCATCTTGGCCGGGGTCTGGTTGGCGATCTCGCACGTGGTGCTCGGCGTGGTGCTCTGCCTCACCATCATCGGGATCCCGCTCGGCCTCGGGAACTTCAAGCTGGCCGCCGTGGCCCTCGCACCGCTGGGCAAGGAGATCGTCTCGACGCGCGATCCCCGCGCCCAATACGGGATCGCATTCTGATTCCGTCGGCGGAGCGGCGTCCGCTCCGGGTCCGCCTCCGAGAACGTCCACAGGGACGTCCACCGCCACCGTCACCAGACGTGCGGAACCAGCCGTTTCGTGCGCTCCGAGTACTCCGCGTATCCCGCCAGGTCCCGCGAGAGCAGGCGCTCCTCGGCGTCGATCCGGTGGACGTAGGGCGGCACGAGCAGCGCGCTCACCACTCCGAGCACCACGGCGCTCCCCGACGAAAGCGCGAAACCGGCCCAGATGAGGAGCGAGCCGAGGTAGCCGGGATGTCGGACGTACTGGTACGGCCCGCGCTCGGTCACGGCTTGCTCGTTCGTCACCCGCAGCGTCCGCGTGTAGGCCTCTGAGAGCGTCTGCATCGACCAGGCGCGCAGAGCCAAACCGACCAGCAGCACGAGCACTCCAAAGGGCGCGCACGGCGCGGGGAGCGGCCGCACGGGGAGCCGGCGCAGGAGCGGGGCGCTCAGCCCGGCTAGCGAATACGCCGCGACGATCCAGCGTGTGCTGGCCGCATCGTCACTCGACGCGTGCAGGTCCGACGCCGTTCCGGGCCGGCGGACGGAGGCTTCCAGGGCCATGAATCCGTTCACGCCCGCGTAGCCGGCGGCGAACCAGCCCAGCCCGCGCCGCGGGCCGATCCACCTCAGCAGCGACCCTCGGGCTCCCACGGTGCCGAAGGTACCGCCCGACGCGGTCGGGAGACGGGCCGACGGGCATGGACATGCCGGGAGGCCCCGGGGACCTCTCCGATCGACCTTCAGTCGGGCCATTCCGTGCGCCGGCTCCGCGACGGCGGCTCGTCGAGCGCCCAGGCCCGCCGCCAGGCGGCCGCCTCGGGCCCGCGGTGGGCGATCGAGGCGCCCAGTTCTGGTGCGGCGGCGCTCACCGCGCGCCGGGCCTGCCACCAGTCCGAGTGCACCTCGCGGGCGAGCGTCGCGACCGCCGCCTCGACGCGATCGGAGAAACGGTGGGCGTTCTCACCCTCGTCCGGCGACATGGGCGCCCCGAAGAGGACAGCAATCGGGGAGCGGCGCAGCCGGCCGGCCCGACGCGCCTCGGTGCCCGACCCGCCGGGTGCCCGCTCCCCGGCGTCCGCCTTCTTCGGCAGCACGTGGCGAGTGCCGTGCAGGTAAACGGGGACGACCGGCCGGCCGGTGCGCCGGGCCAGGTAGGCGGCGCCCCCGCGGAAGGGCTGGGTCCAGCCGTCGGGCGAGCGGCCGCCCTCGGGGAAGATGACGAGGTTCCACCCCTCTTCGAGGAGCTCGGCCGCCGTGTCCGCCGACTTGCGGTTCACCCTGCTCCGCTCGATGGGGATGGCCGCCAGCGCGAACGACCACAGGACCGACTTCCACGTGCGGTCGAAGAAGTAGTCCGAGGCAGCCGCCACCACGGTCCGGTGGCGGAACTCCACCGGCAGCGTCGTCAGCAGCAACGGCGTGTCGATGTGGCTGGCGTGGTTGGCGGCGAAGATGACGGAGCCGTCCACGTGTTGAAGGTGCTCCAAACCGCGCACGGTCGCCGGTGCGAGCAGGCGCGCCGCCGGCCGGGTGACGTTGTCCATCACCACGGCCCGGGCGAGTCGCACGGGGTAGCGGCGGGACCATTCGTGGTCGTACTCCAGTCCGACCCGGCGCTCGGGGTCCGGGCGCTCGACCGTGGACGGCCACGTCGGCGCCGCCACTGGGAACCGCGCCCCGCGCACCCGATTCCGCAACGAGGAGAGCGAGGGAGCCCCCATCAGTGCACGTCCGACATGAAGATCGGTGGGTTGTGCATGTGGGTGAGCGTGGGCGACGGGCCGACGACGTCGGACGCGATCTCGAGCGCGTCGTCGAGCGACGAGGCCGGGGAGAACCCGAGGCGGCGCACCGCCTTGGCGTCGCCGCCCACCACGACGACCCGGCCCAGGTGCTCGAGCGCGTGCGCGCACCAGTACCACATGTAGAAGGGGTGCACGCCGTGGTAGGCGTGGCCGGTCCGGTAGAGGTGCACGTACCACGGGTCGGTGGCGAACGACTCCTCGAACTCCTTGTGCATGCGCATCGGGTCGGTGGTCTGGGTCAGCACCTGCTCGTAGAAGTCGATGTAACTCGGGTGGTGGCCCGGGTGGAACTCGGGCCGGGTGGGGTGGCGCATGATGACGACGCCGCCCTCCCGCACCAGCGGCCTGCCGCGGTACATGTTGAAGAAGTAGCCGAGCCCGAGGCAGGCCACGAGGATCGGGTTCATGATGGAGTTGACGTTGTAGGGGCAGATGTAGGGCAGGCCCATGGTCAGGATGTCCGTCTGGCCCTCGACGTCGACGCCCTGCTGCGCCCACACGTTCGCCGTCGTCAGCGCGTGGACCGCCTCCACCTCGCCGGCCTGAACCGAGGTCAGCGCGTGCGGGGAACGGATGGCGTGGAAGACCTGGCGGGCCACCCGCGGCGGCGTCTTGGCCAGCGTCGCGGACGTGGCGGCGTAGGTGGCGCGGTCGCGGAAAGACCACTCCCACTCGCGCTTTTGCAGGAACTGGAAATTCGAAGGGAACGTGTTGTTGTTCAGCGTCGTCTCGATCTGGAAGACGTTGACCCCCGCTTCGGCGATGAGCCGGCCCATGCGCCAGTTCGACGTGTGCAGCTCGGACGACGGCTGGTCCATGAACGACTTCGAGTGGCGCATCGTCTGCGGGTTGTGGTGATGGCGCAGGCTGCGGTAGCTGGCCAGGCCGGTGGCCACGCTCTTGTGGCCCCCGTCCATCGCGACCAGGTTGATGTTGACGTAGACGAGCAGGTCCGAGGTGGCGGCCCGCTTGTTGATCTCGACGTCCTCGCCCTGGGTCGTCTGCCCGAGGTAAATCAGGTTGTCGGGGTCCTCGGCGTCGTGCTGGGTCAGCAGGCCGTGCGGGGCGAAGGCGTCGTAGACCCGGTCGCCCAGGGCATGGCGCAGCTCCTGCTCGGTCATGCGGCGGTGAAGTGCGAGCGCCGCGATCAGCATCACGTCGTCGACCCCCGCCTCGGCCGCCATGTCGAGCACGGTCTCGATCACCATCTGCCGCACGTCGGGCGCCTCCATCGGCGGCAGCGGCAGCGACACGTCGTCGAAGCAGATGGTGAGCGTCATGCCGGGCCGCAGCAGTGCCGGCAGGGGGTCGCGGTCACCCACGGGGTGCAAGAGCGCGTGGCGGATGGCCCGGTAGGGGTCGTCGAACGGCTTCATCGGTTCCGGCGCGTAAACGACGCGGCTCCCCTCGGGCAACGTCTCGAGGGTGAAGGCCTCGCCGTGCCAGAACAGGGTCGGTGGGGTCGATTTGTCGACCTCGAGCACGAAGCCCGGTCGGCGGCTCATCGGGTGTTTCCTTTCCGCACGTCGAACGCGATCTTGACCGACCCCCGCCGGCCTGCCCCGCCGGCGTGCGCCACCGCATCCTCGAAGCGCGCCAGCGGGTAGGTGGCCGACACCAGGCGCCCGGTCTGCTGCGCCGCCGCCAACTCCAGCGCCAACGCGAAGGTGGGCGTCGGCTCGCCGCCTCCGGTGCCCCAATACTCGGAGCCGTAGGCGTAGGCGCCGGCCAGGCGCACCTCGCGGTGCCACAGCGGTGCGAGGTCGACGGCCACCCTCCCCGGCATCCCGATCAACGCAACCGTGCCCCGGGGCCGGACCATGGCGAGCGACTGGGCGATGGACTCGGCGCTCCCGACGCAGTCGAGCACCACATCGGCGCCGCCCGACAAGGTCGCGGTCATCCCCGAGGCGCCGCCGTAGGAGAGCGAGCCCGTGTAGCGGCGTACCGCGCGGGCCAGCTGGTCGGGCGGGAGCGCCTCGGTGCATCCGAGCTCTCGCGCCAGCCGCTGCTGGTGCGCGTAGCGCGCGCCGACCAACAGAGCAGACGGCGTCGCGCAGCGGCCCGTCGCGGCCAGGTGCGACAACGCAGCCGTCACCAGCAGCCCGAGCGTGCCGGCGCCGAGCACCGCGACCACATCGCCGTCGGCGATCGGCGCGCCGAGCACCGCGTGCACCGCGCAGGCCACCGGCTCGACGGTCACCGCATCCTCGTCGCTCAGGCCGTCGGGCACGGCGTAGAGCTGGCTCTCGTGCGCAACCAACCCGGTGGTCGACCACCCGCCGCCGGTGTCGGCACAGAAACCGGTCTGCAGGCCCGGCCGGATGTGCCCGAACGCGAGGCGCCCGCAGTTGCCGACCTGCCCGGCCTGGCAGGCGGGGCAGGGCGGCTCGATCCCCCGGGCCGCACACCCGAGCACCGGCTGCAGCACCACCCGGGTGCCCGCGGCCAGCGCGACACCGTCGGCGCCGACGGTGTCCGCCGCCACCGTGCCCATGACCTCGTGGCCCGGGACGAAGGGGAAGGAGACGATGTCCTCGAAGTAGCGGGAGCTCCGCCCGTCAAGAGTGGCCAGGTCCGAGCCGCAGATGCCCGACAGGACGGGGTCCACGTGCACCCATCCGCCGGCCGGCACCGAGGGTGCCTCGCGCTCGACCAGGCGCAGTGGGCCGACGCCGGCGCCACGCCCCGAGCCCAGCGACGACGCGACGACCCGGGCCGCGGCGTAGCGGGAGATCGAGCGCTCGAACAGGAGCGTGCTCATCGGCTCACCGACCCATCACAGCCTTGGGCGTCTTCACGTCGAATGGCCCGAGAGGTAGCGGCCGGTGGGAGCCACCCTCGGCCTTGGCCCAGTGCTCCACGTGCCAGCCCCGTCGCCGCGCGATGGCCGAGAGCCGCGCCTCGGGATTCACCGCAACGGGAAAGCCGACAGCCTCGAGCATGGCGAGATCCGACGCGGAGTCGGCGTAGGCCACCGAGTCGGCGAGCGACAGCGCGTGGTCGTCGGCGTAGTCGGCCAGCAGGAGCGCACGCGCCTCGCCGATCGGCGGCAACTTCGTCAGCTGGCCCGTCAACCGGCCGTCCTCCGACACCCCCATCTCGGCGCAGACGATGTCGTCGAAGAGCGGGCGGATCGGCTCGATGATGAAGTCCAGAGCACCCGTGATCAGCAGTGTGCGATGCCCCAGGGCACGGTGGGCGCGCACCCGGGCGAAGCCGTCGGGGAACGAGCGAGTCAAGAGCTGGAGGTGGAAGAGCTCCCACGAGTCCTCCCGCAGGCGCGCCAGCGGGGCGTCCTCGAAGCGCCGGTAGAAGGACTGCAGGAAATCACCACGGTCGCGCCGGTCCAGCGCCAACAGAGACGGCCCCTCCCGCACCAAATCGGCCACGAAGCGCGCCCGCCGCGCCGGCGACAGATGCCGGCTGGCCAACCAGGCGTAGGTGTCGACGACGTTGGACGACATGAGCGTGTGCTCCAGGTCGAACACCGCGAGATGCCGGTCGGGGGACAGGATGGCCCGCCGCAGCCGCTCCGGCCGCTTGTCCACGACCGACGTGCCGGGCTTGGTCCGCACGCGGGTGTGCTCGAGCACCGACGGCAGGTGGATCTCGAGCACGTAGCGGTCCCAGTCGATCGCCGCGGGGTCGAAGCCGAACCGCTCGCGGTCCGAATCCCCACACGCCTCCCACAGCCCGAGCAGGTTGTCGATGCGGTACCGGGCGTCCGTCTCGGTGTAGGCGCCGTACAGCTCGACGTACCCCAGGGCCCGCTTGGCCATCACGTGGCGGTCCTCGATGCGGGCGGCCAGCTGCGCCTGCCGGCCCCGGATCGGCAGGGCAGTGATCAGCTTCTCCGCGAAGGTCATGAGCGAGTCGGCCCGGCGGAGCTGACGCTGTACCCGCCCGCGCCCGGGGAAGGACCACTCGGGCACGTTGATCGGTTGGCCGCGTTCGTCGTAGAGAGGGTTGCGCTGGAAGAAGCCCGTCGCCAGCGTGACCAGCCGCCCGTAGCGCAACGGGTTCCGCACGCCCGAGGCCACCTGGTACACCTTCGGCCGCCCGGGCTCGGGTCCGTGCGCCGCCACCGCGAGGATCGCCGCCACGACCAGATCGACGGGGATCACGTCGATGATGCCCTCGGGAACGCCGGGGAACTCCGCCAACAGCCCGCGTGCGTACGAGATGATGATCGGCTCGGCCATGCGGAAGCCGCGGATCCATCCCGGGCGCGGCTCGGCGAGCGCCGACTCGATGATGGACGGCCGTACGAACGTGATGGGAACCTTGCCCTCCCACTGCTCGACGAGCGCGCGCTCGCCCAGAGCTTTGGTAAAGGGGTAGGCGTCGGGCCAGCCGAGCGACAGGGCCCGGGCGGTGCCGGCCTTCACCAGCTCGTCGCGCACCCACTCCTCGCGGAGCTTCTCCGCCCGAGACGCGATCAGGTGGTCGCCCGCCGCCCCGACCTCCGCGCGCGCCTTCTTCGTGAATTCCGTCAACTTCTCCGGCTTGCGCGAGTCGGACTGCATGTCGTCGCGCAGGCGCCGAGCAGACGACACTTCTTCGCGCCACGGGACTTCGAGCGTGAAGCGATTCTCGCTGAGCAGCTCCTCCTTCGCCTCGCCCTGATGTGTGCTGGCGACGTACGCGGTGGACACCGCGATCAGATGCCCGCCCGAGCCGACCTCGGCCATCGCCTCCGCCACGCGTGAGGGACCCAACAAGTTGATCTCGACGGCCTGCGTGAGTGGCGCGTCGAAGGAGACCGTGGCGGCCGAATGGATGACGACGTCGGCCCGCCGCAGGGCCTCGCGCCCCTCGTCGTCCAACCCCAACAGGTCGCGCCCCACGTCGCCCGCCACGGCGTGCGCCCGCCGCCCGACCTCCTCAGCAAACCGCTCG
Source organism: uncultured Acidimicrobiaceae bacterium (assembly GCA_963763575.1). Classification (GTDB taxonomy): domain Bacteria; phylum Actinomycetota; class Acidimicrobiia; order Acidimicrobiales; family RAAP-2; genus Bog-473. Next base: position 169,989 of record CAVXPD010000002.1, read on the forward strand.
CCGAGCTCGCCCCGGAGCCGGTCGAAGCAGTCGTTCTTGATCACCTCGCGGGCTAGGCGGCCCGCCGCGTCGGATCGCCTCCCGGGCCGGATGAGGACGGTGACCTCGGCGTCGGGAATCGAGCGCAAGATCCGCTCCACCAAGGCCGTGCCCAGGAAACCGGTGGCGCCGGTGATGAAGAAGCGCTTCCCCCGCAGGTCCCGCTCGATGGGCATCAGAAAGGTCTACCACCGGCGGCCGATTCTGTCTACCATTTGGTAAGTGCCCAGGCCCAGCTCCAGCTCCAACGCCAGCGCCAGCCCCAGCGCCAGCCCCAGCGCTTCCACCAGCGACCGCATCCTCGATACCGCCTTGGCCTCCTTCGCCAGCCGGGGCTACGAGGCCACCTCCCTCGACGCTGTCGCCAAGGAGCTCGAGCTCACCAAGCAGACGATCCTGTACTGGTTCCCCTCCAAGGACTTACTGCTCGAGGCGGTGATCACCCGCAGCGCGGCGGACCTCTCCGCCGCGCTCGAGACGGCGCTGCAAGCGGCGGGCGAAGGCTGGGACCGCGTCGAGGCAGTGGTGCGCTCGGTCTTCCGTCTGGCCGCCCGCCAGCCCGAGCTGCTCGGGCTCCTCCGCGAGGTGGGCCGCCTCGGCCCGCCGGCCGCGACGCAGATGACGCTGGCGCTCGAGCCGCTGGTGCAGCGGGCGTCGTCGTTCCTCGAAGCCGAGATGGACGCGGGCACCATGCGCCGCCACGACCCGCGCCTGCTCCTGCTCGCGATCTACTCGACGGTCATCGGGATGGTCACCGAGGTCGAGGTGCTCCGCGCCCTCGGAGAGGAACCGACCGCCCGCTCCCTGGTGCGGCGCCGCGCCGACGTCTTGCAGCTCTTGCGCTCTGCGCTGCTTGTCGAACCGGGCCGCTGACCGCCCGAGTCCGCCGAAACCCGCCCCGGCGGCCCCCGCCCTCCCGCCGGCCGCCAGCCAAACCCCAAGCTGCGCTCCTCCGTGTCGGCTCCTACTGCGTTGGCTTGGTGATCTTCTTCCTGGGTGGGGACTTCGGCGTGTAGCGCTTGCTCGCCGTCGGAGACTTGCGAGGGCCGGGCTCGTACGTCGCCCTTGATTTCGCGGATTTGGTTTCTTTCGTCGACGACCCCGTCGTCGTCCCACCTTTCCGCCGGGCGGCCGATTCCTTCGCGATCACCTTGGAGTTGGTGGTGCCGTACTTGTTGATCCGCCACGCATGGAGCAAAAGCCAGGCCCCGAGCAAGATGAAGATGAACCCGACAAGCCCGATGAACAGGGTGAAGCCGAACCCGATCAGGAAGAGGTCGAAGGCGAGCAACGACCGGCGCCGCTTCCAGAGGAGCACGAAACCGAAGACGCAGAAGAGGAGGATCGCGCCGCCCAGGAGCCAGGCGTCGGGGGCAACGGCGATCGTATTCTTGCCCTGCTTCGTGATTTTGTTGGTCGAGATGATGTAGGCCGGGATGGCGACGCCGGCGATCGTGGCCAGGACGAAGGCGGCGAAGGACAGCTTCACCTCCTGGGCATCGAGGGAGGTCATGGCGGCCTTGCGCTGATCTGCCGGAATGATCTCGGGCCCGTCCTCGCCAGATTTTGGCGGCGGGGTGGGCCAGAAGATGTCCTTGAGCCGGAGCGCCCAAGAGAGCGCGGAGCTGTTGCCGTTGCTGGCGCCGAAAACCATGTCGCTCTCAGGGTACCGGTGCCCGAGCGGCCGCGAGAATCACCCCTGCGCTCCAGGTTGCTGGCCTCCTGCGGACTACGGTTGGGGGCCGCCTTTCCCAGGGGCGCTTAGCTCAGTTGGTTAGAGCGCAGCCTTCACACGGCTGAGGTCGTGGGTTCGAGTCCCGCAGCGCC
>CAVXPD010000003.1:0-269244 GCA_963763575.1 uncultured Acidimicrobiaceae bacterium
CCGTACACAGGACTCTCTGGAATCGACTGGGGGTACCTTAACGAACTATTTGTGATCGGCAGGCCGGGATCGCGGATTCTCTCCCCGTGGGTCTCTTCTCTATAGTACGGGTGCCTTTTCCGGCGAACGCAAATGTGAATGTAGTACCCGGCGGACTAGGGACAAGATGAGACGGTGAGCGAGAGCCTGTGGAACGATGTGTCGTGGTTCGTGATCCTCTACGGCATCGCTGACGCCTACCTTTGGCCCTTCGACGCCGACGGCTTCGCTGGTCGCCGAACTGGGAGACCCCGCCATGGGGCGTCTGGGCATCCATCCCGGTGAGCACGACCACATGGCGACCCTTGAGGACGCCCAGTGGTTGGCCGATGCCTTGGCCTTCGACCACGACGCTCCGGTTGGCCTTCAGCCCGCCTATCGGGGCACCTGGGCCAACGCCATGCCCCTGGACCCCGACGGCCTGCCCAAAATGCAGCCGGTGCGTCCCCTCGCCGAGATCGAGTCCAAGTCGTACTGGGACAACGTGGGCATGGCCTACGGAGCCGCCGCCGAGGCCCGGTTTGGCGACCCCATCATGCTGCGCTACGAGGACGAGCCAGACGCCCCCAGAACCGACTTTTCGGAGCGCTTTGCCGGTCGCGAAGAGCTGGTCTCCATGTACGCCATGGCGGCTCGCCAAGCCGACGTCTTGAGCGAGTACCTGTGTCTCTATCGCATTCTGGAAGCCGGCGACGGCGGAAACGGAAAGCGCTTTGCCGCCTCCCACCTCAGTGCCATCCCAGCCGCCGACTTCGGATGTCTGCCGGTCGTCTACGGCATCTTCGACCAACACATCGTGTGGACCAACGCCTTTGCGTTGTATCGGCTGCGAGCACGAGTCGAACTGCTTCGCTTGGACCACGAAGGCGTTACCGACGTTCCCGGCTACCTCTACGCCATCCCCTACTCTCTGGCCCACGGAAAGGCCGACGTCCTGGTCTCCGGCCACGGACACCCCTTCGCCAAGGTGGCGCGTTCGCTTCCCATCGTGAAACTCCTGGCTCGTCTCGCCGTCGAGCCTTAGCGCACGGTCGGGTGGGTCTGTCGCACTCCGGTCGGCTCGACGCCCTCGCCCGATTCGATAGTCGGTGATAGATCAATCAAGTAGCACTGGGCTTATCTTCGCCGGACTCTGTTGGCGATCCTTGGCTTGAGCAAACTCCACACTGGTGTCTTTGATCACTCTTCCGAAGAACCGTTGGGTGATCAGATCGCCGGTCTTTTGCGTGGAATCTCTGGGGTCGTAGTCGATGTTCCAATACGCATCATCGAAGATCAGTTGCACCTGAGCAGGTGTGGCATACCTACCGCTGCCGACTCTTGCCTTCCGCCCCACGCCCTTGAGCTGATCGAGCGAAGCACGGACCTTATCGAATCGGTTCACGATCCAAACCGAGCGATCGGTGACAATCATGATCATTGGAGGTCGCCGTGGAAGCCTTTTCATTTGCTGTGATTGCCCCAGACCTTGGAGGCGTTCGTCGGGTGACCCCGCCATCGTCCAACCACGCACCGATACGTAGTCGCTACCGAGGATGTCTTCCTCCGGCTCCAAGAGGCCCTTCAGCGCTTGTCCCTCGGCATGGAACGGTGGCATTCAAAGAGGCTATTAGAAGGGGAAGAATCGCGCCTTCGCCAACGCTCCGGTGGTTACCGTCCCGGTGTTGCTGTCGCCCTCGTGAGCTTCTCTGGGTGGCAGTCACTACTTGGCCGTCATGACGACTTGGCTCATGCTTGAAATGGCGATCACTTCCCCTTTGGAGAGATTGACAGTTGACCGACGGCACCTCACTCAACGAGGTGTCCGAACCAAGATCTCGTTGACGTGCTGCCGTGAAGCTCTTTCCCTTCACGATGAAGTTTCCGCTTTGTCCCGGACCTGGCGTCGCGACATAGCGGCCTGGACCGATGTCCTGATTGACGACCCACGTTCCCGCTCCCAAGGTGATCGTCGTGTGCGACGTCACCAACGGTGTCGTCACCGGCGTGAACGTCACGGCACTCAGGCCGGAGATCGAGATCTTGTCGCCCTTGGAGATCTGCGCCCGTACCGACGGCACACCCAAGTCCGCCGCCGTGCCCAAGATCTCGTTGTAGCTATAGGGCGAGAGCGATTTCACGCGGTGGTGGAGAAGTTGCCACTTTGACCCGGACCTGGTGTCACGTCATAAAGCCCGGCCTTCACGTCGGAGCCGCCGAGAAATGACCCAGCACCGAGTGTGACGAGCGTTCCGGTCACCTTGCGAGCATTTGACGCAGTGCTGGGCACTTTGATGTTGGCCTTCTTGCACGCTGCCTTCTGTATGCGCGTCAACGGTTTTTGGCTCGCAATCGCGTTGTTGCACACGGTCTTGGCCGGGGTAGCTGCGCTCGCCAAGGAGCCGTTGGAAACGAAGAAGATTGTCGCTCCCAACAACGCAACGGCTCCGTGCAGAGCCAGCTCTTCTTCACTACGAGGCGATGTTGACCTCGCTCGTAGCGTTGGCCCTGACCTACGGTGTAGTTCCTGGGCATAGGTTCCCTCCGCTTCATCGGATGTGGACCTGTGGGCCGGGAGTGGCTGCTCCCTGCCTTTTGCCCATCTTACGCTTGTTATATGGCCGATCGCTATGACTACGCAGCCGCCCTCTTGGAGCGCCGACAACGAGAACACGCGGCCAGGGGCCGATTTCGGCCCGGTCGATCGAAGAGATAGACAGCGTCTCCAAGCCCTCGCCATGACATCCCGCCCTTCGCCCCGCCGAAAACATCGAGTCCTCCGAGCGCTGCTGGCATGCAAGGTCCGACTCCGGTCCAGCTCCCCGGTGATCAGTGGACCGAGTGGAGAGATGTCCCACCTTACGGCGGGCGCTCCGGCAAACCGATGTCCGACGTTGCTCGCTTACAACGCCGAAGCGGGAATGATGCAGGTTCGCTTTGCGAGTGGAGGACGAGGCGTGCCGAACATTTATCAATACGCGGCATCGATCCGGAGACCTGGCCAACTTCATGGCCGGGCGTTGGACTGAGAACGGTACGGCGACGCACTGGTTCCTGACCGCGTGGGGTGGAGTCCGGGTCTAAAACGAAACAGTCAGGTTGTGCAAATGCCCTACCCGGAGTTGCCGGAGTTCCCCGTCCCAGAGTTGCCGGATCCAGAAATACTGGAGTTTCCTGAGCCAGAGTTTCTACTCGATCCGGTGTTACCGGAACCTGATGGATGCACGCACGTTCCGTTGATGTAGCTCCCGCCGCTGTTGTTACAGGCATCTACTCTGTGAACCGCCACAATGAACAAGGCGATGCCTATCGCGGCCCCGACAAGGCCAATGATGCCGAGAGCGATGCCCCAACCCGCCATTCCCTTTCCCGACTGCCGACCACCGCTACCGCGGATTTGTTTGCGTGCGACGCTTCCGAAGATGACCGCTAGGAGCGAGCCAAGGCCCCCTAGCCACAACCCGAGTACCAATGAGGCGATGGACATTCCATTCGTGCTCGGTGGCGCGCTTGGAGCAGGGTAAGCATAAGTAGGCGCTGTCGCAGTAGCCGTGGGAGTACCTGGTGCAGGGTACGGACGTACCGGCATAACCGGAGGCGGCGGCGTTCCAGTCAGCGGGTTGCCACAGGAGGCACAAAAGGCTGCTCCATCTTGAACGGAGTTGCCGCACTTTGAGCAAAACGCTGGAGACACAGTCTTCGCTTCGCTGGGTAACCGGCGCGAAGCCTCCACACCGGAGGGAGGTGGGGGCGTCGCTTTCCTTACGAGGGGACTGTGACAAGAAGGACAGTAGACCGCGCCTGCTTCAACTGGTTCCCAGCGTCGACAATATCCAGGAGCGATAGTGGCTGGATGTTCCGGCTCTGATCCCGCGTTGGTCCCGTCAGCCACTGAAGAGCCGCCTTTTCATCGCGTTGTAACTCCCTTATCGCACACAATGAAGGGCCGCACGATAGGGCACCGGGTACGCCTGTGCAACCGGGATAGGGCAACGGCTGCGCTCCCGCTGCCGAACCAGTCCTCAACACTTTTGAGCCCTCTCCGACATTGCACAACTCAGCCATGGCGATGTTGTAGTCGCCCGACGCTGACGCCGAGTGCGTGGCGGTGCTGCCGCTCTGGTTGACCGTCACGTTGCAGGTAATGAGTCCTCCTCCCCGAAGCTGGGCCGTCACCGCCTCGTCCATGGCCCCCGGCGGGATCGGCAGAGTTGCTGACCACGGGACGTTGCTGGAGCCGTTGAAGTTCTGCGTGTCGGCTCCGTAGGTGATCGACACGCCCGCAGGTGCGTTGCCAGCGCACTTGAAAGAAGCGTGATTGTTGGTGGCGGTGTTGTTGTTGGCCGACGCCGCTTTGCTGCGTGAGTTCCCTGAGTTCCCTGAGTTGGATGAGTTTCCCGTGCTGTCTGAGTTTCCAGCGGCAGCAAAGCTGGAGGGTAAGTCGTCGTCGTCGCTGCTGCGCCTGAGCCGTCGCTCCTGGCCTTGTTGCTCACACCCACAACGATGGCGGCGAGAAGGATGACTGCTCCAATGGAGATCCACAGGACTCTGTTGTTCCTGTTGTAGTCCTTGTGGTTCTTGGGCGCGGCAGGTGGTAGCTGCGGTGGTAGCAGAGACATCGTTCCCCCTCTTCGCCAATCCCCGGTTCGCCTGGTTGACGGGGCCAACCGGAGGGGCAAAATAGCAGGTTCATATCCCTGAGTCGTCCACGGAACACCTAGCTGTTTAAGACAGCCCCCGGACCAGTCGTGCTCATCGAGCGGTTGCTCGCAGCCCAGACTTAGCTCAGCGTCTGGTACGTCGCCCCCTTGGAGGTCGGTTGGGTGTGTCCTGGAAGGACCACTCAGGGCAACGGCTGCGCCGCAGCGGCACACGCCTGTCGCTCAGCGACAGGCGCATCCGGCATCGCCGTCGTCAGTGCGCCGCCGACTCCATTCTTCAAACCGGCGGGACTGGCACACCACAGTGTGTCGGAAATGATCTTCGGAGGAATTACAGCAGCAGCAGCCGGGTTGATCGGCAACTCTGTGCGATTGACGGTTTGGACGATGGGAAACCCATCAGGCCATGTCGGGGTGCTCGGCATACTCTTCAGCCGATCACTAGTCGCCGCCGATGCCCGTCGGTACCGGGCCCGCTCCTCCACTCAAGCTTCCGTTGCCATTGCCATTCGGCTTCGGTGCAGGTACCGGGCTGCCTTCGCCCCAACCCTCATCCTTACGCAGACCGGTCTGCTTGGGTCCGTTCGTTCACTTGCTCCATTCCTCCGCTTCTCTCCGGCCCCAACACATCCTCATAGTCCTGCGGATGGCCGGTCCAGGGCTGCGACCCGTCAAGACGCTGTCGATTTCGCCACACGCGATCTTTGCTTTCTTTCCAGCGCTTCGCGAACTCATCCGCCGTCATTGCCTTCTTTTGCTGCTGACTCGGTGCACGACCGCCACCAGAAACACCGCCGCCGCTAACAGCACCGAAACCGCCCAGGCCCATCGCCACCCGCCGGGACGGTCGGCTCCTGGTCGGCTCGACCCACTGATATGGCTGAGGCGGGGGTGTCCATGAAGGCGCGTCGTAGTGAACTGATCGAATCGATCGCTTGTCACCATGGTCATGGTCTCCTTAAATGATGGTCTTGTATCTCTCGATTGGAATGTCGGCCTGCCATCCACCTCGCTGCGGAGGATCTTGCGCAGGTTCGTACAATGTCCCGCCCGATGGCGACGACCTTCGTATCGTCTGTCGTAGAAGCCGATGGTGGCGTGCCAAGCCGCCAGCTCGACAGCTTCCTGGATCGCTGCATCGAACTCTTCACGCCTGCTTTGTTGTGGGCCGTGTTGCGATTCTTGACTGACAGGAGGATGCGCGGTCCACCAGGATCCAACACATCGCGTCCCAGCGGCTGCGGATGTTCGTAGCCAGGCGGCACACCGTGAGGCGTCCGATCACCTTCCCGTGTCTGCTCGCTCATGACCAGACCATGTTTGTAGGTCGCTCCGTGATACTCGTTTGTCGCCGTCGGTTCACTTCGACTGGACTGACTTCGTTGATTTCTCTGCACCGGTATTCCGAAGTTCGTCGCCTCCAGGTGGCGTTCGGCCCAGCCTTCACCGCTGTGTTTGGAGGTGCCGTGGCCGTGCCATTGCGGAGTCGGTAAATCGCCGCAGCGCTCTTGATGACTCCATGTGTGCTACCTCCGTCCAGCGATGGTTCGCTGTAATGAGTCGGCTCTGCTCTGGGCACTCTCCCGTGACCGGTATGGGCCACCAGCGATCCCGCCAGTCTTGGAGTCGAACACGTAGTAGGCGTTTCCACGAAGCTCGACTACGTAGCGATCGCCCGCTATCCCATGCGGTATTCGCTCAGGCTTCTTGTGCCTCACAGATGCTCGTGCCACCACGCCTCGCTCTCGGAGAGTTCCCGTCGTGGCTGCTGCGCCTCTTCTTGTTCTCGTCCCGGTGCAAACCGTTGAGCATCGATGAACCCACCACTTCGTGGATGGTTCGACACTCTTGGTCTCAAACTCGACGGCTGCCCTTTCTGTCTGACTGGGACTCACCTTGGGCCTCGTGATCTGCGGAGGCCCCCCTACGGCGTCGAGAAGAGGTGACCTCTTGGAGCCGGGACTGGGAGGCGGGGCGCAAAAGTCGCCCAACTCGGCTCCTCCGTATGCCGCAGGCGGGAGCCCTCTCGATCGCAGCGCCTCGTCGCCCGTAGCTCAAGTTCATCCCCCCATAGCGCGCCACCCCCATGCCGCTACTGAGAGCGTCTTGCACGGCACGTCGATCCTCTGGACCCAGTCTCCGAACGAACTCACCGAAGGTCACCTCACGAGCCATGCCTTACCTCGCCTTCCGGGCTGCGGTCTTCTGTGTCTTGGCTGTCGACTTCTTCGCCGTCTTCCCGTTCCTCGTGCCGCCGTTCCCGCCTTTGTCGCTCCCTCGATACAGACGCTCGTCAAGCTGATCCGACTCCGCGCGTCCCGTCGGTCGGTCAGCGTCGTCGCCCACCGGTCGGATCAGGAAGTCGCCCAAGTGCATGCGCTGCGGGCAGACATTCTCTTGCGTTCACGGTGGCTGAGATCCCCACGTGCTCTCTTCCAGCTCCTTCTTAGGCGTGGCGGAGATCGGTGCGAGTTCCTTGTTGCTCCGCCCTCCCGGTGCGTGGTGGCTGGCTGCGGATGCACTGTCCCAGGCTTCCACTTGGTGTCGTGGCACGACCGGTCGTGGCTTTTTCCGTGTCGTTGTCTTGGCTGGCGGTTTCGTGCTTCTTCGCTGGAGGCACACCTAAAAGCGTCGCATGGCCCCGGTGTTGCCCCTGGGGCACCCAGCAGTGGTCCGGGAGAGGGACCGATCGTAGTCGTAGCCTTGGTACAGAGAAGGGAGACGCAGATGAGTAACGGAGCACCCGATACCGGTGGTGTCGACATCGGCCACTGGAGCCAGGTTGGCGGGGGGATACCCGGCCTGAACGCCGTCACAAAGTTCGCCTCCCGAAGCCCAGAGTGGAGCGAGTTGGCTTACCAGGGCGGGATTCACCCCACCCAGATCCGCCAGGCGGCGAAAGACTTCAATGACACAGGAGCCCCCACCGTCGGAGGCGACGACGGCCAGCGCGTCCTTGACGCAGGGCTGGGCGATCTCTAGCTCTCTACTGCTTCATCGTGCTTTACGGGGGCACACGGCCTATCGGGTTGGCCGTCCACTGACGGGTGACGAGGCAGTCTCCTTTCCTGCCCCGTCACCTTTGCCCCTGGTGTCGCGCCTCCGGCTCTCTCCCGTAGAGCAGCCCCAACTCTGACCAGACGTCGCCGTCGTTCAGGCTGTCCGTGCCCTCGACCGTGGTGCGCCTCACGAGGCGACGAGGAGGGCTGGTGGCTTCTGGCCCTGGATGCAGAACACCATGGTCGCGGTGCTCGTTTGAGAGCCTCGGCTGGGGTCTCGCCACGTTGAAGCCAGTATTCGCTCGCCGTCAGACAATCCCATCGTTGTGGCATCCGTCCAGTCTCCTCCGCTCCATGGCGGCGAACTGTGCCACTCAGAGAAGTTCAGCCAGGCCCTCGTCAATCCCCGACATGCGGCTGGATTTTCTCGCCTCTGGTGTAACGGGTCGGTACCTACGGCTCTCTTACGCTTTAGAAGAGCAGCGTGCCCCAGGGGGATCCGCCCTAGGGCACACAGCCGATGACGACATTGGAGGATGTCAATGAGCGACCGTATCGCGGGCCAGAAAGCGCCTACGGCGGGAAGCGGCAAGTTCTGACGGCTTCAGTAGACGCCAGCGCCACGCTGCATCCCCTGATGGTGATGTGGACCTGACCAAGAACACGCAGGAGCGCCTCGCCTACTACGAGTCCCTGCGGGAGCGACCGAAGAAGAGCGAGCGAAGGAGGGGCGACTAAGCGCCGTCCGTTGGTGGAGGCAGAGGAACCGCTGACCAGCCCAGGCCGTCCCAAAGCGCAGCGAAACCGGGCACAGGACTGAACCGAGCCGCCGCCCATGCGTGTGTGATGCCGTGAGGCAACTGTGGGGCACGATCGGGAAGTGCTTGGTCGAGCTGGGTGAGTGCCTGCTGCGGGGCAAACGAGGTCGCGCATCGGCCAGCAGGAAGACGTGTCGTTCGTCGGCCTTGCGCTTGAGGAGCTTCTCGGTCACGTCGAGGTACGAATCACTCGACAGAACGTCCTCGATCCATTGAGTGATGACGTCGGGGTCGCCCCCATACGCCCCGCCACCGCCACTGGGGATGAAGTAAATCAAGACGTCCGCAAACTGATCCGGGAAGCTGCTGAGGTACTCGACACCGAGCCGACGAGCTGTGTCCCCAGGCTCCCCCCTCGGCCAACGGTCGTACACCGTGAACCGCTCCATCCCCTGACTTCTGACGCTCTCGATCGAGGACGGCAACGTCACGCTGAAGGCGTGGGATATTGGAACCAGCGACCAGTTGCGCCGACCATGTGCCGAAGCCGCTTGGAAGCTCGACCATCTGCGGTTGGCCGCTTTTGTAAGCTTCGGCCCACATCGCTGCGACCCTCTGATCCATGTGAGTCGTCACTTCCCCGATTCCCAACCGACCGTCCATATAGTCGATGCGGAGGTCCGGTTCGTGAGTGGAGCCGAGGTTGCTCACCGTTCCTCTGGCACCCACCCAGCCCTGCACGATGTCCTTAGCGAGTTCCTCTGCGTCGTGCGCCGGATTGCCGTAGGGCGCGCCCGCCATGAGCTGACGCTACCCCGGCTTTTTATCTCCTTGATGACTGCGGAGGCGTTACCTCGCCCGTCGCCCGAACTCCCGCAATCCTGTCAAGCCGTCGAGATGATCGGGACACGCCCACACCCGCCACCATGTGCTGTCTCCTTTGGGGCTGAACCACCGACCCGTCCACGACGGTGCTTCTCGGCAGTGCGTCGATTGAAGGTTGTGGTCGTACACCATCGCCCAACACCGGGACGGCTCCACGAAGAAGCCGGGGGAGCGCTCACCCGGGGCGAGGCATCCTGCCGTCCACAGGCCCGACCGTAGCGAAGCGGTACGTCTGTACCGCTTCCCGCGCCGATAGGTGGTCTGACCGGGCAACGCTAAGCGATCATGCTGTCAAGGACGATGATGAAGGGCCGAATGCACTATTGCGCTATTTGGCTGTCTGGGGAGGCGGTTTCGTCAGATTTCTCGTCCGCCAATCGAAGCGGCTTACCGCCGAAGGGCCGAATCCATCTGTGGTCGTTGGCGTCGGTAAAACTCACTTCCAGATCGAAGTTTGGAATCTCAGCGACCAGAACCACGCCGGCGTCCGCACTGACCGTCATCTCTTTTCTGAGTTCCGAACTGCTGGCTGGTGGTGGGATCATTTCAAACGATCCGGTGACGATGCTGCCGGGGCTCTGAACGTACTTGACCTTGACCAAGACGGATCGGATGGACTGTCGGCTTCCATTCGATACGACGACGCGAAACTTCTTGGACGACGGTTCCATCCATCGCGGCCCCGATGACGCTCCCCCGACACTTCAGATACTGCATCGATCCACGCGTCAACGAGCACTGCCTGCGCCCGTAGTTGCCGCTCCGAGTCGGCCTTTCGCCGTTCAGACAGGTCGCGGTTATACGCGGCCACGCCAATCAAGAGGACGAACACGGTGCCAACACCCCCGAACCAACTCGGCAGATCCCCTCTGCCTAAGTCGAACGCCCACGAGAAGAGCCAGGACAAAAGACCGGCCACGACACCGCCCAGAACCACGGCTTCCAGAAACGACCACGTCCGCCTCATCACTCATAACGTATCTCTCCGGGGCGATCTTTCTCTGATTTGCACTATTGAGTCCTTTGCTCTCAGTGGCGGCGGCGGTTCGACTCAACGCGGTAGGGATCACTCGGAAGGGCGTGCGCTTCTCCTTCTCTGGCTTTATCGCTTCCTCCTGCCTTCGACCGCCGTACGGCGGAATACGTACTGGACCAGTGATGCCCACGTCGCTTCGGAAGATGTGAGACTCACGCTCTTTCGGCCTCGGCTCGTCGCGTTTCCGCCAACGTGATCCCGCCGACCAGGACACCGCCCGCCAGGAATGCTCCCAGAGCGACTGCTGCCCTCTGCCTTGTGAACATGACTGCTCCTCCCTATCCAACCGCCGGGGGAGGATGCCGTTCACCGCCCCCCAGGGTGACCGAAGGCGTCATCATGCCCGAAACGATGAAACTCCGAAGCGGGACGGTTAAGGCAAGCTCGGCGGCTGATACGTCTGTGGTGGGGGACCACAGACATAGATCTGGACCGTGCTTCCTAACGGCTCAACCGTCCCTGCCGGCGGGTCTTGGCCGACAACCGATCCTCCGTTCCACTCCTGGGGCTGACCGGGCAGCGCAAGCATGTAACACGACTGGAACGACACGTCGACAAGTTCATAACCGAATCCTGCGTCCCTCAAGTCGTTGATGGATGCGCCTGAGTTTCCCGCCAGGCGACCTGCCGTGGCCGCGTCGGGACAGGCGCACTGGGGACCGTCGTCGTGGTGGTGGTTGGCGTCAGCGTCGTCGTCGTTGTAGTGGGCGGCACTGTCGTCGTCGTGGTGGTGCTCGTCGTCGTGGTTGTCGTGTGAGAAGGGCGGTTCGGGTGCCGGGTGGCCGTCGCCAGAGGCGACGATGTTGACGAGCAAGCTCCAAGGAGGACGACCACGACGAGTGCCGAGGAAGCCCCAACCAGACCCCTCGACCGCCCATGTTCCGCCACGACATCGAGCCTGGTTCAACCTGACTTCGCTCGGCAACCGTGAGGACCCCTCGATGGCCCCCACAGGCTTCGAGATCCCCGAGGTCTGCCAAGCGCTCTCAGAGGCGCTGAGACGGTCCTCAGCTCCGAGGAGCCTTGACAACGCTTCCCCTCTACTGGACCCCTACTGGACCCCGGATTTTCAGCAACAGCCCAAAGCCACTCAACACAGCCAACGGAAGCCCTTCTGCATACTCCCTCGTCAGAGGCCCATTTTGAAGACCCAAGAGACTGGGAGAGACTCCCAGGAAAAGCCCCGATTTGTGTGTGACCGGTATCCCGCCTACAGGCCGACTCACCGTCAAAACGGCGCTGGGGACCCTTTCGCCTCAGCGCCCGCCCGCCCGGCATCGGACTCACCAGTCCGATTTGCCATCACTTCCCTTGTACATCCCCGAACCGTACGGGGCAGGTCGGTACGGGACCAAAGTCCCTACAGGATCGGGACGGTTGGGCCTTTCTGTTGCCAGGTGAGCGGGAGCATTGTGCAAGTGAGGAGGTCCCTGTGAGATGTCGATGACTTTGAATGATCCAAAGTACCCGTGGGCTCAACATATGAGTGCAATCGAGGTCTACGCAGACGTGTGGTGCCCGTTCGCACATGTGGGCCTCCACTACGTCGTTGAGCGTCGGTCTGCGCTGGGACGTGGAGATGTTCTCTTGGATATCCGGGCTTGGCCCCTCGAGTTGGTCAACGGAGCGCCGCTTGATCCTGATATGACTGCTTCACATGTCCGAGAACTACGATCCCAGATAGCCCCTCACCTTTTCGGGGGCTTTAACCCGGACCACTTTCCCACGACTTCGTTACCCGCCCTCGCGTGTGTACACGCCGCATATCGTCAGGATCCGAAAACAGGCGAAGCAATGAGCTTGGCTCTTCGTGATGCACTCTTTGAGGAGGGCCTCGACATTTCCCGACCCGAGGTGCTCTCTGAGCTTGCCGAATCGTTCAACCTTGTTCCATATGGCGCTGCCGACGAGGAGGCGGTAGGCAGTGACTGGCAAGATGGGGTTCGACGGGGCGTCAGAGGGTCTCCACATTTCTACTGCGGAGACTTTGACGCCTTCTGTCCGTCCCTCGACATCTCAAGAGGTACGGATGGAGCATTGACCGTCAGGAAGGATACGGCGGTACTCAACACCCTTCTGGCCAACTGCTTTGCCGACTAGTCACGTCAAACGGAACCCGTCAGCCCTGTCTCCGTCCCGGCGCACTGGGCGAGGGGGTCACGTCGGCGCAGTGAGGAAGGGTCAATCGCCGCAGCGGCAGTAGCTACCGGTGGTGACGAAGGACTCCACCGGCTACTAAGGCCTTGTGGTCGACTGACATCTGTGTTAGCCCGTCCGTCAAGCGACCTCTTGCGACGTCATCCGGCTCCACGGCCACAAAGGAGTACGGGAGGCACCGTGAGCGATGTATCGCAGGATGCGGCATGTCGAAGTCGGTCGTGATGCTGCGCTACCACCACGAACAGCACGGATCCGGGGCACAGACGCCCCTCGTCTAAGTGAGCAAGCGGGAGGGGTGTCGTGAGTACCACATCACGATGGAACAAGCTGCGCCACGTCCACCTCGGGTTGTGTCTCACCATTGCGTCCGCCACGTTCGCGGTGCTGGTGCCCGGTCCCGGGACGGGGGCGACAACGCCTGCCTCCACCTGGACGCAGTTGTTCCCGGCTACCAGCCCCTCTTCCCGCTACGGCGCTTCCATGGCCTATGACCCGGGCACCGGGCAACTGGTGCTCTTCGGCGGCTCCGGCAGCATCTGTTACAACGACACTTGGACCTGGAACGGAACGACCTGGACCCAGCTGAACCCGGCCACCAGTCCCCCCGCCCTCTCCGGCGCTTCCATGGCCTATGACCCGGGCACCGGGCAGCTGGTGCTCTTCGGCGGCGATGACGGCTGCAACGGCAGCTACGTTACTGACACTTGGACCTGGAACGGCACGACGTGGACCCAGTTGAACCCGGCCACCAGCCCCCCCGTCCGCTCCGGCGCTTCCATGACCTATGACCGGGGCACCGGGCAACTGGTGCTCTTCGGCGGCCAGAACCTCCACTTCGCCTTCCCCTTCCTCAACGACACATGGACCTGGAACGGAACCACCTGGACCCAGCTGAACCCGGCCACCAGTCCCCCCGCCCGCTCCGGCGCTTCCATGGCCTATGACCCGGGCACCGGGCAGCTGGTGCTGTTCGGCGGCTACGACAACAACCCCTTCCTCAACGACACCTGGACCTGGAACGGCACCAGCTGGATCCAGCTGAACCCGGCCACTAGCCCTCCCGTCCGCGCCGGTGCTTCCATGGCCTATGACCCGGGCACCGGGCAACTGGTGCTCTTCGGCGGCACCGACGGCGTCAACAACGCCATGCTCAACGACACCTGGACCTGGAACGGAACCACGTGGACGCAGCAGGCTCCGGTTACCAGTCCCCCCGGGCGCGCGTTCGCCTCGATGGCCTATGACCCGGGCACCGGACAACTCGCGTTCACCGGCGCCGCCTACAACAACGGCAACTATCTCAACGACACCTGGACATGGAACGAACTGCCAACGACGAGCGTTCTGATCCCTTGGAACGGGGCGAAGTTGTCCGGATTCACCCTCCTTGACGCCACCGCCCGAATCACTTCCAGCGTCGAGTTCCGGCTCTTCGGCGGCATCTACGGCTATGACGGCCCAGTGATCTGCACGGCGGTGCCGACCATTTTTGGATGGTTATGCGCCTGGAACTCCAGGACAGTTCCTGACGGCTCCTACGTGATGTTGTCAGAGGCCTCCAATGCCGCTGGAAGCGCATTTAGTTCAGGCGTCGGCATCACTGTCAATAACTGACAGTACCCTCCTCTCATCGCCAATCCGGGGAACACTCGGCTCGCGCTGCCGCTGAATACAACGCGTGAGTCCGGTGTGTCCGTCACCCACCACCCGTCGGGACCCATGTCGGCTCATTGGTCCATCTTGCCCCTCTACAATTGAGTTGCGGCAGTTACCCACACGCCTCGTTCTGCCGTTCGGGGATATTTTTCAGCGGCGGAATGGAGTGACAGGTTCAACCCACACACACATGCCACCCGAATTCAGTCCGACAGGATGCGTATGTGGGATTTGTTGAACTCTCCCGTCCGATGAATCACGTCTTCATCCTCGAGCCGGGCGGCGTCGGAGACAATCCGAGGCATTCCAAGATTCGTGGTGGGACGACTCATTGTCAGGTAGCTACGGATCCGGTCCGCCAGTGCAAAGAGGCGCGCCGCATCCTCCGAGCTCTCACAAGCGCCGGCCACCATATCGAGCGCATTGGCAGACTCGATAAGAAGTTCCATGCCCGTGTCGTATGTACCAGTCATTCTTCAGTGCCAAACAGTTTGCGATGCCAGGCCGGGCAAGCCCACCACTTGACTTTGGGACCCATCGGGACTCTCGGTCCTGTCACCGTAAGCGGGGACGCTGGTGCTCGAAGTGAGCCGTCACGAGGGTACACCCGGCAATGTCGCTCCCGGACAGAAAGGATAGATATCGGGCCCGGCAGCGTTTGCCATGGTGCCCAACCGCCGCTCCCCGACCCGAAGTGGGATACCCGCGGGATGGATGTCGGCTCATGAGCTGGAATGCGCAACCATGTGATGGTGACGCTGGTCAGGTTCTGTGTGGACTGCGGAATGGAAATAGACCTGGTGGCCCCCGGCCGGTGCCCCGACTGTGGTCACGAATACTGGAGGAACCCCAAGCCGTGCGGTGGCGCGTGTGTAGTGAACAACGGAGAACTCCTTCTGGTCCTCCGGGCCAATGATCCAGGTGCCGGGCTTTGGGATCTTCCCGGAGGATTCTGCGATCCCGAGGAGCATCCGTTGGCAACGGCTAAGCGAGAGGTGCAGGAAGAGACAGGACTCAGCCTCCACTCGATGAGATTTCTAGGAATGTGGATCGACACCTATGGCAACGAGGACCCACCAGAAGTCACTCTCAATATCTACTTCGTGGGCCAGGCCGACCGGCCCGAGCTGGCGCGAACCAGCGACGAGACAGCAGAGATCCGGTGGTTCAATCCTGGGAACATCCCCATAGCCGCCCTGGCCTTCGCCCACGTGCAAGAGGCCATCCGCTGCTGGTCTGAATCAAGAGACTGTGAAGGCACAGCGATTTGACTCTCGCTCCTGCAGTAGGTCGACCGTGTCGAACGACTCGACGGCATAGCCCGCATGTGATCCTGCTTGAGGATTCGACAGGGACGTTCGCGATTGACTCCGACCCGGTGTTCTGGGAATGGTCTGCCTGAGGGCGTCAGCGTCTCCGGCCGAACTCCGTCAGTCCCGTCAGCCCGTCAGCCCGTCAAGATGATCTGGACACGGCCACACCTGCTACCAACGGCCGGCGCTCGGCTCAGCTCACCATGACCGTGACGGGTGTGCTGGTTGCCGTCCCCCCGCCGGACTGAGTGGCGATGCTCTCAATCGTGTAGATCCCGGCGGGGACACCGCTGAGACTCCACTCTGCGATCCAGCCGTAGATGGTCGCGACCGCGGGCCCCATCGCCTCATACGAGCTCGACGCGCCGTCGATGACGAACTGCACCCCGGTGACGTCGCTCGTCCCCGACGCCGAGGCGTCGAGCACCGCGGAGGAGCCGCTCAACGTGGCCCCGTTCGACGGGACGAGGACCGTGGTCTGCAGCGGCTGGTTGGCGACGGTGACCGTGATCGGAGCGCTGGTCGTCGACTGCCCCAAGGTGTCGGTGACCACGCTCTGGAGGCTGTAGGTGCCGTTGGGCACGTCGGTCGTGTCCCAGGCACCGAGGTATCCGTAGAGCGTGGCCACCCCCGAGCCGACCACCTGGTCGGAGATCGGACCCCCGCTCACCTCGAAGCGGACCGAGGCGATGCCGGCTGAGGCCGACGCCGCGGCGTCGAGCCAGGTGTCACCGCTGACCGTCGCGCCGTTCGACGGAAGGGCCACGCTCGTGGTGGGCGGGGTTGGGGGAGAGATGGCTGCCATCGCCTGCTGACCCGAGCCGTTTCTATAGGAGCCGACGGCGACACAGTTGGTTGACGAGGTGCACGACACTGCAACGAGATTCGCAAAGGGATTGCTCAAAGCATTCGACGGGGCGGCCACCTCGGTCGCCTGCGCGAAGGTCCCGCCAGTCTCGGTCGCCTCCATCGCCTGGTAATTCCCGGAGCTGTCTAGGTAGCTGCCGACGGCGACACAGCTCCCCACCGAAGTGCACGACACCCCACCGAGCTCCCCGCGGGGTTCGCTCGCAGCATTCGACGGGGTGGTCACCTCGGTCGCCTGCGCGAAGGTCCCGCCGGTCTCGGTCACCTCCATCGCGTGGCCGTTTCCGGAGCTGTCGCCATAGCCGCCGACGCCGACGCAGTTCCCCACCGAAGTGCACGACACCCCATTGAGACCCGCGCGGGGGTTGCTCCCAGCATTGGACGGGAGGGTCACCTCGGTCGCCTGCGCGAAGGTCCCGCCGGTCTCGGTCACCTCCATTACCTGGCTATTTCCGGAGCTGTCGACGTAGTCACCGACGCCGACGCAGTTCCCCACCGAAGTGCACGATAAGGCGAGAAGGGCCGCTTGGGGATCGCTCGCGGCATTCGACGGCGCGGCCACATCGGTCGCCTGCGCGAAGGTCCCGCCGGTCTCGGTCACCTCCATTGTCTGGACTATTTCCGGAGCTGTCGACGTAGTTACCGACGCCGACACAGTTCCCCACCGAAGTGCACGACACCCCACCGAGACCCGCACGGGGATCGCTCGCGGCATTCGACGGGGCGGTCACCTCGGTCGCCTGCGCGAAGGTCCCGCCAGTCTCGGTCACCTCCATTGCCTGGCCGTTTTCGGAGCTGTCGAAGTAGTTGCCGACGGCGACACAGTTCCCGACCGAAGTGCACGACACTCCACTGAGACCCGCGCCGGAGTTACTCGCAGCATTCGACGGGGGGGTCACCTCGGTCGCCGGCGCGAAGGTTCCGCCGGTCTCGGTCACCACCATTGACTGGGACTTATTGGAGCTGTCGCCATAGTCACCGACGAGGACACAGTTCCCCACCGATGTGCACGACACTCCGGGGAGCTCTGCAACAGGATTGGTCGCACCATTCGGCGGGACGCTCACCTCTATCGCCTGCCCGAAGTCGACCGGTGCCGCTGCTGAAGGCCCAGACACGACAGCGAGGACACCTCCTGCTGCGACGCATATGGCCACTCCACCTCGGAGCAGCCATCGCAGCGGGCGCGACGAAGAGCGATGAAGCAACAGTGTTGAGGAGTGACGCCCATCCATCACATCGAACCCCCTTCGAATGGCGTTCGTCGTTTCAGACTCGACTTGGGATGAACCCTGTCCAGCGCCGAATCATGGCGAGCATACCGATGATGGCGGGGGCTGCGAACCAAAGGCGGGATTGCATCGCAAGCGAGATCACCGAGCCAAGAGCCCGATACCCCAGAGCAGCCCACGCACGACGAGCCAAGCCCCAAGAGCAGGATGATCCCAATGACTCCGAGGGTCGTCGCGGGGGCGTCACGGGAGGACTCTGACGAACAGCTAGTCAGGACTGCTGATTGGGAGTGAGGATGCCCGACGGGGGCGTTGGCTGAGTTGACCCGCCGCATGCTTGCCTCAAGCCGCCGCCTCGAGCGACTGACGTGGGTCCTCGCTGGGCTCATCGTTGTCCTCGTCTGCGTAACCGTGGCGCTTCTCATCGACCACTAAGGAACCGGACGGGAAGTCGAACCGGCGGCACGCCGAGGAGTTGGGGGTCAGAGACGACACCGTCAGGAGCGTCCGGGTGAGCTGGAGGGAGGTGCGCAGATTGCGCACGTCGAATCGCGTACCGACTCCATCGGCCGCAAGCAGTGGTCCGCGAAGCCGAAGCCGGCGCCGACCACCTTCGCCAAGCGTGTGTGGATCCTGGTGTCCAAGGCGCCCAGCCATTACTAATCACTTACATTCATCCTCATCGCGTCCGCAGGGACAATACCGTCACCGTTCGCGTTCTCCCACGTCACAGCGCTGCACACGGTTAGACACTCCCCCACTCGCCTACCTGGCTCAATCCCGCCTACAGGCCGACTCACCCTCAAAACCGGCCACTCGCCCGAAGAGCGCAACCCGGACAACCTGTCCCAGTGCGACGAGGCTTCTGCTACGTCGACTTCAAGGTCGACCGCACCGACGACGGTCTGGTTTCTCTTGAGTTCAGGCGTGGATTGACTACGACATTGACCCCTCCGGCGTGATGCTGTGCGCCTACGCCATCGCGCCATATCTGAACTTCCTGGGCCGATGCTCTTCTACCGCTGGAGCGGGTTCGATCCCGATGACCCGAAAGCGACAGCCGACAACTTCGTACAGTTTGTAACTGAGCATCGCCGGGACTGCTACGTCACGGCGCGGGCGGCGAGGCGAGCGGATGCTACGTGCGACTGCGACCCTCGCACCACGAGGACTGGTGATCCGCATGATGTTCTCGCCCGGAACGAGGTTCTCTCTCCAGCCTCGGTTTGGGCGACGGGCGCCGACTCGCTGAGGGTTGAGCGGTTCCGCGCCGCGGGGGTCAGGCGGCGCTCGAAGGGGATGCGCACGGCATGCAACTTCGAATCGCGTAGACCGCTGCCAGAAGGCCGTCGACTCACTCCGATTGATCTCTTAGTGCGACCCATTTCACGCCTAACGCAGAGGGAGTAGCGTAAGCCGTGAGTCGTGCTAGCAGCTCGAACAGAGCGGATTCACTGGGATCCCATTTTCAGCTGCGATTCGTTCCCTAGCTGATCGGAGTTCACCGTGATCGCTCGCCCGATTACCTCGTTGGCCAGGATCTGCGGCGCCGCTGCGCTGGTGATGTTGGGGACGACTGCCCTGGGGAGCTTCGGGGCAAGCTCCGTGGCTGGTGCCAACGAGAAGTCCAATAGCGCCGCCGCCTCCAACTCCGACCCAATCTACGCCTGGGGCTCCAACACCATGGGCCAGCTCGGTGGAGGCTTCTACGGCTCGAACGGTCCCAACAGCTGTGACCCGTCGCACGACTCGTGCAGCACCACACCCGTCACCGTTTTGCTTCCCTCTGGGGTGACGGCCACGGCCATCGCTGGGGGTGGTGGCAACGGCTACGCCATCGGCTCAGACGGTCACCTCTACGCCTGGGGCGGCGGTGGTCCTCTCGGCGGGCTTGGCAACGGGAGTGCAACCGATAGCAATACTCCGGTAGTCGTATCGCTGCCCTCGGGGGTGAGCCCAACAGCCATCGCCGCCAGTTATAACGATGGCTATGCCATCGGCTCGGACGGCAGTCTGTATGCCTGGGGCGGCAACGATACTGGTCAGCTAGGAGACGGCAGCAACACCAATATCTGTGGTTCCTGTGGCAGCGAGACCCCTGTGGTCGTTTCCATGCCCACAGGGGTCACCCCGATCGCCATCGCCGCGGGCGGTAATGACGCCTACGCCATTGGCTCGGACGGGCACCTGTACGCCTGGGGCTACAACGTCTACGGGGAACTCGGAGACGGAACTGACACAGGGCCGAGCCTGTGCAACTCCGCACCGTGCAGCGCCACGCCCATCCAGGTTTCGCTGCCCTCGGGCGTCACCCCGACAGCTGTCGCAAGCGCAAGTACCTACGCGGCCTATGCCATCGGCTCCGACGGCAAGCTCTACGCCTGGGGCGATAACTACTATGGTGAGCTTGGTATTGGCAGCACCACGAATCAGACCATCCCGGTACAGGTGTCGCTGCCTGCGGGGGTCACCCCGACAGAAATTGCCGGTAGTGGATCCCCCGACGGCTACGCCATCGGCTCAGACGGCGAGCTCTATGCCTGGGGCATCAACTTCACTGGTCAGCTAGGAGACGGAAGCGACACAGGGCCGAGCCTGTGCAACTCCCTACCGTGCAGCTCAACTCCCGTCCAGGTCTCGCTGCCTTCGGGGGTAACCCCGACGGCCGTCGCCGCAGGTGCCGCGGGCTATGCCATTGGCTCGGACGGGCACCTCTATGGCTGGGGAGACAACAGCGTCGGCGAGCTTGGCGACGGCAATCTGAGCGGCAGCGATACACCAGTGCAGCTGCCGCTCCCGTTTGGGAGCACCCCCCAGGCATTGGGTTCGGAAACAGATTCCCAGGACGGCTACGTAATAGGGACGAATCCGAGTCCAACGGCACCGGTCATCACCTCGACGTGCCCAACCACAGTCTTGGAGGGCACCGCCTACGCCTGCACTGTGATCGCCAGTGGCTTTCCGACCCCCTCGCTCTCGGCATCGGGTGAGCCCTCTGGGATCTCGTTTACCGACGATGCGAACGGCACAGGCAGCCTCAGTGGTGACCCAACGCAGTCAGGAAGCTTCCCGATCACCATCACGGCCTCCAACGGTGTCAGTCCGGACGCCACCCAGTCCTTCACCTTGGCCGTGACGGTGGCCGCTTCTCCAGTGATCACGCTCCAGCCCACAAATCAGGCGGTCGACTCTGGAGAGACAGCGACTTTCACCGCCGCGGCCAGTGGCAACCCCACGCCCACAGTGCAGTGGCAGTACTCGACCGACGGCGGGAGCACCTGGGCCAATCTGCCGGTGGGGGGCACATCGACCACGCTGAGCGAAGTCGTCAATTCCTCTGAGAACGGCTACGAGGTTCGGGCCGTGTTCACCAACTCGCTGGGCTCCGCCACGACGAACGCCGCCGTTCTTACGGTATTGACCCCACCAGTTTTCATTTCGGCCTGCTCAACCGCAGCGTTTCAGACCGTGACCTACATCTGCACTGTGACAGCCCAGGGGACTCCGACTCCGTCGCTTTCGGCATCGGGTGAACCTTCGGGGATCTCCTTTACCGACAATGGGAACGGCACCGGCAGCCTCAGTGGTGATCCAACCCAGGCCGGAAGCTTCCCGATCACCATCACGGCCTCCAACGGTGTCAGTCCGGACGCTACCCAGTCCTTCACCTTGACCGTGACCGCGCCCAGCGCGCCAGCCATTACCACCCAGCCGACCAACCAGACCGTTTCCGTGGACACAGGCGTCACGTTCTCGGCAGCGGCGAGCGGCGGGCCTCCGCCCACCGTGCAGTGGCAGCAGTCCACAGACGGCGGATCGACCTGGACCGACATCGCGGGTGCCACGTCGAGCGTCTACGAAATCACCATCGTTCCTCTCTCCGATAATGGGGACGACTTCCGGGCCGTGTTCACAAACGCTGTTGGCTCGGCCACGACGAACGCGGCTACCCTCACCGTCACTGTCCCGCCGCCGACGACGAGCGTGGCCCTCCCGGCGAGCGGTGCCACGGTCAGTAGTGACATCTGGCTCGACGCCGGAGCCTCGAGCCCCGTCGGCATCGCCTCGGTGAGCTTCGAGCTGAGCGGGGGCTCGATCACCGACCAGGTGGTCAGCTCCTCGGTCAGCACGGAGTACGGGTACCTCGGCGCCTGGGACACGACCGACGTGCCCAACGGCACCTACACCCTCCAGAGCGTGGCCACCGACGCCCTCGGCCAGTCGACGACCAGCGCCCCGGTCAGCGTCACCGTCGACAACCTCCCGCTGCACACCGCCGTCCTCGTGCCTTCGAGCGGAGCGACCCTCAGCGGCTCGGCCGCGGTCCTCGACGCTTCGGCGGCCGGGACCGCCGAAGTCACCTCCGTGCAGTTCGAGGTGAGCGGGGGGTCGTTATCCAACCACGTGGTCAGCCCCGCCGCGGCGACGCTCTACGGCTGGATCGGCTTTTGGAACACGACCTCTGTCCCCAACGGGACCTACACGCTCAATAGCGTCGCCACCGAAAAGGGCGGCACGACGGCCACGAGCCCGGGCATCACGGTGACGGTGAGCAACTGATTCAGCGCCGCCAGCGCGTCCAGCAGCTCACCGAGACGGATCCGACTTACCAGAACCACCGGCCACGCTTGCCCGTGGGCGGACGTGGGAGAAGGAGGACATCGTGGCAGCGCCCGGGCCGGACGAAGTCGATCCGCAAGCTGACCATCACCGAAGGCGGCATCTCGGAGCGTTTCCGAAGGACTGGGGCAGTCCAATCATCGCGACTTCACATAGTTTCTGGCACCAACCACTGCCATCATTTGGGTTACACACCACATCGAAGCTGGAGCGGTATGCCCAACAGCAAGCGCCATGACAGGCTCCGAAAGTTGTACGCGGGCGGACGCCCGACCGAGCAAGCGAAGGCCATTCATCGCCGATTCATCCACGGGCCGCTTCCCCGGCTCTTGCCGATCGCGGCAGTGCTCGAGGTGCGAGGGCGGTACAGCGGCAACCTCATTTCGCTGCCTCTGGCCATAGTCCGTTTCCACAGGGCCTGGTATCTCGCGTCGATGCTCGAGTGCGAGTCCAACTGGGTGGAGAACGTCCGGGCAGTTAACGGCCAGGCGAGACTCCTTCATGGGCGTTGGCGCCATGTCTCACTCATAGAGGTGCCTGTGTCCGAACGTGCGCCGATCTTGAAGCGATACCTTCTCTTTGCTTGGTCGGCCCGCGCTCATTTCTCCATTGATTGGCGGGCTCCCATCGGTGACTTCGAGCGCGTCGCACCGCTACACCCAGTGTTCCGCGTCGAACCGCCCTAAGCAGCTGATGTCGGGGCCATGTCTCAGACGCGGTCTCGAGGTCCCTCAAGAAACCGGCTCTAAAGTACCGCCGGGGCTCTCTTTACCGCCTTCGTCACCGTCAGTGGAAAAGTCAACGCGAGCGACAGCGGCTCCTGGGTGACGTAGACGAGATTCGAGCGGCCATCGTTTCGGCACGGCGTCGCTTTGTGGACATCATGAATGCCGACGGCAAGTCGTTCCCACGTAACAGCGCTGCACGCGGATAGACACTCCCCGACTCGCCTCCCTGGCTCAATACCGCCTATAGGCCGACTCATCGTCTTTATACGTTTGACCTGGAGCTTGTTCCCGCTCCTGACCCGAAGGGCGCGAAAAGGGCGCGCCAGTTCCAAGCACTACCGACTCCGGGACCACCCGGGTCCGCTCCTCGGAGTCGGGGAAGAGGTGGCCGTTGATGTCGAGAGTCATGGTGGCGGCTGCGCCAGAGCCGGGCCTGGACGACCTTCACGCTCTCCTCCGCGGCGATCAGCGTCGAGCGTAGAAGTGACGGAGTTGGTGGAACCCGTGGCGCTTGGGGATTCCCCAAAGGGTCAGCCACTCGACGCCACGCCCCGCCGAAAGTCGAACGCCACAGCGGTACACGCGTCTTGCCCGTGAGCGCACCGGCGACGAATTTCTTGCAAAAAGCCGTGGCGCTGCGCGCTGAATCGCAAGCCACAGGTGGCCGACCGTTACGGCGATAGCCACCCTGACGTCGCTGCTGCGATCGTCGCCTTGGCCGAGTTCCAACGTGAAACGGAAAGCCCGAGCTGGCGGCTTGACCAAAGCATGAAGCTAAGCCCGCCCGCGGCGCCGCCCGAGCTCAGCGGCATGACTGCGGGCTTGCAATCGCTGCTTGCCACAGAGACTTAGCAAATACTGGGTCGCCTGCACTTCGACCTATGTGGAGGTGAACAGGTGACACCTCCCGTTTGCTCTTGAGGCAATCCGTCGCGAGCTGAGCCGGCGCCAGAAGATGGTGTCTCCGAACCGGCAAGGGGCGCCCCAGAAACCACCCAACCGCCATCTCAACCCAGTTCTCGATCACGCCACGCTGGGTGGCGGCTCGACGGGAGCGGGGAAGGCTCGGGTCTCATTGGCGTCGGAGCCGTTGGTGAGGTTCCCACTCAGCGAAAATCGCCTCGTCGCAGAGATGGTTTGCGAGTGCTCGACTGCTGAGGTGCGGTTCGGTGTTCATGAACGTTTCGATCGGCGCTCGCCCCTGCCGAGCTGTTACGTCCCACCACACGTCGTGTGCTTCCGCCAAGGCGTCGACGCCCAAGCTGCCCTCAGTGTTCTGCGCCTGCTCGATGACGGCGGCGGCATGGGTGAAGAACTCATCAAGGAGGGAATGATCCCTCAGCCGAAGGCTGGCTACAACGATGATTGGCATGAGTCTCCCTCTGTTGCCGGAGGGTCTAGGTCTTGAACGCTTCCTCGATAGCCTCGGCGACCTTCTTGGCGATCCCGAATTCGTTGATCATCCGCGAGATGACCAAGCCGCCACCATGGACGTGGAACGTTGTGGTTGTGTTCTGGTCCTCGTGCACGGTTGCCAAGGCGGCAGCCGACTGCTTGACCTTTAGAGCCGCTTGGGTGCCCTCGCCGTGAATGGTGATCTCATAGCGGTCGCCAAGAGTTCTCCGTAGAGCCTCGGCCGTGTCCTGGAGGCTGACGAGCCGGTCGATTATGACAGTCGGCATTCCCTCTCCATCGACCTTGGGCCGTGTGTGATCCGTCTGGGGAACTATCCATCGCCAATCGGCCCGTGTTTATCAGCTACGACGTGCCGATTCCTGCGAACTTGAGGGTGAACGGCTGGCCGTTCCACGTCCCACTCGTCGAACCGTTGACTGTCCCGGTCGTCGTCGGTGAGAAGGCGTAGAACATCTGACACGACTGACCGGCGGCAAGGGTCTGACCTTGGCAGTTCTGAGCGCCGCCGAATACCCCGGCGCCCCCGCCGCTGCCGGACATGACAACTGGGTTGTTGGACTGGTTCGTGACCTGGATGGTCTGAGATGCGCTGGTCGTGCCAACCTTCACGCGGCCGAAGTTGAGGCTGGTCGGGGTAACGAGGAACTGAGGTGTTCCGGTCCCGGTGAAATTGAGACTGAACGCCTGTCCGTTCCACGTCCCATTCGTCGATCCGTGCACTGTCCCGGTCGTCGTCGGTGAGAAGGCGTAGAACATCTGACACGACTGACCGGCGGCGAGGGTCTGACCTTGGCAGTTCTGAGCGCCGCCGAATACCCCGGCGCCTCCGCCGCTGCCGGACATGACAACTGGGTTGTTGGACTGGTTCGTGACCTGGATGGTCTGAGATGCGCTGGTCGCTCCCACCGTCACGTGGCCGAAGTTGAGGCTGGTGGGGGTGACCAGGAACTGTGGTGTTCCGGTCCCGGTGAAATTGAGACTGAACGCCTGTCCGTTCCACGTCCCATTCGTCGAACCGTTGACTGTCCCGGTCGTCGTCGGTGAGAAGGCGTAGAACATCTGACACGACTTGCCCGGAGCAAGGCTCACACCCTGGCAGTTCTGAGCGCCGCCGAATACCCCGGCACCACCGCCGCTGCCGGACATCGTCCGCGCCACTCCGCTGACGTTCGTAATCGTGATCTGCTGCTCCGCCGTGGTCGAGCCCATCGGGACATCGCCGAAGGCCAGCGCCCGCGGCGTGATCAGGAAGAAAGGAGGGCCGCCTGAGGCGCTCGCCTCCGCGGCGCCAAGGGCGGCACCCGATGCGATCAGCACGGCCGACAGTGCGATCAAGAGCCATCTCCGGTCACCACGAACCAAACGTGACCTCATCGTGCGCCTCCCCTCCTGTTCCGGTTGCCGAGGTTGGCGTATGCGCAGACCGCGCATCGGGAATCGGGTACGCGACATCCGAGCACCGAGGATTGACATTGCTAACCCCTCTCCGCTGACCGCCTCAGCTAGGTGAATGGCACCTCACGTCGCAACAAGATGTTTCAACTGCAGCGAAACAAGGGTTACTCCGATACGGGGATTGCGTCAAGGTCTCGAGTCCAGGATCCAGACGGGTTCGCCTCGCGTTGGCACGACGTCACGTAGCGATCGAGGCGGGTCCAGATTGGCGACCACCGGATGCTCGGTGCGCGGAACGACGGTGACAGCTTTCATCTGCCGCGGGCAACTGCCGTTCCCTCCATTGAGCGCTGCGTGGCAACCGGTCTGCCTTTTTGAGCCGGCCGCACAGACGAGTCCAACTTGCGTTGGTCGGTGCCGCCGCGACGATGCCGGTCTTCGTACCCAGGGGCAGGCCCTCCTGCCCGATTATCCGTGCGCAGGGGAGACCCCGGTGATCATCCGTGCTCGTCGTCGACAACGTGCCGGCCCTCGACGTTGTGGCGGTCGAGACTCTCGACGTTGTCGTACCGGAGCCACCGGTGCTCGGGGTCGGCGGCGCCGAAGTCGTCGTGACAGACCGACGCTCCAACCGGAGCCGGAGGGCGACCCGCCCAGGGCGACCGTGAGGGAAGTCAAGACCCGGTTCTATCCGTGGGGAGGTGTGCGCTGCTGGATGGCAAGGATCTTCACGGAACGGCTGCCGGCCAATACAGCCATGCGGAATTGGAACAACCCTCGGGCGTGACCTAGATCCCCTTGTCGGCGGGTGCCCGTTCAACTCGATAGGGACCGTTGTGCGACCGCACGGACAGAAGCCCGTTCCGGTCAGCATGACCGTCGTGCCGGCGGGCCCGGAGCTTTCGCGGATCTTTGACCTCGCGTACGGACCCACGACGTCCGAAGGATCGATCATTCCATCAATCCGGTGCCACGCGAGCAGCCTGACCAGTGCCAGGGAAACGCCGTCACTGCTCCTAAGATCGCCCGGTGCCAGCCGTCGGACGCGAACGGCCCCCAAACGGGCTACACAGCGACTCTCCGTCCCTGCTCCCCTCTGCTCCCTTCGGGCGCGGATCGGTTTCGCTCCGGCTGTACCCCCACAACGAGCTCTCCGCCGAGACCATCGTCGGCGAGCTCAGCGCGCAAGCCGCACTCGCGGTGCGCAGCGGCTTCGACGGCATCATGACGAGCGAGCACCACGGCGGCTTTCCGGGCTACCTGGCCCAGCCGCTCCAGATGGCCTCCTTCGCTTTAGAGGAACACCCGACGGGCTGGGCCGCGGCAGCCCCACTGTTACTGCCGCTGCGGTCGACGGCGCTCGTTGCCGAGGAGGTCGCATGGCTCCACGCCCGCCATCGCGGTCGTGTCGGACTCGGGGTGGCCGCCGGCGCCCTCCCCCTGGATTTCCACGTGGCGGGCTTCAGCCAGAGCGAATCCGTCGATCGCTTCAAGGCCGAGCTCCCCCGGCTCGTCGCGCTGCTGCGTGGAAAGGATCTGGGCGAGCTCGAGGGAGACCCGGCGCTGCTCGCCTGCCGACAGGACCCGGTCCCCGTGGTCAGCGCGGCCGTGTCGGTCGCGGCGGCCGTTCGTGCCGCTCGATGCGGAGCCGGCATTCTCATGGAAGGGATGTCGGCGCCTCCGAGGCTGGCCCGCCTGACCGAAGCGTTCACGCAAGCCGGGGGTACGGGCTCAACGGTGCTCATTCGACGCGTCTGGCTGGGGCGCCTGCCCTCCGGACTCATGGCACGACAGCGCGCCGTGTACGAGAGCTACGCCGGACGCAGGAGCGCGTTCGGCGAGGATCAGACGCTCGTCGCTGACGATCCGGCCGAGCTGGCCGCACGGATCGCGACAGCCGGGCAAGAAGTCGGAGCGGACGCGCTGAACCTGCGGATACAACTTCCCGGCATGGCGCCCGAGGAGGTTCGAGAGCAGATCGCCGCCATCGGCACCACCGTCGTCGGGCTCTTGAAAGAAAGTTGGCCCACGCAGGGACGGGACGGGCCCGGCTAGTGGATCGGTGTCCAACCACTCTTGAGGTGGTTGCCGCCATCGACGTCCAGGGTGATGCCGGTGATCTGGCGTGCGTCGTCCGACAGAAGGAAGCACACCGCGGCGGCGACGTCGTCGGGCTCGGTGAGTCGCCCGATCGGGAGATTGGCGCCGGCCGCCGCACCACCGTCGGATACCCACACGGACCGAGTCGACGTGGTGCGCACCAACCCCGGGCTCACCGCATTCACACGAACCCTTCCGGCGAGGTCCGCTGCAATCGTTCTGGTCATGGTGTTGAGGGCGGCCTTGGCCGCGGCATAGGACACCATGGCCGATGTGGTCTTGCGCGGCGACCCGCTCGATATGGTGACGACCGAACCACCGTCCTCACCAAGACCTCGGTCGAGCGCGGCCCGGATCAGCGCAATCGCGGGCCACGCGTTGAGACGGAAGGTGTCGAGAAGCTGCTCCTGCGTGATCGTGTCGAAAGAGCGCCGATGGGGGGCGCCGCCAAGCGTACTGACGACGAGATCGATCCGGCCGAACGCCTCGATGGCGCGGTCCGTGAGTGTCGCCACCGCTCGTTCGGAGTCCATGGACCCCACGACGCCGACGACGGGGAACCCCTCGGCGCGCAAGGCGGCCTCGGTCGACCTGACCCGGGCTTCGTCGCGACCGTTGACGACCACCGACGCGCCCTCTCGCGCCAGCCGGAACGCGCACGAACGGCCGATGCTCGGATCAGCTGACGAACCAGTGACGACCCCAACCTGACCGGAGAACCGCTTCGAGTCCATTTCCTCTCTCACTCACTCGTGTGTCCCAGCTTCGCACCGGTGACCGGAGCCGCGTCGATCCGGTTGCAGGTCGCAGAAATCCGACGACTCGTAATCTCCCCGCGCGCGCTCCAGCCCCTCCGTCGAGGCTCATCGGGGCCAAACGACTCGAACGTGCTCTACAACCGACGCTTGGTCCTCATCTATGAAGGCCAGAAGGCCGAGGGCGAGTCGGACATCAACAAGCCGTCAGCTTGGATCCCGACCCGACGAGCCGATTGCCAACGGGAGTCCTCGCCTGACTTCGGAGTCCTCTGCGCCCCGAGATTCAAACCTTCGACTCGCCCCGGGCTCCGTGCGCCCGCAACCGAAGAGACCCTTCCGAACCTCCTACAGACGTCAGATCACACCCGTGGAAGTCCGATCGTTCCCCGCGATTCCCTGCCTCCAACGCGGCTCGCCGTCACCCACCGACTTTCTTCAGGAACGGAACGAGGTGCGAGAAGAAGATGTTCTTCGGGTACGCCCCGGCCGGGTCGTTGTGAGCGTAGGTGTTGTGCTCGTCGATCAGGGTCAAGTGGCTCATCGGAATACCGGACTGTTCCGCCAGGACCTTCGTCGCGGTGAGTATGCCGGGTCCGCCCAAGTGGGCGGCGAACGCGTAGATCTGCAGGCTGTGTGGGAGGTCGTGGCCCATAGTGGACTGGACGTCGAGGACGCTCTGAGCCGGGTTGGCGTTGCCGTCCTCCACGGCGGCCGAGTCATCGGTGAGGCGCTGTGGGAAGTACCACTCGCTTCCGTCGGCGTTAGTGACGCCGACGCCGGAGAACATGGTGGCGAACCGCGTGATCGGCGTCAGAGCCCCGGTTCCGTTCCAGCCGTGCACGGGGCCTTGGGACGAGACGCCCTCTCCGAGGTGAGCCTGGGCCGCCTCCAGCGATGGGGGCGACGTGGCGACGTTGAGGGCATACCCGTACTGGCCGACGTTGGAGACCTTCACTGGCGGGACGATGTCGGTGGGAAGAAGGCCGGAGGTCTGGCCAAGCGAGGGCGCGTTCGGATCGAGCAGGGCCCCAGCCGAACCGGTGGCGTTGAACAGGCCCGCATAGGGCGCCGCGATGCCGCCGAAGCTCAACCAGGGGGACACCGATGGCTGATCGAACGCTTGGAGCTCCTGCGTCGCGGAGGCGGCGGTCACGACGACGGGAGTGCCCGCCGGACCGAACGCTGCCGGGGTAGGGCTGCTCCCCCCGTCGATGTAGACGAGGCCGGCTAGCTGATCGGCCCCCGCCTTTCCACCGAAATCCCAGGTGGCATAGGCCGTCACGACCGAGCCGCC
This sequence comes from uncultured Acidimicrobiaceae bacterium, assembly GCA_963763575.1. GTDB lineage: Bacteria > Actinomycetota > Acidimicrobiia > Acidimicrobiales > RAAP-2 > Bog-473. The sequence continues at coordinate 29,897 of CAVXPD010000003.1, forward strand.
GAGGGAGTGGCCACCGAGCACGACCTTCCCGCCAAGCTTCTTGGCCGCCTCGATCACCGTGTGAAGGTCTTGGACTGCGACGTTCATACCCCAGTTCTTGGCGAACTCCACGCTAGAGGTGGGGATCATCTGGAGGTGGTGCGTGATGCCGGGATCTTTGAGGTAGCCGAGGTAGTAGTCGTAGAGCTGGGTCGCGGTGGCCCTGTGCTCCTTGAAGAGGTTCAGCTCTGACTGGTCCTCGAGCAGGTTCTCCCTGCGTTCCACTGACCACACCTGCCAACCCGGCGTATCGGAGACGATCCACTTGGCCAGGGGCACGAAGTAGGCGCTCCCGGCCGAGGTGCCTGGCTCGAGGACCAGGACGTTCTTGGCGGAACTCGGGCCGATCCTGAGCACACCGACCTTGTTGTATTTCGACGGCGTGTCGGGTGCTGCGTAGCTCGGCATCCAGGTCACCGAGAGCGGCGGCGTGGTCGCCCCGCTCACATCGGCCGAGGAAAATGGGCCCGGCGGGTGCTGCGAGCCGAATACCGCGAGGCAGACCGCGGTCGTCGCGGCGGCCAAGAAAACTCTCCACCAGCTGTTCCGCAGTCTTGACGGCTTCCTTCTTTGACTTCTCAGCTTTTGCACGGGCGTCATTGTGCCCGCGGCGCGCTTCGTTCGCCCGGCACCACTACGCCGGCCACAGACCCTCTTCTCAGGCGGCTCACGCCGACTCGACCGATGTCCTCAGGACATCCGGGTCCAAAGTCACGAGATCCTGTCGAAAGTCACTGCGCAGCGTCACGAAAGTCACATGGGCTCCCGGCAACCCCCAATGCCGCCGCCCCCCACGATCCAAATTCGAGCGAAACGTCACAGAAAGTTTATGCCTGGTTTCGATCTGCGCCACTTTCCGATCATCGAGCGTTCATACGGGTTCCCTAGCGTGCGCCGTGACCCGGGGGAACGAGCCTGTCCGGGAAAGGGTGCCCAAGGCACGAAAGGAAGTGGGTGTAACCATGCAATTGCTCCCGAAAACTGGCGCGCGTGGGCGCAGCCGGTCGAAGAGCAAGGGCGCACGTGGAGCGTTGGCGGTCGGGGTTTCCCTGGCTGCGGGCGCGCTCACACTCGGTGCCTTTGCGGTGCCCGCCGGTGCCACACTGACCGGTCCGGCCAACACCACCATGGTCGGTAGCGGTTCGGCCACGACCTACAACATGATGCAGGACATGGACCTCTTGTTCAACCAGTCTCCGGGTTGCCAGGAGTTCGTGGCCTTCCCGTCGGCGACGACGCCCCAGCCGCTCGACTACAGCTGCACGGGCCCCCAGCAGACGACCTCGTCGGGCATCGCGGGGGCTATCCCCGAGAACCCCTTCAACGACATCTCGGTCGAAGAGCCCCAGATCGGGTCCTCGAACGGCATCGCCCAGCTCGAGGACCAAGGGGCCCACGGCGCCGGGGCGACCTCGGGTGGGGTGCCGATCAACGTGGCCAACAACCAGAACTTCGCCCGCAGCTCGCGTGCGCTCTCTTCGAGCGATCTGAAGGGCCTCAACTTCGTGGCCTTCGCCCAGGACGGCGTGCCGTGGTTCCACTACACCAAGATCAACGCGACGACGAAAACGCCCTCGAGCGCCGTCACCAACCTGACCCAGGCGCAGCTGGAGAGCATCTATAACGGCACCATCTCCAACTGGGACGCGGTCGGAGGCGCCAACGCCAAGATCGTGGTGTTCGCGGCCCAAGAGGGCTCGGGCACCCAGAGCACGTTCAAGACGTTCCTCGGCTTCGACCCCTCGGCGGCGACCAACCCGGTCAACTGCTACGTGCCTAGCGGCGGCGCCAAGACCTGCGTCGGCCCGGCGAACATCTTGGAGAACGAGGACGCCGAGATCCTGCCCAACGCGTTCACCTCGGCCCAGGCCGGGTTCGTGAACAACAACCCGTATTGGGGCAAGACCAAGACGGCCACCACGACACAGATCAAGAAGGACGCAATCTTCTTCTTCTCCTTCGGCAAGTTCGCGGAGCAGTGCAAGGTGGCGGCCACCGACTGCGGCGGGTCGCCGCTGCACGGCTTCGTCAACGCGCTGGGTGAGGTCAACGGCATCGCCGCCACCGAGGCGACGATCCTGGAAGGCACGTTCCCGGTCGATCGCTTCCTGTACAACGTGTACTCGAACGGCTCGAACTCGAACCTCGTGACCACCGACGCCGCCACGGTCAACTACGTGTCCGAGATCGGGTTCATCTGCAACCCGAACAAGGGCAAGTCGACGCCGGCCGTGGACCTGAACACAGGCGCCACCTACATCAGCGAGATCCAGTCCGTCATCGAGAACAACGGCTTCTTCCCGCTCTCGGCGGGTGGGTCCAGCGGGACCGTGAACCAGACGGAGATCGACGAGGGTCACGTCGGCAACCCGGCCAGGGCGCTGCTGACCCACACCGGCGGCACGACCGGCCTCTACGGCTACGCGCAGTACAAGCCGTTCGACACCTTCGCCACGAACACGAACACCGGCGACCCGATGGGCTTCTGCCTGACGACCACCACGGACGGCAACGCCAACAGCTGAGCACAAGCTGAGCAACATCAAGCAGTGATTCGGACGGGCCCCGGCGCCCCCTTCGGGGGCCCGGGGCCCGTCCTCGTTTCAGTCCCGGAACCCGCTCCGCATCGAGACCAGGGGCCAAGGTCTGTTTCCGCAGTCTCCGCCCTGAGGGGGACGACCGTTTCGCCTCAGGGCCGATCTCTTGCCCCGCCTCTTCCGGCACACTGGGGGGATGCGCTCCACGCCGCCCGTTTCCGACCCGGCACGAAGGTGCCGCCGCGGGCGTCGTGAAGACCGGGGGGCCCGATGATCGAGGTGCACGGCGTCACCAAGCGCTTCAGGGAGACGCTGGCCGTGGACGACCTGTCTTTCGAGGTGGAGCCGGGGCAGGTGACGGGGTTCCTCGGGCCGAACGGCTCGGGGAAGTCCACGACGATGCGAGTGATCATGGGCCTCGACGCCCCCGACGCCGGTTTCACCACGGTCAATGGGAAGCGTTACCACGACCTGCCCTTGCCGCTACGGGAGGTCGGCGCGCTGCTCGAGGCCCGCTCCATTCACCCCGGGCGCAGCGCGTTCGACCATCTCTGGTACCTGGCCCGGTCCAACGACATCCCACGGGCGCGGGTGGGCGAGGTGCTCGAGATCGTCGGGCTCGAGAAGGTGGCGCGGAAGCGAGCCGGGAAGTTCTCGCTCGGCATGGGCCAACGCCTGGGTATCGCCGCCGCGCTCCTCGGTGATCCGCGGGTACTCCTGTTCGACGAACCGGTCAACGGGCTCGACCCCGAGGGGATCCTCTGGGTGCGGAACCTGCTCAAGGGGCTCGCCGCAGAAGGCCGGACGGTCTTCGTCTCCAGCCACCTGATGAGCGAGATGGCGCTCACGGCCGACCACCTCGTCGTGATCGGCAGGGGCCGGCTGATCTCGGCGGGCTCGACCGCCGACTTCATCGCCGAGAGCTCCGGTCGGTACGTGCGGGTGCGCTCGCCGCAGCTGGCGCAACTCGAGGCGTTGCTGCGCTCCGAGGGGGCGCTCGTGCGTCCCGAGGACGGCAGTGCCCTCGCCGTCTCCGCGTTGTCGGCACCCGCTATCGGCGACCTCGCCGGCGCCCACGGCATCTACCTCCACGAGCTGTCCCCGCAGTCGGCCTCGCTCGAGCAGGCCTACATGGAGGTCACCCGCGACAGCGTCGAGTTCCACGCCGAGACCGTCGTTGCGCCGCCGCCGCCGGACGCTGCCGCCCAACCCGACGATGCGATGCCCGTGGCCTCGAAGTCCCTGGCCTCCGCGCCGGCAACGGCGGCCCAGGCCCCGAGGGAAGAGGAATGACGGTCGCTCTCGGTTCCTCGGCTGAGCCGCCCGCCGCGGCGCGCCGGATCCGCGCCACGAGCGTGCTCGCGTCGGAGTGGATCAAGATGCGCTCGGTCCGGTCGACCGTCTGGAGCCTCGTCGCCATGACGCTCATCTCCATCGGCGTCGCGGTGATCGTGGGCATCACGGTGACCCACCAGTGGAACTCGCTCTCGCTGCCGGACAAGGTGACCTTCGACCCGGCTGGTCTGAGCCTGCGCGGGCTGCTGTTCAGCCAGCTCGTCATCGGCGTGCTCGGGGTCCTGGTCATCAGCGCCGAGTACGGCACGTTGACCATCCGGAGCACGCTCAGCGCGGTTCCGCACCGCGCCCTGGTGCTGGCCGCCAAGGCGATCGTGTTCGCGGCGGTGGCCCTGGTCGTTGGCGAGATCCTGTCCTTCGGGGCCTTCCTCGTCGGCCAGGCGCTCCTTTCCAGCCCGGCGCCCCACGCCACGCTGAGCCAGCCGGGCGTCCTCCGCGCCGTGGTGGGCGGCGGCCTGCTGATTCCCGTGTTCGGCCTCCTCGCCCTCGGCCTCGGCGCGGTCATCCGGCACACGGCTGGGGCGATCACGGCCTACGTCGGGGCCATCCTGGTCGTGCCGCTCATCATCTCGGCGCTCCCGTCGTCCCTCAGTCGGCCCGTGCTCAAGTACATGCCGCTCTACATCAACAACGCGATGACCTCGACGCGCCCTTCGCTCGACTTCGGCCCAACACTGAGTCCGTGGACGGGGTTCGCCCTGATGTGCATCTACGCGGCGGTGGCGCTCCTCGTCGGCGGGTGGCTGATGGTTCGCCGCGACGCCTGAGGCGAGCCCGCCGCACTCGGCGAACTGGGATCAGGCGTCTATTCGCCCCGGCTGGCCCGCCGCATCTTCGACACCCCCGCCACGACGACGAAGATCGCCAGGGCGGCGAAGACCCCGACTCCCACGACCCACATGCCTGCCTCCTCTCGAACCCCCGGCGTCCCCACCCTACGCCGCGCCCGCCGCACCGCATCGGATCGACCTCAGGCCTGAATCGTGCCACCGTGTGGCCGTCGCGCCGGTTCGCGGACAGGATCCCTCGGAGGAGGACACCCATGCCGATCGTCCCGAAGCAGCCGTCCATCAAGGGAACGTCGGAGTGGTTCACCGGCGACGTCTACATCGACCCCGTCGCCCGGGGCGACCAGCCGTCCCGGATCCAGGTCAACGCGGTGCACTTCACCCCGGGCGCCCGGACCGCCTGGCACTCCCACGGCCTGGGCCAGACGCTCTACGTCACCGAGGGCGTCGGGCTCATCCAGAGCCGGGGGGACGAGGTCCGCGAAATCCACGCCGGGGGCGTGATCCACGCCCTCGGGCGAAGAGCATTGGGATGGCGCCGCACCGGACCACTTCATGACCCATCTCTCTATGACCGAGAGCGCGCCCGACTACCACGATCACTGGGGCGATCACGTGACCGACGACGAGTACGGGTCCGGCGCCTGAGCCCAGGCAAAATGTTCGGCCCACCAGGGGCAGGCACGGTCCGCGTCAGTCCTTGGGGCCGGCTCGTGACCGTCACGGGACGTGGCCTCAGCCATCGGCGGCGGAGTGACCCATCCCTCGTCGCGGACCTCGACGCCGCGCTCCAAGGCCGAGCTCCTCGAGCTGTCGCCAGGCTTCTTGGACGTCGAGGGCTGATTCCGGAGTCCTACGCCGCGTCCACGCGCCCGAGGGCACGCAGCCACTCCAGCGTGGGCGCCAGCCCGTCGTCGAGGCTGATAGGGCTGTAGCCGAGCCGCTTGTAGGTCTTGGAATCCTCCAGCTTCTTGCGCTCTGGGGTCTGGTGCTTCGCCTTCCCTGCGATGGCCACCAGGGTCGGACCGAAGACCTTCGCCAGCTCGGGGTCGTCGGACGGCTCCACGTCGACCACCCGGTGCTCGAGACCCGCGAGGCGGCACATCCGATTGCAGGCGTTCGCGATGCTGACCACGTCCTCTGGCCGGCCGTCGAGCATGTAACGCTCCCCCGCCACCCCCTTGTCGAGGGCCAGGATGCAGCCGCGGGCGATGTCCTCGGCGTACACCCAGCTCACCGGAAACTTCAGGTAGCGCTCGATGCGCCCGCGGGCGGCCGACAGGAGCACCCGGTTGAAGCTGGTGATGCCGAGCGCGTTGCTCGCCACCGGCGACGGGCCGAAGATCGCACCGGGGTGTGCGCTGACGACGTCTCTGCCCTTCGCCGCCCGGGACATCGCGTCGAGGAACGCCGCCATCTTCGTGAGCGTGTACGGGTCCTCGCTCGGGTGCTTCATGACCGGCGCGTCCTCCCGGTCGAGCCCTCCGGAGGTGTCGAAGAAGGTGCCGGTGCTCACGGCGACGACCCGGCCCAGGTCGACGGCCTCGGCGGCGTCGAGCACGTTCTTGGTCCCGCCGGTGTTGACCGCCTCGAAGTCGGCCATGTTCTGGCTGGCGCCGCCCAGGAGCGCGGCACAGTGGACGGCGGCGTCGGCGCCCCTGGCCGCGCGTAGCACCGCGTCGGGGTCGGTCACGTCGCCGGTCACGACCTCGACTCCGAGCTCGGCCAGCGGAGCGGTGTCCGCCGTCTCCCGGGCGAGCGCGCGCACCGAGTCTCCCCGCTCCACCAGGAGCTTGCAGATGTTCGCGCCGGCCAGGCCGGTGGCCCCCGTCACCAGGACGGTCTGGGTCATGTCAGGCGTGGACCGCGGGCTCGGTGACGGCGGTGTCGACCTGCTCGGCGCTGTAGCGGATCACGGGGTCGCCCCCGCCGAATACGTCGAGCGTGTGGATGAAGCGGTGGAGGCCCATGGAGTTGGCGCAGGCGAACCCGAGCTCGATGATCTGCGCCGCCGTGAAGTGCTCGCCCAGGCGGCGGTAGAACTCGTCGTCGATGGCATGGTGGTCGGCGGAGAGGAGGTCGAGGAACTCGACGGCCAGGCGTTCCTGGTCGTTGAGCTCGGACCCGCCAGGGGAGACGAGACAGGCGACGTCCTCCTCGGTGATTGAGTTGTGCTTGCGCGACTGCATGCAGGGCTGGCACTCGCCCAGTTGGGCACTGCGGATGCGCAGGAGTTCGAGGATTCGCCCCCCGAGCAGGGACTGCTGGCCCCAGGTGGTGCGCGCCGCGTTCGTCATCATGATCTGCGACGTCTTGTAGGCGAAGATCTGCAGCGGGATCGGGGTGGCGTACAACCCCTCGGCCACCCCCTCCTCGATGACGCGCCGCGGCTCCGGCGCCATCTCCTCCAGCGGAATGGGTTCGATTCTCGGCACACAACCCCCTGACCGCTCCTCGGTCTCACCGGAAGAGCACTCTCGTACGGCGACATGGCTACAGTACTGTCCCCGTCGTGCCCCTCGACCCGTCGTCCATCCTCCTCACCGACCGCGTCGCCGTTGTGACGGGCGGTGGCTCGGGCATCGGGCGCGGGATCGCCAAGGGGTTCGCCTCCTTCGGCGCCAAGGTCGCCATCTGGGAGCGTCACGCCGACACCGCCGCCGCCGCCGCCGAGGAGGTCGACGGCCTCGGACTCCACACCGACGTACGTGACCCCGCAGAGGTGGACGCCGCGCTCGAGCGGACCATGGCGGAGCTGGGGCCGGTGAGCATCCTGGTGAACAACGCGGGCGGCGTGTTCAACTCGCCGCTGCTCGAGACGTCGGAGAACGGCTGGGACGCGCTGTACCGCTCGAACCTGAAGCACGTCATCCTGTGCACGCAGCGGGTGGCCCGGGTCATGGTCGAACGCAGCATCGCCGGGAGTGTCATCAGCGTGACCTCCATCGAGGGCGTCCGGGCGGCCCCGGGCTACGCCGCCTACGCGGCCGCGAAGGCGGGGGTCATCAACTACACGAAGACGGCCGCTCTGGAATTGGCCCCGTACGGGATCCGGGTGAACGCCCTCGCCCCGGACATCACGCTGACCGAGGGCATCATGGAGGTCGCGCCCGAAGGGACCGAAGAACGCTTCGGGTTCACGGTGCCCATGGGCCGGGCGGGCCACGTCGACGAGATGGCGGGCGCCGCCATCTTCCTGGCCAGCGAGATGTCGAGCTACGTCACCGGCCAGACCATCCACGTCGACGGCGGGACGCAGGCCGCCAGCGGCTGGTACCACCATCCCGAGACCGGCGTGTACTCCCTCGGACCGCCATGAACCGGGCCGCACGTCACCAGCGACGGAGGTCGCCTTCAGCCATCAGCCAACCCGACGTGGGCCGACATCCCGCCGTCGACAGCCAGCATCTGCCCGGTGATGTAGCGGGACTCGTCCGAGGCGAGGAACACGACCACGTCGGCGATGTCGTCGGGCTGGCCGACCGCGGGCGTGAGCGTCGCCTTGCCCAGCGTGGCCAGCGTCCTTTCGTCGAGGTGGGCGCGCACGGCGTCGGTGATCACGAGGCCAGGCAGGATGGTGTTGGCCCGGATGCCCTGCTTCCCGTGGCTCGTCGCCACATAGAGAGTCAGCGCGTTGACGCCGGCTTTCGAGACACCGTAGGCCGTCCGCGTCCGGTCCCCCTTGAGCGACGCACCGGAGGACATGTTGATAATGGAACCGCCGCCCCCACCGACCATCACCGGCACGGCGTGCTTGCACATCAGCATCTGGCTGCGCAGGTTCACCGCCAGCGTGCGCTCCCACACCTCGAGGGAGAGGTCGGTGACTGCGGTGTCGCGCTCGAAGGAAGTCCGACTCCGTCAACGCGGCGTTGTTGTGGAGCACGTCCAAGCGGCCGAAGCGCGACATGACCGCATCGAGGACGTCGGCCACTTGACCCTCGTCGGACACGTCGGCACCGAAAGCCGCGGCCATGGCGCCCGCGTCCCGGATGGCGTCGGTCACCAACTGGGCGGAAGGCTCGTCGATGTCGACCACGAGCACAGCCGCGTCCTCACGGGCCATGGCCCGGGCCGTCGCGCCCCCGATCCCGCCACCACCACCGGTAACGATGGCAACCTTCCCGGCGAGACGGTTCAGGCGGCCGACCCCATGAACGGTGCATCACCGAACGCGAAGACACCGCCGTCGCCGGCCACCATCCAGTAGCCCTGGCCGTCCGCACTGGCGGCCATCCCCGCGACCGGAGAATTCGAGCACGATGCCGCCCGTCGATCCGAAGAAGGTGGCGCCGCCGAAGGAGAAGATGCCGCCGTCGCTGGCGACGAGCCAGTAGCCTCCGAGCCCGTTACCGGCCATGCCCATCACCGGTTTGTTGAGGTGCATGCCCCCCATCGACCCGGCAAAGTGCGCGTCGCCGAACGCGAAGATCCCGCCGTCGGACGCGACCATCCAGTACCCCTGGCCGTCGGGGCTCGATGCGATGCCCACGACCGGCTCGTTCAGCGATGTCCCTGGCGGCAGCACCCCGGGCACGGAGCCGAAGAACTTTGCGTCGCCGAACGAGAAGACGCCGCCGTCGCTGGCGACGAGCCAGTAGCCGCCGTGGTCGGGCGTCGAGGCCATGCCGACGACGGGTGCGTTGAGCGGGGTGCCGCCCATGGACCCGAAGAACGGCGTTCCGAAGGAGAAGACGCCCCCGTCCGAGGCCACCGTCCAGTAGCCGCCCGACGACCCAGCCGCCATGCCGACGGTCGGCGAGTTGCCGAACGGCATGCCGAGATTCGTGGCGTTGCCGAACGGACTGATGCCACCGCCTTGCGCGACCAGCCAGTAGCCGAGGTTGCCGGCCGTGGCCGCCATACCGACGAACTGGCCTGGGCTGTTGAATTCCACGACGGGCGGGTTCAACATCGCGTGGGTGACGTTCCCGAAGTCGCTGCAGGGCTCCACCGGGCTGATCGGCGTCGCAACCGACGTACCCGCCGTCGGGCTCTGGGCGGTGAACTGGTACGGCAGCGACGACGGGTCGGCGCAGTGCGGCGACCATTGCCAAGCGATGTCAGGCGGCGCCACGCCGGGCAGGAAACTCACGGTCACGGTCGCGGCCTGCCCGTTCCCCGTGACGTTGGACGGCCGGGTCCCCCCCGCGGTGGCGATGGTGGCGGTGACCGAGATCGTCGCGTTACAGACCTGGCCTGGCACCGCCGGCACGACCGTGGTCACGAAAAAAATGCTGCCCAGGGCGCCTTCTAGTTGGGTCGTACCCAGTTGCATGCCGCACCCCGACGCACCGGCGGGGGTTTGGCCCCCGCCCACGTCCAGCGCGACCGAGGCGACGGTCATCGCGGCGCTCGCCACGGCGAGTGCCGCGGCCAGACGCCCCAGACGAGCCAGACCAACGACACGACCTACACCGAACCCAGAACCGGACATGGCACCCTCCCTCGCCGGGACCGCCTGATTGCACGAGCGCTGCCTCTCTACGCATCGCTGTCTTAGCACGGAAGGAACCGGGGTGTCGGGGATGCCGGTGCCAGGTGCCGCTCGATAGGGTGCACCGGCCGGGGTTCGTCGGTCGCCGAGACCGCGCCGAGCGAGGCTCGAGCAGAGGGAGGGACGGTGCGCTTCATCCTGCAGTACCCCGAGGCCAACGGCACCGAGCTGGACCTGCTCGACGCCGGCGCATTCCCAGAGGTCGCCAGGGCAGCCGAGGCCGCTGGCTTCCACGGCATCGCGCTGACCGAGCACCCCGCGCCGAGCCGCCGCTGGCTCGAGTCCGGCGGGCACCAGAGCGTCGATCCCTTCGTGGCCCTCGGCGCGGCGGCCGGCGCCACCGCGTCGCTCGCGCTCGTCACCAACATCAGCGTGATCCCCTACCGCAACCCGCTGCTGCTGGCGAAGGCCGCGGCCACGCTCAACCGCATGTCCGAGGGTCGTTTCTATCTCGGCGCCGGCGCCGGATACCTCAAGTCCGAGTACTTCGCCCTCGGTGTCGACTTCAGCGAGCGCAATGCGCTGTTCGAAGAGGCGCTCCAGGTGATGCAGCTGCACTGGAGCGGCCAGCCGTTCAGCTTCGACGGCCGCCACTTCTCCGCCCGTGACATCCAGGCCCTGCCCGCGCCCCGCGACCACAACGTCCCCATCTGGATGGGTGGGAACTCTGACGCAGCACTCAAGCGCGCCGCCAAGTACGCCGCCGGCTGGATGCCGATGACCGCCCCCGCCAGCGTGGCCAAGACGGCCCGCACTCCGCCGGTGACGACGACCGAGGAGCTGCGGGAGCGACTGGCCACGCTGGAGCGCCTCGCCGGCGAACGCTACAAGGAGCTCGAGCTCATCATGGGCTTCTCGGGCCCGCGGCTGACCCGCTTCGACCAGGAAGCCGAGCAGGTCCGCCACCGCATCGGCGAGCTCGAGGAACTGGGCGTCGACTGGGTCTTCGTCGGCCCGCCGTGGTCGCCCGCGCCCGGCCCGACCGAATGGCTCGAGGGCTTCGCCGCAACGTTCATCGCACGCCGATCCTGACTCACCCCGCTCGGACCAGGATCTGTTTCGCTCTGTCACAGCCGGGTAGGAGGATGCGGTGGGCGGTCCCAGTCGGAGGGGCCCTGACAACGGGAGTCCACGTGCAGAGCCACCACCCGGTCGTCGGAAAGACGTCTGACGGACGCTGGGTCGTCGTGTGTCCGGATTGCCGGCGTGACCGGGCATCTGCCGTTCCCATCGGGATCGACATGCCCATGCAGTCGCTCGAGATGGCGGAGCTGATGCGTGACAACCACGCCCGTCGGCTGGTTCCCGCCGGCGCATCGCGGCGAGCGGCTTGGACGTAACGACGCGGTCGGACGGGCCGGATGAATCGCGCTCGCCCCGGTTTCAGAGGATGTTGCGGCCTCCGCGGATCCGCCGTCGCATGTCCCACAGGTAGAGGTCGAAGGGCAGGGTGCGCAGTCGGCGAGGGGTCACCGCGTTGATCACGCGCAGGGCGCGTCGATTGAGCTCGAAGGCCTTCTGCTCCCGAGGACCCCAGGCGAGGCCGAGTTCCTCGCGGAACGCCGCCGGGAGGAATCCGGCGGTCACAGCTCGGTGGAACCACCCCATCAGGGGAGGCACCGGCCATGGCATGAAGCCGAGTCCGGCGAAGTCGTACAGGTAGGCGCGGGTGAGCTCGTCCATCTCGATCTCCGCCTCCGCGCCAGCCCAGTAGGCCTCAAAGGCATCCCGATCCCGCGGCCACATGGCCGCAGGGACCTGGAGGGTCGTGGCGAGGCGGGCGCCGTGACAGTAGAAGAGATCGAGGAGCTCGGTCGGTGGGGTCCCATAGAGGGCCTCATAGCCGTCCTCGAAGCCGCGGTACATGCACGCCGCGACCCAGAGCTGCAGCTTGGGGTCCAGCGCGGGGTGACGGACCGGCTCGTCCGGACTCGAGCGCACCTGCCGGTGCACGTCGGTCACTGCAGCCCCGAGCGCGACGCGCTCCTCGTCGCTGCCGAAGACGGCAATCATCGCATAGCCGAACGTGGTGCGAGCCCGCTTGATGGGGTGCTTGTAGAGGTTGCCGCTGTCGACGGTGCTCTCTGCCACACCCCGACCGACCGGGAGCTGGGCCAGCTGCATGATGACGTTCGCCCCCGCCAGCGCGAGCGTCGCCGGCGTGAGCAGGTCGTGCAGTTCCCGGGGCACGCTGCCGTCAGGCCCGAGGTGCGTGATCGCTCCACGAGGGAGGTCGGTCGCGCTCACGGAGACCGCGAGAGACGGCGCGACCCGGGCCGTAAGCCGGCTGCGTTCAAAGCCGGTCGCGCACCTCCGCGTCGCGCACGATGCGCTTCACCAGCGACTGCAGGAGCGCCCAAGCCACGTCGGGGTGGTCGTGCACGATGGCGCGGAACTCCCACGCGGGCAGCACGAAGCAATCCACCTCGGTGTCCGCGGTGACCTGGGCCGTGCGGGCGCCGTCGTCGATCAGTGCCACCTCGCCGAAATGGTCTCCCGCCCCGAAGGTGTGCAGGTTCTTGCCGTTGGCCGAGACCGTGGCCGAGCCGGTAGCGATCACGAAGAATCCGACGCCCGGCTGCCCCTGCTCGATGATCACTGCGCCGGCCGGGTACGACCGCTCCGTCAAGGCGCCAGCCATCCGCTTGATGTCCTTTTTCTGCAGATGCGAGAACAGGGGGGCGTTCTGCAGGACCTGCTCGACGTTCATCGTGGTCGAACCGTACACGTCGCAAGTTCTCCGCACACCGCCATGTCGATCTGGCCGCCCTACGCCCCTGGGGCGACGGGCACCGGGGCCAGGGTGGGATTCGACGCCGGCGTCGGCCAGTGCCGCAGCGTCACCACGAAGCGGGAGCCCCCGTCGGGACTGAGCGGCGACTCGACCCGTACCGCCCCGCCCATGGCGGCTGCCAGCTCGGCCACGATGGCCAGACCGAGCCCCGAGCCCACCAGCCGGCTGGGACCGCGGTCACCCCGGTAGAAGCGCTCGAAGACGCGGTCGAGGTCGTCTGGCGCGATGCCGGGCCCGTCGTCATCCACGCTGATCACACACGCATCCGATCCGGGGAAGTCCTGCACGGCGACGGTGACGGTCGTCTGGGCGAAGGTGATGGCGTTTTCGAGGAGGTTGGCCAGCAGCTGGGCCAAGCGGTCGGGATCAGCGGCCACCGGCCGGAGCGCGGGTGCCGCGGGCGCCGGAGCGCCCGGCCAGATGGCGCCGCCCTGTCCCGGTAGCCACAACGCGATCTGGAGCCCCTTTCTTGCCGCCGCGGGCCGAAAGCCCTCGGCGGTGGTAGACGCCACCTCGGCCGCGTCGGTCGGCCGCAGCGAGATCGACATCTCGCGCGCCTCGAGCTTGGTGAGGTCGAGCAGGTCGCCCACGAGCCGCTCCAGCCGGGTCGACTCGGCGATGATCACGTCCGCGGCCTGGCCGCTGTCCGCGATCGCCCCGTCCTTGATCGCCTCGGCGAAGCCGCGGATAGAGGTGAGTGGTGTGCGCAAGTCGTGCGACACCGACAAGAGCAGGTGGCGCTCGCGGGCGCGGCCGTCTTCGAGGCTCTGGGCCATGTCGTTGATGGAGCCGGCCAGCGAGGCGAACTCGCGGTAGTCGCGGCGGCGGACCGGCACCCGGCTGGCCAGTTCGCCCGATGCGATGCGACCCGTCGCTTCCATGGCCTCGACGAGCGGGCGCGCCATGCGCCGGCTCATCTGCCAGGCCACCAGGGCGGCGACGGCGAGCGCGGCACCGCCGGCGATGATGAAGTACCCCCAGCTCGGTCCGAGGTCGCCGACGTCGCGCGTGAGGAGAACAGCCAGCGTGCCGGTGGCGGCGAGTTTCAGGCGGACCCGCTCCGCCTCGCTCAGGTGGACGGGCGCCACCGCGTAGACGAGGTCGCCCGAGCGCCCCGAGACCGTCTGTCCCGCCTGTACGGCCGACACGTCGATGTCCTGGTCGGGCAGCGTGGACGGCAGCGCGGTCACGATGTTGCCCAGTGCATCGATGCGGATGACCTCGGCGTTCTCGAGTTTGAGCGTGGCGCGGACGGCGCGCAACACGGCCAGCGATCGGGTGTTGTTCTTCGCCCCCGTCAGTGCCTTGGCCTCCGAGACCAGCTCCTGCTGGGCCTGGTTGCGCGCTTGGTTACGCGTCAGGAGGAGGCTGCCGACTCCGGCGATCACCAGGACCACCGCGACCAGCCCCACCATGGCGAGCATCAGGCGACGGCGCACGTCAACCGAACCGGTAGCCGACGCCCCAGACGGTGGCCAACGGGAGGTCGGCCCCGAACTTCTTGCGCAGCTGGGCCACGTGCACGTCGACCGTCCGCTCGTCGCCGTACCAGTCGGCACCCCAGACGCCGTCGAGCAACTGCTGGCGCGAGAGCGCCAGTCCGACGTTCGTGGCGAGGAAGGCCAGCAGATCGAACTCGCGGGTGGTCAGCGCGACGACATCCCCATCGCGGCGGGTCTCGCGCCGGCGCAGGTCGACCTCGATGCCGTCGACCTTGACCATCTCCGGGGCCGGGGGCGCCTCGCGGGTGCGGCGCAAGATGGCACGGACCCGCGCCACCAGTTCGCGGGGCGAGAACGGCTTCACGAGGTAGTCGTCAGCGCCGAGCTCGAGACCGAGGATGCGGTCCACCTCGTCGTCGCGGGCCGTGAGGAACAAGACCGGCACCGAGCTGCGGGACCGGATCTCGCGGCACACGTCGAAGCCGTCCCGACGCCCGGGCAGGCCGACGTCGAGGATGACGATCCAGGGGTCCGCCTGCTTCAAGACCTCGAGGCCCTTCTCACCGTCGCCGGCGAGGAGGACCCGGTAGCCCTCCCGTCGCAGATAGAGATCGACGAGGTCGGCTATGTGGGGGTCGTCCTCGACGACGATCACGGTGCCGCTCTCGTTGCTGCCCACGCCCACAGCCTCGCACCTGGCGCCCCCCGAAGAGCCGGAATCGCCCGGTCCCTTACACAATCCTCACGTTTCTCACCAGGCCCTCAGCGTCTCACCGCGAAGGTCGGAGCCCCGGGAGCGGGGACGCACGACGTCCCGCGGGAAGCCGGTCGACCTCACCGGTTGCCCTCCCTGGACGATCGACAGAACGTCGAGCTCGGCTCCTCAGCTCAACAGCAGCGCCGTGTTGGCGTTGAGCCCGTTGGGCGCCTTTGAGCGGTGCACCACCTGGAACTCGGAGAACTCGGCCAGGCCCCACGGCCCGTTCTCCACCCCGATGCCGCTCCACTTGAAACCGCCGAACGGCTGATTCGGCGCGAGCGCCAGATGGGTGTTGACCCACGCCGTCCCGCACTCGAGCTGGGCCGCCACGCCGGCGGCCCGGTCGGCGTCCGCGCCCCAGACCGAGCCCGACAGGCCGAAGTGCGTCGCGTTGGCGCGTTCGACGGCGTCGCCCAGGTCTCGGTACGGGATCACCGGCAGCGCGGGCCCGAACTGCTCCTCGTCGACGATGCGCGTGCCGTCGGAGAGACCGGTCAGGATCGTCGGCTCGAAGAAGTACCCGGGCCGGTCCATCGGCTTGCCGCCGGTGACCGCGGCCGCGCCGCCCGAGAGCGCGTCGGCCACGAGCTCCTTGACCCGCTCGTACTGCGGCTCGTTGTTGATGGGCCCGAGCTTCACACCCTCCTCGGTGCCCTCGCCGACCTTGATCGACTTGGCGTGGGCGGCCAACCCCTCGACGACGTCGTCGTAGAGCGCCTCGGGGACGTAGACGCGCTTGATGGCCGAACAGACCTGACCGTTGTTGTTGAACGCTCCGGCGAAGATGGCCGAGGCGACCACCGCGGGGTCGGCATCGTCGAGCACGATCGCCGGGTCGTTGCCGCCGAGCTCGAGGGTCACCCGCTTGAGATCGGGTGCCGCGGAGAGCGCGACCTTCTTCCCGGTCTCGACCGAGCCGGTGAAGCTGATCTTGCGCGGCACGGGGTGGCTCGTCATCCAGGCTCCGAGCTCGTCGCTCCCGCTCACGATGTTGACCACGCCGGGCGGGAACGCATCGCGCAGCAGCTCGCCGACCTTGAGCGTCGTGAGGGGGGTGAACGGCGAGGGTTTGAGCACGAGCGTGTTTCCGGCCAAGAGCGCAGGAGCGATCTTCCAGAACGCAAGCGTCAGCGGGAAGTTCCACGGCGTGATCGCGGCGACGACGCCGAGGGGGCGCCGGGCGAGCTCGACGTGGGCCGCGTCGTCGTCCTGGATCACCTGAGGCGGAATCTCGAGATTGGCGAAGTACTGGCACCAGATGGCGGAGGCGAACACCTCGATACCGGCATCCGAGAGCGGCTTGCCCTGCTCGGCCGTGAGCACGGGGGACAGCTCGGCGGTCAACCCCATCAGTCTCTCGGCGGCGCGGTTCAGCGCGTCGCGCCGGACGGCCTCGTCGGCCTTCCAGTCGCGGGCCGCCTTGGCCGCGGCGTCGAAGGCCGCATCGAGCTGCTGGCGCGAGCACTCGGGCGCCTGGGCGAACACCTCACCGGTGGCGGGGTTCTTGACGTCGAAGGTCCCCTCGGTCGCCGCGGGCTCACCCGCGATGGTCATCACGAACTCGGACATGGCGCTCCTCGGTGCTCGCGGGGAAGGGTCGACCCCACCCCGACCAGCTCTGGTCTCGGGCGTCATCCTCGCACCGGCCGCGGTTTCGCGCTCAATCGGCGCACGCACTCATGTAAGGGAATCAGCCGAACAGCCTCGTCAAGAAGGCGTCGACGGTCGCCGTGACCGCCTCGCGGCGCGCCCGGTTGAACGGTGCGGCGGCGATGATCCCGGCCGCCTCGTTGAGGAAGCCCAGGAGCAGGGCGGCGGCCACCGCGGAGTCGCCGGGCACTTCGACCCCCTCGTCGGAGGCTCGGGCGAAGGCGTCCTCGAGCAGGGGCAGGCACGCCTCCGCATCGAGGGCGCGGCAAGCAGCGGCCCCGAGCACCGCCGGGGCGTCGGCCAGCACGCGGGCCACAGTCGGGTCGGCGCACGCGTCCATGTAGGCCCGGCAGCCGAGATGCAGCTGCTCGCGTACCCCCACGGCCTCGCCCGCCGCGGCCACGACGCGGGCGACCAGCTCCTCTTCGAGCTGCGCCACCACGGCGGCGGCGACCGCGGTCTTCGAGTCGAAGTGGTGGTACAGCGCGCCCCGGGTGACGCCGGCCCGACCGGCGATCTCGTCCCTGCTCGTCGCCGCGAACCCCTTCTCCGCGAACAACTCCCGCGCCGCCTCGACCAGGGCGGCGTGGGTGCGGGCCGAGCGGTCGGCCTGGCTGCGCCGGGGTCGTGGGCCGGAGGCCTTCGTGATGGTCATCAGGCTCTCTCCGATCGGAGGTCTTCGAAGATTCACATGCGGGCAGCACGCATGTTAGCCTGCCCGGCCGAGAAGGGAGCGTGACATGCCCGGACGAGCGATGGAAGCCGACGTCTGTGTGGTGGGGGCCGGTCTGGCCGGGCTGACCGCGGCACGGCGCCTGTCCCAAGCCGGCCAGTCGGTGGTCGTCCTCGAGGCGCGCGACCGGGTGGGCGGCCGGGTGTGGACGCAGACCTCGACGGGCGGCGTCCCCGTCGACATGGGGGCCTGCTTCATCGGTCCGGGCCACGAACGGCTCCGGGCGCTCTCCAAGGAGACGGGGGTCAGCACGTTCAAGACGTACGTCGACGGTGACAACGTGCTCGCCACGGGGGGCAAGGTCCGCCGGTACCGCGGCGACATCCCCCGCATCAGCCCCGTGGCGCTGGCTAGTGCCGGGCAGGCCGTCGCGCGGATGAGCTCAATGGCCAAGAAGGTTCCGGTCGACGCGCCTTGGGCCGCGCCCCGGGCCGCCGACTGGGACGCACACTCCGTGAGTTCGTGGCTCACCCGTGCCCGGGTCCCGACGCGTCTCGCGCGCGAGCTGGTCGAGGCCACCGTGCGCGCCTGCCTCACCTCGGACCCGTCCGAGGTCTCGATGCTCGGCTGGCTCTTCCTCGTCAGCTCGGCCGGCGGCGTCGATTCCCTCATGAACATCGCGGGTGGCTATCAGGACTCCCAGTTCGAGGGCGGAGTGAGCCAGATCCCCCACGCCATGGCGGCCGACCTCGGCGACGCGGTCGTCCTCGATGCGCCCGTCACCTCGTTGGCCCAGGGGGCCGACCGGGTCGAGGTCGTGTCCGAGGCCGCCACCGTCTCGGCCCGCCGCGCCGTGCTCGCGTTGCCCCGAGCGCTCGCCGCCGGCATCCGCTTCGACCCGGCGCTGCCGGCGGACCACACGCTGTTGATCCACAAGACGCCGGCCGGCACGGAAGTCAAGACTGTGGCGATCTACGACGAGCCGTTCTGGCGCCACGACGGGGTGTCGGGCGCCACCGTGGCCACGGACGACCTCATCGAGGTCACGCTCGACACGAGCCAGCCCGGCCACGATGAGGGCGTCATCGGCACATACTCGGCGGGGCCGCGCGCCCGCGCCCTGTGGGCCCTCGACGAGCCGGAGCGCCGTGGCGTCTTGCTCAAGATGTTGAGCACCCGCCTCGGTCCCAAGGCAGCGCACCCCATCGAAGTGCTCGAGGTCAACTGGTCGGAGGAGCGCTGGACGAGAGGCTGCTCGTGCGCCCACTTCGCCCCCGGTGTTCTGAGCCAGTTCGGCCCGCTGCTGCGCGAGCCCGTGGGCCGCGTCCACTGGGCCGGCACAGAGACGGCGACGACGTCGTTCGGCGCCATGGATGGCGCCGTCCGCTCGGGCGAACGGGTGGGCGAGGAGATCCTTCGGGCCAGACGCTGAAGCTGAAGCTCCTACCAGCCGGTGCCCGCGATGATGGCGCCGTTGAGCTGTGTGCCGAGCATGGAGCCGTCGTTGGGCGCGTCGCCGTAGTTGGCCACCGCACCGTTGGCCGCGGCGACCCAGTACCCGCCGCCGTCCGCGGTGCTGAAGATCGCGGTCGCCGGGCTCGAGCCCCCCATCTGACCGACGGGCATGCCGAACTCGCCGGCGTCGCCGTAGTAGGCGATGGCGCCGTTCGCGAAGAGGATCCAATAGCCCCGTCCGTCTGGAGTCCGCATGGCCGACGTGACCGGAACACTCTGCTGTCCCGGAGATCCGTAGAAGGGAGCGTCGCCGAACGCGTAGACGTTTCCGGTCTGCGTCACCAGCCAGTAGCCATTACCGCTGGCGTCGGGCATGACGGCGACGGCTGCCCCCGCACATTCGCCGATGCCCGGACAGCTGCCGGCGAAGCGTGCGTCACCGAAGGCGAAGACTCCGCCGTCGGACGCCACCATGAAGTACCCCTCCCCGTCGACTGAGGGCACCATCCCCACGATGGGAGCGTCGAGGCTGTGCGGGAGACCCGAACCCGCCGGATTGAAACCCAGACCCGGCATGGACCCAAAGAACCCGGCGTCGCCGAAGGCGAAGATGCCGCCGTCAGAGGCGTCGAGCCAGTACCCACCGCGGTCGCGGGCCGGGGTGATCCCCACGACGGGACGTTGCAAGGCGAGGTTGCCGGTCGATCCATGGAACTGGGCGGACCCGAACGCGAAGATCCCGCCGTCGGAGCCCACCAACCAATAGCCGTGCTGCGACGAGGAGACACTCACCTGGGTCGTGGCGCTGGAGCCCGTCGAGTTGGCGTCGCCGGAGTAGCGACCATCGACGGTGTCGCTGCCCTGGGGCGTATTCGTGGCGCTGCAGGAGCCAAATCCGCCGGCAACATCAGCGGTGCAGAGCGTGATGGAACCATCGCTGAACGTCACGGTGCCGGTCGGCGGAGGGCCGGCCGAACTGACAGCGGCCGAATAGGTCACGGGAGTGCCGCCTATCGACGTTGCCGGGCTTGCGGAGACAGAGGTGCTCGTCTGCTCCGGGACGTAGGCGATGCTGAAGCTCCCGTTCGAGAGGGAGCCGGTCCGAGAGATGACGTTTCCCACGCCGTCCACCATTTCGATCGGAGTCATCAGGGCCGAAGCCGGGTGCGCCGCGGTGTCATTCACGTGAGTGAACTCGACCGACCCGAAGTTGGTGAGATACGGCTGAGGACCACTACTTGCCGTGGGCAGTTCCTCGATCCATTCGGCCGAGTCACCGGGACCGTTGTAGGCGAGTGAACCCGAGAAGAAGGTGATGCCCGAGGTGACATCCTTGATAGAGAGTTTCCAGGTCGTTGCGGTGTTGTACGAGACCGACGCCACCATGTGATCACCGGGTGACACCGATCCGAGAGTCACGGGCGCGCGCGGGTATTGCTCGTACCAGGCGTAATAGGCGGTCAGACCGTCCTCCGTGAGCTGGGCCGTTCCGGTCTGGAGGATCGAAGAGGACGAGGCCGGCGTGCCACCGTCCACCCCGATCCACGTGCCCGACTCCTCGAGCGTCGTCGTGGGCTCGACCGGCGGGACGGTCCAATCTCCCGAGACGGCGCTGAACGTGGTGCCGGTCACCAATTGACCGGACCAATTCGTCGATTTGGCCGGACCGAACGCATGTTGTGCGGCGGGTGGTTCCACCCAGTGAGCCGGCTCGGTGTGGAGGTGCGTCGTCGAGAGGACGTGGCTGGGCCCCGAACTCGACAGGGGGGAGTCGTCGTGCAAATTCGCCGGCTGACGCGTCTGGGCAGCCGAAGCCGAGGCAGCACTGAGTACGGTCAACACGGCGAGCAGCGTCGTTCCCAACCACACCACACGATGGCCGACCAACATTTGTCACCCGCCTCTCTGGCGCAGATCGGAAGCCACGGTCGTGCGCCGTCCAGGGCAAGGTAGCCCTCGGTCAATTCTTCGGCCAATTCTTCTGCCAATTCTCCGGTCAATTCTCCAGGAGCGACCGCCGGCGGACCGAGGAGATCATGCGGGCCGCTCGATGAGCCGCTTCCGTCCTGTCCCGGGTCAGTCGCCGAAGCCCTCTGGGCGCGGCCCGGCACCCTCGCCCACGCCGAGCTTCTCCCGGAAGAACGCCAAGGTCTGGTCCAGTGCCTCCCGGGTCGGCGTGCCGGGCTTGTCGACCAGGTGCTCGGTGAGCACGGAGTGCGCCTGCTTGGGGTGGCCGTACGGGTTGCCGGGTGCCGAGTCGATCTCCACCGCGATGAACTTGTCACCAAGCTCGCGGCGCAGCGTGTCGAAACGCGCCTCGCGGCAGACCGGGTCGTTGGTGAAGCGCAGCCCGAGCAGGCAGGTGCCTGCCGAGGCCCGCTCCTTCACGCGAGCCAAGTCGGCGTCGGAGATGCCGATGTCCGCCACGTGCTTCTTCGACACGGGGAACGGGAGCGACGGCTGGCTGAGCACAGGGGCAAGCACGAGGTCGTCGACCATCATGGCCAGGGCGAAGCCCCCCGTGAAGCACATGCCGACGACGCCGAGCCCCGGGCCGCCACAACGCTCGTGCTCGTGCGCGGCCAGGCGCCGTAGCCAGACCGTGACCGGACTCGTCTTCTTCAACGCAAAGCAGGAGAACTCGCGTGAGATGCAGGCGGGTCCGAGGGACTGAAGGGCATAACCCATAGAGGGCGGACGTCCGGGCTCACCGAACAACACGGGCAGCACCGCGGTGCAGCCGGCGGCAGCCACCCGGCGCCCGAACTTCGCCACGAGCGGGGTGAGGCCCGGGATCTCACTGATCACGATCACGGCCGGCCCGCTGCCGATCCGGTAGACATCGCGCCGCTTGCCGTCCGCCTCGAAGGACTCCTTCTCGAAGCCCTCGAGCGCAACCTCCATGCTCGTTGTGTCGCCGGTGCCCATCGCCGGACCGTAGCATCGCCCGTCGTGACCGGATCCGATCGGACGCCCGATCCGCGCCTCCCCGTCCTCGTCGGTCTGGGCAGGGCACACGACGCCGCGCCGGTCGTCGAGCTCATGACCGAAGCCGTGCGCCGCGCCGCGACGGACGCAGGTGCGCCGGCGCTCCTGGCGTCGATCGACCGCATCGTGGTCCCGCAAGGTTCGTGGTCGCTCACCGACCCCGCCCGCACCGTCGCCCGCCAGCTCGGTTGCCCGGAAGCACGGACGGTGCTGTGCCAGATCGGCGTGTCCCAACAGGAGCTGATCAACCACGCGCTCGGCCTGGTCGGCGCCGGCGGGTCCGACGTCGTCGCTGTCGTGGGCGGCGAAGCGCGGGCCTGGACCCGCGGTGGAGGCAACGAGGTCGACGACGAGTCGGCCCCGCCCGACGAGGTTGTCACCCGGCCGCCCGACTTCGTCGCCACCATCGAGAGCGCAGCCGGGATCGTCTGGCCGGTGGTGCAGCAGTACGCGCTGATCGAGAACGCGCTCGGGGCGGCCGACGGCGTGTCGCAGCACGAGCAGCGCGACACCATCGCAACCTTGTGGGCGCGCTTCAACGAGGTGGCTCGGGGCAACCCGGAGGCAGCGTTTCCCGTCCCCATGGGCAAGACCGACATCGCGACACCGGGACCGCCGAACCGGCCGCTCGCGTTCCCGTACAACCGCTGGCACGCGAGCCAGTGGACGGTCGACCAAGCATCGGCGCTGCTGATCTGCTCGGCCGACCGCGCCCGTGCTGCCGGCGTCGCGCCCGACCGCTGGCTCTTCCCTCACGTGGCGCTGCACTGTTCGGAGGCCGTGACACTCACCGCGCGACGCCGTCTGCATCGATGGCCGGCCATGGGCGTGCTCGGCCGCGCCGCGGAGCAACGGCTCGGGATCCGGCTGCGCGATCTTGCGCTGGCGGAGGTCTATTCGTGCTTCCCGGTGGCGGTGCGGATCCAGCAACGCGAGCTCGGCCTCGATCCGGACGGCACCCCGACGCTCACCGGGGGCATGGCCTTCGCTGGTGGGCCGTTCAACCACTACGTGGTGCAGTCGACCACCACCCTGGGGGATCGTCTGCGTGGCGCGCCCGATCAGCTCGGGCTCGTCACGACCGTGTCGGGGATGCTGTCCAAGCCGGGCCTCGCCGTGTGGTCGGCCTCGCCGCCCGCGGGCGCCCCGCTCCTCGCCGACCTGGCCGAGCAGGCGAGGATCGCCACCGACGTGCAACCGGTCCTCGAGGCGGCACCCGACCGTGACACCCGGGCCACCGTCGCCTCCTTCACTGTCACCTACGGCGGGGCCGGGGGGCTCGAGCCCGAGCGCACGGCCGTCGTGGCCGACCTGCCCGATGGGGTCCGGACGGCGGCCACCTGCGAAGATGCACGCACCGCCCGCCTCGCCCTCGCCGAAGGGCTGGCGGGCCGGACGGTCGAGGTGAAGGACACGACATTCAGACTGTGAACGCCAGCGCCCCGCGGCCAGGCCCGCCGCGGCTGGTCGACCCGGAGTTGGCGGCGCGAGTCCCGGGCCTGCGGCGGCTCGCCGCGGTGGCCCTGGTGCTGGCCGCGCTGAACGCCTTCGCCGTCGTCGTCGGGGCTGTCGCGCTCGCCCACGTCGTCGACCGCTCGCTGCTCCACCACGTCCCGCTGGACGACGTGGTGCCCGCGCTCGTCCTGGTGGGCCTGACGCTCCTGGCCCGCGGTGTGCTGCACGCGGTCGGCGACCTCTCGGCCCAGGCCGCCGCCGACCGGGTCGTCACCACACTGCGGGGCACGCTGCTCCATCACGCGTTCTCGCTCGGCCCGGGGTGGCTGGCCGGGGAACGTCCGGGCGAACTCTCGCTCACCGCGACGCGCGGGCTGCGCTCGCTGCACACGTACTACGCCCGCTACCTGCCCCAGGCCGCGGCGGCCGCCGTCATCCCGATCTTGCTGCTCGCCTGGGTCGCGGCCCAGGACTGGCTCTCGCTGGTCGTCGTCCTGGCGCTGGTGATCGCGGTGCCGCTCACCATGATCCACTTCGGGCGCGAGGCGACGCGGCGCTCGGAGCGCCAGTGGCGCCGGCTCGCCTCGCTGGCGGCGCGCTTCCTCCAGCTCATCGAGGGCCTGCCCACGCTGCGTGCCTTCGGTCGTGAGGCCCAGGGGCGGCGCGAGGTGGAGGCGGCGACGGACGGCGTGCGCTCCGCCACCATGCGCACGCTACGCCTGGCCTTCGTCTCGGCGTTGGCGATGGACATGATCGCCGGCTTCGGCGTGGGCCTCGTGGCCATGGTGCTCGGGCTGCGGCTGCTCTGGGGCCAACTCGGCCTGGAGACCGCCATGGCGGTCCTGCTCGTGGCGCCCGAGATCTTCATCCCGCTGCGGCGTGCCGGCGCCGAGTTCCACGCCAGCACGGAGGGCCAGGCCGCGGCGGCACGGGTGCTCGAGGTGCTGGCGACGCCGGCGCCTGCCCCGGCACTCCACGGGCAGGGGCCGGCGGTTGCGGCGAGGGCGCCGGCGGCCACGCCGCGACGCGAGCCGGCAGCGTTGACGATCGACGCCTTGCGGGTCGAGTACCCCCACCGTGACCGTCCCGCGCTCGAGTCTTTCTCCCTACACGTCGCGCCCGGGGCGCGGGTCGCGCTCACCGGTCCGTCGGGGTCGGGCAAGTCGACGGTGCTCGGTGCGCTGCTCAGGTTCGTCGAGCCGACGGACGGAACGATGGCGTTCGGCGGCCGCTCCGCCTCGACCGAGAGCACTGCGGGATGGCGATCTCACTTCTCGTGGCTCCCCCAGCGACCCCACCTCTTTCACGAGACGCTCGCCCAGAACCTTCGGCTCGGCGCACCCGACGCAAGTGACGCCGAACTGCGCGAGATGCTGGGCGCGGTCGGGCTGTCCGACCTCATGGCCAACCTGCCGGCCGGGTTGCAGACGGTCGTCGGCCACGACGGGCTGACACTGAGCGCGGGCGAGCGACAACGCGTCGCGCTGGCCCGGGCCTTGCTCCGGCCGGCACCCGTCCTCTTGCTCGACGAGCCGACGGCATCGCTGGACCCGCCGACGGTGACGCGTCTCGCGCCCCGGATCGAGCCGTGGCTCGACGGGCGCACGGTCGTGGTGGCCGCCCATGCTCCGGTGCTCGTCGCCCTCTTCGACGCCGTGGTCACCTTGACACCGTCGCCGCGTTCCCTGGTGGCCTCGCCGTGAGCGGCGGGCTGGGATCGCTGCGCCGCGTGCTGGCCGAGCCCGGCACGCCCACCGCCCGCCTGGCGCTGGCCGGGGTCCTCGGGCTGGCCTCCGCGGCCGCGACGATCGGCCTGCTCGCGGGCTCGGGCTACGTGGTCGGCCGCGCCGCGCTCCGGCCCGGCCTCGGCGCGATCGCCGGGATCCTGGCGGCGGTCGAGGTGCTCGCGTTCTTGCGCGGACCGCTGCGCTACGCCGAGCGACTCGTCGGCCACGACGCCGCGCTGCGCGCGCTGACGCGGTGGCGGGTGTGGCTCTACGACCGCCTCTCACCACGGGTGCCGGCCGCGCTCGCGGGATGGCGCAGCGGCGACGTGCTGGCCCGGGCCATCGACGACGTGGACGCCCTCCAGGACCTCTACCTCAGGACCCTGTTGCCGGTGGCGATCGCCACCGGCGCCGCAGTCGTCGGCACGGTCGCCGTCGGGGTGATCCTGCCGTGGGCGGCATTGGGCCTGGGCGCCCCGCTCGTCGTCGCGCTGGTCGTCCCCGCTGCGCTGACCTGGTGGCGCAGCCGCGACGACCAGATGGCCGCGCTGACCGGCGCGCTCTCGGCCCAGGTGGTCGACGCGCTGGAGGGCACGCCCGAACTGCTGGCCTTCGGGGCCGACGGCGCCGCCGTCGACGCGATCGAGGAGCTGGGCCGGCGTGCCGACGCGCTCGAGCGCCGTGACGCCCGGCTGGCCACGGCCTCGGCGCTGGTGATCCAGCTGTGCCTTGCCGTCGGCGTGACGGTCGTCCTCGCGCTCGGAGTGGCGGCGGTGCACGCGCACCACCTGGGTCAGGTCATGGTGGCCGTCCTCCCGCTGGCCGCGTTGGCGACGTTCGAGACCATCCCCGGCGTGCCGGCGGCCGTCGCGCGCGCGCTGCGCGTCCGCGCCTCGGCCGACCGGCTGTTCGCATTGGAGGAGGTGCCGGTGCCGGTGTCGGACCCGGCCAGGCCGGAGCAGATCGCCCCGGGCGTGCCCGAGACGACCTTCGACCACGCGTCGCTGCGCTACGACGCGGGGCTACCCCGCGCGCTCGACGGCGTCAGCCTGCGCCTCCCCGCCGGCGGCCGTCTCGCCGTCACTGGGTCGAGCGGCGCGGGCAAGTCCAGCCTGGTGACCGCGCTGCTGCGGTACTGGCCTCTCGAGTCAGGCACCCTCGCCCTCGACAACACCGACGTGACGCGCCTGGCCCAGCGCGATGTGCGGGCCGTGTGCGCGTTGGCGGACCAGCGGGCTCAGCTGTTCGCCGGGACGCTGCGCGCCAACCTGACCCTGGGCCGTCCCGGCGCCAGTGACGACGAGATCGCCCAGGCCCTCGAGGCGGCCCGGCTGCGCGAGTGGGTCGCCACGCTCCCCGAAGGCCTCGACACCCCGGTCGGGGAGGACGGCGTCGCACTCTCGGGGGGCGAGCGGCGGCGCGTGGCCGTGGCCCGCGCGGTGCTGGCCGCCGGCGCGGTGCTGCTCCTCGACGAGCCGACCAGCGGACTCGACGCCGAGCTGGCCGACGAGCTTCTGGCCAGGGTGTTCGCGGCCGCCGAGGACCGCAGCGTGCTCCTGGTCACCCATCGCGCCAGCGAGGCAGCGCGCTGCGACGCTGTGGTCACCCTCGAGGCAGGCCGGGTAGTCCCTTCCTGACCGTTTCGGTTCGGACGACCGTCATTTGCCACTCGTCGGCGGAAGCCGGGCGACCCAGCCGCCCCGGAGCAGCCGACCCGGTCTGGATTGTGGGCGCGTTGACAAACCCCCACGTACAACGCCTATTGTGTATGTGACAACCGCTCTGATTGGCGCAGAGCGAGCAGGCGGCCCGGAACCGCGACACGTAGGGATCCGTGCGTCTCCAACTCAGAGCACCAGGTTCAATCGACCGTTGGATTCCCACTGTGACAGCAAAGTTCATCCGGTGACTCCCCGCTCCACCGAGGCGGTGGGCGGCGCAGGCGATGGGGGTAAACGACCCGGCCTCCCCCTCCCCGACCTGCTCCCGCTCGAATTGGCCGTGGCGGAATTCGACGACCAGACGACCGACGCGCGGCCGACCGACGGACGGGTGGCCCGCGGCCAGCGCACGCGGCGCAACGTGGCCGAGGCGCTGATCGAGCTCCTCCGAGAGGGGAATGGCGAGCCCACGGCCAAGGCGGTGGCGGAGCGGGTGGGCGTGTCCCTGCGCCTCGTGTTCCATCACTTCGCCGAGATGGACGACCTCTACCACTACGTGGCCGCGCTCGTGCTGCGACGTCAGTGGTCGGGCATGCCGCACATCTCGACCAAGCTGGCGCTGGCCACCCGAGTCGAGCGCACCGTCGCCCACCGCGCCGCGCTCTACGAGGAGATCGCTCCCGTCCGGCGCGCGCTCATGCGCCGCGTGGCGACGTCGCCCGGGGTGAGGGACGCCATCGCGGCGTCGGACGGGCTGCTCCTCGAGAACGTGAAGGCGACCTTCGCATCCGAGCTCCACGCGCTTCCGGCGAGCCTCCGGAGCGAGCACCTCGAGGCGATGGACACCGCATCGTCCTGGGAGGCGTGGGACCGGCTGCGCAACGTCTCGCACCTGGAGGTGCGGGGCGCCAAGCGGGTCATGAGCCGAACGCTCGAGGCCCTCTGCGCCATCTCGGCCGGCGCCGACCGCGAGATACCCGCGGCGACCCCAGTCTCCTGAGTCCCGCTCCGCTCGCCGCGCGGGGCGGTTTGGCCAGGACGTTCAACGGGCATCGTCCATTGCGAGTGTGATCCGAGCGGGGGCTGGCACGTCGCCCGCACCGCTGCAGTTCGACGATGTAGGGAGGTTCGGATGAGTGACGCAGAACGCGAACGAGAAGCGGAACTCTTCGACGAGGTCCTTGAAACGCACGAGGACGCGCATCCACATCACCGAGAGCATGCGAAGGCGGACCCACGTCCAGACGAGGACGAATTGGAGCGGCGTACGAACATCGAACGTGAAGAGGTTGGCCTTCCCGACGAGCCCGACTCGTAAGGGTGGCCTGGGGTGGCCTGCCACCCGCCGATCCGGTTGAGTTGACCGGCTGGGCCGCTAGCGCGGCTCCCTCTGTTCGAAGGCATCCGCCGAGTTCACCGGCGCATCCTCCTCGATGAGCTCGTCGACCTCGTCGATGACCTCCGCCTCGTCCGGAGCACGGGACGGGAGGGACTGTTCGATCCGGTCCGCCTCGGGGATGTCGCTCTCGGTCACATCTTTCTCGTACCCATTCCGGGGTTTCCCAAGCACCGTCACGGCCGAACGCTCTCCGACTGGGTCGTCTTTCATCGGGGCTTCCCGTCCTCTTAGAGTCCCCGAGAGTCCCCGAAATTCAGAGTCTCCGAGATCAGACGTCCGCGACCGGCGAGCTCTCGCCAGTCTCCCCCGCTGCGATGCGGCGCCGGATCTCAGCCACCGTCGGCGCGGGATACCCGAACAGGCCGGGTCGCCAGCCGCTGGCGATCTTCTGCACGCCCGCGCCTCCTTCGATGAAAACGTGGCAGGTGTTCGACAGGAAGCTCAGCGCGCGCTCGCCTCCTGGGTACGGGTCTCCGTGCTCGACCTGCCACGCCGCCGACGACGTCACCGACTGGACGATGGCCGGACCGATGGCGCGGGCCAGGAATTCGAGATGGCTGCAGCCGCGCTCGCGCCCAAAGCGCTCCTGCACCGCCGACGTGTAGCCCCGTGCCACCGACAGGCCGACCAGCTCGGAGAATTTGGGCTCGATCTGCGTGCACTCGGCGTGCGGGAACGTCTCCATGTCGGCGACCGCGTCGGTGATCGTCAAGTCGGAGCGGCGGACCACGACCGCCAACTCCATGCAGTGGAGATCTCGGGGACCGAGTGTGCCGCCGGCCCAAGGCCGCACGTCGGCGAGCGTCGCAATGACGACGAAGTGGTCATCGCGGAGGAACACCTCGATGTCGATGGTGCGGCGGTGCACCGGGTGCTCATCCGAGGCCGGCGGCGGACGGAGCGCGGCAACCGTCCGCGTGGGCTCAGGCATCGGGTGATTGTGGCGTCCGGCCGGCGGGGAGCGCCAACGGCACCTCGTTGTACCCGTGCAGGATCGGGGCATCGCGGTTCCACCCGATGCGGGTCACGGATGCAGTGTTGAGAAACAGGCGCCAGTAGAGCTCGGTCGTCCCGAGGGCCCAGGCCACGGCCGCCTTGATCGGGGTCACGTGGCTCACGATCACTACGTCGTCGTGAGGACGACGCGCCCCAGCGCCCGCGTGGGCGAAGAGCTCCTCGCAGGCGGCGCCGACGCGCGTGTCGACCTCGGCCAGCGACTCGCCACCCTCGGGCCGGAAGTCCCGGTCGCCCTGCCAGCGCCGCCACACGCCGGCGGGGATCTCGCCGAGGGGCTGGCACTCGTACTCGCCGTAGTCGACCTCGATCCAGCGGTCGTCGAGGATGACCGGAAGCCCGAGCCCGAGGAGTTCGGCCGTGTCGCGCGCCCGGGCGAGCGGGCTCGAACGGACCTCCGCGACCGGCCGGTGCAGGAGGGAGGTCACGGCGGCGGCCTGCACCCGGCCCGCTTTGGTCAACTCGGCGTCGGTCCGGCCCAGCAACAGGCCCTGCGCGTTGGCGACGGACTCCCCGTGGCGGACGAGGATCAACACGAGGGGACCCCGGTCCTCAGGACGGGACGAGGATGCGCCCACACTGCTCGCAGGTGGCGACCTCGCCCGGCGGCAGCGCGCGGATCCGCTCGACCTCGACCGAGGAGAGTTCGAGGTGGCAGCCGTCGCAGTGATTCTTGATGAGTCGCGCCGCGCCGGTTCCTTTGAGGCGGGCGCGCAGCGCCTCGTAGCGGTCGGCCAGCGCGGTGGGCAGCTGGGCCGCCTCGACCGCGCGCGTCCCCGCGGCCGACGCGATGGCGGCGTCGATCTCGAGCTGCTCGTGCGCGACCTGGCCGCGCAGCTCGTCCGCCTTCGCCTCGAGCGGGGCCATTCGCGCACGCAGCTCTGCGAGCTCGGTATCGATCGGGTCCTGGTCGAGCATGGCGACGAGCTCGAGCTCCTCGAGGTCGGCGCGCCGATCGGTCAGGTGCCGCACTTCCTCCTGCATGGCCTGCAGGTCGCGCCCCGAAGAGCTCGTCGCCGCGTAGAGGCGCTTCTCGATGGCGTCGCGTCGTTCGGTGATGACCGAGATGTGCTCCTCCAGACCCTTCTGGGTCTCCGCCAGTTCGGCCCGCCGGCCGGCGGCTTCGGCGCGCAAGGCTTCGAGCTCGGCGAGTTGCACCTCCAACGCAGCGAGGCCAGAGGTGTCGGGGAGCGCGTCGCGCCGGTGCTGAAGCTGGGTCATCGACGTGTCGAGGTCCTGGACCGCGAGCAGGTGGGTGAGCGTGTCGGTCACACCAGCGCCTCGAACGCGGAGCGAGCCAGCGGGAGTGCCTCGATCAGGGCCGGGTCGGCCATGGCGAGGGCCTCGTCCCAGCTGCACCAACGAGCCTCGGGACTCTCGTCGGGCGGCGGGCGCGGGTCGTGGTCGCCGCCGATGAGGAGGTAGCGCAGATCGAGGTGGGTGTGGCCCAACGCAGCCTCGTGCACGTCGAGGTGGATGAAGCACGGCCCGGACGCGGGGTGCTCGACCACGAGCCCGAGCTCCTCGATCGCCTCCCGCCGCGCCGCCGTCGCCGGCGTCTCCCCCGCGTCGATGTGCCCCCCCGGCTGCATCCAGATGCCGAGCCGCTTGTGCAGGTGCAGCACCGTGCCGCGGGCCCCGACGACGATGCCCGAAGCGGTGACGTGTGTCTGGTCGGCGTGCTCGTCGCACGGGGCGGCGAGCCGGTCGAGCTCGGCCAGGAAGCGCACTTTGGCGCTCGTCTCTCGCGGCGACGACGGTTCGTAACCTTCGACGAGCGCCCGCAAGTCCACCGTGAAACCCCCCATGGTGGGACTGATTAGCACAGGTGGCCACTCAGCACGGTGGTCGCGTGCCCGGCGATGCGGACGCGCTCGCCTTGGGGCCGCACGTAGAGCGTGGCGCCGCGCCGGGACAGCTGGCGGGCCACGAGGTCGCCGCGACCCAGCCGGCGGGCCCAGTAGGGGCCGGCCGAGCACTGAGCCGAACCCGTCCCGGGGTCCTCGGGGATACCCACGTTGGGGCCGAACACCCGCAACACGTAGTCGGCCCCCGACTCCGCAGCGCCCGCCGCCGTGAGGAGCAGCGCCTTCGAGCCCGTGGCCGCGATGGCGTCGAGGTCCGGTTCGTAGGCCCGGACGGTCTCGGCCGACGAGACCACGACGAAGCTGAAGAAGGAGGTCTGCCCGGCCACGACCACGGCATCGGGCCACTCCTCCTTGAGCGGCTCGGGCACCGGCGCCTCCGTGATCGGGTCCGCGGGGAAGTCGAGGGCGACGAGGGCGCCGTCGAAGGTGGCCCGTAGCGCGCCGCTGCGGGTGTGGAAGGTGAGGGGGCGGGTGCCGTCGACCGTGCCCCACTCGCGCAGCGCGTGCGCGGAGGCCAGGGTGGCGTGCCCGCACAGATCGATCTCGACGGCGGGGCTGAACCAGCGCAGGCCGAAGGTGGCCGGCTCGTCGCCGGGGACGAGGAACGCGGTCTCGGCGATGCCGAGCTCGAAGGCGATGGCCTGCATGCGTTCGTCCTCGAGGGCCTCGTCGAGGAGGCAGACCCCGGCCGGATTTCCGCCGAAGGGGGCGTCACTGAAGGCGTCGACCCAGGAGACGGGGATGGTCATAGCCCCCACGATGCTAAACGGCCGAGTGCATCCTTCAGGACCTCGTCGCGCTTGCAGAAGGCCCAGCGGACGAGGGTGCGGCCGGCCTCGTGGTCGGCCGGGTCGTAGAACACGGAGCTGGGGATGGCGACCACACCGCAGCGCCCGGGGAGCGCGAGGCAGAACTCGTGGGCGTTGAGTCCCGGGGCCACCCCGGCGATGTCGGAGGTGGCGAAGTAGGTGGCGGCGGGCCGGTACACCGCGTAGCCGAGTCCGGCGAGGCCCTCACAGAGCAGGTCGCGCTTGGCCGCCAGCTCGGTCGCGTAGGCGCCGAGCATCGCCGGCGGATAGCTGAGGCCGCGGGCGATGGCCAACTGCAAGGCCGCCGGGCTCGTGTACGTCAGGAACTGCTTGGCCGCCCGCACCGCGGCGACGTACCGCGCGGGTGCGCTGACCCAGCCCACCTTCCACCCGGTGAAGGAGAAGGTCTTGCCGCCCGAAGAGATGGTGAGGGTGCGCTCGCGCATGCCGGGCAAGGTGGCCAGAGGGATGTGGGTGCCCTCGAAGACGAGGTGCTCGTACACCTCGTCGGTCACCGCCAGGAGGTCGTGGGCCTGGCACAGGGCGGCCGCCTGCCCCAATTCGTCGGCGGAGAAAACCTTGCCGGTCGGGTTGTGCGGCGTGTTGAGCAGGAGCAGTCGCGCGCGGGGGACGCGGACGCGGCGGCGAATTCGTCCGGCTCGAAGTGCCAGTCCGGCGGGTGCAGCCGCACGAGGCGGGGCACGGCGCCGGCCATGGACGCACAGGCCGCGTAGGAGTCGTACGAGGGCTCGAACATGACGACCTCGTCGCCCGGCTCGCACAGCGCGAGGAGCGTGGCGGCGATGGCCTCGGTGGCGCCGACGGTGACGAGGACCTCGGTGTCGGGATCGAGCTCGATCCCGTACCAGGCGCGCTGGTGCGCGGCGACGGCGTGGCGCAGCTCCGGGATGCCTGCGCTCGGTGGGTACTGGTTGTTTCCCCGGCGGATGGCGTCGGCTGCGACCTCCTTCAACTCGTCGGGACCGTCGGTGTCGGGGAAGCCCTGGCCGAGGTTGACCGAGCCCGTCGCCGTCGCCAGCTCGGACATGGTGGCGAAAATCGTCGTGGTGAAGGGGCGCAGGCGCCGGGCGAGCACCGTGTCGGCGTCCGCGGCTACCACCCCGGCGATGGTACAGGGCACAGTTCGGGGTGCGGGTCGAGGTGCCGGTCAGGCCGCCTATCGTCTACCGGACCGTGCTGAGCATCGCCAACTACAACATGCACTGCGGGATGGATGGGTGGGGCCGGCCTTACGACTATCTCGCCTCGATCTCGTCGTTGTCGGCCGACGTGATCGTGCTCGAAGAGGCCTGGACCACCGAGGGCAATACCGAGGGCCAGGCGCAGGAGGCGGCCCGAGCGCTCGGCTACCAGGTCCTCGCGCACAACACCGGCAAGGGGCGGCGCATCCGACCCCAGCTCGACGCCCCCGACAGCTGGCTGGCCCGGCCGGCCTTCGCCAACCGCAACCGCGCCCTGTACCTGGACGGCGTGCGGCCGGTGTCCGAGGACGTCCAGACCATGACGCGCTGGCAGCAGGCCGAACGTGGGTCGATGGGCGTCGCCGTGCTCGTGCGGCCCTCGTTGCCGATCGAGTCGACCCGGATGGTGCCGATGAGCACCCTGGCGTCCGATCGGGTCCGACGCGTCGCGCTCGTCGTGGACCTGACGGTCGAGGGGCAGCCGCTGTCGGTGGTCGGCACGCACATGTCGCACCTCGCCTTCGGCTCCCACCGCAACTGGGCCGAGCTTCGACGCGGGCTGGAGAGTGCTGCCCGGCCCGACGCCGCGCTGGTGGGTGACATGAACTCTTGGGGGCCGCTGGTCCGCCTGTTCATGCCGGGCTGGAAGCGGGCCGTGATCGGGAAGACGTGGCCGACGTGGCGGCCGCACAGCCAGATCGACCACATCTTGGTGCGGGGCAGCGCGCTGCGGCCCCGGGAGGGCGTCGTGCTCCCCCACGCCGGCTCCGACCACCGGCCCGTGCGCGCCGAGTTCGAGGTGGTGCCGGCGCCGGCGCCGCGTTAGGCGCCTCGGGGTGAAGGCGTCGTGGGGGCTCCTCGTGGCCGGAGGCTTGGGGTTGGGGCTGACCCTGTCGGCCTGCTCGAACAACGGCTCCCCGTCGGCGGCTCACGCCAGGACGACGACATCGAAACCAGCGCCCGGCCCCACGTCGTCGTCGGCCACGTCGACGTCGGCGCCCGGGACCACCACGACGCAAGCGTCGGGAGTCAGCGGAGCCGGAGGGTCCGGTGCGTCCGGTGGGTTGCCGTCTCTCGGAGCGTCCGGGGCGTTTGGCCCCTCGGGCGTGGGCTTCGGAGCCGTGAAGCCCGCCGAGATCTCGCTCGGCGGCGACCCGACCGGCGTCTTGACCGGGATCGCCTGGCAGTCCTGGGGCGGCAGCCAGGCGACGGGCACGGGCACAAGTACCTACGTCGGCCCCGATGAGACGGTGGCACAAGGCACCACGGAGACGGCCACCGTCGTGGCCTCCGACCTGGGCACCTGCAAGGGCGGCCCCGCCTATCAAGCGGTCAAGTGGTACTTCCCCGAGGAGGGAGAGACGCTTGCTTCGGGGTCGAACACCACCATCGAGGCGTGTACCGGGCCGTAGGCCTGTCCGGAGACCACCTCCGGGGACGTCCCGAAACTATGCACAGATTCGCTTAGAGTTCGGTCCCGTCAGGGTTGGGGCGAGGGACCAGGGGCGAGGGCGGTCACGGCTTCGCCCACCGACGGGAACATGCGGTCCTCGCCGATGCGGTCGAGCAGCCCGCTCCGGCGCAAACTCCGCTGGACGTGCTCCCCCGCCCGAGAAATGCCGAACTCGACGTGCTCTCGCGCGCACCAGTCCAGCAACCGGCCCAAGACCCGAGCACCGGTGTAGTCGAGGTCGGACATCCCGATGGTGTCGAGGACGAGCACACGGACCGGGCTGCCGGCCTCGGCCAGAACTTGTTCCGCCTCCTCGCGGAAGTGGGCCGCGTTGGCGTACCACAGCGGCGTGGCGAAGAGCACCACGAGAACCCCGGGCTCCTGCGTCGCGTCGGGTGCGGCCTCTATCGGAGTCCAGCTCGTCGTGCCCGGTATACGTCCGAGCACATGAAGCATTGGACGCGCATCTAGGCGGATCCGGTCGAGGATGGCCAACGCGACGGCCACTGCGATGCCCTGCTCGACGCCGATCAAGACGACGGCAAGCAGCGTCACGGCAGCGAGAGCGAATTCGAACGCGTCGAAACGAGCGATAGAAACGAGGTCGCGCCACTTGAACAACTTGGCGGCGACGAAGATCAGGATGGCTGCCAGCGTCGCCAACGGCACGTTCTTCAACACTCCGGCCACGGGGATCAAGAGAAGGACCACCACCGCCGCCCCGAGTGGGCCGGCCTGGGTCCGTCCACCTGCTGCGGCGACCGCACCGGTGCGCGGCGGGCTGGCGTCGACCGCGAACGATCCCGCGAGTCCGGACAGCACGCTCCCGGCGCCGACGGCGAAAAAGTCGCGGCCGGCGTCGACGTCATAGCCGCCTTGCTCCGAGAAGGCGCGTGTGGTGGCCGCGGTCTGCGTGATCACGACGAGCGCCACGACCGCGGCCAACGGAGCCAGATTGTCCAGCGCCGACCACGACAGGCCGGTCAAACCGAAGTGCGGCGCACCGGTCTGGATGCTTCCCAGCACCGCGACGCCATGGGACTGCAAGTCAAGCGCGCTGACCAGCGCCACCGATGCCACGAGCGCGACCAACGCCCCCGGGATACGGCGGTCGATCCGCTCGCACACGGCCAACACGACGATGACGCCGACGCCGATGGCCACGGTCCACCCGTTGGCCGAACCCAGATGGGCGAAGGAATACACAATGCGATGCTCGTTCGTCCCCGTGGTCGGCGGCAGGCCGAGGAAGTCCGGGAGCTGGTGGGCGATGATGATGACGGCCACGCCAGAGAGAAACCCGGTCACGATCGGCGTCGAGAGGAAGTCCGCGATCCAGCCGAGGCGGAGGATGCTGACGAGCATCACCATGAGCCCGACCATCACCGCCAGGATCGCCACCAGCTCGACGTATTGGGACGACCCGGCCGCGGCCAGGCCGGCCACGCCGGCGGCGAACAGCGGAGCGATGGTGGAGTCCGCGCCGACCGACATCTGGGGGTTGGAGCCAAATATTGCGAACAGGACGGTTCCGGCGATGAAGGCGTAGAAGCCGGTGATGGGCGGCATGCCCGCCAGGCGCGACGTCGCCAGCTGCTCGGGGACCGCGATCACGAGGAGTGTGACGCCGGCCGCCAGGTCGGCGGATATCCAGGCGCGCTGGTACCCGTGCAGGGACGTGAGCACGGGCGGGGTCCGCACGGGCGACATCTTCGCCGACCAGGGAGTCTGCGAGGGCGACCCCCTCCGTGGCCGACATCCGATCGGGACCCAATTGAATAGTCTCGACCACGGGCCGAGGCGTCGGCCCCGAAGGAGGCCCGCACCGAACATGAGCGACTACCCCTACGCCGACCGTTTCGCCGTCCACCGCTCCCTTCCGGAGCAGGGGATGAGCCGAGACGACGTGCTGGCGCAGCTGCACACGATGGCACACGAGGAGGACGCGTTCTGGGAGACCGGCAAGTGCTCGGGGACCATGTACTGCGGCGACCACGACCACTACCGGTTCATGAACGAGGCGTTCGGGCTGTTCGCCCACGTCAACGTCCTCCAACGCGATATGTGCCCCAGCGCAACCAAGTTCGAGGCCGAGATCATCGCGATGACACTTGGCCTCTTTTCCGGCGATGCGGCCAGCGCGGCGGGCGACGACCCATGCGGCCTGGTCACCACCGGGGGGACCGGAAGCATCCTGCATGCGATCCTCGCCTACCGCGAGCACGCGGCCCAGACCCGCGGGATCACCCGACCCAACGTCATCAAGCCCGAGACGGCCCACCCCGCGTTCGACAAGGGCTGCCACCTCTTCGGCGTCGAGTTGCGCCGCGCCCCCATCGATACGGTGACGACCCAGGTCGACGTCGACTGGGTGCGCGATCACATCGACGACCAGACGGTCGCTCTCATCGGATCGGCCTGCAACTACGGCTACGGCACCATCGACCCCATCGCGGACCTCTCGGAGCTTGCGCTCGAGCGTGGCATCGGACTGCACGTCGACGCGTGCCTGGGTGGCTTCATCCTGCCTTTCGGCCGAGAACTCGGCTACGACATCCCCGCTTTCGACTACTCGCTGCCCGGGGTGACGTCCATGTCCGCCGACACCCACAAGTACGGCTACGCGTTCAAGGGCTCGTCGGTCTGCAGCTTCCGTTCGAAGGAACTGCGGAACGCGCAGTACTTCTACCTGACCGACTGGAGCGGTGGGAAGTACACCTCACCGGGCATGGAGGGCTCGCGCTCGGGTGGACTGATCGCGGCCACCTGGGCCGCCATGGTCCAGTTGGGTCACGCCGGCTACATCGGTTACGCGCGGCAGATCTTCGAGACGTCGACGGCCATGCAGGAGGCCGTCACGTCGCATCCCGAGCTGCGGCTCGTCGGCAAGCCGACCTTCCTCTTCTCGTTCACCTCGGACGAGTTCGACATCTACCATGTGAACGACTTCATGCGACTCCGGGGCTGGCGCTTCAACGGGCAGCAGTACCCGAACGCGCTGCACATGGCGGTCACCCGCCCGCAGACCCAGCCACTCGTGGCCCAGGAGTTCGCGGCCGACCTGGCGGACGCCGTCGACTACGCCAAGAAGCACACAAACGAGGCGCCGAGGTCCGGTGCCATCTACGGCGGTGTGGCCGGCGGGATGACGGACGAGGCGGATGAGTTCATCCGCTCCGTCATGGCCGACATGCTCGACGGGCAGTCCTCGATTCCGGCCAAGTGACCGAGGCCGAACAGGGCCCTCCGACCGACTGGATGGCGGGCTGCGCCGCGGCGCAGGCGGCCCTCGACGCGCGCCTGGTCGGGCTGGACGACGCCATCGCCCGGTCGCCGAGCCGACTGCCGGACTGGAGCGTCGGCCACGTGCTCACCCACCTCGCGCGCAACGCGGACAGCGTCGTCTGGCGGTTGGAGGGGGCGTCACGGGGCGAGCTGCGTGACCAATATCCCGGCGGGCTGGAGCAGCGCCTGTCGGACATCGAGGCGGGCGCCGGCCGCCCGGCGGCGGAGCTGGTGGCCGACGTGGGCGCCAGTTCCGCCGCGGTCGAGCGGGTCATGACCGAACTCCCCTCGGCGGCCTGGGACGCGCCCTCTCGGACGTCGCGCGGCGTGGTGGAGCCCTCGCGCGACGCGCTCCTATCGCGCTGGCGTGAGGTGGTGGTGCACCACGGCGACCTGGATCTCGGCCCGGTGCCGATCCCGCCCGCCCTCGTGGAGGCATGGCTGCCCCGAGAGCTGCCACGGCTGGCGGAGCGGACCGACGGGGCCGAGCTACTGGCGTGGATCATCGGCCGCGGCGACGCGCCGGCGCTGGTGCCGTGGTGAAACAAACGGGCGCGGGCCCGAGCTCGTTCATGAGGAGATTGGCCCGCAGATCGTTTCTGCCGGCACCGGATGTGATGGTGGGGCCATCGGGCTCAGAGTCGAAGCGGCAGCGGAATCCCCTAGCCGAACCGGTCGAGGGCGCAGTCCTTAGGGACAGTGGCGTTGACGGAGGCATCTTTAATCTTCATTGGGATTCGGTCTTCGAGAACGCAGCATGGGCCTCCGCAATCTGACTCTCCCACTTCCGTTCAATCTTTCCGAAGTGCCAGACGGCTAGGGCAACGATCCACGTCGCGACGAAAACACCGACGATGATGAACCCCGCCCGGTTGATGTTGAAGTTCTGCATGAAGTCCCAGAAGCCGCCGCTGAGTCTCGTCTCCTGAGCAATGAGGCCCAGGATTTCAATCGTGCCGATGAACAAGGCGATGAAGACTGAGAGTCCCGTGATCGTCAGGTTGTAGTAGATCTTGCGGATCGGCTTGGCAAAAGCCCAGTCGTAGGCAAAGTTCATGAAGCACCCGTCGATGGTGTCGAAGAGGCACATGCCCGCGGCAAAGAGGATCGGCAGCGAGATCACCGCGTAGAACGGCAGCCCGCCGACGACAGCGGACCCCGCTAGCACCAAGAGGGCAACCTCGGTCGCCGTGTCAAACCCGAGCCCGAAGAGCACCCCGACCGGGTACATCTTCGACGGGCTGTCGATGCGCGTGGCGTAGCCACCGAAGAGACGGTTCATCAATCCCCGGCTGTCCAGCCGGCGTTCGAGCTCCTTGTCGTCGTAGCGGCCTTCGCGCATCTCCTTGCTCACCTTGATGATGGAGACCAACACGACGAGATTCAAAAGGCCGATCAGGCAGAGGAACGTCCCCGACACCGTGGTGCCGATGATCCCGGTCCAGTGATGCAAGCTCGAACTGTCATTTTTGACAGCGCCATTGAGTGCTCGGACGCCGAAATTCAACAGGACCGCGAGAACGAAGACGATGGTCGAATGGCCGAGAGAGAAGAAGTACCCGACGCTCAGCGGACGCTTCCCGTCCTGAATCAGCTTTCGGGTGGTGTTGTCGATGGCGGCGATATGGTCGGCGTCGAAGGCGTGACGCATACCGAGCGTGTACGCCAAGACCCCGGTCCCGAATCCGAAGACCTCGGTTTTGGAGATGTGGTAGTGACCTCGAAGGGCCACGATGAGCATCCCCCACCCGAGGACGTTCAGGCCGACGATGGTGAGTCCCATGCCGCCGACCTTGAACCACTCGGCGCTGGTGAGGCCGTGGCGGATCCTTGTGATCCGGGATCGGGCTGTAGCCATCGCAAAATGCCTCCAACGTTCGGCCGGGTGCCTCGCAATCGGACCTAACTGCGAGGGTATTGCAATAGCTAATACGTCGCAATACGTTGTGGCGGATGGGTAATCCCGTCAGCGTCGAGGGACCGCCCGGCCGACGTCGGGGGCCATCGGGCGATGTATCCGCCTGGAACACTCAGAGCTCCACCGCACAAGCTCTTGTTGCGGAATTGAGCCCGGGCCGCTCCGCGGGAAGACCAGCTAACCGGAGAAGAAGGCGTTGCCGGAGCGATCGACCGCGACGCAGTAGGTGATGGTCGGGCAGGAGATGGCGGTCAGGGCCCGACCGTTGTCGATGAGCGTGCCCGAGCTCCAGGTGCTCCCGTTCCACCCGAACACCCGGCCGAAGGAGTCGACGGCGCGGCAGAACGTGGGGGTCGGGCAGGACACGCCGGTAAGGCCGGAGGCGTTCGTGCCGTTGACCGGCGGTTCGGCGGCGATCGTCTGCGGAGGACTGAAGCCGAGGCCGTCCCACGTCAGCGCCGCCCCACTGCTGTCCACGAGCACGCAGAACGAGGTCGACGCACACGACACCGAGTTGAGCTGACCCTGCGCGTCGGCGTCATCGGGCTGGGTCCAAGTGCTCCCGTTCCACACCGACGGGCCGCCCTCGGCCGCGACGCAGAACGTGGGTGACACGCACGAGAGCTGGTTGGCCGCGCCCCAGGCGCCCAGATTGCCCGACCAGCCGCCGCCGTTGTCCTCGAACGAGTTCCCCTCGCCGTCGATGGTGATGCAGAAGGTGGGGCCCGTGCAGTCGATGGCCGTGAATCCCATGGCCGCCGAGATCGTCACCGGGGGCTGCCACGACCTGCCGTCATAGGTGGCGACCTGGTTCAGGCTGGGCGCCGCTGCGCAGAAGGTCACGCTGGGGCACGAGAGATACGAGGTGCCCTGGGGAGAGGGCGACGGCACGGCCGGCCCGAGCGACGTCACCTTGTCGAAGAGCAAGCGGTACGTCTGCCCGCTCCGCGATCCCGCGTAACAGGTGCCGGCGATGGGACACGACACCGAGGTCAGGTCCGTCCCCGGCGCCACGGGGACGCGCAACGACCACTTCCCCGCGGGCGCGCTCGTCGTCGGAGTCGAAGAGTGCACGGCCGTCGTGCTGGTTGTGGGCGCGCTCGAAATCGCCGGCGACGAACTGCACCCCGCTACGAGAAGCGCAACCCCCACCACAGCGAGCGCCGTGACGAACGGACCGGCGCGCCCGCGCACGAGGGGGTCGATCCGCGTACTACTGCTGGACCGGGAGTCCGTTCGCCTCGAGGGACCGGTGGCGCGACCACGTGTCGAGAACGATGAGGGTCTTGGTGCCGGTGACGCGACCGCGGCGGCGCAACTGCTCGATCACCTGGCCGAGACGCTCGACGTCGGGCACCTGGAGCCAGACCAGCGCGTCCGGGTCACCGGCCGTGGTGAAGACGGCTTGGACCTCGGCCAGCTGCATGGCCGTGTCCTTGATCTCCTGCAGGTCTGCGGTGCCGGCGAAGCGAACCTCGGTGAAAGCCTGGATCGGCCGGCCGGCCTTGCGGTGGTCGACAACCACCGTGTAACCGGCGATGACCCCTGTCCGCTCCAGCCGCTCGATGCGCCTGGTGACCGCGGACGCTGACAGCGACACCTGCTCGCCGATGTCGGCCATGGTCCGACGGGCGTTGTGTGACAACAACTCGATGATCTGGTGATCAATTGGGTCTAGTTCCTCTGTTCCCATGGGGTGCAACACTAACGAAACGGACGTCGTCCGCACGTTCAGTGCACCGGCGAGCTTCAGGGTCGGTCTCCGTTGCGCGGATGGGCCGTTGCACCGGGTCAGGACGCCAGTCGGTGCACCGAGACCGCGTAGTCGCGGCGGGGGGACCAGGGACGGCGGTCCCAGGTGGCCCAGCGATCCTGCAGCTCGAGCCCCGCGGCCCGGGCGTGCGCATCGTGGTCGTCGGGTTGGAGGCCTCCGGGACGGATGGAATAGCCGGCGACGAGGCGGCCACCCGGGGACAACCACCTCGCAGCATTGGCGATCACCGGCCCCTCGGTCCCGGCGGGGAGAAAAATGAGGACGTTGCCCGCCAGGACCACGACGTCGAAGGTACGCCCGAAGTCCAGGGCCGGGTCGGTCAGGTCGCCCTCGACCCACGTGAGCCCGGGCGCCTTGGCGCGCGCAGCATCGAGCATGGCCGGGTCGACGTCGACGCCGACCACCTCGTGGCCGCGCCGGCTCAACTCGATGGCGACGCGACCGGTGCCGCACCCCGCATCGAGGACGGACCCCGGCCGGTAGGACTCGACGAGCGCGGCCTCGCCGTGCACGTCCATGCCGGAGGCGGCAAGGCGCTCGAAGCGACGGTCGTAGGCGTCGCCGCGCGGGACGTCGCTGCGGCGCCAGCGGTCGGGGTCGGACACCGCGCCGACCGTACCGGGTGAGAGGCGACCAGGAGGAGCCGTCGGGCCTGCCGCCGGTCGTCGGTAGGGTGAGGCCGATGTGCCTCCTGGTCGTCGCCTCGCAGCTGGTACCGGACGAGCCGCTGATCGTCGGCGCCAACCGGGACGAGATCCTGGCGCGGCCCTCGACCTCGATGACCGTGCTCGTCGAGGCGACACCCCGGATCTTGGGGGGGCGTGACGAGCAGTCCGGCGGCACCTGGCTCGCCGTCAACGAGCACGGGGTCTGCGCCGGCCTGACCAACCAGCCGCTCGGCGACGCCAAGGACCCGACGAAGCGCTCGCGGGGCGAGCTGCCGCTCGCCGCGGTGCGGCACGCCACAGCGGCCGAGGGGGTCGAGGCGCTCCGGCGCGGATACGACCCGGCCGACTTCAACGGCGCCTGGCTGCTCGTGGGCGACCGGACGTCGCTCTTCTTCGTCGACTTCACCCGCTCCCCCGCCTCCGCCTGCGCCCTTCCGCCGGGGATCCATGTGCTCGAGAACCGGGCATTGGGCGAGCCCTCGCCCAAGGTGGACCTGGTGAACGAGATGCTCGGCGAGCCCGAGGGGGGCGAGGCCGTGATGGAGGCCTTCCGACAGGTCCTGGCCGACCATCGCATCCCCGAGGGGGACGAGCGGCCGAACTCGGCGAACTGCGTGCATCTCGATCACTTCGGCACCCGCTCGTCGTGCCTCGTGCGCGTCTCGTCGTCGTCGGAGATGCCCCGGATCTGGGTGGCCGACGGGCCGCCGTGCGCGACCCCCTATGCGCCGGTGTCAGCGGACCTCTGGGCACGGCGGCCCGACCGGACCCATGACGCCCCCGCCGGCCGCGTGTAACGCCGCTCCGAACGGCGAGAGCATCGCCGCTGTCCGACCGCCCGGGCGCGGGGCCGTCCGCGGGCGGAAGGCTCGGTCAACCGCGGACCAGCGGCTTGTAGCGGATGCGGTGGGGCTGATCGGCGTCGACGCCGAGGCGCTTGTGGCGGTCGGACTCGTAGTCGCTGAAGTTCCCCTCCCACCAGCGCACCGCCGAGTCGCCCTCGAACGCGAGCACGTGCGTGGCGATGCGATCGAGGAACCAGCGGTCGTGGCTGATGACCACGGCGCAGCCGGGGAAGGCGAGCAGCGCGTCCTCGAGCGCGCGGAGCGTGTCGACGTCGAGGTCGTTGGTGGGCTCGTCGAGCAGGAGAACGTTGCCCCCGCTGCTCAACACCTTCGCGAGCAGTACCCGGTTGCGCTCACCTCCCGAGAGCTGGCCGACCTTCTTCTGCTGGTCGCTGCCCTTGAAGCCGAACCCGGCGACGTAGGCGCGGCCGTGGATCTCGCGGCCGCCGACGACGAGACGGTCGGCGCCACCCGTGACCTCCTCGAACACCGTCTTGTCGCCGTCGAGGGCCTCGCGCGACTGGTCGACGTAGGCCAGCTGGACCGAGGCGCCGATGGTGAGGGTGCCCTCGTCGGGTTTGTCGTCGCCCACGATCATGCGAAAGAGGGTCGTCTTGCCCGCGCCGTTCGGCCCGATGACGCCCACGATTCCCCCGGGCGGGAGGAAGAAGCTGAGGCCGTCGATGAGCAGGTGGTCGCCGAAGCCCTTCACGACCCGATGGACGTCGACCACCTGGTCGCCCAGGCGCGGCCCC
The DNA here is from genome assembly GCA_963763575.1 of uncultured Acidimicrobiaceae bacterium. GTDB lineage: Bacteria > Actinomycetota > Acidimicrobiia > Acidimicrobiales > RAAP-2 > Bog-473. The sequence goes on from CAVXPD010000003.1 coordinate 73,709, forward strand.
GGCGGGATGGTCAGCTCCACGTTGTCGGCGCGGCGGTCCGCGGACTCCGCCTCGGCGACCAGCTCGTTGTAGGCCGTGATGCGGGCCTTGCCCTTGCTCTGCCGGGCCCGCGGTGACATCCGGATCCACTCGAGCTCGCGCTCCAACGAGGCCTCACGGGCCCGGTCCGACTTCTCCTCCTGGGCCAGGCGCGCCTGCTTCTGATCGAGCCACGACGAGTAATTGCCTTCCCACGGGATGCCGGCACCGCGGTCGAGCTCGAGGATCCAGCCGGCGACGTTGTCGAGGAAGTAGCGGTCGTGGGTGACGGCGACGACGGTGCCGTGGTACTCCTGCAGCGTCCGCTCGAGCCAGGCGACCGACTCGGCGTCGAGATGGTTGGTGGGCTCGTCGAGGAGGAGGAGTTCGGGCTTGGAGAGGAGGAGGCGGCACAGCGCGACCCGGCGCCGCTCGCCACCCGACAGCGTGGCGACGTCGGCGTCGCCCGGCGGGAGACGGAGCGCGTCCATGGCGATCTCGGACGTCCGTTCGAGCTCCCAGGCGCCGGCCGCGTCGATCTTCGTCTGCAGGTCCGCCTGCTCCGCCAAGAGGGCGTCGATATCGGCGTCGGGGTCGCCGAAGGCGGCGCAGACCTCGTTGTAGCGGTCGACGAGGCGCTTCGCCTCGCCGAAGCCCTCGGCCACGTTGCCGGCGACGTCCTTGGTGGGGTCGAGCTGCGGCTCCTGGGACAGATAGCCGACGGTGAAACCGGGGGTCAGGCGGGCCTCGCCGGTATAGCCGTCGTCCTCGCCCGCCATGATCCGCAGGAGCGACGACTTGCCGGAGCCGTTGCTGCCGATCACCCCGATCTTGGCGCCCGGATAGAAGGACAGATTGATCCCCTTCAGCACCTCTCGGTCGGGAGGATAGAAGCGCTTGAGGCCGCGCATGGTGTAGATGAACTGGGGAGCCACGGGTGTCCAGTGTGCCCGATGACGGTGGGAGCGAGCGCGCCGACGGGTCCTAGGCCGGCGACGCGTCGCTCGCCCAGCGGATCCGCTGCAACCGCCGCTCGGCCACCATGCCGCTGGCGACGAACCACCGGGCGGACGACTCGAGCGCCTCGGTGGCCGGCCGCGGGGCATACCCGAGCTCGGTACGAGCCCGTGACGTGTCGAAGGCCATCCGCGACGTCGACATGCGGGCCGCCTCGAGCGGGATGGAGGGGTGGCGGCGCAACACGGTGCCCTCCAGCGTCTCGGACACCGCGGCGACGGCCAGGGACAGCAGGCGGGGCACCTTGATCCTGGCGGCCGGGAGGCCGGTGAGCGACGCGAGCTCTCCGAGCAACTGCTGCAGGGTCAGGTTCTCCCCACCCAGGATGTAGCTCCGCCCCGTCCGCCCCCGCTCGAGCGCGAGGACGTGCCCCTCGGCCACGTCGTCGACGTGCGCCACGTTCAGGACCGTGTCGACGTACCCGGGGACCTTCCCGTTGAGGAAGTCGAGCACGAGCCGGCCCGTGGGCGTCGGGGCGCGGTCGCCCGGACCGAGCGGGAACGTGGGCAGGACCAGCGACGCGGGCAGCCCCTCTGCGACCGCCCGCAGCACCTCGTGCTCGGCCACGTACTTGGAACGCTTGTAGGAGCCGTAAAGGTGGCGCACGTCGGGGAACGAGCGCTCGTCGGCCGTCGCCGTCCCCGAGACGTGCTCGAGCCCGAGCGTCCCGACCGTGCTCGTATAGACCAACCGCTCCAGCCCCGCCTCAGCGGCCGCCGCGAGCATGTTGCGGGTGCCGTCGACGTTGATGGCGTAGAAGGACGACGGGTCCCGCGCCCAGAAGCGATAGAGGGCGGCCACGTGGAAGGCGGCCCGGCAGCCGCTCATGGCCTGGCGCACGCTGTCCGCGCTCCGGATGTCCCCGGTGACCTGTTTGATGTCGAGGCCCTCGAGGTTGGCGGAGTCGGCTTGCGGTTCGACGAGGGCCACGACCTCGAGGCCCCGGACCAAGAGGTTGCGGGTGACGGCCGAGCCGATGAACCCCGTCGCACCCGTGACGAGGACCCGGTCGCCCCCATCGAGGTTCACAGGCGCGCCCGGTGCAGCGTGCCCTTCGCCATGGTCTTGCCGAACTCGAACATCAGGCTCGAGCCTCTCTCTGCGCTCGAGAGCACGTCGTCGAGCGCGTCGGTGAACTGCTCGACCTGGTCGTCTCCCGCGATGAGCGGCGGCAGCAGCTTGATCACGTTCATGTTGTCGGCTGCCACCTGGGTGAGGATCCGGTGCCGGTGGAACAGCGGGACCACGATCATCTGGGTGAAGAGCGCCGGGCGCAACGCCTCGACCATGCGGAACCGCCGGCGCAGACCCGGCGTGGTGGGCTCACCGAAGACGAGACCGATCATCAGGCCCATGCCTCGGACCTCGTGGAGGAACTCGTAACGGTCGACCAGGGGCTGCAGGGCCTTGGAGAACGCCTTCCCCGTGCGGGCCACGCGGTCGAGGATGTCCTCGTCCTCGAAGGCCTGCAGGGTGGCCAGACCCGCAACCATGGCGAGTTGGTTGGTGCTGAAGGTGGACGAGTGCACGACGGCCCTGTCCATGGAGCTGAACACGGCGTCCGACACGTCGGCCGAGCAGAGCATGGCGCCGACGGGGACGTAGCCTCCCGAGAGCGCCTTCGACACCGTGATGATGTCGGGCGTGATGCCGAACTGCTCGTGGCAGAAGAAGGTGCCGCTCCGGCCGAGCCCGGCCTGGACCTCGTCGAGGACCATGAGGGCGTGGTGCCGGCGGCAGAGCGACTGCGCCTCGGGCCAGAACTCCTCGGGGGCGATGTTGACCCCCTTGCCCTGGATCGGCTCGATGACGAGTGCGGCCACGTCCCCCCGCCGCAATTCTCGCCCGAGCGCCCGGGCGTCGCCGAACGGGATCATCTCGCAGCCCGGCAGCAGCGGGCCGAACCCGCTGCGGAACTCCCGGCCCCCGTTGAGGGAGAGGGCGCCGGTCGTGAGTCCGTGGAAGGCGTGGTCGCAGTAGAGGATGCGCGTCTTCTTCGTCGCCGCCCGGGCGAACTTGATGGCGCTCTCGACCGCCTCGGACCCCGAGTTGGTGAAGAACACGCGCTCGACGCCGGGGTGCGAGCGCGCCACCAGCTCCTTGGCCAGGACGCCGGGGAGGAGGGAGCAGTCCATCTGGACCAGGTTCGGGAGGTCGGCGTCGAGCGCCTCGTGCAGCGCCCGGACGACAGTGGGATGGCTCCGGCCCAGGGCGAAGACGCCGAACCCGGAGAGGAAGTCGAGGTAGCGGTTCCCGGCGTCGTCGTAGAGGTAGCAGCCCTCCCCGCGCACGTAGAACCGGTCGAACTCGATGGTGCCCAGGACGCGCGGCAGCTGGGGGTTCACGTACTTCGAATGGAGGGTGAAGTTCTGCCCCCTGTGCTCCTCCAACACCTTCTTCAGATCAAAGGGCATGCGGTGCGCTCCAGGATCGGCGGGCGGATGGTGGTCGAGACTACCGGCGGGCGCCGCCGGCGCGGGCTCCGCCGGCGCGGGCTCCCAAGCGAGCGTTGCTTGGCACGACCGGACGGCCCCGATCCATGTCAAGATCGGCGACGGCAGCCCGCAGCGGCCGTGCGCAAGCAGGGGGAGGAAAGGGCTTTGGACAGTAGCAACCCCAACATCGTGCTCGTGATGTCGGACCAGCATCGGGCCGACATGATGGGCTGCGCGGGCGACGAGAGCATCCTCACCCCGTCGCTCGACGCGCTGGCCGCCGAGGGAGTGCGCTTCTCCCGGGTGTCGTGCATGGGACCGCTCTGCATGCCCTCGCGCGCCTCCTTCATGACGGAGCGCTATGTGCGGGACCACGGCGTCTACACCAACTGGGCCGAGATCCCGGCCGACAGCCCGACGTACACCCGGGCCCTGCGGGAGGCCGGTTACCACACCGCCATGCTCGGCAAGGCGCACCTGTATCTCGACGAGCGCCTGGACATCCCGCACACGGACCGCATGGCCGGACGACTGCAGGAGCTCGGCTTCACCGAGGTGTTCGAGACGGGCGACAAGTTCGTCGGCAAGATCCCCACGAAATACACCGACTACCTCGAGGGCGAGGGCCTCCTCCAGGCCTACCGCAAGCACCTGGCCGACCGGAGCTACCAGGGTGAGAACGAAGACGGCCGCAACGCCACCAAGTGCGTCCCCATGTGGGACTCGACGCCGATCCCGCTCCCCCTTCGGTCCTACGTCGACACCTGGCACGGCGAGCAGGCGGTCAAGTGGATCGAGCACTACGACCGCGACAAGCCCTTCTACCTGTTCATGGGCTTCCCCGGCCCGCACGACCCGTGGGACGCCCCAGCGGAGGCCGTGGCCCGGTACGACGGGGTCGACATCTCCATGCCTCGTTCGACGACGCGGCCGAACGTCGACACGACGGGTCGCTACGGCGCGCTGTTGAAGGGATTCCTTTCGATGGCCGATTCCAAGACGATGACCGACGACGCCATCCGCGGCATGCGGCGCTCCTATGCGGCGGACATCTCGGTCATCGACCATGCCGTGGGGCTGATGGTCGACGCGCTGGAACGCAAGGGATTGCTCGACAATACGTGGATCATCTACACGACCGACCACGGCGAGATGGCGGGGAGCCACGGGCTGATGTCGAAGTGCGTCCTCTACGAGCCCGCCGTGCGGGTGCCGCTCATCATCCGGCCGCCGGGCGGGTGCGCGCCCCGGATGGTCGATTCGTTGATCGAGCAGCTCGACGTGCCCGCGACGCTGCGTGAGATCGCCGGCGCCCCGGAGGTGCAGGACGCCGAGGGCGCGTCGTTGGTGTCCACCGTCCGCGGTGGGCCGCCGCCGGAGCGGCAGGTGACGGTGAGCGAGAACTGGGGCTTCGCCGTGTTCGAGACCGCTCGGCACAAGCTCGTCGTCGACGAGGACGCGTGTGCGCCCTGCCAGCTGTTCGACTTGGCCGATGACCCGGCCGAGGACCATGACCTGCTGCCCGACCCACAAGCAGGCGCGACCGTGGAGGAGCTGATGGAGGCCCATGTGCGGCCGTTCTTCGTCACCGCGCCGGCGCGCCCACACCCGAGCCCGTTCGCGCGGTTGTAACGGGACCAGCCGGTCGTCGGCGGCGGTACGGCCGACCGGTGGGCGGCCCGCGCCTACTGGTAGCGGGCGGCCGGCGTGCCGGGAGGGTTCACGACGCCCGGACGTGCGTCGGGGTTGGCGACGCACACCTCGCCTTCGAGGCCGTCCGGGTCGACGAAGAACAAGGACAAGACCGGGCCGAAATCGGTGACGAACTCGTCCGCCGCACCGCGGCCGATGAGGCGGCGCCGGATCTCCTCGAAGGCTTGGAGGGAGTCGGCCTGCAGGCCGAGATGGTCGATGCGCCCACGCCCGAACATGGGCGTCTGACGGTCCGCCTCGGTGTTCCCGTGGACCTCGAACAGGTTGATCTCGGACTGCTCGCCGATGCAGACGAAGGTCAGCACGCCCTCGTCTCCCATCCGCTGCTCGCCCAGGACTTCGGCCTCGAACACGTCGCGGTAGAAGTCGATGAACCGTTGACGGTCCTTCGTCATGATCGCCACGTGGTTGATGCCGTTCAAGAGCACGACGCACCTCCCTGGGCACAGGCTCTCACTCGGTGCACCGCTCCGCCAGGATCTGTCAGTTGGCTTCCCGTCGCTCGGGGGTCAGCCGAGTCCCAATGAGTCCGCAACGAGGCCCCTTCCCTCGGGCAGGCGCAGCTGCGCCCCCTCCGTGCGCAGCCAGGCCCGCTGGGCGTCGAGGACGCCCCGGCGCTCCGGCGGCACCCGGGAACCGAGGTCATCGAAGATCGCCAATCTCTGTGAAGGAGAGGTCGACGCGCCGCTCCACCCCACCTCCGGCACCACGAGCCGGAGGTGCTCTCGGGGTCGACGTAATTCGTCGAGGTCGGTGGGGAACAGGCCCTGTGCAGCGTGAAGCTCCGGAGGTACCTGGCCGCCAGATCACCGCCCACCCACGTCACGATCTCTGCCGGCGCCGGCCACAGCCAAAGGGATTCGGGGCGCCACTCCCGCGGGTGGTCACGCCTCGCCCTCCGAGGGAAGGTATCCGGCCGCGCACCGTCGTCATGGCTCCTCGTCCCGGGTGGGTTGGGCGACACTTGGGCCCCCCTCGTTGTCGCCGTTCGGTGTGGTCGCCGTCCCGCGTTGTAGGCGCCCCATTCCGATAATGGGGTAGACGAGCACCGACAGCATCCCCGCCGCGACCAGCGCGGCCGCGTTCTGGGGTTTCATCCGGTGCTCGTCGACGCCGATGGTGGTGATGACCACGATCAGCGGGAGCCCCGTGGCGGAGAGGATGGCCAGGGCCGATGTCTCGACCTTCGTGAGAACGCTGCGAAAGAAGACCCATGTCGGTACGCCGCGAGTGAAGAGGAACAGCAACGCGAACACCGGGACGAGGAGCAGGACTTTGGGCTGGTGCACGAGAGCGTGCAGGTCGAAGTTGATGCCGCTCTCGATGAAGAAGATGGGGATCAGGAAGCCGAAGCCGATGGCCTCGAGCTTGCTCGTGACGGGCTCATAGTCCTCGGCCGGGATGAACAGCCGCACCACGACACCGGCGGCGAAGGCGCCGAGGAGCACGTCCAGACTCAGCTTGAGAGTCAGGTAGACGAGGAGGAAGACCAGTAACACCGAGATACGGATGGGCAGCTGCGAGGTCGAGTGCAGTTGCCGCCGCAGGAACGCGATCATGCGGGGTGGATGGACCTGGACAGCGAGCAAGGCCGCGACCACCGCCACGGCGACGAACGCCAACAGCAACAGCAGGGTGATGCGCGAGTCACGCTGGGTCAAGAGGATCGCGACGGCGACGATCGGCCCGAACTCGCCGATGGCACCCACGGAGAGCATGACCGAACCGAAACGGGTGCCGATGATCCCCGAATCCCGCAGCACCGGGAGCAGCGTGCCGAGCGCGGTCGTGGTGAGGCAGAGCCCCACCACGACCGTGTCCAGGACGAGGCCGGTGGCCTTGAGCGCGGCGCCCACGGCCAGGGCCAGACCGACCGAACACAGCCAAGCCGTGACCGAGCGGCCCATATGCCCCTTGCGCATGGTCGTCACGTCCAGCTCGGTGCCGGCGAGGAACATCAGGTAGCTGAGGCCGAAGTCAGACAGCGCGCTCGACGATGTCGTTCGGGTGGGCGAGGGCGAGGACGTAGGGGCCGAGGAGGATGCCCAGCAGAATCTGGATCACCACCTCGGGTACCGGGACCACACGCCGGGACCACTCGGCCAGCAGCGGTGCGAGCACGGCCGCGGCTGCGATGAGGACCAGCGTCGGGACCGCTGCCTCCTCTGCCATCGTCCTCCCCTGCCCTCGAGGCCGCCCATCGCTGCGCTGCCTCGCAGCCGAGTGGCGACCACGCTACGCGGCGGACCCGCGCCGAACGGTGATTCCACCTGGGCCCGGCACCCGGCCCGGCACACGGCGTACCGTTCCGCGGCAGCACTGGTTGACGGCTTCGGGCGGCCGCGAAATCATGGCGGCCTCTCGGCGCAGGGGGTGGCCACGGTGATGCAGCCAGTCGTGCAGACACGGAAAGGCACGTGACGGGTCGGTTCGTCAACCCGTCGTGGATGCCCCATTCGGTCAGCGAGGCGGCGCGGGCGGGGGACGCGACGGCCGATGACCTCACGTCCGGACGCGCCTGGTCGCATCTGCTCGACGCGCTTCGCCGGGCGTCCGACATCGTGCTGGCCGACGGCGACCGGAATGCCGCCGACGTCGCGGCGGGCTTCCGCCATCTGCTGGTGCTGCTCGTCACGGGGGCGGACCAGGGCCTGCGCTCGCAGCCCGATCCCGACCCCGTGCTCGCCGTGAAGCCCTCGGGGGTCGACAACGTCTACAAGTGGGGCATGGACTGCCCCGACTGCATCTATACCGGTGCGCCGCTCCGGGGCGATGAGACGTACCGCCTCTGGGGGAACCGCGGCACCGCCCGCTACGTGGGGCTGCAGTCGATGGCCGGCATGGCGTCGTCGGCCAACGTGCTGCTCGACGAACTCGAGCTCGGCCCGTCCGGAGAGGTCGAGCTCATCCTCTCCGCCGACCCCCACGAGGGGAACTGGCTTCCCACCGACGCCCACGCGACGACGCTCGTCGTGCGCCACTTCTTCTACGACTGGGACGCCGAGGTGGCGTCTTCGCTCTCCATCGAGCGCCTCGGCGCTACGGCGCGCCGGACGGAGCAGAGGCCGCCCGAGGACCCGCGGGCGGTGGCGGCCCGCCAACTCGTCGCGCTCGGTGACTTCGTGGTGGCGAACCTGGAGTTCTTTCTGCAGTTCTCGCGCCCCGAGACCCCCAACACCTTCCTGCCTCCGCTGGACGGCACGGCGATGGGAGCTGCCGCCGAGAACCGGCCGGTGATCGGTTCCTTCGAACTGGGGCCCGACGAAGCCCTGCTGCTCGAGGTGGCCCCGCCCGAAGGTCTCTACTGGAGCTATTCGCTGGGCAATCCGTGGTGGGAGACGATCGACTACGGGCGACACCAAAGCAGCCTCAACGGGCACCAGGCATCGGTCGACGACGACGGCAAGGTGCGCGCCGTCATCGCGCACGAGGATCCGGGCGTCGCCAATTGGCTCGACACCGCCGGGCACAGCTCGGGCCCGGTCATCCTGCGTTGCGTGCGCACCGAGACGGCGCCCGTTCCCGAGACCCAGGTGATCCCACTCTCCGACGTCCCCGGCGCGCTGCCTCCCGGAACGCGGTGGGTCACCCCCGAGGAACGCCGGGCCGTCATCGAGGCACGCCGCCTCGCGGTGAGCAGGCGGTTCGCGCGATGACGCTGGATGCCGACGCACTCGAGGGCGAGGCCAGGGAACAGACCGGCCTGGACGACTTCGGTGACGGCTCGCACCGCGAGGGGCTCGAGCGGCTCGCCGCGGCCATGAACGACGAGGCGGGCCTCACCGAGACCGGCGAGGTCATGCAACGCGTGCGCCTCGTCGCGTTGTTGTCCTCGCGCCTGCGCGTGGAAGACACCTACCGCGCCCACCCCGAGATCGACGACGAGCAGATCGAAGGACCGGTGTTCGTGATCGGCCTGCCGCGGACCGGTACGACGGCATTGAGCCAGCTGGTCGCTTCCGATCCGCAGTTCCGCTCGTTACGGATGTGGGAGTCGTCGGACCCGTGCCCGCCGCCGGAGACGGCAACCGAACACACCGACCCTCGCATCGCCCAGGCGGAGGCGGGGCTGGCGATGATGTACCAAATGTTCCCCCTGATGGCCTCGATGATGCACCAGGAGGCCACGACTGCAACCGAATGCCAGGACCTGCTCGGCATGAGCTTCCGCACGGTGCACTTCGACGGCTTCGGCCGCGTCCCGTCGTACCTCGAGTGGGTCACCGACTGCGACATGGAGGGCACCTACCGCTATCACCGGCGAGTCCTGCGCCTGCTCCAGTGGCACTGCCCGCCGCGGCTCTGGCACCTCAAGACGCCCGTGCACATGTTCGCGCTCGACGCGCTGCTGACGGCCTATCCCGACGCCAAGTTCCTCTGGAGCCACCGAGACCCGGCCAAGGTGCTCGGGTCCGTGTGCGACCTCATCCACTACACGCGGAGCTGGAGCAGCGAGCGCGACGACTCATTGGAGCTCGGGGCCGAACAGCTCGACCGCTGGTCCGAAGGAATAACCCGGGCCATGGACTTCCGGGCCCGGGTCGGCGACGACCGCTTCGCCGACCTGTCCTTCGCCGACTTGCAGGTGGACCCCGTCGGCGCGCTCGCAACCGCCTACGAGCGGATCGGGCTGCAGTTTCCGGACCGGTCGCGCCAAGCAGTGACCCGGTGGGCCGAGAGACACGAACCGGGTTCGCACGGGCAGCACGCCTACGACCTGGCGCAGTTCGGGCTGGAACCCGGCCAGGTGCGGGCCCGGTTCACCCGCTACATGGAGACGTACGATGCCGCGATGTGACCGCATGAGTCGCAGGGCGGCGGAGGAGGTTGGACCAGGTGGACCTGGGACTCGCTGACGCGGCCGCCGTCGTGACCGGTGGGAGCAAGGGAATGGGCCGCGCGGTGGCCGAGATCCTCGCCACCGACGGGGCACGGGTCGCGGTCATGGCGCGGGGCCGGCCGGCGCTGGACGAGACGGTCGGTGCACTCCGAGACCTCGGCAGCCCGGACGCCGTCGGCATCAGCGTGGACGTGACCGACCCGGGCTCGATCGCGGACGGCTTCGGCGAGGTGGCCGCCCGCTGGGGGGGCTCGCTGAACATCTTGGTCCACACCGTCGGCCCGGGTGCCGCTCGCTTCGAGGACCTGGACGATGCGGGGTGGGACGCGGCGTTCGCGCTGGGCATGATGTCGGCCGTGCGCAGCGTGCGCAGCGCGCTCCCTCTGCTCCGCGCGTCGGACTGGGGCCGCGTCGTGTTCTTCTCGGCCCATTCGATCAAACGGCAGAGCCCACTGCTCGTCGCCTACACGGCGACGAAGGCCGCGGTGACGAGCATCGCCAAGAACCTGTCCAAGACGCTGGCCCCCGACGGCATCCTGGTGAACGCGGTGTGCCCCGGGTCCATCGTCACGGCGAGCTTCACCGAAGGCCTGCGCGACACCTTCGCGTCCGAAAACCTCGACCCGTCGGACCCCCACGACGTCATGACCTGGATCGACCGCACGTTCCACCAGCCGGCGGACCTGGACCGGGCCGGCCTGCCGGACGAGGTGGCGTCGTTGGTGGCGTATCTCGCCTCCCGGCGCAACGGCTACGTCACCGGCGCGTGCGTCAACGCGGACGGGGGATCCGACTTCGCCTGAGCGCCGTGTCAGGGGTCCGTCCGCAGAGGTGCGCCTGACGCTGATCCCGGTCCGGCCGATAGCGTGCAGTGAGTGAGCACGATCTCCCAGTTCGCTGCGCTCGTACCCCTGGACCACGGTCTCAGTGTCGTCGTCACCCGGCGGGCCGATCTCACCCCACAATCCACCGTCGTCAACGCCGGCGTCGTGCCGCACCCCGTGACGAGCGATCCCGTGGTGGCCTTCGTCTCGGCCGGGGTCGCACGCAAGTTGGCCCACCTCCGAGCCGACCCGACAATTTCCGTCGTCGTCCGCGCCGGATGGCTGTGGGCAACCGTCGAAGGCTCCGCGGAACTGATCGGACCGGAGGATCCCCGCCCCGAGGTCGACACCGAACGGCTGCGTCTGCTTCTCCGCGAGATCTTCCAGGCGGCTGGCGGCACCCATGACGACTGGGCCACCTTCGACGAGGTCATGCGCGACGAGCGGCGCACCGCAGTGCTCATCCCACCGAGGCGCGTCTACTCGAACCCCGAGTAGCGCGGCGTCGAGGCTCGTGGATGCCCTCTGGGGCGGCCGCCACCCGCCACAAACGAGGCCGATAGGGTGCCCGCTGGACTGGCCCAACCGGACAGTCCAGTTCCGGAAGGAGATCGATGGGGCTGCGCGCGGTGATGTTCGACTTCGGAGGGGTGATCTCGACGAGCCCGTTCGAGGCCTTTGCACACCTCGAGGCCGACCGCGGGCTGCCATCCGGATTCATCCGCCGCGTGAACGCCACCAACCCCGACGACAACGCCTGGGCCCGCCTCGAGCGCAGCGAGATCGGGCTCGACACGTTCGGAGAGCAATGGGCCGAGGAGGCCCGGGCACTGGGCCACGACCTCGATGGCCGGCTCGTGCTCGAGCGGCTCGCCGGTGAGATCCGTCCCCACATGGTGGCGGCCATCGAGAAGTGCCGGGGTGCGTACAAGACCGCATGCCTCACCAACAACTTCTTGTCGGAAGAGCGCACGGCGTCTCTCGAGGTGGCTCGCGTCTACGAACTCTTTGACGCGGTTCTCGAGTCCCGCATGCTCGGCGTGCGCAAACCCGACCCCCGGTTCTACGAGCTCGCGTGCGAAACGCTCGGGGTGAAACCTGAAGAGTCGGTGTTCCTCGACGACCTCGGGGTGAATCTCAAGCCGGCCCGCGCGCTCGGCATGCACACGATCAAGGTGACGGACCCCGACCAAGCACTGGACGAGCTGGGGCAATTGCTGGGACTGTCGTTCGGCACGTGAGTGCAGGAGCCGACGTGACCTTGCCGGCTTGGCTCGCAACCATCACGGATCTAAGTTCCGGCGGCGGCGCCGGCCGTCTCCTCCGGCACCATTCGCGCGGCGATCCGGCTGCCGATGACGGGAACGACGAGGAAGAGGAGCCACACGTATCGGGCCAGGCCCGCGTCGGTCCAAGCCAGGACGAGCGCGAGCGAGACCACCACCACGGTCAGGACGGACCGGACCCGACCCACCTGCTCCTCGTAGCGCGACCGTCGCTCCCCGACGACGAGCTCGTGTCGGAGCGCATACCCCTGGATCCACTGGGTACTCAGGCTGATTGCCACCAGATTGAGCCCGAACAGCGTGATGCTGAGCGGGTTGGCGCCGTACCGGCCCAAAAGGTCTGACGTGAAAGGCATGAGGGTGAGCGTGAGCAGGAAGGCGAAGTTGCGCCACGCCAGCCCTTCGCTGTGGCCCCGCATGGTCCGCAGGATCCGGTGGTGGACCAGCCAGAACTGGGCGATGACGAAAAAGGAGACGAGGTAGCTCGTCAGCTCGGCGCCGTCCACGTTGAGTGCGTGCCACAGCGCGGATGCCGAGTGCGAGTTGTGCTCGAGCGTACGCGTGACAGGGATCTGTAGTTGCAGAACGAGCAGCGTGAGCGCGATCGCGACGACCCCGTCGGTCAGGGCGAGCAGGCGATCGATCCCGGGCAGGCTCTCCTCGTCGGTCGGGCGCGGGGTCGGCACCGGTTGCAAGCTTGACAGACCGCCGGTCACGTGGCGCGGAGTGTTGGCCCGAACGACGGTGCGTCGACGACGAGCGCATGTCCGAGTGTGGCGGCGCAATGCGGTACTCCGCTGAAGGCTTCTCCAGGACGACACGCCGCGTCCACGCCGATCCGGACGAAATCGAGCATTCGGAGGATTGCTCGGCCGGCCAACGGCGCAGCATGTTCGAACGGACGCCGGCCCGGGCAAGCGACCACGACCGGCGAATTTCTCGGTGAGCCGAGCGAAGAGCTCAGGGCGGACCTGGAGGGCGTCCCGGTCCGCCTCTTCACGCCGTATCAGTCGTTGTAGGGGCACCGCTCGACTGCTCGGCGGGCACACCGAGCGATTGGACCGTGAGCCCGGCCAACGCCGGGCCCGCAGTGTGCAGATGACAGCGGACCGTGGTGCCGGCTGGCGTGCGATAGGGCTCCGGCTCGACGTCGGCGCACACATCCATGGCAAAGGGGCAGCGGGCTCGGAACCGGCATCCCTGCTCGGCGCCCGTCAGCTCGCCGACTTCGCCGCGCAGAAGGATTCGCTTCCGCTCGTGCTGTCTCGCCGGGTCAGGCACCGGGATCGACGAGAGCAGTGCGGCCGTATAGGGATGGGTGGGTCGCTCGTAGACCTCCTCGGAGTCGCCTTCCTCCACAATTTGGCCGAGGTACATCACGGCGATCCGGTCGCTGATATGACGAACCACCGACAGGTCGTGGGCAATGAAGAGGTAGGCGACGCCCAGCTCGTGCTGCAACTCGGTGAGGAGATTGATCACTTGAGACTGGGTGGAGACGTCGAGTGCGCTGACCGGCTCGTCGCACACGAGCAGCCGAGGCTCGAGAGCAAGTGCCCGGGCGATCGCTATCCGCTGCCGCTGGCCGCCCGAGAACTCGTGGGGCTGGCGTGGGAGGACGTGTGAACCGAGCCCGACCTGGGCGAGGAGCTGGACAACCCGTTGCTCCCGTTCGCGCCTGCTCATCGAGGTATGGATCGCCAATGGTTCGCCGACGATGTCAGCGATGCTCTGCCGGGGATCCAGCGACGAATACGGGTCCTGGAACACCAATTGCATCGTCTCCCGGTGCCTGCGGAGCGTCGGTCCACGCAGGGAGGTGATGTCCTTGCCGTCGACGACAACCGTTCCACCGGTCGGGTCGATGAGGCGGAGTACCACCCGGGCCAGCGTGGACTTGCCCGAACCGCTCTCCCCGACCAGACCCAAGGTCGTCCCGGCTCCGATGCGCAGGCTGACCTCGTCCACCGCCCGGACGGTCCCGCTGGTCCGGCGGAGCACCCCGCTCCGGAGGGGAAAGTCCTTGACGAGCCCGGTTACGTGCAGGACCGGCGCATCGACCTCCGTGGCAGATGTGATCCCAGCCGTCGGGCTCGGCGAGGCTGCGCTCACGAGCTCGGTCGGTGGACCGGAGAGGGCGAGCTCGTCTTGGCGAACACATCGAGTCAACCCAACGGCGGCTCGACCGTCTCCACCCGTCGCAGCCGCGACGCTCAGGGGCACGGGAGCACCCGTGCACGCGTCCCGCGCGTAGGTGCAGCGGGGCGCGAATCGGCAGCCAGCCGGGAATTGGCCCGGCCGCGGCACCATGCCAGGTATGGCGTGCAAGGGCTCGCCCTTCGGCGTGAGCTGCGGAATCGAATGGAGCAGGGCTTCGGTGTAGGGGTGCCGGGGACCAGCGAAGATCTCCGTCGCAGACCGGTGCTCGACGATCTGGCCGGCGTACATCACCACCACGTCATCCGCCACGTCGGCGATCACTCCGAGGTCATGGGTGACGAAGATCATCGCCATGTCCTCCTCGCGTTGCAGCGTATGCAGCAACTCGACGATTTGCGCCTGCGTCGTGACGTCCAATGCCGTCGTCGGCTCGTCTGCGATCAGCAGCTTCGGCGAACAGGACAGCGCCATTGCGATCATGACGCGCTGCCGCATCCCCCCCGAGAACGCGTGCGGGTAGTCCTCGGACCGTAGGGCTGCTCGTGGGATCTCCACGCGGTCCAGCATCTGGACGGCGACCTCCCGGGCCGTGGCGCGACTGACGCCTCGGTGCGTGCGAACCTGCTCGGCGATCTGGTTACCCACCGTGAACGCCGGGTTCAGACTCGTCATGGGCTCCTGGAAGATCATGGCGATGTCGTTCCCGCGAAGCTTGCGGAGGCCTGCCTGGTCAAGGGTGGTGAGCTCTTGCTGTTCGAACCGGATGGAGCCGGCCACCCGCGAGACCCTGGGGGGCAGGAGTCCCATGACCGCGAGGGCAGACACCGTCTTGCCCGAACCGCTCTCACCCACGAGGCCCAACGTCGTCCCGCGTTGCACCGCAAAGCTGGCGTCTTCCATGACCGGCAGCCACTCCTGCCGGGTGAGGAACTCGATCCGAAGGTCGTCCACCTGGAGCAACGCGGCCTCAGGCTCGGGCGTCGGCGTCACCACCTCCGACGTGCCGGTGGGGCGGAACCGGGCGAGGCGGCGGAGCCTGCCGTCCCGTTCACCGCCGACGAGGCCGCTTCCCGCCGGTCGCTCGCGACCCAGCGAGTCCCGCAGGCCGTCCGCGACCAGGTTGAAGGCCAACACCGTCAGCATGATGGCGATCCCGGGGAAGAGCACCGCCCACGGTGCGGTGTTGATGAACTGGAACCCTTCTTGCAGCATTCCACCCCAGCTCGGAGTGGGCGGCTCCTCGCCAATTCCCAGAAAGCTCAAGCCGGCCTCGGTGAGCATGGCAAAGCCGAGAGCAAGCGCCAGCTGAATGATGATCGGCGAGGCGACATTGGGGACCACGTGGCGCGCGACGAGACGCTTGGAGGTCGCACCAAGGCTGCGGGCGGACTCGATGTACGCCTCCTCTCGGACGGCGATGACCTCACCGCGGAGCAATCGCACAAAACTCGGAACGAACACGATGGCGATGGCGATGGAAGCGTCGTTGACGTCGGCGCCCAGCAACGCCGCCACGGTCAGGGCCAGGACGAGCGGCGGGAAGGAAAAGAGGGCGTCCATCGCCCGCATGATCACCGAGTCCACCGCACCGCGGAAGAACCCGGCGATCAACCCGAGCGGTATCGCGATCACCGCGGCGATACCCACGATCTCGAAGGCCGCCCGTAACGAGATGCGAGCGCCCCAAATGAGACGGCTGAGAATGTCGCGCCCGAGATCGTCGGTGCCGAGCCAGTGCGAGAGCGACGGACCGGCGTTCAGGGCATTGACGTCTTGGGCGTCCGGTGGGTGGGGTGCGATCAGCGGAGCGAAGATGGCCGCGACGATCACGATCAGGAGGAAGACCAGACCCCCGATGGCCCAGCGTTGATGAAGAAATCTGGTCCAGAAACCCGGGCGCCGTTCGGGCAGCTCGTCCGGGCTGTCTCCCGTTTCCGGGATGGGGGTGAGGCCGACCATCGGGTCGCTTGCGTCCGGCGGGCTCCACGTGCTCACTGCGGCGACCTCACGACAGACGAACCTTTGGGTTCAGGTAGGCGTAGATGATGTCCACGACAAGGTTGATGAGGACGAACGAGGTGGCCACCACCAAGACCACACCTTGGATCTCGGGGATGTCCTTGTCGTTGATGGCTTGGATGATGTAGGTGCCGAGCCCGGGCAGAGAGAAGATCTGTTCGATAATGAGCGTGCCGCCGAGCAGGTAGCCGAACTGGATACCGATCACTGTCACGGCCGGGCTCAGGGCGTTCTTCAGGGCATGCTTCCCGACCACTATGCGCGGACTGAGACCCTTGGCGACCGCCGTGCGCATGTAGTCCTGATCCAACGTGTCGATGAGGGCGCCGCGCACCTGGCGTGCGATCACCGCCGAACCGCCGATCCCCAGTGCCAGCCATGGCAAGAGGAGGTCCTGGAACCACTCTGCGGGCGACTGGCTGAAGGGCGTGTATCCGAGCGCAGGAAGCCAGCCCAGCTTCACCGCGAAGAGGATCACGAGGAGTATGGCGAGCCAGAAATCGGGGACAGACACGGCGATGCTCGAACCCACGGTCACGGCGCGGTCGCGCATCGTGCCTTGATGCAGGCCGGACACGATCCCAGAAGGGATCCCGAGCAGGATGGCGACGAGCATCCCTCCGACGGCCACACTCAGAGTCACGGGGAACCGTGCGGCGATGCCCGACGCGACCGTCTCGTTGTTGAACAGTGAGTTGCCGAGGTTCCCGCCCAGCGCTGCCTTGAGCCAACGCCAGTACTGGGCGAAGAATCCCTCGTTCAGGTGAAGCTGTGCGGTGATCTTGGCGATCTCCGCGGGGGTGGCCTTGGTGCCCCCAGCCAGGGCGATGGCCGGGTTGCCCGGGATGATGAGGATGAGCGAGAACACGCCCAAGGAGATGAGGAACAGCAGCAGAACCGTGATGAGCAGGCGACGAACGACAAAAGTCAGAAGCGAGCTATCACCGGACACGGTCGCCGACGACTAGCTCAACGAGTTCCGATACTGCACTGCTTCATCTCGCGGTCTCCCGTAGATCTGGTGCAGTCACACGGCGACACCCCTACTTCTTGATGTAAAGGCCAGCCAGGTCCGAGCGGCACTGTCCGATCGGCGCAACCACGTGCCCACCGACCCGGCTCTTGTTGTACGCGACGATCGACGGCATGAAGACCAGAGGGACCACCAGCCCCTGCTTTATCACCGTCTGGTCGATCTGCTGCATGAGCGGGCCCTGCTGGCTTGGGCTCAGAGACCCGTTGGCCTGCACAATGAGGGGTGTCAGCTGCTGGTTGATCGAGCCCAACTCGGTCGCAGGAAAGCCAGAGGGCTCGAAGAGGGCTTCGAAGGTGTTTGTGAGATCGGGGCCATTGCTGAGCTCCTCGCTCAGCAAGGCGTCGCCCTCCTTCTTGATGTAGACGTCCGTCAGGATGTCGGCGCCCGGGATCTGTTGCAGGTTGGCCGTGAACCCCGATGCGGCGAGCTCCGACTGGAGCAGCGCAGCGGCCCGGGCGTACGTCGCGTCGCCCGACGGGATCATCAAGGTGAACTTGACACCCTTGGAATAGCCAGCGGCCTTGAGCATGGCCTTGGCCTTGGCCGGGTCGTACGAGTCGGACTTTCCGAGGGACTTGGAGTAGCCAGGCGACCACGACGGCACCGGCTGGTACGCCGCTTCGCCGAGGCCGTCGAACACGACCTTGTTCAGGGTGGCGCGATCCACGGCGTACTCCAGGGCCGCCCTCACCTGCTCGCTGGCAAACGGCCCAGTGTTCTGGCGCAGCTCGATCGTCATGTAGTCGTAGGACTTGTTGACCGAGATTCCAATATTCGGGTCGCCCTTGAGCTGCGGGTAATTCTCCGGCTCGACTTCGATCATGTCGACCGCGCCGGAGGTCAACGCGGTGGCCGCCTCGGGTCCCTGCGTCACCTGGGTGAAGTCGACGCCGCCGAGCGGATAGGCCTTCGCGTCCCAGTACTTCGGGTTCTTGGTGAGCTGGATCGACGATCCCTGCTGATAGCTCTTCAACAGGTACGGTCCGGCGCCCACTGGATGGCTCGATTGGCTCGAGATGGCGTTGGCCGGGTAGATCTGGCCGTCGACGTAGCTCATCGCCCACAGGAAGTCACCGGCGGTCGGCTTGCTGAGGTTGACGACGACCGTCGAGGCATTGGGCGTCTCGATGCTCGAGATCGCGAACAACGACGACCGTAGAGGGCTGGTCTTCGTGTGGTTCAAGCTGGCAGCCACGTCGGCCGAGGTCACGGGCTGCCCATTGGAGAAATCGAGCCCAGGCCGGATGTGGAACGTGACGGTGGAGCTGTTGTTCGAGACGGTCCAGCTCTGGGCCACCCCACCTCCGATGGCGGTGTTCGAAGGCGTGGTCATCGATTGGTAGATGTTCGAGGTAACCGTGTAGGAGCAGTCGTTCTCCTCGGTCGCCGGGGCGAAGTCGTTGCTGAACTCGTTGTTGAGGTCGAACCCGTACTTCAGCACGCCATTCGGGTTGACGTTCGAAGAGGACGCCGCCGCGGGACCGCCGGGCACCAGCGCCTGGGCCAGCGGCGTCGCGAGCGCACCAGCGATCCCGATGGGCACGACCGTGCGCCGCACCCACCGTGATCTGCGTCTCGAGGTCGCATCCGCCGGGCTCGAGCGGCACAGTTCCTGGTCAAACCGCATGTGCAACCCCTCAAATCGGTCCGGCTCACTGCGCCGGCGGCGGCGCTCCTCGCACAGCCGGAATATAACCATTCACTGACACTCGTGTCAGGTAGCGCTGTCCGGCGCCGGCCGCTGGCGTCCATCGCATCCACCCGGTGGCTACTCCAGCAACGACCGCTGCAAACCCCCCGAGGCCGGCTCAACGGAGCGAGACCCCGGTGCCTCGAGCGCGCGATCGAGCCAGCGAGCCGTCGAGCCGTAGGCGGTCGCGGCTCGTCCCACCCTGGTCACCGCACGGGCCACGGCCTCGTGGCCGTTTGGGGGCGCGCCGTCGAGCAGCTCGTTCCAGAAGACGGACCACCCGCCGCCAACCCGGTCGAGGCGACCCGCGACGACGAGGAGGCGGGCCAACGCGGCGATCAGGCGCGGACGCCCGATCGTGGCCTTCTGCAGCGTGGCCGCGATCTGGTGGTACGGGAGGTGGCGGGCGGCCAGGCTCGCTCGGTACAGGATCGCCGCCTGTCCCGTTCCGTGAAGGATCGCCTCGGCGGCCAGGCGGCCGCTGTCCAGGGCCTGAGCGATGCCCTCCCCCTGCAGCGGGTTGACCAGGCCGGCGGCGTCCCCCGCCAGGAGGACTCGGCCGGCGGCGGGGGTCGTACCGACCATCCCCATCTTGAGCCAACCTCCGAGCTGACGTCCGGAACCCCCGGCCGGGCGGGCCACGAGCTCCAGCCGGTGCAGGTGCTCGAGGAACCCCGGCAACGCACGCGCCGCGGCTGCCCCGGCCGTGCGATCCGAGAGGGTGCCGAGGCCCAGTCCGATGTTCGCTCCGCCTTCAGCACCCGGGAAGACCCAGCCGTAACCGGGAAATGCGCGCCACGGCGTCGGCTCCCAGAACAGGATGGCCGGCAACTCGATCGTGTCGGGCAGGTAGGAGCGGATGGCGAAGCCCCACAGGACTCTTCGAGGATCGACCAGACCGCCGCTGCGGGCGACCTGGCTGGTCGCGCCGTCTGCGCCGATCACGAAGTCGGCCCGCAGCTCTGAACCGCCGATCAGCTCGAACCCGTCCATGTGTCCCCCGCTCCACAGCGGGCGGTCAGCCCGGCCCCGGACGGGCACAGCGCCCTCGGCGATCGCGGCGTTGTGCAGCGCCGTGTCGAGGTGCGTGCGGGTGACCGCTCTGCCGTAACCGGGGTACGTCAACCCTTCGCCCGATGGAAGCCGCACGCTGCGGCCGCTCGGGCCGACGACGAGGACGTCACCGACGTCGCGCCCGGGCGGCGGCGGGACCCGGAGGTCGTACAGCACCTGCAGGCCCCTGGGTCCGACGATGTCGCCGCAGGCCTTGTCACGCGGGAATGCCGCCTTGTCCACCAGTGCCACCCGCGCACCACTCCGGGCCAGCACGAGTGCGGCCACGCTCCCGGCAGGGCCGCTCCCCACAACGGCGACGTCGTAGCGCGACGGGTTCACCCTGCTCCTCTCTCGTTGCGGGATCTACAGTGAGATGCTCTCACCCATGGAGGAACCATGCTCCGGTATGTGGCTGGCGATCGGAACCGCTTTGCGCAGCGCTTGTTCACACCGCTGCCGCAGCGGTACGACCGGCTGGCCGAGATCTTGTCCCTGGGGCAAAACGGCCGATGGCGACGAGCGATGCTCGATCGGGTCGCGCCCAGTCGTCCGGACAGGGTGCTCGACGTGGCTTCGGGGACGGCAGGTGTTGCCATCGCGCTCGTACAGCGGACGTCGGCCGATGTCGTCGGAGTGGACCTCACCAAGGCGATGCTGGCGCAAGGCCAGGTCAACGTCGCCACTCGTGGGTTGAGCGACCGGATTGAGCTGGTCGTCGGGCAGGCGGAGCGTCTTCCCTTCGCCGATGACGCCTTCGACGCGCTCACGTTCACGTACCTCTTGCGCTACGTCGATGATCCCGCCGCCACGCTGCTCGAACTGGCCCGCGTGGTGAAACCCGGCGGCGTGATGGCCAGCCTCGACTTCTACCTGCCTCCCAATCCCTTCTGGCGGGCGATGTGGTGGCTCTACACGCGCCTCCTTCTCCCCCTCGGCGGGTTGGTGACCGGAGGTCGGGAATGGTTCGAAGTGGGGCGCTTTCTCGGCCCCAACATCTCGGGGCACTACCACACTCATCCGCTGCCATCGATCGAAGACTCATGGCGCCGAGCCGGATTCGAGGACGTCGGACTCCGCATCATGAGTCTCGGTGGTGGCCTGGTGATGTGGGGCATCCGCAGCCGTGACTGAAGAACCGACGCCGGCGGCGTCCGATCGTCTGCCCGACCGGGCCGATCGTCCGGCATCAGCGGGACGTCACCGACCTTCGTTCTACGCGGCCGGGCCTGGCGGCTGGCACGACTGGTGGACGCTTCTCCATCCCCCATACACGGCGTGGCACCTGTCCTACGTCGTCTTGGGTGCGTGCCTGGCGCCACACGTGAGCACGTCGCATCTCGTCGCGACCCTGCTCGCATTCTTCTTGGCCGTCGGCATTGCTGCTCACGCTCTCGACGAACTGCACGGCCGGCCCCTCGGCACCGGGATCCCCCGCTCCGTGTTGACGGCGCTCACCATTGTGAGTCTCGCCGGCGCCATTGCCCTGGGTGCCGTGGGCGTGTCGTTAGTTGGGTGGGCTCTGGTCCCGTTCATGGTGATCGGTCCGCTGCTCGTCCTCGCCTACAACGTCGAATTGTTCGGTGGGCGCGTCCACACCGACGTGGTGTTCGCACTCGCTTGGGGATCCTTCCCCGTGCTGGTCGGATACGTGGCCCAAACCGGAACGCTCGCCTTCGCCCCGTTGATCGCGGCCGTCGCGGCCTTTTTCATCTCAGCGGCGCAGCGTCACCTCAGCACGCCCGCCCGTCTGATCCGCCGTCGAGCGGCCGTGGTCGAGGGCACCATCTCGTTGACCGACGGACAAACGATCTCTCTGAACGACCGTAGCCTCTTGCTACCACTCGAGAAGGCCTTGCACGCTCTTTCTTGGGGCATGGTCTTCGTCGCTACCGCCTTGGCGATCGAGCGCCTCACGTAGGCTCCATCGAGTCGAGCCGGCGTCGGAACCCGGCGACCGTGATGCCGACGACGACGTCATGGCCCCACTGGAGGAGTGGATGGCCGAAGCGACTCGCCATCCGCATGGAGCGCTGCATCATCTCGACCGTCCATGCAACGTCGATCTTGGAACCAGAGCCCGAGTCATAAATGTCGAGCGTTGCCTCACCCTCCAGATCGCCGTGAACAGCCGCATCGATATGGCGGGGCGGCTCGCAATCGGTCAACTCAACACGGATCCGCATGCGGTAAGGGAGGGGTGGCGCGACCACTCCGTACAGCACGGAGCCGGTCGCGAGCGCCGGACCGTCGCTCCTGAACTCCTCAAGCCAGGACCACCAACTCTGGAACTGATCGAACTCCTCCAGGGCGCTCCACAGCTCTTGTGGAGACTGCCCGAATTCGTGCTGGCCGCGGTAGGTCAAGATCGGCCGCCGTGCCACCTGGTGGACGCTAGCGACGGGGAGGCTTTTGGGAGGCGGGCGTCGTCGAAACGGTAACTGCCGTGCGGCGGATCCCGCGTCTGTGGGGGCCCGCGCGTCGGAGGCTTGAACGCCTCGGTTATTCAATTTAGATTGTCAAGCGTGGTTGAAGGCTCGTTGGAACCGAACGAAGTGGCGTCCGCGTTGAAGCTGAGCATCGAACTGTTCTTGCGGCGACTTCGCCAGTCGCCAGGGTCCGACGACCTGACGATCCCCGAACAATCGACGCTCTCTCGATTGGAACGCGGCGGGCCGTCGACGGCGAGCGACTTGGCCCGGGCCGAACGGGTCACGCCGCAGGCCATCGGACCGACGGTGGCGGGACTCGACGAGCGTGGTCTGATCGTACGAAGCCCGGACCCCACGGACGGCCGGCGAGTCCTGCTCTCGGTGACCGAGCCCGGACTTGAAGGGCTTCGGAACAAGCGCAGCGCCCGGGTCGAACAGATGGCCAATGTTTTGGCGGAGGACTTCTCCCGGGCGGAGCTCAAAACCCTTGGCGCGGCCGCCCTGCTGATCGAACGACTCGGAGAAAAACTCTGATGGCGATACCAAGAAGAGGAAACAACCCCTGATGGCAACCACACGCAGTGTCCTCATCGTGATGGACTTCCAGCACGGCGTCGTCGAGCGCCTCGGAAGCGATTCCGTCGTCGATGCCGCGAATCGAGCGATCATCGCCGCGCGTGCGGCCGGAGTGCCGGTCATGTTCGTCCGCGTCGCCTTCCGGCCCGGCTATCCAGAGATCGCCGAGAGCAACGTCACCTTTTCCGGCGCGGCATCCAGCGCGGGCGACTCCTTGCACCAAGATCACCCCGCGACCCAAGTCCACGCCGCTCTGGAGCCCGCGGAGGACGAGCCGATCATCGTCAAGCGTCGCGTGAGCGCCTTCGCCGGCAGCGATCTCGACGTCCTCCTCCGCGGAGCAGCCGCGGACAGCATCGTGCTCGCAGGCATCGCCACAAGCGGCGTGGTGCTATCGACGCTGCGCCAAGCTGCGGATCTCGACTATCGCATCACCGTGCTCTCTGATGCCTGCGCCGACGGCGACCTGGAGGTCCATCGGATCCTGATGGAGAAGGTCTTCCCGCGCCAAGCGGTGGTGTGCTCGACCGACGAGTGGGTCGAGTCGCTCTGACAGCGTCGATGACACACGGAACCCCGAAGGAGAAGCCTGTGAGCGGTGAGAAATTGGATTGGTCGGTCCATCTCGGGGTGAACGCGGTGCTTGTCCGCTATGCCTCCGGCATCGACCGCCGCGACTGGGACCTGTTCCGATCCTGCTTCACCCGCGACTGCGCCGTCGATTACGGCGAGATCGGGGCGTGGAATGGCGTCGAGGAAATCACCGCTTTCATGACTGGGGCCCACGAAGGCTGCGGGCACACGCTTCATCGGATCTCCAACGTTGTCGTCGAGCCAATTCCTGCCGGAGCCGAGGCCCGGAGCTACGTCGACGCCGTGATCATGGATCTGGACAACCGTGACGGCGTCCGAGCGATCGGCTTCTACGACGATCGCTTGGTGAACTCGGATCGCTCCGGATGGCAGATCGCACACAGGAACTTCACGACGGTGCACGTCGGCACGCTCGGAGAGGAAACACCCCGCTGAACCCGGAGACCCAGCCCGGCCCATGCGAAGGTTCGCCAGGATGTGCCGAGTGTCACAGATCGGCCGCTCCTGCGTCACAGATCACCCGTACCGAGTAACGGGTCTGCCGTTACTGATCTGAGACAGATCGGCCGTGGCGAAACGGCGTTTTGTGGAGAGAGCAGGGCCCGCGCCCTGGAACGGCCCAGAACGCCGCGCAAGAGCCCGAAACGAAAGGCGCACCGAAGCGGCACGGAGCGAAGCCGTCGGCCCGGCCCGGCGGAGAGCGGAGGGGGCACGCAGCGCGGGGCTGGCCGTTCACGAAGGTCTCCGTTTCGAGTAGAGCCCGCTTCGGACACACTGGCCCACCCCGTGAGATTGCTACTTCGACCGTCGCGTCGCACCAGTGAGACCACGGCCGTACCATCGGCTGCGCCCGTCGCCCTCAGCCGGGCAAGTCTTCGGGTCGCTTCTTGGCGAGCTCCCCCCGGAGGACCCCGGTGGCCTGGCCGACTTCGATCAGGTAACCGTCGGGGTCTCTCATGTAGCAGCGGATCTCCGCACCCCGATCGATCGGCGGGGTGACGAACTCGGCCCCCTTTGCCCTCCATTGCTCATAACACGCCCCGATGTCGGCGACGCGTAGGTTCATGAAGCTCGAGACCGTGCTCTTGGGCTCGTAGGTCACCAGCGAGATCTCGGGCTTGTCGGGGGTAGGCGGCCCGCCCGGGTTCATGAGCACCCATGAGTTGGCGAGTTTGACGATGCACGGGTTCTCCTCCAGCACGACCTGGCCGCCGAGGACCCCCGAGTAGAAGGCGCGGGACCGAGCAACGCTTCGGACGGTAATGAAATGGGTGACGAGAATCCCCTCCGTCGGTGCGGGCAGATTGTCGTAGTCGATAAACGGCCCATCCCCGGGTGCTGCGGTGGCGCTCATGGCTCCCTCCTCGTTGCGTCAGGAGAAGATCTCGGTCGGTCTTCGTGGTGATGTCATCAAGGGTGATCTCTGGAACAGCCCGTCGCCGCCAGGCAAACGACCCGGGTCGACTCCCAGGGTCGGGTTTTCTTCGATAGTGACACATCAATACCTGCTCGTGGACAACCCCTGCGTCATGGCCTCAGCCGAAGGTAAAGACGTAGGCCTCCACGTTTGGTTCGGAAAACGTGACTTCTACCGTGCGGTCAACGATTACGCCGGCTTGACGTACAAGCTGGTACATGCGCCCATCGCCCAGCTCCCCATTTCCCTCTTGGTCGACGTCGACACCTCGGGAAGTACCAGGCGCTTCGCCGTCGATGGTCACCCGGAAGGCGGTGGGTTCTGGTGACTCGCTCGAGAGCACCAAATGAGTGTCGCGCGCGTGGAACCGCATGGCAACGCTCCCGCCACCTTCGTGCAGCACGACCTTCTCCGCTTCGATCATCCAGCTTCCCGACAGCGCCCACTGATTGAGTCGTAATTGTTCTGGAAGTCGGTACTGGCCTTGACCCTCTTTGGCTTGGTTTTCGGGCGATACAGAGCGGTCTTGGCGATCGAATCCCAGATAGGTCTCGGGCGAACCCAGGTGATCCCAGTCGGCCGGCGCCTCAACCCCAGATCCCACGACCGACACCGGCTCTCTGTCGATTCCGAGCAGGTTCTGGATCACCGCCTCCGACTCGTCGTATCGCCCTTCTCCGAAGTACTCGTCACGGATGACGCCTTCCGGGTCGACGAAGTAGAGAGCAGGCCAGTAATGGTTGTCGAAGGCCCTCCAAATCTTCAAGTCGTTGTCGAGGACGACCGGATATTCGATGCCGCGCTCCACGATGGACCTTCGCACGTTGTCCACCTCATGCTCGAAGGAGAACTCGGGTGCGTGAACTCCCACGATGACGAGGCCGTCGCCTCGATAGGCCTGCGACCAGGCACGAACCCATGGTTCAATGCGGAGCCAGTTGATACAGGTCAACGTCCAGAAGTTGACCAGTACGACGTGGCCCCGCAAGTGGGCGGGACCGAGTGGCTCGGAGTTGAGCCACTCGGTCGCCCCGCTCAGTGACGGCATGCGCACGTCGCTCGGCACGGTCGGCTAACGCATGGACCGAAAGCCAGAGCGGACCTCTTCTGAGAAGAGCTGCGGCTCTTGCCAGGCCGCGAAGTGATTGCCCTTGTCCAACGCATTGAAGTAGACGAGGTTGGGGTATGCCTGCTCGGCCCAACTCCTCGGCACGGGATAGATCTCACGCGCAAAGGTGGAGACGGCAACCGGAATAGACACCCCCTTTGCGTCGAAGAATCCGAGCTTGTTCTCCCAGTACAGACGAGCCGAGGAGACGCCAGTGTTCGTCAGCCAGGTGAACGTGATGTTGTCGAGGATTTCGTCTCGCGTGAAGCTGCCAACGGCCTTCGCGTCGACGAACGCTTGCACGACATCGTCGTAGCTCTGGGCGTCGTGGTCAAGCATCCAGGACGCCAGGCCGATCGGCGAGTCCGCAATGCCGTACAGGGTCTGCGGACGGTTGAGCATCTCTACTCCGTAGCCCACCCCGTGTGTGAAGAAGAAGTCCAACTTGTCGTACGTGCGGTTCTCTTCGTCCGAGAGACCAGTCGGCCGTGGATAGCCAGCGCCGAGAACATTGGACGCGAGAATCCCCATGATTTCGGGCGGAACGGCGCCGGCCATGTTGGTGTGGATGCCGAGCAGTTCTGGTGGGGCCAATATGCCCATCTGGTCAACGATGATCGCCCCCCAGTCGCCCCCTTGCGCCACGAATTGCCTGTAGCCGAGCCGCTTCATCAGCTCGACCCACGCAGAGGCAATGTGGACCGGATCCCAGCCTGTGGTGTTCGGCTTGCCGGAGAGACCGTATCCCGGGATGGACGGAATCACTACGTCGAACGCATCCTCGGCCTTGCCGCCGAACGCGGTGGGGTCAGTAAGCGGACCGACAACGTTGAGCAGCTCGATGACCGATCCGGGCCAGCCGTGCGTGATGATCAGTGGCAAGGCGCCCTCGTGCCGCGATTTGACGTGGATGAAGTGGATATCGAGACCATCGATTTCGGTCACAAACTGCGGTAGCGCATTCAATCTCGCCACGACCCTCCCGAAGTCGTAATCGTTGGCCCAATAGCGAGCGAGTTCCTGCATCGTCTTCAACTGCACACCCTGCGACGGATCGGCAACGGTCTCTTTCTCCGGCCAGCGAGTCGCCTCGATACGATGCCGAAGGTCGGCAATCGCTTCTCCGGGGAAATCGACCCGGAACGGCCGCACTGTGGTTTCGCTCGTTGGCTTTTTGGTTGTGGCAGACATGCTCATCTCCTTCGGGCTTTGTGGTGACACCGAGCCTGATCGTCTCGTTCGCGTCGGTGGATCGAGTTAACGATGACGGACTAGTTCGCCACCGTCACCGTGACGGGGGCGCTGGTCGCCGTCCCCCCGCCGGACTGAGTGGCGATGCTCTCGATCGTGTAGCTCCCGGCGGGGACACCGCTGAGGCTCCAGAGGGCGAGCCAACCGTAGATCGTCGCGACCGCGGGCCCCATCGCCTCATAGGAGCTGGATACGCCGTTGATGACGAACTGGACCCCGGTGACGTCGCTCGTCCCCGACGCCGAGGCGTCGAGAACCGCCGAGGAGCCGCTCAAGGTGGCCCCGTTGGAAGGGACGAGGACCGCGGTCGCGAGCGGCTGGTTGGCGACCGTCACGGTGATCGGGGCGCTGGTCGTCGACTGCCCCAAGTTGTCGGTGGCCACGCTTTGGACCGTGTAGGTGCCGTTGGGCACGTCGGTGGTGTCCCAGGCGCCCAGCCACCCGACGGTCGTGTCGGTCGAGGAGCTGACCACCTGGTTGTTCACCGAGCCTCCGCTCACCTCGTAGCTCACCGAGGCGATGCCGACCGAACTCGAGGCCGCGGCGTCCAGCCAGGTGTCGCCGCTGACCGTGGCGCCGTTCGCGGGTAGCCCCACGCTGGTGGTCGGCGGCGGCGGCGCGGTGACGGTGAGCGTCGCGGCGTTCGTCATGGCCGTGCCGCCGACGTTGGTGAAGAGAGCGCGGAACTCGTAACCGTTGTCAGCGAGAGGCACATCGGTGATGACGTAGGAGTTGGACGTCGCCCCCTCGATGTCGGTCCAGGTGGACCCTCCGTCGGTGGATTGCTGCCACTGCACCGTCGGAGGCGGTAAGCCGCTCGCCGCCGCCGTGAACGTCACTGTTTGGCCGCCCGTTGTCCCTTGGCTCTGCGGGTTGGTGGTGATGGCCGGCGCTGCCACGGGCGCGTTGACAATCGCGTAACTGAGGCCCTCAGGGTCCTGGCCCAGCGCCACCGGCGAGCTTCCGGTCGGGAGTGAGACCACAACCGGCGTGCTGCTCGCGCCGGAATTCCCGTCACCCAGATTCCCGCCTCCCCAGGCGTAGATGTTTTGGTCAGAGCCGATGGCGTAGCCGCCGTATACGTCCTGGGCAACGTCCGTCGGCGTGACGCCCGATGGAAGCAATACTTGGACCGGCACCGTGCTGCATGGATCTTGGGTTGGCAAAGCGATCGAAGGCACAGTGCACAGGTCGGGGCCTGTGTTGGTGTTATCGCCGAGTGCGCCATTTGCGTTGTAACCCCAGGCGTAGAGATGTCCGTCGGATCCGATGGCATAGCCGTCAGCAGGACCGCCCCCCGCGATGGCCGTCGGTGTAACACCCGATGGAAGCGATACTTGGACCGGCACGGTGCTGCATGGATCCTGGATTGGCGGCAGGCTGCCTCCCTCGGGCACAGAGCACAGGTCCGGGCCCGTGTTGGTGCCATCACCGAGTTCGCCGTCAATGTTGGTGCCCCAGGCGTAGATATGTCCGTCGGACCCAATGGCATAAGCATCCTCGTTCGTACCCGCGATGGCTGTTGGTGTGACTCCAGAGGGCAGCGACACCACTACTGGCGTGTCGCTGCTATTGGTATTGCCGTCTCCGAGCTCGCCGGCTCCGTTGTAGCCCCACGCGTAGAGATGTTCGTCCGATCCGATGGCGTATGCGGACCCACCAGCGGTGGCGATGGCCTTCGGGGTAACTCCTGTCGGGAGAGCCACCTTTATCGGTGTCGTGGAGCAGGCCACGGGACCACCCCCATTGTTACAACTGCCCGGACCGGTGTCCGTGCCGTCACCGAGCTCGCCATCCGCGTTATAACCCCAGGCGTAAAGGCTGCCATCAGAGCCGATGGCGTAGCCGCTACCAGAAAATGGAAAGCCAGTCCCCTCCCCCGCTGCTATTGCAGTCGGGCTCACCCCAGCGGGTAGCGACACCATTACTGGCGTGACGCTGTTTGCGGTATTTCCGTTACCAAGCGCGCCCAGATCGTTACTGAAAGAGCTATAGCCCCAGGCATAGAGGTTCCCATCAGAACCCATGGCGTAGCCGGCAGTGCTATCTCCTGAAACTGCGGTGGCAGTAACGCCACCAGGGAGGGACTGAAAAGTCGCCGTCGCTCCCCATCCGAAAAGGGCAGAGGTGCTCGTGGTCGCAGCCGCTGTGCCCGCACCAACGATCGGCAACAGTGCTGTCGTCCCGAGCACGAGAAGAGAGCCGGCTACGCAAAGCCGGAATGGTGCGGCAATGAAGCGATTCACCATGGCAAACGTCCCTGTGTGTTGGGCCAGCGAAAGCAGAGCTCGTACAGAGGTGGCTCGTGCCCAAACACTTGGCTTAGACGTCAAACCTACTCCTGGACCCTCTGGTGTCAAGGCGCTGACGGCGGTAGTCGCACCGCAATTTCATGGCAAACCATCTCGCAGGGCTTTGGCCCGATCGGGCATCGCGTCCGTGAACCCGGTCGAACTGCATCCATACTTCACCCAGCCGGGCGTTCAAGCAGCGAATGCCGAGCAGAATGTCTTGACTCAGGCATGGTCACCTTTGGTGGCATCACGAGCTACCGCGGAGCGGCTCCGGCACATTCAAGGATCCGGCATTGGAGGAATGGCTGACGAACGTGGCGCGACGACAGCCGAGATCACGCTCCGTTGGCACCTCCACGAAGGCCGATCAGCCATTCCGAAATCCGTGAGCCCGGAACGGATCGCCTTTCATCTCGACGTGTTCGACTTCGAGCTCACCCCCGATCAAATCGCGGCTGTCGACAACCTGAATACAGGAGACGTGGTGGTCCCGAATCGGAGTCGGTATTCCGGAACCTCGGAATAACCTGACATTGCACTGAGTTTGTCGTTACAACCGAAAGCCAATGCAAACATTCTGACCCATCCTGTGTGCAAAGCCTCATACTCAATACGTGGACCCCTCGTGGCGGTAAGAGTCTGGAAAGGAGCCTCAGCAAATCGGGGTACAGCCCGCTGTGACCGCCGGCCGCACAGAGCCGCGTCGCCAAAGAAATGCCGGTGCCGGTCACAAGCCGGGCCGGTGGGTGCCGCTCAACGAGCCCGGTCCGGGCAGGACAGCTCAGCTCAGCTGAATGAATGGAGATTGTTATGAGCACAACCAGGGACCCGAGCGGCGACGGGATGGCCGAACAGGCGTCGGCACTCCTGGGCAGCGAGGTCCGTGAGGGCTACGCCGACATCGGCGACGTGCGGCTGCACTACGTCGAGGCCGGAGAGGGGCCGCTGGTCGTTTTGCTACACGGCTTCCCGGAGTTCTGGTACGGCTGGCGGCTACAGATCAAACCGCTCGCAGCGGCGGGATTCCGCGTTGTCGCGCCCGATATGCGGGGCTACAACCTGTCATCACGGCCGAAGGGCGTCAAGGCCTACGAAACCGACCAGCTGACCGCCGACATCCGCGGGCTCATTCAAGAATGCGGCGGCAAGTCCGCGCAGCTGGTCGGTCACGACTGGGGCGGAAGCGTTGCCTGGGCAACCGCGATGAAATATCCCGAAGTCGTGGACCGGCTGGCTATTCTCAATGCGGCCCATCCGCGGAAGCTCTCGCAAGGACTGCACCACCCGAGCCAGCTCCGGAAGTCCTGGTACTTCTTCTTCTTCAATCTCCCTGACCTACCCGAGTCCGTCGTGCGCGCCGACCACTGGCATTTCTTCCGTCACTTCTTGCACGACGCCCGCCCGGCCTACACGCCGGAGGAGATCGATCGCTACATCGAGGCGTGGTCACAGCCCGGCGCAGCAACCGGGATGATCAACTACTACCGGTCCTCGGTGCGAACCTCGCCGAAGAAGGCCGAAGCGGCGCTTCGCCCAATCTCGGCGCCAACCCTGGTGATCTGGGGACAGGGCGATCACTACCTCGGCCCCGAACTTGCCGAACCCGAACACGACGACGTGCCCAACCTCGATCGCGTCGAGCGGCTGCCGGACGCCTCGCACTGGGTCCACCACGACGAGGCTGAACGCGTCACCCAACTGCTCACCGACTTCTTCGCCCCCGCCCTAGCAGCGTGACGGTGAAGAACGCGTGCGTGGATTCAGATCGAGGGATGGCACTTCCGTCCACCGGAATCATCGCGTCAGTGAGTGTCGCCAACGTGCCGTTTAGCCACCGTCGATAACGGTCCCGCTCCCGTCAGGGTTCGGGGGCAGGTACCTCGGCGGCAAGGTTCTCTCACGAGGCTATGAGCACGATGCACAATGCCAGAATCGCCAGCATTTGCAACCCGGAACGTGCGGTGATGACGCTGTCCCATCGCTTCTGAAGCAGCCTGACATCAAGCGGTAGCTCTCCTCGTTGAGAGGCGGCGGTAAGGCGGGAATTGATCGGGGCACTGATCCGGACGTAAATGATGAGCCAGATCGCCGATGCGAGCACCGCGACGGCGCCCGCGATCGTGGCGCCTAAATGCCCAGCCCAAGCAACCACCATGGTTCCGCCTATGGCGGTGACGAGCCCGGCCACACCTGGCACGCGCAACCTCCGGTCCGCAAAGTCGTGCACTCGGCCCATGGTGGACACAAGGGTCTGGTCGTCGACCAGGGCTAGTGCGGGACGCAGAACAACCGCCGAAAAGACGTCTGTACCGTAGATGATCCCGGAAGCAAGCAAGGACACCAGAATGAGCGCCTGGCCGAGCGCTGTCACGCTGTGCTCTCAGTATTTCCGAGGTCGAAGGCGGGGATCATGCCGATCTGCTGGAAGAGCTCGAGGTAGTTGAGCTCGTCCCAGTGCTCCACGAACTCGCCGTTCTCCGTCCGCCAGATGTCAATGGAACGCATCTCGATCGCCTTGCCGGTCGGAGCCACTCCGAAGAGGGGACCGGCGTGAGTTCCCCGGTAGGTGAATCGCCCGACAACGCGATCCCCGGCGACCACCAGATCGTCCAGTGTCGCTTCGACGTCTGGAAACGCAACGAAGAAGCTCGACCAAAAGACACGGTTGGCTTCGCGTCCGTCTTCCACGAATGCGTTGTGGTTGATGTAGTCGACAGCCACAAAGCCATCGACGGCATCGGGATCGTGGTCGTTCAACGCCTTCAGGTAACGCGCCGCGAGCGTGCGTCCATCAGTTTGGGTGTCTGTCATGGTTTTTCTCCCTCTTCGTTCCTGGAACTCAACGCCGGGCTCCAGTCTCCTAGCAATGCTAGATATTCTAATGTTCGTTGTCAATCCGCTATATCTTCTAGCGGTGCTACATTTATGGCATGACCAGACAGGAGCGTCGGGAGCGCGAGCGAGCCCAGCGGCGCCAGATCATCGTCAACGCCGCTCGCGAGGTGGCTGAGGCCGAAGGCTGGGAGTCGGTGACCACTCGCCGATTGGCCGATCGCATCGAATACAGCCAGCCGGTCCTTTACAGCCACTTCGAGGGGAAGGACGCAATCGTGAGCGCAGTGGCGCTCGAGGGGTTTGGCGAACTGGCGACCATTCTGCGCGACGCCCGCGAGGCGGCTGATTCGCCGTCAGCCGAGCCGCGAGCAGTCGCCAGCGCTTACCTGAAGTTTGCACGAGCGAACCCGGCCCTCTACGAGGCCATGTTCACCCTGAAGGTCGATCTGACGTTCGCGCGATCCGACACGCCAGCGCCCTTGCACGCGAGCTTTGTCGAGCTACGCGAGGCGTTGGCGCCGTTGGCTGGCGACCGGGACGTAGAGACACTCACCGAGGTCGCCTGGAGCGCTCTTCACGGCTTGGCGACGCTCTCCCAGGCCGGGAGACTGCGGCCAGCCTTTTACGACCAGCGCCTGGCCATGCTTGTGGATCAGCTCGGCACAGTTCGTGCTTGAGCGCGGGATCATGACGAACGACCATGCCGCGTCGAATCAAAGATGCCGTCGGCGCGTAGGTCG
This sequence comes from uncultured Acidimicrobiaceae bacterium, assembly GCA_963763575.1. Taxonomy (GTDB): domain Bacteria; phylum Actinomycetota; class Acidimicrobiia; order Acidimicrobiales; family RAAP-2; genus Bog-473. Next base: position 107,047 of record CAVXPD010000003.1, read on the forward strand.
GCGGCGGCTCCGAAGAGCCGCACCGACCTCGCTTGCCGGGGGCAGCCACGAGAATGCCTGGGTGATCGTCCCGGCGGGAGCGGCGGCCTCGATCATCTCGTAGCTGGCCGACTCGACTGTTTAGACCTCGCGGGCGCGCTCGTAGGTTAGGTGGGCGAGGCCGTTCCCCACGGTCTTCATGTGGATTAGGCGCAGGGGTCGCTTGTCGCTGGTCTCGCCGAACAGGCGCTCGCCCGCGCCGAGCGCAACCGGAAAGACGGTCAGGCGCAGCTCGTCGACCCGCCGTGGCGCTGTAGACACTTCGCCGGCTCGGTCATTGGAGGCCGTCAGCGACCGGGTCCGATGTGCCTTTGGAGAGGTCGTCAAGTACAGCGGGAAGGCCGACATCAAGCATCTTCCTCCGAACCGCGCCGAGGATCTGGGCCATGAAGAAGCCACCAATGCCGGTGAAGCCGGTGTGCTCGAACGTGAACCGAGTGCCGTCGGTTCTCGGCTCGATTTTGTAGGCAACCGTTGTGGGCCTGCCGTTTTCCTCGCCTCGCCACGTGTACCGCAGGAGGCGAGGCTCGGCCACCTCGAGGACCTCGCAGTAGACGGTCCCTCCCCATCCGGGGACTGGTTTGGCAACGATCTGAAATCTGCTCCCCACAACGGGAGTGAACCCCGCTGGTCGGCCGCCCTGTCCAGTGACCGTCCAGCGGGCAACTAACTCTGGGTCGGTGACGGCGTGCCAGACCGTGGTGGGTGGATGGTGGTAGTCGCGGACAATTCGAACCTCACTCATCGTGACTCCCTTGGTAGAACCGCACAGTTGCCGACCTATTTCGAGTTGTTCTTCTGTCCCTCAAATCATTCTGGGCAGCCGTCATCGGACCCGCCTCCCCTGCCGACTGATACACGTTGGCGACAACGCCGACCACTGCAGCTCACTGCCGTCGTGGAGCAGCCGCCGGTCGTCAAGACCTAGAAGCGATCCCGACTCCAAGTCGGCCCGCAGTCGCTTAACAAAAGCCAACTCGGTCTCGAGTTGGGTGGTGCTGAATTCGTCGTCCAGCCCAAGTGTCGTGATGGAGTGATCTTCGTTCACTTTGGCCAATTGCAGCTCGAGACGTTGGGCTCGCTTACGCAGCAAGGTGACAACATCGCCCGGCGGCAATACAAAGAGAAAGGCCAGAGCGGCACCGAATGCCGGGTAATCGTTTATCGGAGTGGAGAGCAGGTCGATGAGCCAGGCGCGCGATTCCGCAGCACCATCGTCAGTCACGCGGAAAGCGGCGCGTCCTGAGATGTGGCCCTCATGATCCACATCTTCGGGGACGATCAGTCCGCGTTTGCGAAGCGAGCCGATCACCGAATTCAGCGATCCAACATTAAGTTGCACCCTCTTTTGTTTGTTCCGATTCCGTAGGACCGTCGCAATATCGGAGGGGCGCATCGCCCCCTGCTGGAGGCAGATGAACACGGCCAGAGACAGGGGTTTGCGCTCGGCAAATCGTATGGCGGGCACTGGTGGGCGCTGGCTCATAGCTGCCAGCTTACAGTCGCAGTAAATATACTGCAACTATATTTAACGAGGAAGATCGGGTAAAATAAGAATGTGACTACGAAGCCAACATCTCGCCCTGCTTACAGCGGGTCGAGCAACGTTCTTTCACCGCCCCACACCACCGGCGATTCGGACGTTGTGGCGCGCAAAGCCGAGGGGCTCCGCGAGCGCAAAAAGAACCAGACCAGACAACTGATCTCCGACACGGCGACGGGGATGTTTCTAAGAGACGGTTTTGACGCAGTTCGAGTGATCGACATCGCAGTGGCATCGGGAGTGTCGGAGAAGACCGTCTACAACTACTTCCCGACCAAGGAGGCACTCGTCTTCGACCGTTTCGAAGACATGGAAGCCGACGTTCGACGGGTCTTCGATCCCGATGGTGCAACTCTGCCCGTCGATGCCGCTGTAGCCGCAATTGCGACCGAGTTGGAAACAATGTTCGGCCAGTGGGGCACGGATGACCGTCCTCCAGATCCGACACTTATTCGACGTTTTGCCGAGATGATCCAGGAGACGCCGTCGTTACGCGCGGCACAATGGGAAATGCTGGACCGGATGAGCCAAGTAGCAGCCGAAGGGCTCGCCGCGAGAGCCTCTGTCGATCCTGACGATCCGGAGCCGCAAATCGTCGCTAACGCGATCCTAGGGTTGTGGCGTGTCCAATTTCGATCTCTGGCTCGCCACGCGGTCGGTGGCGAGACAGGGATCGAAGTTCGCGACAGAGTGATCGCCGATGTACGCCGGGCCGCACACCTCGTCGATACCGGTATGTAGAGCGAACGGCGGACTGAAGTCCTGTTCATCAGGAAGATCGTTGTAAATCTGCCAACGACCCAGTGGGCGTGGCAAAACAGCGACCCAGTGGGCGCTGACCCAGTGGGCGCTGAGGTCTGAGGCGCTGAGGGACTCGAACCCCCGGCCTGCTGGTTGTAAGCCATGGCCGAATAAGCGGTGTGCTTAAGCGCGAAAGTCCAGCAGCGCCCGGGTAGGAAATCGCAAAACTAGTAGGTCCTTTGTAGCGGCTCAGTATGCAGGTGTGCCCCAGGTGGCCCCAAGAGCGAAGTTCGCTCGGTTTCGCGTCACGACCCGCTTCCACTTGGCCTCGTCCACCGGTGCCGCTCCACACTCGACAGCGAGGGTCAAGAGGTCCTCGATCAGCACCCGGCCCGTTGGATGATGGCGCTTGCAGCCGTACTCCGTCGCATGGAGATGGGGGTAGGGAATGTTTGGCGTGTCATCGGGATGCCAGTGGTAGTCCGCTATCGGGTCCTTATCACAGTCCATCAGGCGATAGATGTACTTCGTTGTGTGGACCTTGTAACGATTCTTCGGTTCGTCTCCGGCCTCAACGATTTCGTAGTTCATCGCGCATGTGATGTGCGGACGTCCTGAACCACGCAGGGCCGTCGGATCACCGCGATTGAAGGCTAAAATCCCTGGCTCGCCGACGTCAGAGCTGGTGTAGGTGACTTTGCCGCTGACGAAACAAGAAAGAGCGTCTTGGATCGGACCGACGAAGGCCCTCACCGCGAGCGAGGGGGTTCTACCGGCCACGAGGCCGGAGAACCAACACCTCCATCATCTCGGGCGTAGTGGCATCCTCGAACTCACCTGAATCCCACCTAAGAGCGAACTCTTCCCCTGACATATCCAGGGCTCGCCGGCAAGCGCGGTCAAAGACGTTCCACGCCTCATCGGATGTGATCTTCTCAACAGTTACCGTACCCACTTGTCTCTCCCACCGCTCTGCCCAAAGGTGATGCTACAGAAATAGCCCCTGGTTGTGACACAAGTTGTGTTGCAACTTTTCCTGCCTCGCAAGAGGACAGCTCCTCTAAGATCCCAGTTCAAGCTGGGTGTCCAAGCGGGGTAAGTCCATGGTGCAGCGGGATCGTTGCGTGTCAGATGGTGTCCTACGCACATTCTGTTGGTGGGCTCCTTGGGTCCGATTCCGGCCCCTGGACTCAAGCCGTCACTCGAAGGCTCACGCGGCGCCTCGCTGCCGCAGCTTCCGCCGCTCCCCTTCATCCGTGCCGCCCCACTTCGGGCGTCATCATTTATGGGTGCTCCTTGAGGTCGGCCATCCTCAGCCCGGCGATCCGTGCCCTGGCTTCATGGCCGAGCCCCGGCGTTGCTGGCGGATGGTCTACGACCACAACTTGCAGGCGACCCACTGCGTCGGTTCGCCATCGTGGACCGGACGGTGGTTCGCTCCTCGAGGAGATCGATGGTGGCGGGTGTGGGCGTGCCCCGAACACGTCGATGGGTTGAGGGGCCTGCGGGAGTTCGGGCGATCGCAGTCGAAATAAGACGGCGGCGAACAACATGCCGTTACTCGCTCGTCCTAGCCCTTCAGTTACCATACAAAGGGTCCGGCGGACGTGAGTCGGCCGTGGTAGGAGAGGGAGTGCCGCATGCCTTCGTATGCCCCTTATCTGAAGAACGGGGGACTCCGCCTGTTGCTCGTCCCGGCCGTCGGCCTGCTGGGCCTGGGAGTGGGGGGAGCCGCTCTCTCGGTAGGCGCAAAAGCGGCGGCTGCGACACCGAACTGTGTCAGCAACGGCGGAACCACTACTTGCACATTCACGACGCCTGGTGAAAGCGCCTTTGCCGTGCCGCCCGGTGTTAACCCGCTCCACGTCGTCGCCACTGGCGGTGCGGGAACCACGGGCGGCGGCGGCCTAGGGGCCCAAGTCACAGCGGACATTTCGCCGACGGTTTCGTCGCTATTCGTCGATATTGCCGGTGGTGGCACAGGCACAACCGGAAACGGTGGCGATGCCGCGGATATCCGTACCTGTTCTCAGTCGAGCTGCCCCTTGCCCAGCGGGACCGATACTCGTCTGATTGTTGCCGGAGGCGGAGGCGGTGGCGGTGGCGGTAATACCATCCAGCCTGGAGGAAATGCCGGCTCGGTTGCTAGTGGAATATGCGCTCCGGGTGCCGCTGGCACGCCCGGAAACGGTGCCAACACTGAAGGCCAGGGTGGGACGTGTAGCGCCGGTGGCGCGGCGGGTGCCGGTGGACTATTCAGTGGCAACCCGGGCAGTGCAGGGTTCGGCGGCTCCGATACATCCGGGTTCACGGACTCTGCCGGCGGCGGCGGCGGATTCTTCGGTGGCGGTAGCAATGGTGAGAGGTTTGGAAGCCGGGCTGCCGGCGGCGGCGGTGGTGGATCCAGCTTCGCTGCGGCATCCGCAACAAACGTGACGTTTGCGCTGGCCACGAGCCGACCAGCCGCATCGGTGACCATCACTTACCAGGCGGCCCCCTCACTCACGGCCCCCTCACTCACGGGCGGGGCCAGCATGACCGCGTTGCCGAACGGGACCGGCTATTGGATCGTCCACCCCGACGGAGGGGTCTTCAGCTTCGGGTCGGCCCCCTTCTTCGGCTCCTTGCCCGGACTCGGCATCCACGTGAACAACATCGTCGGCATCGCCACCACCCCCGACGGGAAGGGCTACTGGCTGGTCGGCTCCGACGGCGGTGTCTTCACCTTCGGTGACGCCGGCTTCTTCGGCTCCATGGGGGGTAAGCCGCTCAATAAACCGGTGGTCGCCATAGCGGCCACCTCGGACGCGAAGGGCTACTGGCTGGTCGCGGGAGACGGTGGGATCTTCACCTTCGGCGACGCACCATATTCGGGCTCCATGGGGGGCAAGCCCCTCAACGCGCCCGTCGTCGACATGGCGGCCGATCCGGTCGGGGGGTACTGGCTGGCCGCCTCCGATGGGGGGCTCTTTAACTTCGGGGGCGCGCCGTTCGCCGGCTCCATGGGGGGCAAACCGCTCAACGAGCCCATGGTCGGGGTGACCAGTGGCCCGGGGGGTGCCGGCTACTGGATGGTGGCCTCGGACGGCGGGGTCTTCACCTTTGGGACCCGGTTCGCCGGCTCGCTCGGCGCCAATGGTGGATCACCCGTTCGAGACATCATCGGCCTCTTTAGCACCAACGGGGGCAACAGCTACACCTTGGTCGAGGCGAACGGCACCGCCCATCCGTTCTGAGTGGCTCGGTGTCACACGAAGGTCGGCGGGTGAGCCGCGCGTCGCGCTGACCGATGCGACGCAGCAGTAGACGAACCCGGGTGTGTGCCCAAACGCCCGAATTCACACCGGTTCGGGGACGCTCCCGGATGCCGCCTTCGGTGATGGTTAGCTGGCGGATCGACTTCACCAGCCGGGGCGCTACCACGACCGGAACCGGTCCGTCGCCCGGCGACCAAGGCTGAGAAGGACAGCGGCGTTCGGGCAAGGACATGCCACTTGTCACAACCTGGACGGGCTTACGGGGCTGCGGGAGTTCGGCGGAGACGCTGACGCCCTCAGGCAGACCATCCCAGAAAACCGGGTCGGCGGCGCCCGTCGTCACCGTGGCCTAGGGTCGTCCTGACTGATGGGGTAAGGCGGTCTGCGACGAACTAGATCGATTCATTCTGGGCCGCCTGTACAGCGACAAGAAGTTTCGAATATCCACCCGGGCGCTCGTCCCGCGTTTCGGAGCTTTCGGGTGAGAGGGTTGCAAACACAGACAGCATTCTGTCTAGAGCCTTGTGGCCAATCGTGCCGCCGATTTCCGAAACTCCCCAGGGGCGATCAACGAAATTCCCCAGTTGCCTGACCGGTGAGTTTCATTCATTTTACTCCTTGACCTTGGACACCCCCTTTCGGAGGCCTTCGGTGCGGGCCCGATGGGAGCGCATCCGGTAGCTCTCGCCGTCGATGTTGAACACGACGCTGCGGTGCAGCAGCCGATCGAGCATGGCGGCGGCGACCATGGGATCGTCGAAGATCTTCCCCCACGAGCCGACGCCCAGATTGGTGGTCATGACGATGGAGCTCTTGAGATAGCGCTGGGTGACCACCTGGAACAACGCGGCGGCGGCCTCAGTCTGCAGCGGCAGGTAGCCCACCTCGTCGATGACCAGGAGCCTCGGTCCGGCGAAGAATCGCATGGTGGTGGCCCAGCGTCCTTCGAGAGCGGCGCGATGACAACGAGCGGCCAGATCAGCGGCCGTCGTGTAATACGTCCGATAGCCGGCGTTGATCGACGCCCGGGCGAGACCCACGGCCAGCATGGTCTTGCCGACCCCGGGCGGCCCGATCAGCAGCACGTTGGTGGCGTCTTCGAGGAACCGCAGGGTGCCGAGTTCGTTCATGAGCTTCTTGTCGACCGAGGGCTGGGCGGAAAAGTCGAAGTCGTCCAATGTCCACGGAGACGGCAGACAGGCGAAGCGCTCGAGGCCGGCCCGGCGCCGGATCTCGGTCGCCTTCACCTCGACCTCGAGGAGTCGGTGCAAGAACTCGCTATGTCCGAGCTTCTCGGTCCGGGCATGGTCGAGCTCTCCGGGCAGCGCTTCGGCGGCGGCGCCAAGACGCAGGTAGGCGAGATGACTGCGGATCTCTTGATAGGTAGAGGACTCGCTCATCGTCCCTCCGCGATCTCGTCATAGAGGGAGAGGTCGACGACGGGCTCACGCCCGATGGGCCCGAGTAGTCGGGCTGCTTCTTCGAGCGCCTCTTTGCCCGGCGGACGATTGGCCTTTTTGTCACACGGACGCGCCGTGGTGAACGCGCTGAGCACAGCGGCCTCGAGGGCCTCTTTGTGCTCGACACTGCGCACGAGGGCACCCGATCCGGCCGGAGCGAGGCGATGGGTGACGAGGATCGCTCCCGAAGGAGCCACGACGTCCATCGTCGGAGAGCCGAGGCGGTGCCGGACGAGCAGCGTCGCGCCACTGAGTCCAGGTGGCACCGAGTAGCGGTTGCCCCGAAAGGCCACGGTGGCGTTGTCGGCCACGATGCGTGAGACCTCGGTCGTGGCCGGGAACGGAGCCGGCGGGAGGGCGAGCAGCGGCTCGGTGTCGGCCAGCTCACCGACCGTGGCGCGTTCACCGTTCGGTCCCCGGCGTTCGCGGTCGTCGCCGATGGTGGCGCAGAAGACGTCGAGGGAGCGCTGGGCGTCTTCGGGGCTGTTCGCGGCCATGGTGCGCCACCAACGACCGGAGGTGAAGCGCACGGAGGACTCGACCGCACCCTTGCGGTTCCCGCGCCGGGGTGGACAGGGCTCGACGACAGCCCCGTAGTGCTTGGCGACCGGAGCGAAGGAGGCCTGGACGTCGCTCGTCCCCGGCACGATCACCGTGGCCAAACGATCAGTGCGCCACACCCTCGCCGTTCCGCCCAGGCGCCGCAGCACCTCGTCGATGGCCTCGATGAGGTGGGCCTGGTCCATCTTCTCGGCCAGGACGCCGCGCACCTTGCCCGAATGCGACAGCGTGCCCAACAGCACGTAGGCCGTCCCTCCCCACGGAGCGTTGCGGCGTTCGAACCAGTCCCACTGGATCTCCTCGCCCGGCGGGTGGTCGATCTCGATGGTGTCGCGGCCCTTCACGCCGGCACACGCTTCGCAGTGCGGCCGGAGACCGGCCTGCCTCACCTGACGGGCGAAGCTCGGGTAGCTCAGCGGGTAGCCGAGCCGGACGACCTCGTCATAGAGGGCCGAGGCCCAGACGTGTGGATCGTCGACGAAGCGCGCCGCCAGGTACTTCTTGAACGGCTCGAGCGGGTCCGGCGCCGAGCGAGCCCGGACGCCGGGGACTCTTTCCCCATTGATGTAGCCCCGGACGGTCTTTCGATCCCGACCGAGGTGGCGGGCGATCGCCGAGATCGTCCAGCCCCTGCTCCTCAGTGCATGTGCTTCCACGTCTTCCCCATGTGTGAGCATGCGGAGCGGGTCTCCCTTCGAGCTGGTTGCTTGGTCGCTGTCAGCTTCGAAGGGGACCCGCCACCGCGGGTGGATGGTTCAGCTCACCGGGACAGGGTGGGGAATTTCAGTGATCGAGGGCGGGGAGATTCAAAAATCGCGGACAATCGTGAAGGTCCAGAGCCCGAGCCTTAGCGTCGTCAAGACCTTTCGCTGAATCCTCGGCAATTCGTTATCGACCACTTCTTCAGGCTGGTCGCGTCCAGCCCATGCGACTGCGACATAGCCAAGTGCTCCGTGGTCTAACCAGAGCCAGCCACTTGGGTACAGGAGGAGCGAGCCTTCTCGCATGAAGAGAAGATCACCTCGACCAGGACCGGATCGCACTCGTGCCAGCTCGGATAGGAGCCAATCATCAGGTACATGGTTGATCCATGGACCGCTCTCCACTCCGTACGAGGACCGGTTCGCGGCACTTGTGATCTGGTCTGGACGTTGTGCCGCCGAACGCCTCGAGTTCGCCTGGAAAGCTTGCCGGTACTCCTGAGCTTGTAAGTCCCGCTCGATCCGCTGCCGGCTCAGCAGGATTGTCGCGTCGCTTCGTCACAGATCGACATGTCTAGACGAAGAAAGCCTGCGACGACTGCTTGCCCCTGAGGCTCCGGCCTGCCCCAGTACATTGGCTCGGAGACGTTCGCGAACGTCCCAACGAATCCTTGGCGATACTTGTCTGGCGGTCACCTCCGAGATGCGCTTGCGGAGCCCAACGACGGCCGCTCAGCCTGTCGGCACCGCACCGACCACGTTGTTGACGCGGACACCGAGGCCCGGCAGCGACCCCAGACTGGTGGCGTCACCGAAGGCGAAGACCCCTCCGTCCGAGCCGATCAGCCAATAGCCCCCGCCGTCGGGGGTGGGAACGACGCTCACGATGTCAGAGACGTTCACCCCGAGGCCGGGCAAGGACCCGAAGAAGTGGGCGTCGCCGAAGGCGTAGATGCCCCCGTTGGCCCCGACCACGTAGTAGCCCTGGCCGCTCGGCGTCGAGGCGATGCCGGTGATGTCGTTGACCGAAATGCCCAGGCCGGGCAAGGACCCCAGGAAGGGGGCGTCGAAGGTGAAGACACCGCCGTCTTTGCCCACGAGGAAGTAGCCACCGCCATCGGGGCTGGCCACGATGCCCACGATGTCGTTCACGTGGACTCCGAGGCCCGGCAGCGAGCCGAAGAAGCCCGGGGCCTGTCCGCTCGGAAAGACGAAGACCCCACCGTCGGAGCCGACCAGGTCATAGCCGGCGAAGTTGTTTGTCGGCACGATGCCCACGACGTTGGTGACCTCGGATACCGAGGCCCGGCAGCGAGCCGAAGAAGCCCGAGGCCTGTGCGGTCGGGAAGACGAAGACCCCGCCGTCGGAGCCGACCAGGTCATAGCCGGCGAAGTTGTTGGTGGGCACGATGCCCACGACGTTGGTGACTCGGATACCGAGGCCCGGCAGCGAGCCGAAGAAGCCCGAGGCCTGGGCGGTCGGGAAGACGAAGACCCCGCCGTCGGAACCGACCAGGTCATATCCCGCCGCCGAGACGGTATGGGTCACCTGGGCCGATGGAGCCCCGTTGTTCGACACCGTCTGGCCTGTGAAGGTCTGGGCGGTAGAGGTGCCTTGGGTGTTGGTGACGGTCAGCGTCACCGAATGGGCGCCCGAGGCGGCATACACGTGGGTGGTCATCGGGCTGGTGGTCGTCGCCGTCGTCCCGTCTCCGAAGTTCCAGGCGTACGAGGCGATGGTGCCGACCGGCGACGACGAGGCCGAGGCGTTGAAGGTGCTGGGTTGCCCCGGGGACCCGGCGCTAGCCGAGAAGGAGGCGGTGGGCGCCTGGTCGGGGAGAATTGCGATGGCGACGGACTCGGTCTCCACGGTGATCGGCGTCCCGGTGGTGTTGGTGGCCACGTCGATGGGGGTCACGAAGTGGCTGGCCGCGCCAACGACGACGTAGGCCGTCTGGCCGTTCGGGGTGATGGCGACGGCTGCCGCTTGGCCCCCCACACTGATCGGTGTTCCGGCGGTGTTGGTGGCCACGTCGATGGGGGTGACGTTGTCGCTGTCAAAGTTGGCGACGTAGGCGGTCTGGCCGTTGGGGGTGATGGCGATCCAATCCGGTGTGCTCCCCACGGTGATCGGCGTCCCTGCGGTGTTGGTGGCCGTGTTTATGGGGGTGACGGTGTCGCCCTCGTTGACGACGTAGACCGTCTGGCCGTTCGGAGTGACGGCCATAGCCACCGGACTGACCCCCACGGTGATCGGCGTTCCGGCGGTGTTGGTGGTCGTGTTTATGGGGGTGACGGTGTCGCTACCAAAGTTGGCGACGTAGGCCGTCTGGCCGTTGGGGGTGATGGCGATCCCCACCGGAAAACCCCCCACGGTGATCGGCGTCCCTGCGGTGTTGGTGGCCGTGTTGATGGGGGTCACGTTGCCGCTGGCATCGTTGACGACGTAAGCGGTCTGGCCGTTCGGGGTGACGGCGATCCCCTCTGGAGAAGCTCCCACGGTGATCGGCGTTTCGGCGGTGTTGGTGGCCGTGTTGATGGGGGTCACGTTGTCGCCGCTCGCATTGGCGACATAGGCGGTCTGGCCGTTCGGGGTGATGGCGACTGCGAACGGACCGCTCCCCACGGTGATCGGCGTCCCGGCGGTGTTGGTGGTCGTGTCGATGGGGGTCACGTTGCCGTCGACTTCGTTGACGACATAAGCGGTCGGCGTCGTCGTGGCGCCTCCGGCGGGGGAGACACCCGACTCGGCGACAAGGGCGCCAACCGGCACCGCCACGGCAACCAGGACGAACAGGGAGGCGGCGATATGGGTCAGACGACGAGGCAGGTTCGAATGAACCGACGCAGGCAAAGAGCCTCCTCTCAAGACGTAAAACGGTAACTCGGCAGGGCCACTGCGGCCAGGGGCACGCGTCATCGACCGGAGGAGGGCTCGGGGCTATCGCTCGTCGTCACCTCACGGCCGACACCGAAACACCCGCTGCCTGACCACGGGCTGGCGTCGAGAGTGTCCCAGAACGTTCAGCGGCGATTGCGGCTGAAAACGTCTCGCTGCCGGTTCGGGGCGAGGGGGCACGGGGTTGCCACTTGGGTCTGGAATGCCAGATCCACCAGCCGAGGCGAGGGGCGGAGCCGGCGGCGGCGGCGTCCATCCCGGCCTTGAATCCGGTCGGGTCGGCGATGTCGCCATGGTTCATGGCCTTTCAGTTGAGTCGTAACGAACGTGACCGGGCGGGCGGGCGCTGGGCGAAAGGAACCCAAACGCCGGCCCACCCGTGGGCCTGGTCCGGTCGGCATGGCCGTGCGACCGGAAACGGCCCGTCGTCCAGCTCGAGGCCTAGGAGGGGAGCCTCTTGCGGGACGAGAAGAACTGTCATGGCCGAGCGATTCCGACCACGCTGTGCCTGAGAGCGACGGGGCTGAGTGGGGCGTCCTCGTCTCGTCAATGGCGTGGATGACGTCCCAGCACGCTCGTCGGATGCTGATCCACGGCTCGGCGTCTCCGAGTTCCTCGACTACCTGGCGCCCGTCGAAGAAGCGGCACTCTCCAACCAGTCGTGATGCGAGTTCCTCGAGCCGGCGGTTCCGGTCGGCGTAGCGGAAGGCATCGGCGATTCCGCTGAGCACGCCGGCCTCGCCCACTGAGCAATCCCAGAGGAACGCACTTCGGTGGAGAGGGTCGAGCTCCTCTATCGCCATGATGATCGATGCAGCGCTCTCCAGCGCCACCGTGACGAACTCGGGCTTGATGCGCTCGAGCGGCCGGTTGATGGTTTTCATTCGTTCCTTTCAAACTTCGTATTGAGGAAGCGATCTACCTCGAGCTGGAGCTTCTCGGCACTGGTGACTATGAAGCCCAGCTGCGCTCTCGCCTTCGCTGTGAAGCCAAGCTCGTTGAGGCCCTCGGCCATGCGCCGGTCAACGCTGCACAAGGACGACACGGCGCAGTTGGTGACGAGGCGGGTCCCGACCACCTTGCCGGTGGGACTGACGATGGGTTCCTCGAGCACTACGCCACGGTCGGCGATGGCCTGCTCGAGCTGGGCTCGGATATCGGCGAGGCGAGCGAGGTTCGCAAGCGCTTGCATGTCGGTCGACGCGAACCAGCTGGCACCAGCGACGGCGGCCCAGAGGGCTTGGCCGTGTTCACCGAGGCCCGCTGGCGCGCGAGGTGACGGCGCGACTTCGGTGTTCGCAATGGTGTGGTGTGTCAGGGTCATCGGTCCCCATCTCTAGAAGTGCTCAAAACGTCCAACAAACGACCGACCCCCTCCGAGGTCTTGCGAATCGGACCCCCCTACCCCGAAAAGTTGCGAACTCTTGGCCAGGGAGTTCAAGCGCGGACTGGCGGGTCCCCGCATAAGTGCAGGTCAAAGCCGCATGTGCCGCCCCACCCCTGTGGGTATTGACACTGTGACTGCCACTCGCTGCCAGATGCATGGGGTGCAGTACCACGACAACTCGCTACTTCTTCCGCTTGCTCGTGCGCTCCTGCCAAGGCCGGCGTATCCGCATCAGGTCCAGCTGGAGGGCCAGCCAGTGGGCGTCGGACCGTGTCCCGGTCCCGTCCATGGCTGCCGCCGGCGAGGTGTCTGGGCCTTGGGTACCGTCCACACCTGACCCCCCACAGGTGGCGCACGGGTCATTGGACAAGAGCCGGTCCGATCCGCCGCAGTTCCGACATGGGCGGCCGACCGCCTTCTTCTTCTTAGCCGCCAGGGTTTCGGGTGCGGACGTCACGGCAACTGAGGTCGAAACGCTGGCAGGAAACGAGACCACCGAAACTTCTGATAAGGCCAGCCGGTTGATCCTACGGGTTCTGAAGTCGTCGTCCCAGTCGTCGTCCTCCACGTGCATTCCTATGGACATCTGATTCACGTCGCCCCGACCAATGGCTAATGCCAGGTCTGTGGCAGTCGTCGATCTCGGATCGAGGGTAGCGACCACGTTTAGTGCCGACGGCGAATCGGTGAGGACGAGCGTGCCACTCGTGGTGCGAGCCAGGGCGAGACCTGAATGCTCGGCCAGGAACCGAATGTCTGGGTCATTTGCCAACTGGGCCCGCAGGGCGCCTGCACGAACAACCTCAGTGAACGTGCCGAGCTTATCGGTCACTGAATACGGAACCCCATAGACCGTCGGCTGGCCCGAAATCGTGATGGCGGTGCTGTTGGTGGCCGTTGCTGAACGCACGCCCGGTGACATTGTCGTCCCGACGGCGAAGCGGCGGTCCTCGCGCTGGCCGCGGTATTCGGCACGCTGTTCCACGCCGCGGGGGGCGGCAGTACGTGCCGCGTTTCGCTGATCTGCCGTGTGCCTTGGTTTTCGGTCGGTCGTCATCGGTCTTCTCTCGTCAATCGGTCTTGCGCCTGGATCAAAGCGTGTTCCATCGCCCGCTCGCGCTCGTCAGACCAGTTAAGTGAGAGCACTTGGCGCATGTTGACGCTGTCGTCCAGCAGGCGCCGAAACGTGACCTGGGCATCGGAGAGGGCCAGCAATGCGCGGCGGCGCTGGCGCCCCGAGCGCGCATTCTCGGCGAGCTTCAGCGCGTCGAGCATTTCCAGCCACTCGGGTGAGTGGGGTTGTTTGCGGCGGAGCTCCATCGTCAGTTCTCCTTCTTCGTGACGAGGCCGGCGAGGTCGATCCCCTTGGCCTTCAATCTCTCGAGCAGACTGTCGACTTCGTCGGGCACTGGAGTCGTACCAGTCGCCGACGGGAAAAACACTCGTGCGCGAGGCCTTCAAAAAGCTGGTGGCCGACTGGACAAGTGCCTGCCGGGGTCTTGTACCTCCACCCGTTTAAACGCAAGCCCTGCTGCGGCGCTGAGCGCGCCCGGGCGCTCGCCTTTGCGATTGCGCGCCGAACGGAGCAGTCACGGAGATGGTCTGCCCAGTCATCCGAGCCCTCTGGGGCTGCGAACCCGCATCGGTCGACGCAGTGATTTAGAACAGGCGTGATGGGTCCGCACTGGGCAGTGGTGCCGGCGAGGTACCGCACGATGGTTGTCGGTTCGGACATCTGGTTTCCTTTCGGGTAGTTGGTCGGGTCGGTCATCGGTCGCCAATCCGCGGTGCCGGGTCGGTCAAACCCGCGGCCAGGGCCTCGTGGTACTGGCAAAGATCGGAGTCTCGGTACGTGGGCTGTCCGCAGCGACGCAGTCGGCCGTTGAGCTGGTGTTGGCAACCTCGAACAGGCCGGTCGTCGTTGTCTCGGTTTCGCCACCGGGTCATAGGTCCACCACCCGGCGCAGCTCATCGACGTGGTGACAACTGCCACCGCATGTTGAGCATGACCAGACGCCACTTGCAGCGCCTAGATGTACGTCGTGCAGGCCAGCATCGTCCCTGAGCGCGAGCACAATCGCCGACTCCGTCAGGGACCGGACCTCCAGGTTCCGGTCGAGCAGCGTCCTCAGCTTCGTCACCCGGGCGGCGACCTCGCTCGGCCGAGTGAAGTCGGCGGCGTCCACCCGGCCAAGGCGTTCGTCCCTGAGCAGCTGGCCTAGCTCATCGAGGGTGGGTCTCCTTGTCCAGCGTCGGCATGCACGGGCCACTGCGGCGATGGCGTCGGCCGGTCGGGCTACGGCGAAAAGCTTCATCTCCCGTAGTCGGTGCGCCTGGTCCGCGTCCTCGTTGCCGAAACGCTGGTCGAGCTGTGCCACACAGGCGGCGACGGTCTCGAAGGTCGTGTCGGTCGTCATCACAACGCCGTGACCTGGGGCGAACGGATGTGAACGCTTTTTCCGTATATCTCTCGCGCGGGCGTGCCATGCGGGTAATCGGAAGAACTGTTCATATCTGTTCACCCCGTTCGCCAACAAGGCCGAGGCCGAGCCACATTCGGGACCGTTGGGCGCCCTTTTGGACGCTGTCGAAGCCTCGGTCTGTCAGTTCTCGGCCAACGGCCTGAGCAGTCCAAGCCCGCTCACCCTGCTCGTCGCACCAGGTCTCGTATGCGGCCCGCAAGTCCTTCGTGGGGACGTATGCGACGTCGTCCACGACACAGCTTTCGGCGATGAACCGACCGAGGTGATCCTGGCTCGTCCTGTAGTCGGCCGTCGCGGCTTTGACACGGTCAGGAACACGGAGACCGTCGCGTTGCCACTTGAGGCACCCCCGGATGGCCCAGGCGAGGATTCCGGGTCCTTCGGCCGCGAGCTTCGCCGGCAGGTTGGGGTCCTGGCGTTCGCCCGAGAAAGTGACGTCGAATGGGACCAGCGCGATCCGCCGCCAGATACCGAGGTCCGTCCCGCGGATAGCGGGTAAGTGGTTCCCGGCGAGCCAAATGGTGTGTGTCGGCCAGAACTCGAAGTAGTCGCCGCGCATCCGGCGCGCCCGGATCGGGTCGCCGCCGGTCAGCTGCTTAACAAGCGCCTCGGCCAGTCGCCGGTTTGCCTCGGTCTCGACGGTGGTCACCAAGCGCGCCCCGCGCAGGTCGGTCAGTCCGGTGGGATGCTGGTAGTGAGCACCAGCTGTCAGCACGGCCGGGTCGAGCTGGACTCCGTAGTCCCCGGCCAGTTGGCGCAACATCCCGAGCATTGTCGACTTGCCGTTAGCACCCGTGCCGTGAGCGAAGACGAGCAGCTGTTCTCGGACATCGCCGGTCAGGGAGTAGCCAGCGAATCTCTGGACGAACTGGATCAGCTCCTCGTCGTGGTCGAAGACCTCGCCCAGGAACTTGTCCCAAGTCGGGCAGGACGCCTCGGCCTCGTAGTCAATCGGAACGATCTTGGTGCACATCTCGGCGGGGTCATGAGGTCGCGGGTCCCCCGTTCGCAGATCCACGATCCCGTTGCCGACGTTCAGGGCCCACACGTCGAGGTCCAGCTGATCAGCGGTCACCGGGATGCCGGGCTCGGTTGCAGCCAGCTCCACGACAGCCCGGAGCCGTGCGGCCGTTTGGAACTTGAGCCACGCCCGGGTCATCTCCTCGCGGCGCCTGGGGTCGGCCTCGAAGCGTGCATCGCCATGTAGCCGGTCGACAACATCCTTGGCCCGCCGCTCGATCTCGCCGGTGATGTCCTCCGCCCATTTCGTGCCGTCCCACATGAGCCAGCGACGCAGCTCGGGCACGTAGCGGATGCTCTCGCCATGAACGGCGACGAGCCTGCGCGCGATCCCCAACTCTGTGAGTGGGAGGTCAACTGGACCAGAGAGGTCCCCTGAGAGCTTGTCGAACGCCTCGATGGTGGCGGGGTCCGCCTGAGCGGTGATCCTGCACTGCTCCGCGACGTGGCTGCCGTCTCGGGCGGGAAGCGTGCACAGGACTTCCCAGCGGTTCTCCACCGACATGCGGTCGAAGACCACGGCGGCCTCATTTGGCGTGGCTCCTCCCCACCCAATGGCGATCTTCGACTGGACGTCGGGCTCGAGGTCGGCGAACCGGCGGTCACCGGGATGGGGCGTGATCACTTGGCCGTGCCTCCTCGCTTCTTGGCTGACTTGAATGCCAACTTGGTGAAATAGAGCTTCTTGGCGGCTTCGGCTCGGCGAGCTCGCTCGCCCGGCGGCAACACGCCATCGGGGTCGACCTCTTGCTCGAAGCGCGCCATGAACTTGTCCCTGGCAGCTTGTGTGGATTCCTTGGAGTCGTACATCGCCGATTTGGCCAGTCCGCCCAATCTGGCGCGGAGGGCGCGCTGCTCTGCTGTAAGCACAGTGCTGCACCTCCGAAAGGTGGGTTGGACGCGACGAGACGCCCCACACGGACGCTTCTTTTCAGGGTGTTGGGGTGGGTGGTGCTGCAAGTGGGCAGCGCGGATCGCTGCGCCCGACTTGAGACCGAAAAGGAAATGGGGATCCCGGGCAACTCCCGGAGCCGAGAACCCCACTTCCCTCGCGGCCCCGTTATGGGGCGGTGGGGTCGAGGCTTACCGGACCTGCCCGCGCAGCTCCTCGACGAAGCGGTCGGCCTCCTCGGCAGGGATGAGCCGGCGGCCGCCGTACCAGACGGACTTGATGGTGCCGTCCTGGAGCCTGTTGTAGATCGTGCTGCGGCTCAGCCCTACCCGCTGGCTCAGAGCCTCTGCCCCGACGAAGTCAGCCGTTGTCGCCTGCATTGGATACACCTCTCTCTTTGTTGCTTGGAGGAAATGGACGCAATCCGTCCAGAGGGCGGGCTATGAAAAGGCCCCCGGAGCGGGTTGCTCGACGGGGGCAATCTTCAGGATTCGGGGCGCACTACCCCGAGAATGAAACCAGTTTACGACGTAGCAGCGGGGCGCAAAACCAAGGTCGTTCGCGGGCGCACTACCCTGACAATGAAACCAGTTTACGACGCTGGTGTGACACCACTGCGCAACGGCCCGGATCGGCGCTCGATGAAGTCCTCCATCGTCGCGGCAGAGTTCTTCTTACGGAACCGATACCAGGCCGCCCTGCACGGCTCGCAAAGGCCCTTGGCGGTCGCTGGTCCAGTGCAGCCGCGGACGCGACATTCGAGGATGTGCCTCCGGCGGGGTCCCTCCAGCACGTTCCAGGGTGGGCAAACCTTGAACTTCGCCCGGTACGACGTGCACCGCTGGCACAGTCGCGTCCGGCCTCGCCGCGGTGCCCACGCGCACCAGACGCATCTAGCGTCGTCCTCGACTCCTGGGTACCGCTCGTCGAGGTCCAGGAGCTTCGATTCGTACAGCTGCTTCGCCGCCTTGACGCGTCCGGCCTCGGCCTCGAGGCAGAGCGAATACAGGTACCTGCCGTCCTCCTTCAGCCGACGTGCACGGGTCCTGTCCGCCGCCTTCCGTTCCCGGTCAGCCGCCTTCCGTTCCCGCCATCTCTGGTCGATTTCTTTGCAGAGCTGCTCCCACTCGGTGTCGGACACCCCCAACCCGTCGTAGAACTCCTCGTCGCCAACGAAGGCGTCTTGGGACTCGACCGTGCCGAGATGAGACCATTCGCTGTATCTCTTCGGGGTGCTCACAGCCGATCCCCCGGCGCCAGTCGCTTATACGCTTCATGCGCCCGCTCGTCGGCCGCTGAAGACCCATAGCGGGTAAGCATCTGTCTGGACTTCCAGCCAAAGATCCGCATCATGTCCGAGTCGCCGAGGCCCGACTTGGCAGCGACGTGGGCAGCTGTATGCCTCAGTTGATGGGGATGCAGCTGGTCTATGCCCGCCTCCCTGCAGCGACGACGCAGCAGTTGGGCGATCCCGTTGGAGGTCAGCGGACCACGGGCACCGAGCCACAGGGCTTGGGACCTGGCCTGAGCATGGCGCTTGCGGACCCGTAGGTAGCGGTCGAGCGCTTGGGAGGTTTTGGAGCCGAACGGTACAGCGCGGGGCCGAGCGCCCTTGCCGACCACGCTGACTACTTGGAGGTTCCAGTCGATGTCGTCCGTCGTGAGGTCGGATACCTCGGACAGCCGCAGGCCGCATTCGATGAAGAGTCGGAAGACGGCCGCGTCTCGGCGTTGCTCGAACGCCGCGCCCTCGGACGTCTTTAGTAGAGCCTTGAGGTCGTCGTCACTGACGACAGGCACCGGAACCTCGGGTAGGCTCGGGGGCTTCATGTTGCGCATTGGTGAGGCGCTGATCTCGCCCTCCTCGGTGCACCACTTGAAGAACTGCAGCAGGGCGCCGTATCGGATCTGTGCAGTCTTCGGCCGCCACCGCTCGAGCTGATCGGCGATGAACGTCTCGACGTTGTCCCGCGTGATCCGGTCCACCTCCGTGGCCAGGCCCGACCGCACGGCGAAGTCCCGATACAGGTCGATGGCCTCAAGGTAGGACTTGATCGTTTTCGGGCTGCGGTTGCGGGCCCGAAGTGCGACCTCGAAGCTGCGGCGCAGTTCCGCGACGTCGTTTACCTCAAACTGAGCGGCTGTAGCCTTGACCACGATGGCGCCCTCCTCACAGGGTGTCGTCGGCCTCCGGGATGTTCCAGCATCGCCGGAGGTTGTTTCTGTGAGAGGTAAAACTATCAGGTCTAGGAGCGGTGTGCAAGCGCCGTTACAGACAAACCCCCAGCCAGTGGGCGCTGAGGGACTCGAACCCCCGGCCTGCTGGTTGTAAGCCAGCTGCTCTAACCATCTGAGCTAAGCGCCCGAGCGTCCCGGCGTGCTGCGCTGTTCGGTGGCGACCACCGGGCGCCGGCAGACATCAACGGTAGCCCTCGGGGACGAGCCCGGCGGTACGCCAAAGAGCGGAACCAGCACCCGTGACGGCAGACGCCCATCCAGGCGTCCCCGCTGCCGTTGCCGACCTTCGCCGCCAGGTCGTAGCTGGCGCAGGGGTGTGGACGTAGTAACCGCGGTGACCCTTGACGGGACTGCTGACACGGGGGACGAGAACCTTGGGCGTGGCGCGGCCGATCCGGACCCGACCTTGTTGGTCTTGGTGATGAGGCCGGGGTCAGTGCGAGGGCCCTTGGGGCTGCCGCGGGTGCCTTTTTTGTTTTTGTTTCCTGAGGGAGCCTTTTGGTACCAGAGGGGCTCGCCATCGTCGGGGTCTTGGTGGTCATCGTGCTGTTCTCTTACATGGAACCCCGGGGCCGTCCCGGGGCCATGAAGAGAGACAACGCTCCTGATCAGGGATTCTTTTGGTCTCTGCAAACTTTCCGGGAGCCTTGGGGCTCACCGGCTCGATCGGCCGTGATCGGGCAATAAAACGGCGCGATCGGCGTGGGAGAGAGATGCGGGACTTTCGTCACCGCGTGTCTCGCAGCGTAAAAACGGCGCCCGCCTCGCGGGCCGGAGGAGCCGTGCCAGGGGGGCCACCGATTGCCCAGTGGCGCGCCCACTGGGTAGCACCGCCGCCGCCGGTCGTAGGGCATCGTGCGCCGGTGTCAGCGAGGCCACCGACACTGCCCCAGATCACCGGGTATGAGGGGCTCCGGGAGCACCTTTGGACGGCACGGTCTATCTCCCCTCCGACCCGTGCAGATGTCGTCCGACCTGCGTAATCTCATCCGCACAGCGGAAGAGATGGGGGTGGGTCATGGTTGGACGTTTTGTGTGCGGGTGACCGGCACGGCTCTGGTGATCGCCGTCGCCCTTGTCACACCAGTCTTGGCTACGGCGACTTCGACTCCGGCCTCGGCCGACACGGTCGTCAACGGCTGCACGATCGTGTCGAATCCCACGCCCACGAATTTCACCAACTGCCCGGGCGCCAACTTGGCGGGCACCAGCCTGAGCGGGGATGACTTGTCGTACGCCAACCTGTCTTCGGCAACCCTGGATGATGCTGACCTGTCGAATGTCAACTTGTCTTCGGCCAACCTGACTGGCGCCGCTCTGATCGGGTGCGCCCAGACTCCAACCGAGGAAGCGTGCATACCCGCCACCCTGACAGGCGCCAACCTGACCGACGCCAACCTGACCGACGCGACCTTGGCCACCTGCGCAACAGGCACCCTTGGTCAAACCGGATGTGGGGCAGTTGACCTCTCGGGAATCGACTTGTCATCGGTCAACTTCACCGGGGCGACCCTTGGGGCTTGCCTCAATGGCTGCGCCTCAGTCGATTTCACGGGCACGCTTCTCGTTCCCTCTGACCAGACCGTTACTGCCGCCAAAAAGGCGACCAGTGCAGTGCTCACCTGGCCCACTCCTCAGTCGCTGCCAGGGGCGACTCCTGGCAGCTGCACGCCGTCCTCGGGATCCGCCTTCCCGGTCGGCACCACAACCGTCGCCTGTCAGGTCCTTGATGACCAAGGCAATGTCGCCACTGGGACCTTCACGGTTACGGTCCTTGCTGCGCACGGCCACGGTAAAAGGTAAAGGTTTAACGACTATGGCGTCGTCGCGACGTCAGCTGTGAGCGGTTGGGCGCGAATCCGGCCATACCTGTCTCCTACCGTCGGGTTTGGGCGTGTTATGCGCATCCCTCAACCGCCGTGGTTCCGGTGATCGGCGACAACGCAGATCCGGGCGCTCACCAGATGGATACGCCTGATGACCTCGGAGCCATTCTTGCCCAGCAGCTCAGGTATTACCGAAAGCAAGCCTCGGTATACGACGCTGACGTCTATCTCAATCCGGCTGCTCGGTCTGCAGTACTGGATCGACTTGCACCCTCGGGCCGAGCCATCGAATTGGCTTGCGGCACCGGGCTCTGGACCGAGCTTCTCGTTGATCGAGTCGATCACCTCACAGCGCTCGACGGGGCACCCGAGATGCTTGAAATCGCAAGGCAGCGCATTGGGGACTCGGTCAGCTTCTCATTGGTCGACCTCTTCGACTGGGAACCACAAGACACCTACGACACGGTCTTCTTCAGTTCTTGGTTGTCGCACGTCCCTCCCCAGGTGTTTCCTTCATTTTGGATTGCTCTCAGAGGCGCTCTCCGTCCATGCGGACGTGTTCTGTTTGTCGATGAGACGCCGAAGGGCATCGAAGCCTTCAACGAGAAGCTTGTGACTGCATCACCAGTTCCGACAGCTGAGCGAACTGACGCAGAAGGATGTCAGTACAAGGTCGTCAAGGTGTTCTACGAACACGATCAACTCTGCCGACTTCTGGCCGAACAGGGCTGGGGCGCTTCGATCTGGGCAGTAGATGATGTCGTCTTCGCAGGCACCGCGATGCCACGCGACCGCAGCGAGTCATACCCGGCTCTCTGACCGTCTCTGACCACCGGATATGTGGCGGATGGCGACTCCCGCGGCGAATGAGACCACATCAGCCCAACGCCCAAAATCCGGACCTCGGCAGAGGAGCAACGTCAAAAGCAGGTCGCTGCGACGCCAAAGGGCGTCAAGCTGCCTCGGTCGACTTCAGAGTCTCCAGAGCTACGTCGTAGAGGCAGTTCAGACCCTCGGTCGTTGCGTCGTGTCGCATGTGGGGTTCCCATCTCTCGGCGTCCAAAAGATCGCTGATCACAAAAGCACTGGCGATCTGCACCGAACGGAAAGAGGCCACGGTGAACAGGGCGGCTGCCTCCATCTCGACACAAATGACACCCTCTCGTCGGTACTGCGTCGCCTCGTCGACCGATTCGCGATACGGCGTGTCGATTGTCCAAGAGCACCCTGTCGAAAACGTGAGATCGGCGCGTCGGAGTTCCTGGGCCAGCTTGGCGGTAAGGGTCTCTGAGGCTTGGGCGTATTTGGCTGAGGCCACGTAGTGGTGCGAGACACCCTCGTCTCGTATTGCCGTGTCACAGAGCACGACGTCTCCCGCCCGGCAACGAGGCTGGAGACCACCTGCCGTCCCGATCGAGATGAACTCGGTGGTCCCCAGGGCGATGAAGTTCTCCAACAAGTAGGTGGCGACCGGAGCACCAAATCCGAACCCGCCGAGAACACCTACCTCATGGTTGGTACTTGGCAGCGTCAAGATCCCCCGGAATCCTCGTTCCGAGGCGGCCGGATCGAGGCTCTCTGACGCGTAGACGTGCTCGAGAAGGGAGGGCTGGTACGTGAAGATGATGCCCCTGAGCGTCTGGAACTCGTCCAGATCACCGTGCGCTCGTGCGTAGTCGATGGAGTCTTCTGGATCGCGGTAGGCGCTCAACCGATGTTTTCCGGCGAAGTTCGGGTACGAGATGACACCCGCATGCTGATCTGACATCACACAGCCATACTGCCTTCAAAGCGAGGTGAACCGACGAGATGGGCATGAGTGAGACACCGTCGATATCCGGCAGTCTCTGTGTAGCCCCGGCTAGCCCCTATCACCGGGTATGTGCGCGGCACACCAGTTCAATAGCCGGCTAGCCCTGTCGACTAGTTTGCGTCCAACCGATAGGAGGCGAAGGCGCTGGAGGTATCCAATCAAACGGCGGAGTCCGCCACGCTCGACAACGGTGTCGCTGGGGAGCAGCTCCTGCCTTCATCTAGTGGACCGATACTGGTTTTAGTAGGCGTGATTTTAACCTTTGTCATTCTTGGCACGGTGATCGCATTCAAGACTCCAGCCTATGAAGGCCCTGATGAACCTGGCCACGTCGAAAACATTGAGGCTCTGGTCAATGGACACTGGTACGGGATGAGTTCAACGTGCCGAACGGCTCATCTCTCAATGGACCCTCTTCTCAGTTGCCAAGGGGATGAAGCACAGGAAGCGCCTCTCTACTACTTGCTCATGGCCGGATGGCAAAAGATAGTCGCCGTACCGACGCACCCGGCGCTCAAAGGCGAGTTGAGCCCGGCCATATATCTCGGTAGTCCCGTTGAGGCGTTCGTGCATCACAGCGCAGCCGACCATCAGTTTCTGCTCTGGCTACGGCTGCCCAATGTGGCGCTCGGCGGATTAACAATCCTGCTTGCGTACTTTGCCGTTCGACTGGTCACTCAAGACCCGTGGACTCCGGTCGTTGCTGCCGCTCTTGTTGCATTTCTGCCGCACTTTGTCTTCCTCTCCTCCACCGTGACAAATGACAATCTGGTAGCCCTTCTCGGGGCGGTTCTTACATATTTCGCACTGCGATGGACAAAGTCTCCGAGCGGTTGGACTATGGCTGGGATCGGACTCGCGTCCGGGCTGCTGCTCACGACGAAGATTTCGACTCTTCCGATCGTCCTGGTCATCATCACCCTGGCTTGGATGTCCGGGGCTTGGGATCAGCGGGTCAAGAACGCCGCCATTGGTCTAGGCGCTGCCCTTCTTGCAAGCGCGCCCTATTTCCTGCAGAACATCGTCCGCTACGGGGATCCGCTTGCCCGTGCGACCACATCCAGTTACCTCGCAAAGATCGGAGGTCTAGGTGTTCTTCCTGGGATGCCCTACGTGGTTCACGATCCGCTGAACTTGATAGTCGTTCAAGTCCCGCAACGCATCGTCGAAACTTTCTGGTATTCGTCCGGTTGGGGACAGTTTCACTGGTCATGGCCCCTCGGTCTAGTGATCACCCTGGTATTCATCTGCGCCCTGGCAGGTCTGATCGGCGGTCGTCAGAACACCCGAGTACTTGTGACCCTGGCGGTGATCGCAGCGGCAGGTCTGCTGTCGGTTTGGCTGTTGGCTTTCCAGACCAATTCGTACAGGGCTACCTATGCCTTCGTTGGACTGACCGCTTTTGCTGGTCTATTCGCTCTGGCAATAGAGCGGTGGAAGCCGCCGGTGCGTTTTGTCCTCCCAACAGCGGGTCTCGTTGGAACCGTCATAGCGATTCAGGTGGACGTGCTTGCCGTGCATTGGACATAACCCTGGACCTGTCCTAGTCCGCCGGTTCGGGGATGGAAGGGTGGTCTTCGTACACCCCCGCCCGTCTCGAATTTGGGAGTCGCTTCGGGGCGCCGCGAGAAGTGTTGGCCGGTCTCGCCTGGCCGGACGCCGTCAGGCGGCGCCGAGGGCCCGGGCGGGGTCGAGCGTCAGTTGACCCGTGTTCGAGTCGAGGTCGAACAGCTCGCCATAACGGCCCCAGTCGACCGCGATCCGCATCTGCTCGTGGGCCTCGTCCTCCGAGAAGCCGCGGCGCAGAAGGTCGAGGAAGAAGTTCTCGCCGATGTTGCCGTCCTTGGTCGCCTCGAGTGCCTTCATGATGGCGCGCACCAGGGGTGCCCGCTCGCGGGCGCGGCGGGCGAAGATCTCCTTCGACTCGAGGATGTCCGCCGCCACGAACACCTTGCCGTCGTCGGTGATCTGGAGGTCGGCGTCGTCCACCACCGCCAGCCCCAGCAGTTGGGCTGCGTCGACCAGCGGCAGCAGGTCGTCGACCTCGAAGGTGAGCTCGCTCGCCAGGTCCGGGAGGTCCTCGCGGCCGCCGTGGGCCTCCAGGATCTCGAGGAGGCCCGACATCCCTCCGACGGTGGCCTCCGGCAGGGGCGTGTCGGTCGGCGATCCCTCACCGGGGGAGGCCACCGTCCACACGTGCGCCGGCGCCCGGCTGTCGCCGCCGGTCATGAACACGTAGATCTCGTCGACCAGCGCACCGAAGTTCGGGTCGTGGCGGTCGCGCGGCTGCGCGAACAGGCACGGGATCTCGGCGCGGATGCGGCCCGGATTCGCCCCCAGCACGAAGATGCGGTCCGCGAGAAGCACTGCCTCCTCGATGTTGTGGGTCACGATCAGCATCGCTCTCGTGGGGAAGTCGTCTTGATTCCAGAGGCGGAGCAGCTCGGCGCGCAGGTTTTGCGCCGTCAGCACGTCGAGCGCCGAGAACGGCTCGTCCATCAGGAGCGCGTCGGGCTCGACGACCAGGGCGCGGGCGAAGCCCACCCGCTGGCGCATGCCGCCCGAGAGCTCCTTCGGATAGGCCGACTCGAAGCCGTCCAGCCCGATGATGTCGATCGCCCGCTCGGCACGGATGCGTCGCTCCTTCTGCTCGACGCCGAGCGCCTCGAGCCCGATCTCCACGTTCTGCCGCACCGTGAGCCAGGGCAGCAGGGCGAAGCTCTGGAAGACCATGGCCACGCCGGGGTTGGCGCCATCGAGGACCGTGCCCCGGTAGAGAATCTCGCCCGAGGTCGGCGCGATCAATCCGGCGATGCAACGCAGCAGCGTGCTCTTGCCCGAGCCCGACCGGCCCAACAGCGCGATGATCTCCCCCCGCCGCAACGTCAGCGAGATGTCGTCGAGGACGGGCAGAGGGCTGCCGTCGGGCGAGGTGAACGTCTTGTAGACGTGCGAGACCTCGATGATGGTTTCCTGCTTCTCGGTGCCCCAAGCGCTCTTGGCGGTCTCGGCCTTCATCGCGGCTCACTCTGCAACGAATCGGCGGCCCCGGTCAATGCCGCCGGCCGGTGTGGGCGTCCTCACAGCGTGAACCTGGCCTCGGCCATCCGGTACAGGCGCCGCCAGAACAGACGGTTCACCGTGACCACCAACGCGCTCATCACGATGCCCCCGGCGATGAGCAGCGCGAATCTCCCGTTGGCGGACGCAGTCGAGATGTAGTTGCCCAGCCCGTAGGCGTTGAGCGTCTGGCGGTGCCACGCCACGAGTTCCGCCACGATGGATGCGTTCCAGGCGCCGCCCGCTGCGGTGACGCCGCCCGTCACGTAGGCCGGGAAGACGGCCGGCAGGATCACCTGGCGCCAGCGCTGGCGGCGGGTGAGGCGCATCACGGACATCATCTCGACCATGTCGTTCGGGATGGCGCTGGCACCCGCGATCACGTTGAAGAGGATGTACCACTGGGCGCCGAGCGCCATGAGCAGGATGGCCCCGATGTCGAGCGGGATGCTCAGATCGATGAAGGCCACCGTGACGAAGGGGAAGAGAAGGATGGCCGGGAAGCTGGCGAGGACTTGGACGACCGGCTGGGCGTACCGTGACAACTTCGGGTCCATGCCGATCTTCACGCCGATCGGCACCCAGATCACCGTCGAGACCGCGACCACCACCGCCACCCGTCCGAACGTGGCGAGGCCCATTCCCACGATGCCGGGGAACCGCGAGAAACCGAGGTGCGCGTTGAAATACACCACGAGGTCGATCACCACGAAGGCCCCGACGGCGACGATGACGCCCCAGAAGATGAAGTCGCCCCAGCGCCGCTTGCGTGCGTCCTCGTGCAGGGGGTGCTCCGCCAGGCCTAAGGGCCGGGTGATCTGGTCGAGGAGGCGCCCGACCGGCCGCGTCACGACCCCCAACGCGTGGGGAATCGACGAGCGCCGCAACAGGTCGAGCACGATGCTCTTGGGCTTCTCCGTCGCCTCCGAGGTCTCGAGGCGGAAGCGGTCCGACCACGCCACCAGGGGCCGGAACACGAAGAAGTTCGTCCCCACGACGAGGATGATCATGACCACGATGGCGATGACGACCTCGGTGTAGGACCCCTGAGACACCGCAGCGGCCATGTAGCTGCCGATGCCGGGCAGGCTCTCGGTGATCCCCTTGCCGTGGACGAAAACGGTGACGGCCTCGGACGCGGTGAGGAAGAACCACCCCCCTCCCATCGACATCATCATGTTCCAGACCAGGCCGATCATGGAGCTGGGGACGTCGAGCTTCCAGAAGCGCTGCCACTTGGTGAGGCGGTACAAGCGGGCCGCCTCGTCGAGCTCGGTGGGCTGACTGATGAGCGAGTGGTAGAAGCTGAAGGTCATGTTCCAAGCCTGGGACGTGACGATGACGAAGATCGACGCCAGCTCGAGACCGAGAAGGTTGTTCGGAAAGAGCCGGAAGAACAACGTCAGCGCCAGAGGCAGGAACACCAGGATCGGGATCGACTGCAGCACGTCGAGGATGGGGACGAGGACCTTCTCGGCCCGGCGCAGGCGCGCCGCGGCCGTCCCGTAGACGAACGTGAACACCGTCGAGATGAACAGCGCAATGAACATCCTCAGCAAAGAGCGCGCCGCGTAGTAGGGCACGTTGGAGATGTCCGTATTCAGCTTGACGAATGTCCGGCCCGGCGCGTAGTTGACGGCCATGGCCTGCCCGAGCTTGACCACGACGTAGAGGACAGAAACGATGCCGACAGCCAGCAACAGGTCGTAGACGTTGAGCCGGCGGCCTCGCAGCACCTCGCGGACCGGCAGGCCGCGGCGCGTGGGACCAGGCATCAGGGCACTCTCGCGGCATCACCACCCCGTGGCGCGCCCCACCGTCGTCTTCGCAGGTTGTGGCTCACGTCGTGCTCCCACGGGTCGCCCGGGCGGGGACGACCCAATGTAGGGGACGACTCACCATCAGCGCAGCTGTCCGGCGCGCGGCGGGCGCCGGCGTTAACGCAGGTGCTCCGCGAAGACCTTGCTCCAGGGCCGCACCAGGGCCCGCAGTTCGGCGCACCCCGCCTCGCCCAACGTGTCGTAGGGCGCCGCGGCCAGGGCGTCGGTGCCATCTTCGATCTCGCGGCGGCGCGCCGCGCCCCACGCGGTGAATCGCAGGGCGTCCCCCGGCTCGAGCAAGCCGCGCCCGCGCAGGGCGTCGACGGCGGCACCCCACGCCTCGTCGGGCCAGCCTCGGGTCGCCTGCAGCACGCGGGCCGAGACGTCGGCCGCCGCCGCGTGCGTGACGAGCGCCTCCAACCCCGACAGGCCGTGGGTGACGAGGAGGGCGACGTGGCCGTCGCCGCGGAACTCGCGCAGGATGGACTGGGCCTGCCAGAGCACCAGGTGGGGCTCGTCCGGCCACGCCAATTGGCCGTGGGCCGCCGCCAGCGGACGTCCCTCCGTGTGGCGCGCGGCCTCCTCGGCCACCGGGCGGGCCAGGGCGGCCGCGCGCGCCATGTCGGCCGACTCGACCGCGGCGTCGCCGAGCAGCCGGCGGCACGCGCGGTCCACCGCCCGGAGCCGGGCCACGATCATCTGGGCCGGCGTCGCGGTCTGCCACGCCTCCGGGATGGCGGCGTGGACCAAGGCGGGATTGAAGTTGAAGAACGTCGAGACGACGACGTCCGCCCGCACGGCGCCCATCGGGGCGGCCCGCGAGGCGAAGTACCCCGCCGTCCCGGTGATGCCGAGGCGCCCGTACTCCTCCGCCGCCTCGGGCACGAAGTAGATCATCCCGTGGAGTGGTTCGAGCGTCCGCCACGTCTTGCGAGCGCGCAGCGTCCGGTCACTCACCGGGCCTTCGTCACTCACCGGGCCTTCGTCACTCACGGTGTCTCCGCAGAGTCATAGGGTCTCCTCTTCGCCCAGCCGGTCGGCCAGCGCATCGGTGGCGGCCACGACGAGCCGGCGCGGCTCGGCGTCCCGCACGACGAGGTCGCGGCGATCGCGCTCGCGCGGCACGGCCCCCGCCTCGAGGCAGACGAGCAGCCCGGCCAGGTAGTCCCAGGCATAGAGGGTGCTCCGCCCCGCGGTGAGGTAAGCGTCGAGCACGCCCTCGGCCACCGCGCAGCATTCGAGCGACGCCGCCCCGAGAGCCCGGAACTGGGCCCAGCCCGGATAGCGGCCCGGGAACCCCGAGATCCCCACCACGGCGCGGCCGAGGTCCGTACACCCCGACGGTGCGATCGGCCGGCCGTCGCGCTCGGCGCCCCCGCCGCGCACCGCGGCGTAGCGCGCACCGGTCGCCAGGTTCACGACGAGGCCCACCAACGGGCCCTCGGCGTCGAGCACGCAGATGCTCGTCGCGTAGAACGGCACCCCCCGGTGGGCGTTCGTCGACCCGTCGACCGGATCGATGACCGCGAGCAACCCCGCCGGCCCTTCGCCCGTCACGCCCGACTCCTCGGAGAGCACCGCCAGGCCGGCGCCGTGCAGCACCGGCAGCGCCGCGCCGTCGGCCGCCAGGTCGAGGCGGTACTGCCCCGGTTTGGTGCCCGCGGGTCCCCAGTCCTCGAGGTGGTCGAGCGCGTCCCGGACCGACGCGACGGCGTCGTCGAGCACCGCCAGGACGCGATCGGGTTCCACGGGTGAGGGACCCTACCGCTCGTCACCGGCCGGCCCGCGCTGAGCGGGGGGCCCGCCGTTTGGCCCTAGGCTCCTGCCGTTGTGGCTGCCATCGACGTCGCCGGCTACGTGGCCGACCTGAAGGACCACTCCGTCGACCACGGATTCCACGTCCACGACGAGCGGCACTTCGTCGAGACGTACTCGTTGCGCCAGGTGTGGGAGGTCGATCTGCACCCCGAGGAGGGATGCGGCGGCCCGCTCGACCTGCATCTCGCCCTCGACGTCGACCCCCGTGTACTGCTCTCCTTCGAGGACGCGGTCGTGCTTCTGGCCGACGACGAGGAGCCGCCCGACGAGTTCCACTTCCCGCTGACGTTCACTTGGGCGCTGCCCCCGTTGCCGAGCGGCCCCGACTTGCTGCGCCTCGCGATCGACCTCGCCGGGGTCGGGGGGATCGAGCTGCCGCTCGAGGTCTCCGCCATCGACTCCTTCGCCAACGCCACCGACGGCTCCGAGCGGCGCCTCAGCATCGTGGCCAGGCACCCGGTGTCGCTGGCCCGGGTGCTCAGCGGGGAGGAACTGCTCTGCGACGTCTTCGACCGCGCCCTCGCCGTCAGCCGGTTTCTGCTCGAGTCCGCCGAGGGCTGGCTCGCCTGACGTGGCGCGGGGCCGCCGCCGCGGAACACGGGTCCTGGCGATGGCGGTGATCGTCGCCGGCGGGGCGCTTTCGCTGAGCGCGTGCTCGTCGGGGGGCGGGCAGGCCCTGGCCCAACAGGCCTGCGTCCACGTGCACCGGTCCGTCGCCGACTGGGAGCGATCCCTCAAGACGGGCATGCCCGCCGGCACCATCGCCCTCCTGCAGAAGCACGCTGACCAGGAGTTGCGCACGGCGCTCCCCCTGGCCGCCGCCGCTAATTCCGATGACGGCTCGTGGAACTCGCTCATGACGACCATCTCCGAGATCGCCACGGTGGACGAAGGGCATCTCGTCCCCGCCCTCGAGGCCCAGTGCGTCGTCGCCGACAGCAATCAGAACGCGAACCCGCAGGCGCCCACCGGCGCCGGCGGGGCCGGGAACAGCGGGGCGGGGAAGAGCGGGGCAGGCGGGGGCAGCGGCAGCGGCAGCGCTACGACCACAGTCCCTCAGAACGTCAACCCCAGCCCGGCGTCACCCGGCTGAGCCCGAGCCCGCCACACCGGCCGTCTTGGCGGCGGTCGTGCCGCCGCTGCTCGCCACCTGCGCCCGCCCGGCCGCCACGATCGGCGGCATGAGCACCGGGGCGAGCAATTGGCCGCCGGCGATCGTGAAGTGGACGCCGTCGGCGCGCCGCACCGCGACGCCGTCGATGGTGGTGGTGAACGTGCCGCCCGGGCACGCCGCGTTGAACAGGTCGACCACCGAGTCCGTCTGTGGGTGCGCCGCCGCCACCTCGCGGACCAGCCGGTTGTAGACGGCGAGGCGCGCCGCGCTGTCCTCGGGCCAGGGCGCCCCGTCGGGCTGCTCGCCCTCGTCGGTGCACGGCGCCGTGAGGAACACCATGCGCGACCCCGTCGACGTGACGAGGTGCGACGCCATCTCGAGCTGCGCCTTGACGTAGGCGGCGAACTCCGGGTTCAAGATGTTCGTCCACCGGCCACGGTACTCGCGGTTGACCACCTCCCAGCGGCCGGCCAGCAGCACCGCCACGTTCGGGTGCACTTGGTTCATGGCGGATAGCCATTGGTCGGGCCACGGCTGGTCGGCGGCCGGCTCGCTCGGGCTGAAGGGAGACCCGTTGCAGGCCGCCGGCGTGGTGTCGATCGAACCCAGCAGCTCCAACTCGGGGCCGTCCACGACGCCGCAGCCGAGGATCCCCTTGTCGGAGAGCACGTAGCCGTACTTCGACTGTTCGGTCTGGAGCCCGAGCCCCAGCCCCAAGGTCAGGGCGATCGAGTCGCCGAAGAGCAACACGCGCACCGGCGGGGTCCCGGGTGCCGTCGTCGTCGTGCTCGCTGACTGCGGCAGGGTCGGGAGAGCGGTGCTGGCCACCGCCGTCGTCCCGGTGGTGGCGGCGATCACCGCCGCCAGCACGACGCCAACGCCGGCCGGGACGACCAGCCAGGCCCGCCACTGGCTGACGAAGGTGCCCATGCGGATGGGGCGCTCGACCAAGTGGAACGAGACGACGGCCACGGCGAACGTTACGGCGACGCGCACCGCGAACAGCTCGTAGCCCATGAGGCCGGTGCGCGCGTGGTCGAGCCAGATGAAGATCGGCCAGTGCCAGATGTAGAGGCCGTAGGAGATCCGCCCGACGTAGCGCACGGGCGTCACGGCCAGCACCAGCGGCACGACGCTGCGCGGCGCCGCCACAATGGACAGGATCACGGCGCCCACGCAGAGGCCGATCAGGAAGAAGCCGCCGTTATAGGGGAACGACGAGGTCGATGTGGTCAGCACCCAGATCACCACGGCGCCGGCCGCGCCGGCGATCCCGAGCAGCCCACAGGCGGCCAGCCCGACGTTGTGGACTGGGCGCCACAGCTCGCCCTTGGCCAGCCGGCCCTCCTCGTGGCTGCGCTGCGCCAGCAGCACCAGCCCGACGGCGAGGGCGCAACCGATGAAGAGGCACTGCGAGCGGGTATCGGTGCCGAGGTAGGCCCGGTTCGTGTTGAGGCCGCCGTCGTAGACGACGTACATCCACACGGCCGAGCCGATCGCAGCGGCGACGCAGAGCGCGAAGAGCGCCCGAAGACTCTTGGTGAAGTGCATCACGCCGAGCACCACGAGCGGCCAGATCACGTAGAACTGCTCTTCGACCGCCAGCGACCACGTGTGGAGCAGCGGGGACGAGGCCGCCGCCTCGTTGAAGTAATTCGAGTTGACGAGGATGAAGTGCCAATTGCTGACGTAGAGCAACGTCGACAGCGCATCGAGGCGGAGCGCCCCGTAGGTGCCCCTGGGCACGATCACCGAGGCGAAGAACGCGACGAAGAGCAGCATCATGAACAGAGCCGGCAGGAGGCGCCGCGCCCGGCGGGCCCAGAAGGCGCCGAGCTTGATGGTCAGGGTCTGGCGCCACTCCCCGATCAGCAGCGATGTGATGAGGAACCCCGAGAGGACGAAGAAGGCGTCGACGCCCATGAACCCGCCGGCCATGTGGGGGATGCCGCCGTGGAACATCATCACGGCCACGACGGCGCAGGCGCGCACTCCGTCGAGCGCCGGCAGGTAGGCAAGACGAGTGTGCGAGACCGCGCTCTCGTCGTCCTGCATCCGTCCCTGCCCTCCCGGTTGGTAGTGGGCGCCGTCCGGGCTGCCCGGGTTGAGCCATTCTCGCAGACCCGGCGTGCCACCAACCTGCGCTGACGGCTCACTACTCTGAATCCTCCTTGAGCCCGACCCGACCGGTGGCCGCTCCCCCGCGGCAGTACAAACCTGCGGTGCGGTGGGGCCGCGTCGTCACGTTCGTCCTGGTGGTCGCGTTGATCGGCACGGGAGCCGCGTACGCCGTCCACCGACTCGGTGACGGTCCCCCGCTGAGCCCGCTGCGGACGAGCATCGTCACCATCGCCCAAGGCCAGGTCGGCTACACCACCGACCCCTCCGACACCTATTGCAACAAGTTCAGCGCCTACTGGTACGCCGGCGTCGACGACTGCGGCAACGGGAACCTCGACGAGGAGTGGTGCGCCGACTTCGCCGCCTGGGTCTGGAAACAGGCGGGCGCGCTGGTGGACTACCAGTTGGCGCCGAGCTACCTGAACGGCAACTCGGCCAGCTTCTACCTGTGGGGGATGAACCACGGCACGTGGCATCCCGCCGGCTCGGGCTACACGCCGCAGCCGGGCGACGTCGCCGTTTACGGGCTCGACCCCAACGCCGTCACCGCCACGCACGTCGCCATCGTCACGGCGAACACCGGCAACCCCGCCGCACCGGACGTGATCAACGGTGACGGGGACCGCACCGGTTACAGCGTGGTCGAGGTCGGCAACCGCCAGGCGGACGCCGACACCAAGGGTCGCGGAGCGCCGCTTTCGGGCTACGTCTCGCCGTCCTCGCCGTCGGGCGCGCCGGGGCCCTCCTCCTCGTCGTGACCCTCTCGGCCCCGGCCGGGTCGGTCGGGGCGGGGACCGTCCGGGCGGCCGGCCGCGGTCGCGTCCGCCGCTGCGTACGCCGCCTCCTCCGCCTGGTTGGCCGCCATCGCCGCCGCGACCGCCTCGAACACCTTGGCCGAGTCCTTCTCGATGTGCCGACGCGCCAGCAGTAGGCATCCCGCCCCCACGAAGGCGATCGGCATCACGATCAGGAACGCCGTGCGGTAGTCGTTGTCGAACTGCGCGGCCACCGCCGCCGTCACCAGCGGCGCCGCCGCCGAGCCGAATACGACCGAGGCCAGGTTGAAGGCGGCGAAGCCCGCGCCCCGGACCTGGGCCGGCGACGCGTCGGACAGCCCCGCCCGCAGTGCCGGCACCGAGGCCGTAGCGGCCAGGAGGCCCAGCCACTGCAGCAGGAAGACGAGGCCGTGCGGGATCCGGGTGAACGAGAGCACGAAGAACGTCGCACTGACGAGCATGCAGACGGCGGGGATCACGACGCGCGCCCCGAGCACGCGGGTGACCCAGCGGTCGGCCACCCAACCGCCCCAGATGGTGCCGGGGATCCCGCCCAGGACGAGCAGCAGACCGAAGACCCCCGTCGCCTGCCCCTGGGTCAGGCCGAGCTGGTTCTGGTAGAAGCTCGGCATCCACGTGCCGACCGCGGTGACGACGAACCCGACGGTTGACACGCCCACCAGCGCGAAGCGGAGGGTCGGGATGCCGATGATGACGCGCATGTCGCGGTTGAGCCCTGAGGCCATCTCGCGCAGGAAGGCACGCACCCCGTGCGGGAACAGCGGGCCGAGCTGCTCGTCGGAGACCTCCATCTCGTCCCTCTTGGTGACGTGCGCGCGATCGGCCGTGCCCCTGCTGGGCTCGGGCAGGCGCCAGCACATCCACGCCACCAGGAGCCCCGGGAAGAAGGAGACGAAGAACGCGACACGCCAGCCCTGACCGCCGAAGAGCGGGCCCAGCGCGCCGCCGATGACGAGCCCGACGCCGAGCCCCACGTAGTTGAGGCACTGCTGGATGGAGAAGGCCTTGCCGCGCTTCTCCAACCCGTAGAAGTCCGCGATCACGCTGCTGCCGGAGGGGTCGGTGATCGCCTGGCCGAAGCCGAGCGTGCCACGGATGACCACGAGCAGTACGAAGGCGGACGTCGGCACGAGCCCGCCCACGGCGCTGATGACCGACCAGGCCACGATCGTCACCGCCATGGCCTTGGTGCGGTTCCAGCGGTCGGCCAGGTAGCCCGAGGGCAGCGTGGCGATGCCGTTCACCAAGATGAAGGCGGAGAAGAGGATGGCGATCGCCGTGTCGCCGACGTGGAACGCTGACTTCAGCTGGTCGCTGTCGCCGCGGACGATGTACTGGTCCAGGCCGTCGATCAGGAGCGTGAACCCGACGACCCACATCGGCCAGTCGGTGACCGAGATCGTGCGCGGCGGGCTCGGCGGGCGTGGCGGGCGTGGCAGGCGTGGCAGGCGTGGCGTCCGCGGCATCCGCGGCGCGCGCCCGGTTCTCCCGTCCGGCCCGCCCGTCCCCACCTGGCTCGTGTCGGGTCCGCTCGACGGCCGCTCGGCCGGTGCCATCGGTCCCCGGTCCGGGGTTACGCCCCTGACGCCCCCGGCGAGTAGTCGGGGGGCAGCCCGATGGACTTCATCTCCAGGAAGCTCTCGAGGCCCTCGGGCCCGAACTCCCGTCCGACGCCCGACTCCTTGAAGCCGCCGAAGGGCGTGGCGAAGTCCATGGGCGCGAACGTGTTGAGCATGTAGGTCCCGGTCCGCACGCGGCGGGCCACGCCGAGCCCCCGGTCGTTGTCGGTGGTCCACACCGAGCCGCACAGTCCGTAGTTGGAGTCGTTGGCGATCTCGACCGCCTGCTCGTCACCGTCGTAGGGGATGACGACGAGCACCGGGCCGAAGATCTCCTCCTGGGCGATTCGCATCTTGTTGTCGACGTCGGAGAAGACGGTCGGCTCGACGTACCAGCCTGTCGCGAAGTCCGAACCCGAGGGGCGCCCGCCGCCGAGCGCCACCGTCGCGCCCTCCTCACGCCCGCTCTCCAAGTATCCCTCGATCC
Organism: uncultured Acidimicrobiaceae bacterium; assembly: GCA_963763575.1. Taxonomy (GTDB): domain Bacteria; phylum Actinomycetota; class Acidimicrobiia; order Acidimicrobiales; family RAAP-2; genus Bog-473. The sequence goes on from CAVXPD010000003.1 coordinate 142,683, forward strand.
GCGTCCGCTGCCGCTCCGCCACGACCGGACCGACCTCGGTCCCCGGGTCCATCGGGTCCCCGACCTTCATGGCGGAGACGCCCGACACGACCGCGTCGACCACCTCGCCGTAGCGGGCACGGGGCGCCAAGATCCGCGTCTGGGCGATGCAGGCTTGCCCGTTGTTCATGATGGCGTTGGGCAGCAGCGTCGGGATCGTCGTCGCCAGGTCGGCGTCGTCCAAGATGATGGCTGCCGACTTCCCCCCGAGCTCGAGCGTGCACCGCTTCAGGCGCTCGCCGCACAGCCCGCCGATGCGCTTGCCGCCGACACCCGAGCCCGTGAACGAGATCTTGTCGACCCCCGGGTGCGTCACCAGGTGCTCGGACACCTCTCGGCCCGCCGGCACCACGGACAGCACGCCCTCGGGCAACCCGGCCGCCGCGAAGATCTCGGCCAGCCGGAACGCGTCGAGCGGCGTCTCGGGCGCCGGCTTGTAGACGACCGTGCACCCCGCGGCCAGCGACGGGGCCAGCTTGGCGGCAGCGATGAACAGCGGCACGTTCCACGGGGCGATCGCCCCGACGACGCCGACCGGCTCCTTCGTCACCAGCACCTTCGGATTCAGGACCCCGTCCCGCACCTCGTCGAAGGCGTAGGTGCCGGCGAGGTCGGCGTAGTAGTTGAAGATCATCGTCGGCGCAAGCACCTGTCCCATGTTCGAGAAGGTGATCGGCGCGCCCATCTCCCGTGTGATCGTCTCGGCGATGTCGCCCATCTCGGCGGTGACCTGCGTCGCCACCGTGCGCAGGATCTCGCCCCGCTCGGCCGGGCTCATCCGCGGCCACGGCCCGTGGTCGAAGGCGCGCCGCGCCACCGCCACGGCCTTGTCGATGTCGGCCTCGGTGCCGTCGGGCACCCGGGCGATGACCTCTTCGGTCACCGGCGAGACCACGCCGATGGTGTCCGTCCCCTCCGGGGCCACCCAGTCGCCGCCGATGAACAGCCGGTCGTAGTCCCGAATCGCCATGCGTCCTCCCCAGGTCAATAGCTCGCGCCCCGCCACGGCCGACCGCGCGGCGCGCCCCAGGGTAGCGGTGCCCGCCGGCGCCCCGACAGTCCGCTCAGCCCGGCGCTCAGCCCGGCGCTCCGCCCGGCGCTCAGCCCGGTTCGTCGCGGCGCTCGATATGGGCGAGAACACCGCCGTCCGCCTCCACCCACCCCTTCCCGGCGGCGTACGCGCACATGCCGGACAGGCCCTCGTCCCATTGCTCGGTCGCGACGGGCCCCGCCAGCGCCCGCAGTGCCACCGGGTCGACGGCCACGTGCTCGCCATCGTCCTTCAGCCGCCCGAGCCCCGACTGGTGCACGACGTTTCCCAGGTCACCCTCCCCCTCCAGCGCCACCGAGAAGCGGCTGAAGTCGTCGGGATCCTGCAGGTGCACCCGCTCTTCGGACAGGTCGATCACGATCAGCACGTGCGGCGACGCTACCAACCGGGGCTGTCGCCGACCCCCGCCGTGGCTAGAGTCCCGCCCCATGCCAGACATCGCCCAGCGTGATCCGGACGAGGTCGCGTCCGTCCTGACGCGTTGGCTCGCCGCCACGTCGCCCGATACGTCGCCCAGCACGCCGGCGCCTGAGGTGTTCGACGTGCAGGCGCCGGCCTCCAACGGGTTCTCCAACGAAACCATCCTCTGCCGAACCCGCTCGGCCGACGGCGAGGAACGGCGTCTCGTCGTCCGGGTGGCGCCCAGCAAGCACTTCCTCTTCCTCGACGCCGAGTTCTCGACCCAGTACCGAGTGATGCGCGCCCTGGCCGACGGCGGCTCGTCCGTTCCCCTCCCGCGTCTCGGCCGCTACGAGGCGGACCTGCAGTACCTGGGCGTGCCCTTCTTCACCATGGACCACGTCGAGGGTCAGGTCCCGCCCGACAACATCCCCTACACGCTCGAGGGCTGGGTGATCGAGGCGACGTCCGAGCAGCAGGAGCGGATGTGGTGGAGCGGCATCGACGCACTCGCCGCCGTGCACCGGACGGACTGGCGAGCCCTTGGCCTCGACTGGCTCGGGGATCCGAGGCGCGGCAAGCCCGGCATGGAGCAGCAGTTGTCGTACTACCGAGACTTCCTCGACTGGGCGGCCCAGGGCCTCGAGGTCCCCGTCATCGAGTCCACCTGGGGCTGGCTCGTCGAACACCAGCCGGTCGAACAGGGCGAGGTGGTGCTCAGTTGGGGCGACAGCCGGATCGGCAACATCATCTGGGACGACTTCCGCTGCGCCGCAGTGCTCGACTGGGAAATGGCGACGCTGGCCCAGCCTGAGATGGACCTGGGCTGGTACCTCTACTTCGACCGCCAGTTCTCCGAAGGCCTGAGCGTGCCCCGGCCGGACGGCTTCGGCTCCCACACCGAGACGATCGAGCACTACTCCGAGCTGATGGGCCGTCCGATGAAGGACATCTTCTACTACGAGGTGTTCTCGGGCTTCCGCTTCGCCGTCGTCATGCTGCGCCTTTCGGACCTCCTCGTCGACAACGAGATCCTCCCGCGGGAGTCCGACATGGGGACCAACAACATCGCCACCCAGCTGCTGGCGAAGATGCTCGACCTCCCCGATCCGGCCGGTTAGACGGGTCCCGGCCCCAGCCGTTCGGTCCGGCGGCCAGGCGGGGTCGTCTCAACATCGTCCCTCAAGGAACGTCCACTCGGGGAACGTCCCCTCGGGGAACGTCCACTCGGGAACGTCCGCTCAGGGAACGACCGCTGAGGGAACGACCGCTCAGGGAACGTCCGCTCAGGCGCGCCCTTCGGGACCGTCGTCGGCGATGGCGTCCCCGGGCGAACCGTCCGCGACCCCCGCCGCGCGGAGGCGGTCACCCAGCCACTGCGGGCCGTCGGGGTCGGCCATGTGATCCTGCCAGCCCTGCAGGATCCGGTGGAGGTCCTCCTTCGTCGGGATGTGCGCGATGACGTGCACGGTCATCTTCTTGTCGTACCCCGGTGGCTCGGAGAAACGGAGCCCGCCGAACGGGTCCTCGGTCACGTGGGGGGAGGGCTCCCGGAGAACGTAGAGCTCGCCTGTGTCCTCCACGTAGTTCAACTCGTGTCGGACGCTGTCCTTGTCGAGCCATTCCGCGCCCAACTCGAGCTCCGCCGACGCCCGGCGTCGGGGGTCGGCTTCGTAGAACTCGTCGATGTCCATCCGGCGCACACTATCGCCCACCTGGAACGTTGCCATCTCGAACGCCAGCTTCTTCGTCGTGCTCGGCGGTGGGAGCGATCGGGGGAGGGCGGCTCGCGACGTTGGCGTCATGCCGACCTCCGCTTCCTCCTCTTCGAACTCTTCGAACTCTTCGAACTCGTCGAAACGCCACTCCGGCTCCTCGAAACACCGCGCCGGGCTCGTCGAACAACTGACGGCCGAATGGAGGGTGACGGGGCGCTCCGGCCCTGCGGTGCGGTCGCTCCACGCCGTGGCCCGCCGCGACGAGGCGCTCGCCTGTCTGGTGTTCGGGACAGCCTCCGGGCCCGACGACCCCGTATCGAGTCAGGTGCCCCCGCGTTGCCCCACCCCTTACGACCTCGTCGACCACCTGCACGGTGCTTCGGGTCGCGCGCAGCGCGACGAGGCGGCGCGCCTGGTCAGCGTCCTGCTCCGCGAGTCCGGCACGGACCCGTTCCTCGCCCGCGTGCTCGTCCAGGCGCTGCTCCCGGGGCTGCTCACCGTGGCCGGCAAGCTTCAATGGGGCCGGGGTGGCGAATGGCGCAGCGGCGACGAGTTCTTCGGTGAACTCCTCGAGACGACCTGGGTCGTGCTTTTGGAATGGGCCGGCCAGGATCGCCCTTACGCCGTCCTCGATCTTCTGTCGGCCATCCGCTGCCGGATGCGACGCCAACTCTTCCGCGGCAAGGACCTGGCCCGGCGGGCGATTCCTCTTGGCTCTGACGTCGAAGACGGCAAGTCACGTTGCCTCGACACCGATCTCGACGAGCTGACGCGGGTCCTGATCGACCGGCACCGCGACGGCATGTGCGCCGACGAGATCCAGGTGCTCTACGCCAACAACGTCCTCGGCTATTCCATCTCGGAGCTGGCGGCGATGACCGGGCGCGACCGCCGCGTCCTCTACGCCCACCGGAACCGCGGTCGGCGCAGCTTGTGTGCCTGATCGGCCGGTGCGGCTCGGATGAAGGGTGCGTATGGTGTGCCCGTGGTCGAGGGAAACTTCGGAACCACCGAGAGCCGGCGCTCGCGGTTGGTTCGAGCCCGCCCCAACTGGTGGGTGATCCTCGCCGTGTCGTTGGCCCTCATGGCGCTTCTCGTGGCGACGGCAGGCAACCCGTCGCGCGCGAACAGACGCCACCACGACCCAGCCGACGCTGTCGCGTCCGAAGCGCACCACCCGGCGCCAAAACGTGGGACGGGTGGTGGCACGAATGCGACGCGACTTACCGGCTCGGCGACGACGACCACGACGACACCGCACGTAGTCCCTGACGCGAACGGGACGAACACGTCGTTGCTGTCGTCGCACCAACCAAGCGGTCCAAGCGGTTCAAGCAGCCCAAGCGGTTCGAGCGGTCCCGACACGCCGGCGACGGTGCCGCCAAGCGTGACGACGACGACCGCCGCTACCGCGACCACCCCGACCACCACGACAGCGGCAGCGGCGACGCCCGACGACCGCACGCAGACGCAGGGAATTCTCAACCCACCCGGGCAGCGGTCCAACGGGTTCGCCTTCACGGGCAGCGGTCCCACCACCGTGTCCGTGCTCTGGTCCGGATCCACCTACCTCACACTGGAGGTCAGCTGCCCGAGCGGAAGCCAGAGCGTCGGCGGGACGTCGGTCATGGAGGCGACCCTGCCGGATGCGAGCGGCAGTTGCCTCGCCACGGTGAGCGAGCCCGCATCCGAAGACACGGCGCTGACGTACACGATCACCATCGGGCCCGCTGGTGGCTGAGCTTCGCGCTGGACGCCGCCATCGGCTCTTCGACGTCGTCGGAGCCGTGTTCACGGCCCTCCTCACCTTCACCGCCGTCCCCATGGTCTTGCTCCTCGTCGTGGGAAACCCCGTCTCGGGCGGGCTCGGTCACGGGTGGTCGCCGGCACCACGGGACGCGCTGTTCGCCTTGACGCTGGCGGCCTGGGTCGCCTGGGCGGCGTGCTGTGCGCAGCTCGTTCGCGCCGTGGCCTCCTACGTGCGCAACGGTGGCCCGGCGACACTGGGGTCCGCGTCGATCCTCGACCGGCTCGCCGCCCGCATCGCGGTCGGCGTCCTCGCCCTTTCGAGCTTCGGCGCTCCGCTCGTTCTCTCCTCCGGAGCTGGCGCAGCGCCGGACTCGTGGCACGCGCCCACGACCGTCGCCACTCCCAGTGCGCTTCAACGGGACACCACGGCGCACGCCGCATCGACCGCACCCACCACGCGGACGACACACGTCGTCCGGCGTGGGGAGAGCTTGCAGAGCATCGCGGAGGCGCGCTTGGGCGACGCCGCGGACTGGACGGCGATCGCCCGGCTCAACTTCGGCCGCGACATGGGTCAGGGCGATCGGTTCGTCGACCCTGACCGGCTGCGTGCCGGCTGGCGCCTGGTTCTCCCCGTCGGCGCGAGTCCGGCTGACGATCCCGACTCCCGGACGGACAGCTCGAGGCCATTGCCGGGGAGAGCGCAGCAACCCGACCGTCTCCCCGAGCTCGTGGCGCTGGGGCTGGGCTCGCTCGCCTGTGCCGCGCTGGCCCGCCGGGCGCGCCGGCGCCATCGACCGCCACCGTTCTCCGGCGACCTCGACCTGCGCGGTCCGCTGTCGGACGAGGCGGTCGACACGGCTGCCCTGCTGCAGCGCTTCGACGGGGTTCCGGCGCTGGGGTCGTTCGAGGCCGCGAACTATCTGCTCGGCCGATCGCTGCGGGACAGCCGTCCTTGCCCTTCGATCCGGGCGGTCTGTATCTCGCCATCGGGCGTGACGTTCTGGTTGGCCGGCCAACATCCGGACGCCGCGCCAGACGGGTTCACCTCGGTGACCGGCGGAGCGGCATGGCACGTCGGCCACGACGCACTCGAGGATCAACCCCCTTTCGACCCCTATGTGCCCGTCGCCCTGCCGGTCGGCGACGACGACGAGGGCACGTGGCTGGTGACGGTCGGTGCGGGCGCGGTCCTTCCCGTCCTGGGTGAGTCGGCGCCCGACCTGCTCCGGGCGGGCCGGCATGCGGCCGAAGCCTGGGCCTGGTCGGACTCCGTGCTCGTGACGGACGATCCGGGTCACCCGGGTCTCCACCGTGTGCGGTCGCCGAACTCGTTCGATGCCCCGGCCGCGCTCTTCTTCGGCCATCCGGCCGACCTGGCTCCCGAGGTCCTCCCGCGCGTCGCGGTGGTGACCACGTCCGTGGTCCCCGCCACGGACCTGACGGTGCTCGTGGATCGCCAGGCGGCCACGCTGCACCCGATGGGCCGGGTCGTGCGCCCGTACCTGCAGTCACCCGATACGGCCGATCGGATCGCCGGGGTGGTTGCGTCGCCCTTCGACGGGCCGCGTGCAGCGTTGCCCGCGACGGCTTCGGGGCCGGCGGCATCGCTCCCCGAGCCCGGCGTGTCTGGTGGGGCCGGCGAAGCCGGCGTGTCCGGTGAGTCCGGCGTGTCCGGTAAGTCCGGCAAGCAGCCGCACCATGAAAGTCGGACGTCGTCCACTTTGGCACCGGGACCGATTGACGTCCGGCTCCTCACCCCTTCTCCCCGCCTCGACGGCCTTCGAGAGGAACTCCCGCCCAACCGGGCCCGTCGAGCGGTGGAGCTCGTGGCGTACCTGGCGCTGCACCAGCCCGACGTGACCACCAGCGACCGGTTGCGGACGCGGGTCCTCGGGTCGACCGATGCCGACGCCGCCGCCAAAACACTGTTCAACACGGCATACGCCGCCCGGCGCGCCATGGGCGTCGACGACTCGGGCGCGCCCTTGTTCCCCGCCGGAACGCGCAACGGTCTCTACCAGGTGTCGCCCTTCGTCACGGTGGATGTGCATCGCGCCATCGCCTACGTGGACGAGGCGAGGTGCCACGACGATCCACGGGTCGCCATCGCCCATTTCCGTGCCGCGCTCGAACTCGTCGAAGGCGAGCCGTTGGCCACCACGCTGGCCGGGTACTCCTGGTGGGAGGCCGAAGGGCACGGAGGACGCATCGCCGCCGTGCTCGTCGACGCCGCGTGCTCAATGTCAGCGCTGGCCGCCGACGAGGGCCTCTTCGATCTGGCGCGGTGGGGCCTCGAGCGTGCCCGGTTGGTCGAGCCATACAGCGAGGCACTCTCCCGGGCCGCCATGGAGCTGGCGGCGACCGAGGGCGATGCAGACCGGCTCCGGCTCGAATGGCGCGAGTGCCAACGACGCGTCGACGCGCTCGATCCCGGCAGCTCGCCCTCCCTACGGACGGAATCGCTCTACGGCGAGCTCAGCCGCCGCGTGCTCGTCGGCGTCACGAACACCGACGGGGGGCGATCGATCCGCCCTCAGTGATCGCCTGAGCTCACTGCGGTTTCGTACGCGGCGACCACGTCCTCGAGTTGCGCCACTCGGCTTCCCTTGACCAGGACAGCGTCGCTCGCGGTCAACGACCGCAACATCGCGACGGCGTCGCCCACGTCGGACACCAGGTCCGATCCGTACATGTTCGTGCGGTAGCCCACGAGCTCGATCCCCAGTTGGTCGGCGAGCGACGCGAGGCGCCCGTGCTCGGCCTCGGTTTCCGCCCCCAGTTCGGCCATGAGGCCGAGCAGCGCAACCTTGCGCTGGCCCTCCAGCGCCGTCAGCGCCCGCAGGGCCGCCTCGGTGGAGGCAGGGTTGGCGTTGTAGCAGTCGACGATGAGCGCGGGACCGCGGGGGAGGCGGCGCACCTCCATGCGCAGTGCCGACCCCGTGGACGCCGAGAGCGCCTCAGCGACACGTCCGAAAGGCACCTCGCACCACAGCGCCGTCGCGGCGGCGGCGAGCGCGTTCGGGACCTGGTGCACGCCGTGCAGCGCGAGCCGGACCTCACCCTTGCCCCACGGCGACACCAGCGTGAACCTCGGCCGGAGGTCGCTGTCGAGCTCGATTCCCTCGGCCCGTATCTCGGCGTCGGCCTCTACCGAATAGCCGAGGACCGGACAGGGGCTGGCCGCCGCCATCCGGGCGACCCGCGGGTCATCGAAGTTGAGGACGGCGACGCCGGACGGCGGCAGCGCCGTCAAGAGCTCGCTCTTGGCTCGGGCGACCCCGTCGAGGTCGCCGAAGAACTCCACGTGCGCCATGGCCACGCTGGTCACGACCCCGACGTCGGGCAGGGCCACCTGGGCCAGTCGCTTGATGTGACCGACACGGCGCGCGCCCATCTCGAGCACGGCCCAGCGGGCATCGCCAGGCGCGTTGAGCAGTGTGAGCGGAAGCCCGAGCTCGTTGTTGAAGGACCGCTCGCTTGCAGCCGTGGAGAATGTCGTCGCGAGACACCCGCGCAGGAGGTCCTTGGTCGTCGTCTTGCCGACAGAACCCGTGATCCCGATGACGCCGCCCACTCGGGTACGCGCCAGCACCCCGAGGTTCATCAAGGACAGCGAGGTGTCGTCGACCACGATGGCCGTCGTGCCGTCGGGGCCGTCGGGAACGTGCTGGGTCAGGTAGGCGGCCGCGCCGGCGGCCAGAGCCGACGAGATGAAGTCGTGTCCGTCACGCTCTGCGACGATCGGCACGAAGAGCTGACCTGGCTGGGTGGTCCGGGAGTCGATGCTGGCCCCGTCGATTGTGACATCGGGCCCGACGAGCGCCGCGTCGAGGTGGGAGGAGAGCTCAGAAGTCGAGAAGCGCACGCGTCATCCCCACGTCGATTGTATAGCCTCGACCGATGCCCGATCCCGAAGTGCTGGTGGTCGTCTACGGCGGCCCGTCGGCGGAGCACGAGATCTCGTGCATCTCGGCGCGCCTGGTGGCACAGGCCGCACTCGACGGAGGGTTCGTGGTGAAGTTGATCGGCCTGACCCACGACAAGCAGTGGGTCGACGCCAACGGCTGCCTGGCCGACCTCGGCCAGGTCGACGCCTTGTCGTCACCCGACGACTTGGCGCAAGGGGAACCCTCCGTGCAGCTCGCACACCTCGGCGATGGCATCCCTCGCGACGCGGTGGTGTTTCCCGTCCTGCACGGCCCCTTCGGGGAGGACGGGGTGATCCAGGGCCATTTCGAGGCGCTCGCCCTCCCTTACGTCGGCGCGGGAGTGCTTGCGTCCGCGATCTGCATGGACAAGGGCATCGCCAAGTCCGTCCTGCACGACCACGGTCTGCCGGTGGCGGCGTGGCGTCTCGTGGCACGCTCGGCGTGGTCCACGGAGGTCATGGAGGAGACGATCGAGGCCTTGGGTCTGCCCCTCTTCGTGAAGCCCGCGAATCTCGGTTCGTCCATCGGCGTGGTGAAGGTCTCCGATCCCGCCTCGATGGGCGACGCGGTGATCTCGGCCTTCCAGTTCGACGATCACATCATCGCTGAGGAGTTCGTCCGCGGCCGCGAGCTCGAGCTCGCAGCCATGGGGAACGAGGACGTCCGCGTCTCAAGGGCCGGCGAGATCCTCGCCAGCCGGGAGTTCTACGACTACGACGACAAGTACGTATTGGGCGCGGCCGAGACCGTTGCCCCCACCGATCTCACGGACGCTCAACTGGCGCACGCCCAGCGAGTAGCGGCTGCCGCCTACCGGGCACTGCGGGTGGAGGGACTGGCCCGGGTCGACCTGTTCCTCACAGGCGACGACGAGATCGTGGTCAACGAGGTGAACACGATGCCCGGGTTCACGCCCATCTCCATGTTCCCGATGCTCTGGGAGGCCGACGGCATCTCGTTCACTGCCGTCGTGCAGGAATTGGTCTCCTTGGCCAAGGCCCGGCACACACGCCGGCGCCTCCTGCGCACACATCGCGTGGGGTAGACAGACAGCCACGAGCACCCCTTCTGTACCCTGCGGAGTGTGGTGATGACCTTCGAGGGCTTCGAGAGCGACACCTGGGAGGCCCTCCCCGGCGCCAACCGTCTCACCCTGGCCCAGCGAGAGGCGATCGAGTCCGACGAGCCCCTCCTGTGCGTCGTGGCGGGCGCGGGCGCCGGCAAGACGCGGGTCTTGACGCTCCGGGTGGCCCGCCGGGTGCGCGAGGGCTCTATCGAGGGAGACCGCACCCTGGTGACGACGTTCAGCCGCAAGGCGGCGGAGGAGCTGCGCACCCGCCTGTGGTCGCTCGGCGTGGCGGGCGTGAAGGCCGGCACGTTCCACCGCACTGCCTTGGGCCTGCTGCGCGAACACCGAGAGCTGCGCGGGCGCCCCGCGCCGCAGCTCCTCCCCGACCGCCGCCGCCTTCTGGCCGACGTGACCACCGGCGACCCCCGCCGGACCCGCGCCCTCGACAGCGAGATCGGGTGGGCCAAGGCGCGGCTCGTCACGCCCGAGCGCTACCAGGCCGAAGCACGGCGGCACCGCCGGCGCAGCGGCATCAGCGCCGACCGGGTGGCCGAGGCGTACGCCCGCTACGAGGCGGAGCGGACGCGACGCCGGCTGCTCGACTTCGACGATCTGATCGTGGCGTGCGCCGACGCGCTTTCTGGCGACTCCGAGTTCGCGGACTCCATCCGGTGGCGCACTCGCCACCTTTTCGTCGACGAGATGCAGGACGTGAACCCGGCCCAGTTCCGGCTGCTCACCGCGATGCTCGCAGACGAGCCAGACCTGTTCGTCGTCGGCGACCCCAACCAGTCCGTCTACGGATTCAACGGCGCCGACCCCACGCTGCTGGACCGCCTGCCCGAGATCCTGCTCGGCACGAAGGTGATCCGCCTGGACGAGAACCACCGCTGCACGCCGCAGGTGGTGGCGGTGGCGACGGCCGTGCTGCGCGAAGGCGGGTCCTCAGGCGGCGCGGGCGCGGTGGTCCCTCCCCGCACGACGCGCGTGGACGGGCCGGTGCCCAAGGTCGTGGGCCACGACACCGACGCCGCCGAGGCGGCGTGGGCCGCCACCCAGGCCAAGATGGCGCGCACGCCGGGGCGGCGATGGTCGAGCGTCGCCGTCCTCGCCCGCACCAACGCGCAACTGGCCAAGGTCCAGGCGGCGATGGACGCCGCCAACGTGCCGAGCATGGTGGCCGGTTCGGACCTGGGACCGGCGAGCGACCTGCGCGCCGAGAAGATCGATCGGGACGAGCGCGATGAAGAGGAGCCGCGGCCCGCGCCGGTCGTCGGTGATCACGTCGTCCTGACCACGTTCCACCGGGCCAAGGGCCTGCAGTGGCCCACAGTGATCGTCCTCGGGCTCAGCGAGGGCCTGATGCCGATTGCCTCGGCGCAGACCGACGCCGCCGTGGAGGAGGAACGCCGCCTGCTCTACGTCGCCCTGACTCGCTCCGAGGAGGAGCTGTGGTGCAGCTGGTTCGAGCGCACCGGCGATGAGGCCACGGCGGGCAACTCGATGGCACGAGGGCCGAGCCCGTGGTTGCAGCCGATCGAGCGGGCCATCGCACGTTTGGACAAGGAGGCGGCGCCGACCGCGGCGTCCGAGGTCTCGGCACGGGTGGCCGAACTCCGCAAGCGCCTAGCGGAAGGGCTCGAGGGCGAGGACGCCGAACCGTAACGGCCGGCGAAAGCCAGTGAGGGCCGGAGCCGAGAACGGCCGGTAAGGTCCTTCCCACCCGATCGACCCCGAGATCGGCCCGAGGTGGGGGCACCTGTCGCATGCCGGAATTCTTGGAACAGCTGCGCAAGGCCGTTGGCGAGACCAACGTGCGCGTCGGCGAGGCGGTGCACGCCGACTACACCCATGACGAGACGCTGAGTCTGTCTCCCGTCGCCCCGCTGGCGCTCGTGCTGCCGGGCTCGACGAGCGAGGTGTCCGAGGTGCTCCAGGTCGCTTCCGAGCGCGGAGTGCCGGTGGTGGCCCGCGGTAGCGGCACCGGGCTGTCGGGCGCCGCGGTGCCCGTGCCCGACGGCATTCTTCTCGCCTTCGACCGCATGAGCCGCATCCTCGAGGTCGATGTCGAGAACCAGGTCGCCGTCGTCCAGCCCGGCGTGACGCTCGAGCAGCTCAACGCCGAGCTGGCACCGCTCGGCCTCATCTACCCTGTCTCGCCGGGAGAACAGAGCGCCTCGCTCGGCGGGAACGTCGGGACCAACGCGGGCGGCATGCGTGCCGTGCGCTACGGCGTCACGCGCCACCACGTGCTTGGGCTCGAGGTCGTGCTGGCCGACGGCACCGTGATGCGCACCGGCGGCAAGTTCGTAAAGTCCTCGACCGGCTACGACCTGACCCAGCTGCTGATCGGATCGGAGGGGACCTTGGCGATGACTACCGAGGTAACGGTGAAGGTCCAGCCGCGGTTGACCGAGACGACCACGATCCTGGCTCCGTTCGCCACCCTGCCCGAGGTGACGCATGCGGTGCCGCGCATCGTCGCCAGCGGCGTCAACCCGACCATCCTCGAGTACGCCGACGCCCTCGTGCTCGGCAGCATCACCCGGGCGGCCGGCCTCGACCTCGGCATACCCGAAGAGGTGCAGCAGGCGGCCCTCGCCTATCTGATCGTGGTCCTCGAGCAGTCCTCGGCGGAGCGACTCGATGAGGACGTCGAACGGCTGGGGACGCTCCTCGGTGAACTCGGCGCGCTCGACGTCTACGTGCTGCCGCCGCTCGCTGGCACGGGCCTGATCGAAGCGCGGGAGCGGCTCTTCTTCGTGACCAAGGCGGCCGGCGCCGACGACATCATCGATGCCGTGATCCCGCGTGCGGCCATCGCCGACTACCTCGCCACGGTGGCCGAGCTGGCGGCGGCACACGAGAGCTTTGTGAGCGGGTGCGGCCACGTCGGCGACGGCAACGTCCACCTGGCCGTCTTCCAGTCCGACGTGGCGAAGCGCAAGGAGTTGACGCGAGAGATCTTCCGGGTTGCCGCGGACGCGGGCGGAGCCGTCTCGGGTGAGCACGGCATCGGGACCGAGAAGGTGCCCTATTTCTTGGAGACAGTGGACCCGGCGGCGCTCGAGCTCATGCGCTCGATCAAGAAGGTGTTCGACCCGCGGGAGATCCTGGGCCCGCACCGGATGCTCGGAATAGACGCATCGACGCAAGGAGGAGAGAGCTCATGAACGGTGCCCGCGCCCTCCTCTTGACGCTGGTCGACGCCGGCGTCGATGTGTGCTTCGCCAACCCAGGGACCTCCGAGATGCACTTCGTGGCGGCGCTCGATGAGGTACCTGCCATGCGCGGCATCCTGTGCCTCTTCGAGGGCGTGGTCACAGGCGCGGCCGACGGCTACGGTCGGATCGCCGGACGGCCGGCGGCGACGCTCCTGCACCTCGGGCCCGGCCTCGGCAACGGGTTGGCCAACCTGCACAACGCGCGCCGGGCACGCACCCCGGTCGTCAACATCGTCGGCGACCATGCCACCTACCACGCCCGCTACGACGCGCCCCTCCAAGCGGACATCGCCGCGATCGCCTCCGCCGTCTCGGGTTGGTACCGCTCGACGGCGCGCGCCGACGACGTGGCGGCCGACGGTGCCGATGCGGTGGCTGCGGCCATGGGGCCCCCGGGATGCGTCGCCACCTTGGTGCTCCCGGCAGACGCATCCTGGTCGGAGTCGTCGACCGGCGCGCGCCCGCCGCGGCCCCCGGGGCGACCCTCGCTCGTCCCGGCCGACACCATCGAGGAGGTCGCGAAAGCGCTGCGCTCCGGCGAGAAGTCCGCGCTCTTGGTCGGCGGCCGCGCCACGCGCGCCGACGCGCTCCAGGCGGCGAGCCGGGTCGCCGTGACGACCGGCGCCGCGCTCCTCGGTGAGACCTTCCCGGCGAATCTCGAGCGTGGCGCGGGCATCCCGGCGGTCGACCGGCTCGCGTACTTCGCCGAGATGGCCCAGGCCCAGTTGGAGGGCGTCCGCCATCTGGTCCTTGTCGACACCACCTCGCCTGTCTCGTTCTTCGCGTACCCCGACAAGCCGAGCGACTTGGTGCCCGCGGGCTGCACTGTGCACACGCTGGTTCGCGCCGGCGAGGACGCGGTGGGCGCGTTGGACGCGCTGGCCGACGCCCTCGGCGCGCCGACCGACGGCACGGTTCCGGCGCCGGCGGCGCGGCCCGAGCGGCCCACCGGAGCGCTGACGACCGAGTCGCTGGCGGCCGCCGTGGGGGCCGTTCTGCCCGAAGGCACCATCGTGGTGGACGAAGGCAACACGTCGGGCCTCTCCGTGGCGGGTGCCACCGCAGGAGCGCCGAGACACAACTGGCTGACCCTGACGGGAGGCGCCATCGGCATCGGGCTTCCGTTGGCGACTGGCGCGGCGGTGGCGGCACCGGATCAGCCCGTGCTCGCACTCCAGGCCGACGGCAGCGCCATGTACACCCCGCAGGCACTGTGGACGCAGGCTCGAGAGGGCCTCAACGTCACAACGGTCGTGTTGTCGAACCGGAGCTACGCGATCTTGAACATCGAGCTCCACCGCGTCGGTGCCGACGCCGGCGGACCCTTGGCCCGCCGGCTGCTGGACCTCACCGACCCCGAGCTCGACTTCTGTGCTCTCGCTCGCGGCATGGGGGTGCCGGCACGGCGAGCGGAATCAGCCGAGGATCTCGTGACAGCGCTAGAGCGCGGGTTCTCCGAACCGGGACCTTCGCTCGTCGAGGTGCAGCTCTAACCCGCTTCTTCCTCTCCGGCATCGTTCGAGAGCCCTTCCGGCGACCGCCCGACCACTTTCGACCTGGCGATGTCGCCGGGGTTGGAGGGACCCGTCCTCGCTCGTCAGGCGCCGGCGAAGTCGACGACGACGGGGGCGTGATCAGAAGGCTTCTTGCCCTTCCGGGCGTCACGGTCGCGATAGGCACCGGTGGCGCGCTCGTCCAGGTCGTGGCTCACGAGCACCAGGTCGATACGCATGCCTCGGCCCATATGGAAGTCGCCCGCCCGGTAGTCCCACCACGTGAAGGTCCCGGGCTCGTTGAAACGGCGGAAGACATCATCGAGCCCCCAGCCCTCGACGTCGCGCAACGCGGCACGTTCGGGCTCGCTCACGTGGGTCGCTCCGACATACGCGGCTGGATCCCACACATCACCGTCGTCCGGGGCGACGTTGAAGTCGCCGCATACCGCAAGCGACGAGCCGGGCGGGCACATCTGGTCGAGAGTGTTCCGCAACTGGGCCATCCACTTCAGCTTCACGGCATAGAACTCGTTGTCCAGTGAGCGCCCGTTCGGCACGTACACCGAGAAGATCCGAGTCCCCCCACAATCTGCGGAGATGACGCGGCGACCATACTCGTCGTCGGGGGTGCCGAAGCCACGCGTGACGTCGGAAACGCCGGTCTTGCTCACGATGGCGACACCGTTCCACCGGCCGTCGCCGTTGTGCGCCGATTCGTATCCCAGCTCGGCAAACTCCTTCTCGGGGAACTTGTCGTCGGCGAGCTTCGTCTCCTGCATACAGAGCACGTCTGGGTTGTTGGCTTCGAGCCACTCGGTCACCCGCGGCAGGCGCGCCGAGAGCGAATTGACGTTCCAAGTCGCGAGACGCATCAACCGGGCCCGCCGTCGACGATCACGAAGAGAAGCTCCGCCTCGCACGCCGTCTGGCCGTCGACGGTGGCCGCCCCGTGGCCCTTTCCGGCTCGAGCGGAGAGGCGGTCCATGGACACCTCAAGCTGGAGGGTCTCGCCCGGGACCACCTGGCGTCGGAAGCGCGCCTTCTCGATGCCGCCGAAGAGCGGCAGCTTCCCTGCGTAACGCGGGTCGAGCAGGACGGCAATTCCACCGAGCTGCGCGAGCGATTCGACCATCAACACGCCGGGCAACGTGGGACGGCCCGGGAAGTGGCCGGAGAAGAACGGCTCATCCCCCGTGAGGGTCCACTGGCCCCGCGCCGAGGCTCCGGGCTCCACGGCGGTGACGTCCGAGACGAAGAGGAACGGTGGCCGATGCGGCAAGACATCCTGCGGCCGCGGAAGCGCCATCAACGGAGGGTACCCCCTCGTCACCTCGGCGCCGCTTTTCCGGACCTCTTGGCCACCCAGGTCCTCTTTGCCTTTGCGGCCTTCGTCGCCTTCTTCGCCGGCGCCTTCTTCGCTGGCGCCTTCTTGGCGGGGGTCTTCTTCGCCGGCGCCTTCTTCGCGGGGGTCTTCTTCGCCGGCGCCTTCTTCGCGGGAGTCTTCGCGGGCGTCTCCTTGGCGGCTGTCTTCTGGACAGAGGCCCTCTTCACCGGGGTGCCCGTCTTCTTCGTGGCCTTCCGGGTGGCCCTCCTCCCAGCCGGAGCAGCCTTCTTGGCCGCCGCCTTGCCCTCGGCGACGGCGGGTGACGACTTCTTGTCCGGGGCCGTCTTGGCTGGCGCGGCGGACTTGGAGCGAGAAGCACGTTTGTTCTTCTCGTCGGAAGTCTGTGGTATCGCCAATTCCGCGACACGCCGAGGTGGGTCGAGACCGGCCAGGACAAACGGCCGGACCTCCCCCTTCTTGAGCACCTGGCGCGCCTTGTTCGGTGGTGGTGACCCCATGGCGGTCAGGGGGATGTAGGAATGCAACACATCTCCGCCGGGCAGGAATACGTCCACCATGGCACCGTGTGAAGTGAAAGAGACGACCTCGCCCTCGATTGTGCTGCCCACCGTGTAGGCAGCCACGAAGTTGATGAAGGTCAACGGCTCGTTGACCGCAGGCGGGGGGGACGAACGCTTCTTCTTCGAGCGGTCCGACGGCGCGGCCGCCTGTGCTTTCTTCGTGTCTGGCCCCTTACCGTCTCGCTGCTTGCCCGGTTCCTCCCTCCGGGCTCGGCCGTCCTTGGCGTGCACAGTCTTCTTGGACGCGCCACGGGACTTGTCCGCGCCAGCCGGGTCCAGCGCCTCCTCAACGGCTTCGTCGATAGCGCTCGAGAAGACCGGATCGACCTTGGCTCGGCCAGGTGGAGGAGACGTCGGTGTGATCGGCCACGAAGTGTCGACCGTCGCGGAAGCCTTCTTCGCCGACTTCTTCGCCTTGCCCGCACGCTTGTCGGCCTTCTTGGCGGCGCGGGCCAGCTCGGCCGCCTTGGCGGGCGCGGACTCTGGGTCCTTATTGGACTTGGCCTCGGCCGTGGCGGCGCGGCTCTTCGGACCCCGGATGGGGAGCCTGGGCGTGAAGATCCATCCGACCCCGGGCACGGGTTTGCCACCCATCAGACGTCCCTCGTCGAAGAGCCAGGGATGCTCGCCGTGGAATTCCTGGAAGGAGTCGTTCGACAGCACGGTGGCGCCCGTGCGTTCGGCGATGCGCAACACGAACGCGTCACCGCGGCCAATGGCGCCTGCGGGTGGGGAGACAATTTCTCCGTTGAGCATCGCGTTGCGCACCTCGTCGCGATCGGCTTCAGCCACGCGGTGCTCGAAGGTGGCGTCGACCACGACGATGATGCTCGCCCCTGGGTCCTCGGCGGCATAGGCGCGCACGGCCTCGTCAAGTTGCTTCAGGCTGGGAGAGCTTCTTCCTTCGGTGGCCAGATTCGACCCGTCCACCACGACGTGATGTTGTTCAGCCAATGGCACGCTGCAACAGGTCTGCCTGCTCCAATTGGTGCAGGGCTGCGCTGCCGATCGCGGGGCTGGCGGACTCGACCCGGCTCACGTGACGGAGCCGCAGGCGATCCGGCAGACAGGCATGGAGGCGGGCGTGCACGAAGGACCAGGCACCCATGTTCTCGGGCTCCTCCTGCAGCCACACCACCTCGTCGGCCGCGCTGTAACGCTCGAAGATGCTGGTAAGAAGCTGGACGGGCCAGGGGTAGAGCTGCTCGACCCGGACGATGGCGACCTTGGCCGCCTCCTCGGGCGAGAGCTCGGAGCGACGTTGTTCGGCCTCATGGGCGATCTTCCCGCTGCACAACACGATCCGCTGCACCGTGGTGGGAACGTCGATCGATGTGTCATCGATGATGTGCTGGAAGGATCCCGATTCGAGCTCGCCGATGGTGGAGCGCGACGCGTGGGCCCTCAGCATCGACTTTGGAGTGACGATGATGAGCGGCCGCTTGGGTTCCAATCGGGCCTGTGAACGGAGCAGGTGAAAATACTGCGCCGCCGTCGACGGGATCGTCATGCGGAGATTGCCGCGTGCGCTCAACGACAGAAAGCGCTCGAACCGCGACGACGAGTGTTCGGGTCCCTGACCCTCGTACCCGTGGGGCAGGAGCAGCACCAGCCCGGAGAACTGGCCCCACTTGTTCTCGGCTGCGACCAAAAAGTTGTCGATGATGATCTGTGCGCCATTGGCGAAATCTCCGAACTGCGCCTCCCAAGCCACAAGCGCCTCGGGCGCCTCGACCGAATAGCCGTACTCGAAGCCCACCGCCGCGTACTCGGAGAGCAACGAATCGCGGACGGTGAAGTTGCCCATCTCCCCGCTGGGCTCGAGCGACCCCGCGCCGATGCGCCGCAAACCGTCGCGGATGTGCGCAAGCGGGACGTACTCCTCTCCGTTGCTGTAGTCGACGAGGACGTCGTGTCGCTGGCTGAACGTGCCGCGCCGGCTGTCCTGCCCGGTGAGCCGGACGTTGACGCCCTCGTACATGAGGGAGCCGATGGCCAGCGACTCGGCCAGCGCCCAGTCGACGTGGCCACCCGCCACGAGCTGATCGCGCTGGACGAACTGGCGCTCAAGTTTCGGGTGGATAGTGAACCCATCCGGCACCGAGCGCACGACCGTGGAGAGCGCCTGCAGGACCTCGGGTGCGACGCCCGTCTGCGGTGAGGGGACATCGGCCCCACCGATCTCCGCCGGCGGCAGCTCCGTCGGCGCCAGCGACGGTTCGCCGCGGACCTCGTCGAGCACGGTTTGGAGCTTGGCGTTGAAGTCGTCGAGCGCAGCTTCCGCCTCCTCGAGGGTGATGTCGCCGCGGCGCACCAGTGATTCGGTGTAGAGCTTGCGCACCGATCGTTTGGCGTCGATCCGCTGGTACATCAGCGGCTGGGTGTAGCTGGGGTCGTCACCCTCGTTGTGCCCATGCTTGCGGTAGCAGACCAGGTCGATCACCACGTCCTTGTGGAAGGTCTGGCGGAAGGCGAACGCAAGACGGGCGGCCCGGACCGCAGCCTCGGGGTCGTCGCCGTTGACGTGGAAGATCGGTGCCTGGACCATCTTCGCCACGTCGGTCGGGTACACAGACGTGCGTGCCGATGTGGGTGCAGTGGTGAAGCCGAGCTGGTTGTTGATGACCACGTGCACCGTGCCGCCGGTGCGGTAGCCCGAGAGGCCGGAGAGGTTCAGCGTCTCGGCCACCACGCCCTGGCCGGCGAACGCCGCATCGCCATGGATCAGGACCGACATGCACGGGAACCCCGCGAGACCCTCGGCTGCCCCGGCCGGAGTGCCGTCGGTCGGCGGGGAGAGGCGGTCCTGCTTGGCCCGCGTCATCCCCTCGACCACCGGGTCCACCGCCTCGAGATGCGAGGGGTTCGACGCCAGAGTGATCGGCAGATCCTCGCCCGCGCTGGCCTTGAAGACGCCACGCGCGCCCTTGTGGTACTTGACGTCGCCCGATCCCTGGACCGACTCGGGATCGAGGTTGCCCTCGAACTCCTCGAAGATCTCCTTGTAGGACTTGCCGACGATGTTCGCGAGCACGTTGAGACGGCCCCGATGCGCCATGCCCATGACGACCTCTGCCACGCCGGCACCGGCTGCGGAGTCGAGGAGCGCGTCCAGAAGGACGATGGTGGACTCCGCACCCTCGAGTCCGAAGCGCTTCTGGCCGACGTAACGCGTGTGAAGGAAGCGTTCGAAGACCTCGGCCGCATTGAGGCGGTCCAAGATGTGGCGTTGCTCCTCGACGTTGAGGGTGGTCGGCTGGCCCTCGACGTGCAGCTGGATCCAGCGCTTCTGCTCGGGGTCCTGGATGTGCATGTACTCGATGGCGAGCGTCCGGCAATAGGCGTCTCGGAGGATGTGGAGAATGTCTTCGAGCGTCGACACGTCCCGGCCAGCCAGGCCGTCCGCCACGAATTGGCGCGGAAGGTCCCAGATGGTGAGGCCGTAGGTGAGCGGGTCGAGCTCCGGGTGGATGTGCGGCGGCTCGGCGTCGAGCGGGTCGAGGTGGGCGATGAGATGGCCCCGGACGCGGTACATGTTGATGAGGGTCTGCACATGCACCTGCTTGACCAGGCGCTGGTGCTCGCCCTCTTCGGTCCCGTCCCCCGCGTTGCTGTCGGGCTGCCAGCGCACGGGCTCGTAGGGCACGCCCATCGACTCGAACAGTGCGTCGTAGAAGCCGTCGGCACCCATCAGGAGCGACGCCACCCGACCGAGGAAGAGGCCGGACTCAGCGCCCTGGATGATGCGGTGGTCGTAGGTGGAGGTCAGCGTCACAACCTTGCCGAGACCGAGTTCGGCGAGCACCCGCGGGTCCGCCGCCTCGAAGCCGGCCGGATAGCCGAGCGCACCCACGCCGATGATGGCTCCTTGCCCGGGCATCAGGCGAGGCACCGATTGCACCGTCCCGAGCGTCCCCGGGTTGGTCAGCGAAACCGTCGTCCCGGTGAAGTCGTCGGGGCCAATCTTGTTCGTCTGGATTTTGCGGATGAGGTCCTCGTAGGCGAGAACGAAAGACCGGAAATCGAGGGTGTCGGCATCCTTGATGCACGGGACGAGAAGCGTGCGCGAGCCGTCACTTTTCTCCTGGTCGACCGCCAGGCCTAGTCCGACGTGCTTGTGGTGGATGACACCGGGCTTCCCCGTGCCGTCGGCATTCTCCACGAAGGTGGCGTTGAGTGCCGGCACGTCGTTGAGGGCGCGCACCACGGCATAGCCGATGATGTGGGTGAAGCTGACCTTGGCTCCGGTGGTCCGCGCCAGCTGGTTGTTCAGGACGAGCCGATTGACCTCGAGCAGGCGCGCCGGCACGGTCCGCACGCTGGTCGCGGTCGGCACGCCCAGACTGGCCTCCATGTTGGCGACAATGCGCGAGGCGGCGCCACGCAGGACCATGGCTTCTTCGTTCCCGGCCTCCACGCGGGGGGCCGGCGTCGCGGTGGAAGCGGGGGCTGTGGCCGGAGCCGTCGCAACCGACGCCGGCGCGGTGGCGGCCTGCTGAGCGGGCGGCACGGCGGAATCGGCCGGCAGGGACTGGGGCTGGGGGGCCGGAACGGGCGCCGGACGATAGTCCGCGAAGAACTCGCGCCAGCTCTCGCTGACCGAGTTCGGGTCGGCCAAAAAACGGTCGTACATGTCGTCGACGAGCCAGGCGTTGGGCCCGAAAGAGCCACCTGAACCACCGAACGGAGTCATGAACCAACCCTATCGGCGGCGGTCGGTCCCCGGAGGCGGTGTTGGTAGCGTCTGCCCTGCCCATGAGCTATCCGGCCGCACTCCACCTCCTGTCGCGGCCGGCCCAGGCTCCGGGCGCGGCGACGGTCGTCTTCGTCCACGGGTCGCTCGATCGAGGCGAGAGCTTCCGACGAGTCATGCGCCGGCTGCCCGAACTCACGACGGTTGCCTACGACCGGCGCGGTTACCAGGCCTCCCGGGAGGGTGGAGTCGTGGACCTGGGCGGGCACATCGAGGACCTCCTGGCCGTCGCCGAGGCGTCACGGCAGGCCGCCAGCAGCGACGGCGGCGCCGGAGGACCGGTGGTCGCGATCGGCCACAGCCTGGGGGGCGACGTGGTCATCGGTGCAGCGCTGGCCGAGCCACGGGCCTTCGACGCGATCGGCGCGTTCGAGCCGCCCATGCCCTGGCTCGGCTTCCGACGGGACCAGACGTCCGGAGGGCAAGTTCGGCCGTGGCCGGCTCTCGCGGAGGATCCGGAGGTGGAGGCGGAGCGTTTCTTCTGCCGCATGGTGGGCGAGGCCGCCTGGTCCCGGTTGACCGAAGTCGGCCGCGCGTCTCGGCGGGAGGACGGGCCGGCGTTGGTGGCGGACCTTCGCAGCTTGCGAGGCGAGGGACCGCCGTTCGACGTGACTTCCTTGGGCATGCCTTCGGTGTTCGGCACGGGCGGGCCGACGACGCAACCGCATCACCGCCGCAGCGTCCAGTGGCTGGGGTCGCATGTGCCGGGTGCCGTCGTCTACGAGATCGAGGGCGCGCAGCACGGCGCACACCTCTCGCACCCGGATCATTTCGCGGCCATGACCCGGCTCGTGGTCGAGCGAGCCCAACACTCGGAGGCTCGATCAGGAAAGACCTGAATGGTTTCTACGCCGAGGAGAACGGGGGAAGGCCTCCGTCCGGCACGGCGTCGGACGCCGGTTCGTGGCGGGGGTGCTTCAGACGGCGAGACAGCATCTCCTCGTATTCCTCGCCGGTCCCTTCGCTCCTGATGCCGGTGATCAGTGGAGAGTTGGAAAGGAACACGGCTCCCATGAACATGACGAGGAGGGAGAACGCCTCGAGCGGTCCGTAGACACCCGAGGTGCGCAAACTGTCGCCGTAAAGCGCGATGCCCAGGCAGATGCTCACCAGAGGGTCGACCAGGACCAGCGTCGATTGCGACGCCGCCAGCGGCCCGGCATGGAAGGCGTTCTGGGTCAGGAAGAGGCCGAGCAGGCCGAAGACAGCGACGCCGTAGGTCTGCCAGTGCTCGAACAAGCGGACCCAGTCGCTGGCGGCGTAGTTGCTTGCCGTCTTGATGAGCGCCGCGGTGAAGGCATACGCGACGGCGGCCGCAGTGCCGAACATGGCCGCCTTCCACCAGCGGGGGCCCCACCGCGTTGCAACCACGGTGACGACAATCAGGAAGCAGGCGGCGCTGCCGACGACGATCCAGCCCAGGTTCGTCGGCACCTCGTTGCCACCTCCGGGCGCCGCAAAGTAAAGGAATCCCGAGAGCCCGAAGGCGATCGCCGAGGCGCCGACCCACTCACGGATGGAGATGGAGAAGCGGAAGTACGTCCCCAAGATGGCGACCAGAAACAGCAGCTCCATGGTCAGGATCGGCTGGACCACAGAAAGCCGGCCGATGTGCAGCGCGAAGGACTGCAACAAGAAGGAACAGATCATGAACCCGAAGCCCAGAAGCCAGACGCCGCGGCGGATGGCGTGCGCCAAGAGGCTAAGGCGCATGGTGGTCTCTTCGGGGGCGTCTTCGACGCCCATGCGCTGGAACACGCTGGTCAGCGCGTTGGACAGCGCCGCGGCTACCGCAAGGACATAGACCATCGCCTCACCGGGAATGTTAATTGTGGTCCGTTACAAACCACGCAGTGGGCTCTCAGCTGGTCCTCAGGTGCCGCCTCCTGCGCCAGAGGGCCCTTGGACGCGGGATTCATGTGTGAACCGGGGATGTGCACCGAATCGAATCTCCCCGTGCCGCGTTCCCGCAGAAATTCTGTGGCCAATACCTACCCACAATGTGGCAGTTAGGTTACGTTTACGGCATCTTCCACCACGGGAGTGGGGAGGGGGGTCCGGTCGTCACCGGGGCGATCGGCAGACAAGGGAGTGCCATGGGACTGAAGGGGAAGTTCAGCAGACGCCCGACCGTGCGGCGGAGCGACGCTCGAATCCCCGGGGGCTGGGCGAAGCGGATCGCCGGGACCCTGGGCGTCGCTGGAGTCACACTGACGACGGCGGCACTGTTGTTGGTCGGGACCACAAGCGCTGCCAGCGCCAGCGGCATTCCGACCGGGGGGACGAAGCAGTCGGGCGGCACTGTTCGATGGGCCGAGCCTCCGGGTACACCCCCCACCTACATCTTCCCGTTCATGAGCGCGCAGAACTCCAGCGTCGACAACATCAGCCAGTTCCAGTACATGATGTACCGGCCGCTGTACATGTTCGGGTTCCCTTCGAACAACAAGACGACGCTGAACTCCACGCTGTCGCTGGCCAGCGTCCCGACTTACGGCAGCGGAGACACCACCGCCACGATCGCCATGAAGCCCAATTACAAGTGGTCGGACGGTGAGTCGGTGACGACGGCGGATGTCGCGTTCTTCCTCAACATGCTGCACGCCGAGACGGCCAACTGGTACGACTTCGTGCCCGGCTACATCCCGGACAACGTCAAGTCCGTATCCGTCACCAGCCCGACATCGATGGAGGTCACCTTCACCAAGGCCGTCGACCCGACGTGGATGACCTACAACCAGTTCTCCCAGATCACGCCGTTCCCGTCGGCCTGGGACGCGACCTCCGCTGGCGCCGCGCCGGGATCGGGTGGTTGCTCGACCGGCACGTACGGCGCCGCCTCGACGGACGCCGCGTGTACGAAGGTCTACAACTACCTGTCCGGCCTGGCGAACGACCCGACCAGTTACGCGAGCAGCCCGGTCTGGAGCATCGTCGATGGCCCCTACACCATCGCTTCGTCGAAGGGTGGCTCGTTCAGCACCTCCGGCGAGGTGACGCTCGTACCGAACTCGGCCTACACCGGGCCCCAGAAGGCGACGGTGACGGTGGAGGAACTTCCCTACACGACCGACAGCGCGGAGTTCAACGCTCTGGTCGGCGGCGCCTTGGACATCGGGTACCTGCCGCAGCAGGACGTGACCCAAAACACGACGAACGCAACGGCCGCCGGTACAAACAACCCGCGGTTGTCCGGGTTCTACCTGTCCCCGTGGGTTCTGTTCGGCTTCAACTACGCGGTGCTGAAGTACGAATCCACCGGTGCCGGCGGCCATGCCGGCGACATCTACAAGCAGCTCTACGTCCGTCAGGCCATGCAGAGCGCGGTCGACCAGCCGGCCATGATCTCCAAGTTCCTGAAGGGCTACGGCGTGCCGACCTACGGGCCGGTGCCGGTGCTGCCGAAGAACGACCTGGTCGACTCGTTCGAGCAGTCGAACCCGTACCCCTACAACACGTCGCACGCCAAGTCGCTGCTGACGTCGCACGGGTGGAAGGACATCAACGGGGTCGACACCTGCGAGAGCGCGGGATCCGGCTCGAGCCAGTGCGGCGCCGGCATCCCCAAGGGTGCCACGATGAACTTCACGCTCGTCTACGCCAGCGGCACCGAGTGGCAACAGCAGGTGGTCCAGGTCGAGCAGTCGGCGTGGGACTCGATCGGCATCAAGACGTCGCTCGAGGGCAACACCTTCCCCACGGTGCTTCAGAACTACGCCGGCCCGTGCCAGACCGGGCAGCCCTGCACGGTCGAGGAAGGTTGGTGGGGCGGAGGCTGGGAGTACAGCCCCGACTACTACCCGTCGGGTGAGACGCTCTTCGCCACGGGCGCAGGCAGCAACGCCGGCAACTACTCGAGCGCCAAGGCCGACAGCCTGATCGCCCAGACGACCAACTCCAACACGAACCTGGACTCGTACCAGAACTACATCGCGAAGCAACTCCCGATGATCTGGCAGCCCAACGCGGACTACGAGTTGAGCGAGATGGCGAACAACCTGCGGGGCGTCGCTCCCCAGAACCCCTTCGCCAACCTCTTCCCCGAGTACTGGTACTACGTCAAGAAGTAAGCGACCGGGACACCCTCTGACGAGGACACGGCCGGTCACGGGCCGATAGCAGGCGTAGCATCGAACCGTGACCGGCTTCCTCGTCCGGCGGCTGCTTCAGGCCGTGGCGGTGATCATCGGGGTCATCGCCTTCATGTTCATCCTCATCCACCTGATCCCGGGTGGTGAGGCGAGGGCGGTGCTCGGGCCCAAGGCTCAGCCCGTGGCCGTAGAGAACTTCAACATCGCGAACGGCCTGAACCTGCCGCTGTGGGACCAGTTCGTCCACTACCTGTGGAACCTGGGGCGGTTCCACCTGGGCCGCTCTTACATCTTCAACCAGACGGTTGGCTCCCTCATCGCCACGGCGCTGCCCAAGACGCTCGTGCTCGTGGGACTCTCGACGTTGCTCGCCGTCGTGGTGGCGATCCCGCTCGGCGTCTACCAGGTGGTCCGGCGCAACAAGCCCGAGGACTACATCATCACAGGCTTCACGTTCGTCCTCTACGCAATGCCCGCCTTCCTGCTCGGGACGCTGTTGATCCTGTGGTTCGCCATCGAAATCCCGATCTTCCCGACGCAGGCACCGCAGAGCCAGAGCGTGTGGGGGATCCTCGCCGATCCGCGCGCCCTCGTGCTGCCGGTGATCACGCTGTCCGCCATCACGATCGCTTCCTTCAGCCGCTACATGCGCTCCTCGATGATGGAGACCATGACAGAGGACTTCATCCGAACCGCACGAGCCAAAGGGGCAGGTCCGCGCCGCGTCCTCTACGTTCACGCGCTGCGCAACGCGATCATCCCGATCATCACGCTGCTCGGGCTGTCGGTCGGCACCATCGTCAGCGGCGCCGTCATCACCGAGAGTGTGTTCAACTACCCGGGCATGGGACTGCTCGCAGTGAACTCGGCCTTCCGCGAGGACATCCCCACCCTGCTCGGCGTGACGTTCGTCGTCACCATCGCAACCATCATCGGCAACCTGCTGGCCGACATCCTCTACGCCGTCGTTGATCCGAGGATCCGGTATGCAAAGTCCTGAGGATCTGGTGCGCGCCACACAGAGCGAGATCAACCACGTGCCGATGGACATCGACACCCGCACGGCGGACGACTTCGACCTCCTGACCGACGAAATCTCCGAAGATGTGGCCGCCACGCCGAGCGGGGGCCAGGTGGTCTCGCACGGCGGCCTGGCCCGCCGCATCCTCGGCGTCTTCGTCGAGAACAAGCTCGCCGTGGTCGGCGTGGTGGTCATCGTCTTCTTCGTGTTGTTCTGCTACGTCGGGCCCCTCGTGTACCACACCAACCAGACCAACGCCGCGGAGGCCCTCAACTCGCCGGACAACGCGCCACCGGGACAGGGGCATCCGCTCGGCACCGACGCCAGCGGCTTCGACATCCTCGGCCGACTGATGTACGGAGGCCAGGTGTCGCTCCTCGTCGGCTTCGCCGCCGCGGGCGTGGCGAGCGTCTTCGGTGGGCTCTACGGCGCCATCTCCGGGTTCTTCGGCGGCTGGTTCGACTCCCTGATGATGCGCATCGTCGACGCCTTCCTTTCGATCCCGGTTCTCTTCCTTGCCATCGTGCTCGCCACCGTCTTCCGGCCGTCGCTCACCGTCTTCATCTTCGTGATTGCCTTCGTCTCCTGGCTCATTCCAGCGCGGCTGATCCGAGGGGAGGCCTTGTCGCTGCGCGGCCGCGAATACGTCCAGGCCGTGCGCGTCATGGGCGGCCGTGGGCCGCGCATCGTGGGGCGCCACATCATCCCGAACAGCATCGGCACCATCATCGTGAACGCCACGTTCAACATCGCCGACGCGATCTTGCTGCTCGCCGCGCTCGGCTTCATCGGCCTCGGAGTTCCCTCGCCCCAGACCGACTGGGGCTCCATGCTGTCCAACGGCGTGAACTATGCGTTGGACGGCTACTGGTGGGCGATCTATCCGGCCGGCCTGTGCATCGTCCTCGTCGTGGTGGCCTTCAACTTCATCGGCGACGCGTTGCGCGATTCGCTCGAGGTGCGGCTCCAGCAGCGCTGAGCCCGGCGTCGGTGTCCGGTGGGACCGCGCACGCACCCGGTGGCCGGTCGGGCCGGACGGACGGGGTGATGGCCGTCAGGCCGACTCGGACGCGGCGACCGTCGTCACGAAGTCGTCGATGGCGCCGCCGGTCGGTTGCTGCAGCGGGAAGTGACAGGCGGCGATGTGCCCGTCGCCGAAGGCGCGGAGTGCCGGCTCCTCCTCGGCGCAGCGCTCTTGTGCGAAGGGGCAACGGGTGCGGAAGCGGCAGCCGGACGGCGGGTTGACCGACGACGGGAGCTCGCCGCGGATGTGGCCGACGCGCTGGGTCTTGGCGCTGGGGTCGGCGTCGGGGATCGTGTCGATGAGCGCCTTGGTGTAGGGGTGCGCAGGCTTGTCGTAGAGGTCGCGGGCGAGGCCCATCTCGACGAGCTTGCCGAGGTACATCACGCCGATACGGTCGGCCATGTACTTGACCACCGCCAGGTCGTGGGAGATGAAGAGGTACGTCAGCCCGTGGCGTTCCTGGAGGTCTTTCAGGAGGTTGAGGATCTGCGCCTGGATGGACACGTCGAGCGCGGAGACCGGCTCGTCGGCGACGATCAGCTTGGGTTCGAGGGCGAGTGCGCGCGCGAGCCCGATGCGCTGGCGCTGGCCACCCGAGAACTCGTGGGGATACAGGTCGGCGGATTTGGTGGGGAGGCCGACCTCGCCCAGCATCTCGAGGACGCGAGCCCGCTGCTCCGCGGCCGTCCCGACGTTCTGCACTTTGAGAGGCTCACGAAGGATGGAGCTGACACGCTGGCGCGGATCGAGGGACGCATACGGGTCCTGGAACATCATCTGGAGGTCGCGGCGGCGCCGGCGCAGGGTTCGCCCGTCGAGCCCGACGATGTTCTGGCCTTCGAACGAGATCTCGCCCGCCGTCGGCGTCTCCAGTGCAACGACCATGCGGCCCATCGTCGTCTTGCCGCAGCCCGACTCGCCGACCAAGCCGAAGGTCTCGCCCTCGCGGATCGCCAGCGACACGTCGGTGACCGCCTTGACCGTTCCGATCTTGCGCTGGATCACCGCGCCGGAGGTGACGGGGAACTCTTTGACCACGTGGTCGACGCGGACCAACACCGGCGCGGTGGTCAGTTCCGCCGCCCGGGCTTGGTGGCGGGCCAACGCGACCTCGTCGACCTTCACCGTCAGGTCAGCGGCCATTGCCACCGCCTCGGGTCGCTTGGCGATCGTCTCGGGGTCGACGTCGACCTGGTGGAAGCACGCGACGAGGTGGTCTCGGCTGCTGTTGGCGGCCGGCTCGAGCTGCGGCTCGGTCGCACGGCAGTCGTCCTGGGTGTACCGGCAGCGCGCCGCAAAGCGGCAGTGGCCGATCGGCTGTGAGAGGTCCGGCGGCAGGCCGGGGATGCTGACGAGGCGAACGGAGGGGTCCTGGTCGAGCTTGGCGACAGAGGCAAGCAGCGCCTCGGAGTAGGGGTGGCGCATGGCGTGGAAGAGCTCGATCGTGCTGGTGCTCTCGGCGACGCGGCCCGCGTACATGACGAGAACCCGGTCGGCGCGCTCGGCGATGACACCCATGTCGTGGGTGATGAGGATCACCGACATCTGGAGCTCCAGGCGGAGGCGGTCGAGCAGGTCGAGGATCTGGGCCTGGATGGTGACGTCGAGCGCCGTGGTCGGCTCGTCCGCGATCAGCAGCTTGGGTGTGCACACCAGGGCCATGGCGATCATGACTCTTTGTCGCAGACCGCCCGAGAGCTGGTGCGCGTACGCATCGAGCCGCTGCTCGGCGTTGGGGACCTCGACCATCTTGAGGACCTCGAGGGCACGGCTCTTGGCTTGCGATTTGGAGGCGCCCTGATGGAGACGGACGCTCTCGCCGATTTGGTCCCCGACCGTCATGGTGGGGTTGAGCGAGGTCAGCGGGTCCTGGAATACCATCCCGACCTCGTTGCCCCGGACCTTGGTCATCTCCTTCTCGCTGAGGGGCGCGAGGTCCCTCCCGAGCAGCGTGATGGTCCCGCCGATGACGTGGCCGACGGGTGGCAACAGCTTCATGATGGAGAGGCCGACCGTGGTCTTGCCGCAGCCCGACTCGCCGACGACGCCGACGCATTCCCCCTCGTCGACGTGGAACGAGACATCGTCGACGGCGACGACGTTGGCGCTCTTCAGACGGAACTCGGTGCGGAGGCCGTCGACCTCGAGGACGGCCGGGCTCAACGTTGCCGCCGCGTCATCGTGGGACACCTGCGCACGAACGAGAACGCTAACCCGAATTCTGCCCCGACGAGGATCAAGACGCCGTGAAGAGCAGCCCCTGGCCGTCGTCGACGCACGAAATCTGCGCACGCACCGGGCACGGGTGACCGCGCCAGGGAAGCTCCCCCATGAAGGCCCAGCTGCGCCGGTGGATGGCCGAAGGGCCGTAGCCGCGCAGCGCGGTCTGGTGGACGAGCGACGGATAGCCCTTGTTGCGCTCGAAGCCGTAAGCGGGGAAGTGCTCTGCCTCCTCGCGCATGATGCGGTCCCGCACCACTTTGGCCAGCACCGACGCTGCCGCGACCGACGCGCACTTGGCGTCGCCGTCGACGATGGGGCGGATCACGCCGGGGAGAGGTGGGACGACGGGTTCGGACGACTCGGGTTCGGAGACTTCGACCTCGGAGGGCGTCGCGATGGCGACTTCGGTGGCGGTGGGCTGGGCCGGGTCACGCAGCAGGTTGACCGGCCCGTCGATCAGGAGGGCGTCGGGTACCTGCCCGAGCACGGCCAACGCCCGGCCTGCGGCAACCCGAAGCGCTTCGGTCATGCCCCAGGTGTCGCATTCCACGGACGTCGCATGCCCGACGGACCATGCCGCGCACCACTTCCCGACCGCGCCGAAGATCTCCTCGCGGCGCGCCTCGCTCAGCATCTTGGAGTCCCGCAGCCACGCCGGCATGGTGCGGAGCTGGACCCGGGGGCGTACGACGGCGACCCCGACGGTGAGGGGTCCCGCCCACGCGCCTCGGCCAACTTCATCGAGACCGGCGACCCACTCGCAGCCCTCGCGGCGCAGGCGCCGTTCTTCTTTCAGGTCCGGTTCGCAGACCGTCATGGGCGCGCCTCAATACGATGGGGACCATGACTACGGGCGGGGGGAAGGGGCCGAGCGCGGCGTCCGCTCCCCGCTCGGCCCCGGGACCAAAGTCGACGTGCGCAACCGCTACCAAGGGACATGGGTGCGCGGCTTCGAGATCGCCGAGGTGACGCACGATGGCTATCGGATCCGCCGGCTGTCCGACGGCAGCATCCTGGGCGATCGCTTTTCCCGCGACGACGTCCGCCGGGAGCGGAGCCGCCAGGGGTTCTGGTGGCACTAAGGCGTCAACCCTTCTCCGACTTCAGCACGGCCTCGACGTAGTCGTCGATCGGGATCGCCGTGAGCGTGAGCGTCTTGAGCGTCCCCCGCGAGCCCAGAACCAGGGCCACCCGAGCCATCGTGGTCTCGTCGGGGGCATCGAGGACGGTGCAGAAGTCGAAGGGGCCGAGCAGCGCCCATTGCGCGACCACACGGACCCCCATGGCCTCGACCTCGGCGTTGACCGCCTTCAGGCGGTCCGGGTTCTCCGTGAGCGTCTCCGCCCCCTCCGGCCCCACGGTCGAGAGCATGAGGAACGTCGCCATGCGGTCACGCTACCCCAGGGCCGGGTGGCGCCCCCATGGATCTGGTCGCGGCCACGCGCGGCCGGGACGAGGTTCGCGGCGTGGCCTGGCGGGGCTCAGCCCGAGCGCAGTGCGCTCCGGACCACCTTGCCGAGCGCGTTGCGCGGGAGCGCGTCGACCAGGTGGACCTGGCGCGGCCGCTTGTACGGGGCCAGCTCCCGGGCTGCCAGCTCGAGGAGAACCTCGACGTCGGGCTCCCCCACGACGAAGGCCTCCACCGTCTCGCCCCACTCGGCCGACTCGCGCCCGACTACTGCGACCTCACGCACGCCGGGCAGGCGGGACAGCACCGCCTCGACCTCCGCCGGGTACACGTTGTGACCGCCCGTGATGATCAACTCGGTCCGTCGTCCCCGGATACTGACGTAGCCGTCGCCCGAGACCGACGCCAGGTCGCCGGTGGCGAACCAACCGTCCGGCGCGATCCCCTCGGGGCGGTCCCAATAGCCGCGACACAGCGACGCACCGCGCACGAAGAGCTCGCCGATTCCCTCGTCGTCGGGGTCGTCGACGGCGGCCTCGACCCCGGGGAGCGGCAACCCGACCGAACCAGGGCGGCGCTCCCCGAGCAGCGGATTGGACAACGTGAGCAAGGTCTCCGTCATGCCGTAGCGCTCCAGTACCTCCACGCCCTCGCCGGCGAGCCGGTGCCACAGGTCCGCGGCCAGGGGCGCCGAGCCCGAGACGCACAGTCGCAAGCCCGCCAAGAGCCCGGCGTGGCCGGACTCCGCCAGCCGGTGGTACATGGTCGGGACACCGAAGAACATGGTGCCGCCGCCCGGGGCGGACTCGAGGACGGCGGCTTCGTCGAAGCGGTCGAAGACCACCGCCGACGCGCCCGCCGCCAGCGTGCCGAACAGCCCGGCGCACAGTCCGTGGACGTGGAAGAGCGGCAGGCACAGGACGAGACGGTCGTCGCGCTCCCAGGCCCACGCCCTGAGCAGCGAGGTCACCCCCGCGTAGAGCGAGCCGTGGGTGTGCACCGCGCCCTTGGGGCGGCCTGTCGTGCCCGAGGTGTAGACGATCAGCGCGTCGTCACCCCGGTCGATCTGGAAGACCGGTGCAGGCTCCGTGTGCTCGGCTGCGCCCACGAGCTCGTCCACCGTCAGAATCTCCGCTGCTCGGGCCGCGCCGAACGCTTCGGTGCCGTCGGGCCGATCGGTCACGACGACGAGCGGATGTGCGTCGTCCAGCACGTGCGCGATCTCCCCCGCTCCGGCGGAGGGGCTGAGCGGCACGAGGACGCCGCCGGCCCGCAGCACGGCGAGGAGGGACGCCGCCGATTCCAGGGTGGCGCGTGCGCACCAGAGCACCCGGTCGCCGCCGCGGACGCCGTACGCGGCGAGGACGGTGGCCATCCGCCTCGCCAGCGTATCGAGCTCCTCGCCGTCCAAGGCCCGCGTCGGCTGCCGACCGTCGAGCAGGACGGCGGCACCGGGACGGGCGGCCCACTGCGCCTCCCACAGCTCGGGCAGGGTGGTCGCCGGCGGCGATGGCGCGGTGGCTTCGGGCCACCGGCCTGGGGGGACGATCGACCTCACCGCTCGCGAGCCCAGGTCATAGTCTGGCAATCATGACCGCCCGCCGGATTGTCATCGTTCCGCACACGCATTGGGACCGCGAATGGTACAAGTCGTACCAGGAGTTCCGCCTGAATCTGGTCGAGCTGCTCGACACGCTGATCCCCCTGCTCGAGAGCGACGCCGGCTACCCGTACTTCATGCTCGACGGCCAGATGGCGGTCGTCGACGACTACCTCGAGGTCCGTCCCGAGGCCGAGGAACGGCTGCGGGCGCTGGCGGCGGCGGGCCGGGTGAGCATGGGCCCGTGGTACATCCTGATGGACGAGTTCCTGTCCTCGGGCGAGACCATCGTGCGCAACCTGCAGATGGGCCTGGCGCGGGGCGCTGCCTTCGGCGGCGTCATGGACGTGGGGTACCTGCCCGACATGTTCGGCCACATCGCGCAGATGCCGCAGATCCTCACCCTGGCCGGGTTCCGTGACGCGGTCGTCTGGCGCGGCGTGCCCTCGCAGGTGACGGCGAACGCCTTCGTGTGGGAGTCGCCCGACGGCTCGGCCGTGCGCGCCGAATACCTGCCCGTGGGCTACGGCAACGGGGCCGCGCTGCCTGACGACGCGAAGGCGCTCGTCCGGCGGACCCAGGACCATCTCGAGGAGGTCGGAGAGTTCGTGACCGGCGACCTCCTCGTGATGAACGGCTCGGACCACCTGATGCCCCAGCCGTCGCTCGGCCGGGTCGTGGCGGAGGCCAACGACCTGCAGGACGAGCTGCACTTCGAGGTCACGTCGCTTGCCCGCTATCTGGCCGGCACGAGCAGCGAGGGCCTCACCCGCGTGCTGGGCGAGCTGCGTTCGGGTTATCGGGCCAACATGCTCATGGGGGTCACCTCGAACCGGGTCGACGTCAAGCGCGAGGGCGCACGGGCCGAGCGCGAGCTCGAACGAAGGGCCGAGCCCCTGACCGCGCTCTTCCAGCCCGCGGAGGCGTATCCCACCCGGTTGCTCGACCTGGCCTGGAAGGAGATGGTGCGCAACTCGGCCCACGACTCCATCTGCGCGTGCTCGGTCGACGACGTCGTGGATGCCGTGTTGCACCGCTATGCCGAGGCGCGCGCCATCGCGGCGGGACTTGCCGACCGGGCCGTCAAGAACTTTGCCCGCTCGCTGTCACAGCCCGGGCCGTCGGTGCTCAACCCGGTGTCGAGGGCGAGGTCAGGCGTCGTCGAACTGGTCGTGCCGGCGGAAGGGCCTGCGCCGGCCAATATCCAGGTGCTCTCGGAGCGCACAGGCATGCCGGGCTCCATGGTCCTCGATGCCGACACCGTCCGGACCGTACTGGGAATGCTCCAGGGCCCCCGGATCAGCGACGACGCCTGGGTGCACGAGGTCAAAGTCGAGGAGACCGAGGAGGGGATCGACGTCACCGTCTCGGTCGGCACCGAGGAAAAGCCGAACGTGCCGATCGCGGAGGCGAAGCAGGACGTCTTCACCAAGTTGGGTGCCCGCCCCGACGCCGTCGTCAGGGTCTCGATGGACCAGCCCTCGACCCGCCGGATCGCGGCCCGCACGGGCGAAGTGTCCGGCTACGGATGGTCGCCCTTCGCGGCGGCAGAATTGGAGAATCCGGTCGCGGCGAGTGAGAGCGACCTGGCGGTCGGTCTGAGCAACGGGCTGGTCGAGATCGCGATCGACCGGGCGGACGGCACCTTCGCGCTCAACGGAGTGGGCGGTTACGGCCGGTTGATCGACGGCGGCGACCTCGGGGACTCGTACAACTACTCTCCGCCGCGCCGGGACTCGTTCGTCGATGCCCCGCAAGAGGTCGCCGTGCGCGTCGTGGAGAGCGGCCCGGTGCGGGCCCGCGTCCACGTCATCGCCACTTACGCCTGGCCGGACCACGTGGACGGGTCCTCCCAGGCGCGGGTGGGCGAGCATCTGGTCGAGGTCGAGAACGAACTTGAGCTCCGGGCGGACGAGGCCACCGTGCGGGTCAAGACCAGCTTCGTGAACCCGAGCGGGGACCACCGGGTGCGCGTCCACTTCCCTCTGCCCGAACCGGCCCGAGAGTCCCACGCCGAGAGCGCCTTCACGGTGGTGACCCGCGGCCTGACCGCCGAGGGGCGAGTGGACGAATACGGACTGCCGACGGCGCCGGCCCACCGGTTCGTCTCGGCCGGCCGACTCACCGTGGTCCACGAGGGGGTGTGCGAGTACGAGCTCGTCGACATCGAGGAGGGTGCCGCACGCACCCTCGCCCTCACTGTCCTGCGCTCGACCGGAATGCTGTCACGGCTCGGCATGGCGTACCGGCCGTTCCCGGCGGGCCCGATGACTCCTGTCGAAGGGTTGCAGATGCGGGGCAAGCGGATCGCTCTGCGCTACGCGCTCGCTCTCGACTGCCTCGACCCGTATCGCCTGGCCGACGACGTGCTCGTGCCCCTCGAGGTCGCCGCCAGCCTCGGTGGTGGCGTGCGGCCACCCACCGGTACCGAACTGTCGGTCCACGGAGCCGAGGTCAGCTCGCTGCACCGGGTGGGTGGGGTCCTCGAGGCTCGGGTGTACAACCCGAGACCCGACCCGACCGTCGTGTCGTTCCCCGGGCGCTCGGGCTGGCTCGTCGACCTCCGCGGCTACCCGCAGCGGCGGTTCGAGGGTTCGTTCGAGCTACGCCCCTTCGGCATCGCCACCGCTCGGTTGCACAGCGACTGACTCGGTTCCGGCAGTCCCGTCGCCGACGGCGTCATCGATATCGGCATCGGCGTCGGCGTCGCCGGTGCCCCGGTCGCTGGCGCTGCGGTTGGCCGTCAGCATGCGCTCACCCACATCGCGGAGCTCCTCGAGGTCGCGTAGCACCTCGCTGATGCGCTCCCAGCGCGTGTTGCGCCGGCGATCGGCCGCCGCACCGGTGCCGTCGGCCTCGTGTCCGGCACGCCCGCACCACCACAATTGCACCCGTCCCAGATTTTTCAACTCCCGCGGTCGGAGGGACTTGGCCGTGAACTCGTAGGGGGCCGTTTCCATCAACACAGCGTGGAATTCGTCAGACATGAGGACGGTGCCGGGGTTCGCCGATGTTCACGATCCGATGGGCCAGGTTGACGGTCGGACCGAAGTAGTCGCCGTCACGGAGGAGCACCGGGCCGAGGGCGAGACCCACCCGCACGTCGGACAGGAGGTCGTCGTCCGCGTATGCGTCCGCCAGGTCCAACCCAATGCGTGCGGCGTCGGCCACTTCGTCGACCACGAACATGACCTCGTCGCCGATCATCTTGACCACTCGGCCGCGGGCGGACGTGACGATGTCGTGGGAGAGTTCCTCGAAGCGCCGGACGACCGCGGCCAACTCCTCGTCGCTCAGGTGCTGACTGAGCAGGGTGAAGCCCACCATGTCGGCGAACCCGACCGCCATGACGGGGCTCTGGCCCCGGGTGAGCCCGTGGCTGCGCAGGAGCATGCTCCGCTGGATTCCCGCCGCCGCCTGGCGTCGCCACACGAATTCGAGCAGCTTCGCCATGGCGGGGATGGTGACGTCCGCGACGTTGGCGAAAGCCTCGGCGGACACGACCGGGTCGGCCTCGGCGCCGACCACGTTCCCGAGCCCGAGCTCCGCCTCGGCGATACGGGCCATCGACGAGCCGATGACGCGCGCCATCTGGACCGCGTGGTCGACGTCCGCCGCGCCGAGCGCCTGCATGCCTTGGAAGATGCGCACCGCCTCGAGGTCGAGGTCAGTGAAAACCGTGTCGGCATCGTCCACCCCGGGGAACCCCAGGGCGCGCCAGAACCGCTCGAGCTTGTCGACCGACACCCCGGTCAGTTCAGAAACTTCGACGCGGGTGTAGCGCCGGCGGGACGGGACGAGCATGCGGTCGGCGACGAACAGGTCGATCACCCCGTCCTCGACGGCCAGGTCGATCTCCTCCGAAGTCGCTCCGCGCATCAGGAGAATCTCACGCACGTGGGCGAGGGCGGCGGCGCGCCGCTCGTCGTCCACGCGGTCGGGGACCTGCTCGAGGTTGTGGAACAGGCCGCTCATGCCGGCAACCCCCGCAGCAGGGTTTCGTCCCATTCGGGCCTGGACGGACGTCCCATCAGGGAAAGAAGAGCCTCGGCGGGCGAGCACCGGCCGTCGACGATGGCGTCGACCTGTTCTGCGATGGGCATCTCGACGCCGTGGGCGCGGGCAAGACCGACCAACGGGCCGGCGCTCTTGACTCCCTCGGCCACCATCTGCATGCCGCTCACGATTTCGTCCAGCGACCGCCCCTCTCCCAGGGCGAACCCGACCGTGCGGTTCCGGCTCTTCGGGCTGGCGCAGGTCGCGACCAAGTCGCCGACTCCCGCCAGACCACCGAACGTGAGCACTTTCCCGCCGAGGGTCACGCCCAAGCGACCCAGCTCGGCCAGGCCACGGGTGATCAACACGGCCCGAGTGTTGTCGCCGAAGCCGAGACCGTCGCTGATCCCGGCCGCGATGGCCATGACGTTCTTCGTCGCGCCGGCGATCTCGCACCCGATGACGTCGGTGCCCGTATAGGAGCGGAACGTGCGGGTGTGGACCAGGAGCTGCACACGCTTGGCGAGATCCTGGTCGGGCATGGCGACGACGCACGCCGCCGGCTGGCCTTGCGCCACCTCGCGGGCCAGGTTCGGCCCGGTGAGGACTCCCGCCGCCACGTGCGGCAACACCTCGGCGACGACCTGAGACATACGGAGGTTGGAGCCCATCTCAATGCCTTTCGCAAGGCTCACCACCGCCTCGAGGCCAGTGGCCAGAGGCTGCATGTCAGTCAGCACCGCGCGGAAGCCGTGTGAGGGCACAGCCATGAACACGATATCGGCACCGTCGAGGGCCTCGGCGATGGAGGCCGTCACCCGGAGTTGGTCGGGCACCCGGATGCCAGGAAGGTAGGTGGCGTTCTCACGCGTCTCGTGCATCGACGAGGCAAGGTCCTCCGAACGCGCCCACAACGAGGCAGGGTGTGTCGCGCCGACGAGGCACGCGACAGCGGTGCCCCACGAGCCGCCACCGATCACGGCCACCCGATCGCTCATATCCAAGAGACTACGGCGGCCCCGTAACGGGTCCAACGTTCACCCGTACACTGACCCGGTGCCGATGGTGACCACGTCGGGGACGCATTCTGCGGCGGTGTCCGGATTCGCCGTTCCGGGGCCCACAGTCGTCCTCGTTCCGGTGAAAGCCTTCCACCAGGCCAAGCGACGGCTCGGGCCTGCGCTGGCCGACCCCGACCGGGTGCGCCTCGTGCGAAGCATGGCCACGCATGTGGTGGAGGCGTGCGTGCCCTTGCCCGTCGCTGTCGTCTGCGACGACGCGGACGTGGCGCGGTGGGCAGCCGGCCTCGGCGCCACAGTCCTGTGGGAGCCGGGCCAAGGGCTCAACGGCGCGGTGCGCGCCGGCGTCGCCCGTTTGGCCGCAAGCGGTGCCCGGTGGGTGACCATCGCCCATGGCGACCTGCCTCGGGCCCGGGGGCTGGGGACGCTGTCCCCATTCGACGGAGTGACCCTCGTGCCCGATCGCCGGGACGACGGCACCAACGTGCTGCGACTGCCCGCCGACCCTGACTTCCGCTTCTCCTACGGTCCCGGGTCTTTCCGTGCCCATCGAGCAGAGGCGAACCGCCTTGGGCTGCCTGTGCGGATCTTGCGAGACCCCGACCTGGCCTACGACGTCGACTGGCCCGCCGACGTCGAGGAGCTCGCCACTACACAGTAAGTGGGACGCAGAGCCGGGGGCCCGAGGGCCCCCGGTCTCGCGTGTTTCGAGCGGAACGCGGCGACTAGCGCCGACGCGCCGCCTTGCGGGCGCGGGGACGAGCCTTCGCCACGGCGCTCTTGGCAACCGCACGACGCTTGGCGACACGACGCCTCACGGCCTTCTTGGCCGTCGTACGCTTCGTGGCCCGCTTCGTGGTCCGCTTGGCGGCCTTCTTGGCCGGAGAGCGCCGCTTGGCGGCCTTCTTGGCCGGAGAGCGCCGCTTGGCGGCCTTCTTGGCAGGCGCGCGCTTCTTCGTCGAACGCCGCTTTGTGGTCCGCTTCGCAGCCTTCTTCGCTGGAGCCCGCTTCTTGGCAGCCTTCTTGGTCGACCGCTTCGCGGCCTTCCGAGCTGGAGCCCGCTTGACGGCTTTTTTGGCCGGGGCGCGCTTCGCTGCCTTCTTTGCTGGGGCCCGTTTTTTGGCCGATTTTCTGGCCGAGGCCCTTCTCTTCGCGGCTACTGCCACAGGTGCACCTCCCTAGGAGCATCGTCACTGAACAGAGGTGAAGCCTGCGCCACGTCGAGGTCGACTTGCCCACGCCGTGCGCACTGCCGCACCGGTTTCTCTGCTGTTTCTTCCGACGGATGACGATTCTGTGGGGACGTCATCGACGCCTCCACTCCACGCCAGGCCGTGCGGTTTCCCCGAACTGCAACGTCGCGCCAACGCACCGCGACACGACGCCGGACGCGCAGCGAGCGAACCGACATCCTTCGCTTTGCGCGCCACACAACGTTGTGTCGCAGCACATGTGAACCCTCCCTCACATTTCGGGTATCACACATTCTTCTGTTGTCAACATGCTCAGGTCAAGCATTCTTTGTTCGCGCGCTCATTTACGGTTCGTCAACTCCGTTCGATTGAGACCGTTCTTCGCACGTAAATGAGTCCCACGCAGCACTCGCAGGTGGTGTGTCACATGTCCACGTTGCAGCTTTCAGCGATATGCGAGACGGAATTTTCGGTTCCCCAATGCAAACGTCGGCCGGGTCGGACGCGATGCATGTCGGCGCGTCGGCATGCCTGATCCAATCCCGAATTCGCGCGCCGCGCTGCGTGAGGTCCACCGTTTTGCGCGCCACAGCATCTATGTTGGAGAAGGAAGAAACGGGTGGATGTGGGCTGGCGCGCAGCGTTCGACGCTGGTGCTGGGTCCACCGCGGTCTGGGAAGACATCTTCCCTGGTCATCCCCAATATTTTGCTGTCCGACGGGCCGGTGGTCTCGACCTCCACGAAGCCCGACGTCATGCAATCGACTGCGGTCAGCGCGCAGTTGCGACGGATGGGCGTATCTCTACGACCCGAGCGGCGACGTGGACTGCCCGCCCGGCGTCGAACGCGTCGGGTGGTCGCCGCTGACGACCGCGGCGTCATGGGACGCCGCGGTCGTGACAGCGGACGCGATGGTGGGTGCCAGCCGCCTGAGCGGCCTGCGGGCCGGCGAGCACCACTGGACCGAGCGTGCGGGGGCGCTTCTCTCCACCCTCCTCCACGCCGCAGCGCGGGAGCATCTGTCCATGCGGGACGTCCTGCACTGGATCGACCGGCACGATGGGGCTCCACCACTCGAAATTCTGTCCTCGGGGACCCCACAGGAGTCCCCAGCCACGGATCTGCTTGCGGGGATCGTGGCGACGGACCCCCGGGAACAATCAGGGATCTGGTCGACCACGTCTGGCGTGCTGGCTGCCTACCGGACTGAAGCCGCGCTCGCCTCGACAGCCGCACCACCCCTGGACACCGGCGCCTTCTGCGACGGCCCGCACACGCTGTACATCTGTTCGACGGGGAGACGGCAGCGGCAGTTCGCCCCTCTCGTCGTCGCCATGATCGGCGATGTCCGCGACACCGACCTACACGCGGGCCCAAGAAGCGCGCGGCGGCCCACCCACGCTCCTGGCCCTCGACGAGGTGGCGAACATCGCTCCCGTCCCCGACCTCCCGGCGATGGTGAGCGAGGGAGCCGGGCAGGGCCTGATCGTGCTCGCGTGCCTGCAGGACCTCTCGCAGGCCAGAGCACGCTGGGGTCAGGCGGCCGATGGGTTCCTGTCGCTGTTCGGCACCACGGTCGTCTTGCGTGGCATCGCAGACACCGCGACCCTGCGCGACCTGAGCGCACTCGCCGGTGACCACCAGGTCGCCACGACGACGGTGAGCCGCTCGGTCGACCGCTGGGGACGCATCCGTCCGTCGACGGCGGAGGGCTCGCACAGTGAGGCCCGTCTTCCCGTCGACGCTCTTGCGCGTGGTGCGCCGGATCGCGCCCTCGTGCTCGGACCGGACAAGGAGTTGCACACGGTGGTGCTCACGCCGGCACATCACCGATCGCCCTGGCGCGAGCTCACGCCGCGCACGCATGAGCTGTCCCACGAGCGGTCGTCGGAGCTGGTCGCAGCGTGAACCGCCCGTGCTCGGGCGATGACACTCGATCCGGGTCAGAGCCCGAGGCCCAACTCGACACCGGCGGGTGCTCGCACGCCGAGACGGGCGCGCGCCGCATCAAGATGCCGGGTGGTCCGGACGTGGTCGGCCAACCGCGACGCGGGCAGAGCCGCCAGGCTCGCCACCGGCCCGAGCGGCTCGTCGGATCGTTCGACGCCCCACCGCGCCCGATAGACCTCGACCGCGTGTGCGGCGCCGACCCACACGTCATGCGCGTCGGCGTCGGCCGGCCGCGGGCCCAATGCGCGCAGCAAATGGTTCGCCGGCACGACGGCTCGGCGCGGACGCAAGGGCTCCTCGACACCAACCTTCCCGTCGCCCGGGACCCAATGGCCGACGAGGTGCTCCAGCGAGGGTGCGGGAACCCCACCGGACGCCGCGGCGCCGAACGCAACGACCACGTCACGCCGTCGGGCGCCCCCATGTGGCGTCGCCGAGATGATGGCGGCATACCGGTGCTCGTCCAGCGGCGACGGCCGCGCCGGCATCCCGATCGTGCCCATCGCCCGCGCCGAGAGGCGTGAGAGCTCGAGCGGCTCCCCCACCGCCTTGGCCCGGTGTCCCCACTCCACGACGAGCGCCTCGTAGGCCGCGCTCTCCTTGGGGGCGCGGGTGGCCGCCCAGGCGATGGTGTGGCCCCGCGAGGAGAGGACTCCCGAGGCGTCGATCCGTCGACGGATCTCCGCCGAGCGCGAGGAGAACTCGCCGAGGAACTCTGGCGACACTCCCACGATCTCGGGCGACCGCTCGGCCGGCGAGGCCATCACCCCGGTGTGGCTCAGCAGGCGCTCGCCCCACCGCACCCCGAGGTCGGCGCTGAGGCCGGCGCGCAGGTGCCCCTCGTAAACCGCGGCCGCCGCCGGACGATGCGCGCTGAGCCCCCGCCAGTCGCACGCGCTCCACCGCCCGTCCACGCCGTGCACGAGGTTGGCCACGACGACGTGGCTGTGCAGGTGCGGATCGAGGTTCCGGTTCACCGCATGGGTGAACCGGCCGCCGATGGCGCCGGTCGTTGCGACGACGCCGCGTTCGGGCCCCTGGCGCCGGGCCGCGCTCAGAGCATGACGCTCCAGGTAGCGGACCGCCCCCTCGACTGCCTCCAGGTGCACGTCGACCACCCGCCGCGCGACGTCCTCGCCGCCGAGCGCGAACACCACGCTGGCCGACTTGGGCGCGCTGAACGTGAAGTCGAATCCGCACACGCTGGACGGCGTGAACGACGCCGACGGCAGCGGCCTTCCCGTCCTCGGGTGCCGGCCCTCGAGCAGGGCGCGGAACCCCGACGACTCAAGGGGACCGTCGAGTCCGAGCGCAGCAGCGGCCTCCCCGATCCAGCGGCCCGGCAGATCGGGTGTTGTCGTGATGGGAAGCTCGCTCCCGAGATCACTCAGGTAGTAGTCGGCCCTGTCCCGGCCCACCCGGTGGATCCCGAGCATCCCGCTCCCCTCGACCACTCCATCTCGATTTCGATGAGGAATAGGCGGAAGCCCGTTCCCGTCGGGAGACGAATGGTCGGAACGGTGGGACTGCTGAGGTCAGGTCAAGTCAGGTCAGATCAGATCAGATCAGATCAGATCAGGTCAGGTCAGGTGTCCGCCGGCCGTTGGCGGTACGGGAGAGGCTCAGCCCTTCCGCCGAAGCTCGACGATCGGGATCACCCGGGGAGCGGCCGTCTTCGCATACTCGGCGAAGCCCGGTTCCGCGGCCACCTGCGCCGCGAAGAGCCGGTCTCGCTCCGGACCCTCGATGACGACCGCCTCGGCCGGGAACCGTTCGTCCAAGTACTCCACCTCGACGTCTGGATGCGCGACCAGGTTGTAGTACCAGTCCGGACTGGACGGCGCCCCGCCCTTCGAGGCGACCACGTATATCCGGTCGCCCTCGAGCAGCGGCACCAATGGGTTCACCCGTTTCTGGCCGCTCTTCGCGCCCGTCGTGGTCAAGATGACCATCGGCGAGTTCTCGAAACCCTGCCCTACCTTCCCGTGGTTGGCCCGGAATTCCTCGATGACGCCGGCGTTGAAGTCGTTCATCGTCATACGGCCGACCCTACGGCACCGGCGACCTGGTCGCTACGCCCGGCACGGCCCGGCCCGCACGGCCCGGTCCGCACGACTTCGGCCCGCACGGCCCCGGTCCGCATGGCCCCGGCCCGCACTGCCCGCACGGCCCGCCGCCCCACAAGTCGCACCCTCGCTCTCGTTGTCTATCGATGGCGATCGAGCACCCTCCGTGCCGCGTCGGCCGCCAACCCGGTCATCTCCGGCGGGCTCACGACCGTCGCCTCGGGTCCCAACTGGAGCAGCAAGCGTTCGAACCACGCCATGCCCGAGACGTCCAAGACCACGTCGGTCACCAGCCCCGAGCCATCACGCACCACGCCCCGCACGGGCACCGACTCGGGCACCCACTGCGCGTCCGGCCCGAGCCGCAGGTGCACCTCCACGGCGCCCGGCCCCGGCACGAACATCTCCTCCAAGGGACGCTCCCGCACCACCGCAGCATCCGACGGCTTCTCGGCATCCCGTACCGCCAAGATCCGGTCGACCCGGAACCGCCGCATGTCGCCCGCCCGGTGACAGAACGCATCGAGATACCAGTGCCCGTCGATCGTGATCACCTGCACCGGTTCGACGACCCGGGTGGTCAGCTCGTCGCGCGAACCCGACAGGTAGTCGATCTCGATCG
Source organism: uncultured Acidimicrobiaceae bacterium (assembly GCA_963763575.1). GTDB lineage: Bacteria > Actinomycetota > Acidimicrobiia > Acidimicrobiales > RAAP-2 > Bog-473. Next base: position 186,232 of record CAVXPD010000003.1, read on the forward strand.
CCTTCCCCGAGTCCACCGCCTCCCGCACCGCTACCAGGTTCGACGGCGCGTCCACGTCGAGGCCCACCGCCGCCGCCTCCGCTCGTGACCCCAACGCGGCGTCCAACTTCGCCAGGGCCCGTCGCAGCGCGTCGTCGTCCGAGCCCGGCACCGCCAGCAGCACCCGTGCCGACGCCGCGACCGCGAACCCCTCCGCCGGCGTCAAGGGCCGCGGCCGCCCGAACTCGGTCGGCAGGAACGCCCGAACGGAGTGCTCCGACACCTCGATCTCCATCAGCGTGTCCGGCGTGTACGGCGGCGTCCCGCAGCACGCCGCCAACTCCAGCTCGGCCACCAGCTCCTGCTCGCTCATGCCGAACCGCCGCGACACCTCGGCGATGGGCGCCTCCCCCACCTGGGCCAGCCACCCCACCACCGCGAGCAGCCGCCGCAGCCGCCGGCTCGTCTCCGCTCCCGGCGCAGATTTGGGTCCGGCCGCCGCCCCGGTGCCGCCCTCATCCGACGCGGCGGACACCGCCACGTCCGCCCCCGCGTCACGCCCTCCTGTGCCATCCGTCTCCGCCAGCGCGGTGAGCCACGCCACCAGCTCGTCGCGGAACTGCGGAGGCTCGAGCACGGTGGCGTGGTCGCGCAGGCCGAGCACCCACGAGCGGATGGAGGAGAAAGAAGAGACGTTGAGGACGAGCTCGACCGAGCCATCGTCGAGCCGGCGCACGACCTTGTCCGCGCCGACCTCGTCGGCGACGCGGCGAGCCTCGAGGGCGTCGACCCGGATCCGCATCTCGGTGCGGTCGTCGCCATCCGCGTCCCACGGCTCGTCGGGCAGCGCCGCCTCGACGTCGACCTCGACGCCTGTAGGCACCTCGGCGGCGCCGGCCTCACCGCGGGTCACGTCGCCCTCGATCCGGTCGACCCGGAACGTGCGGACCCCCTCGCGATCGAGGTCCCACGCGACCAGGTACCAGTGGCCGAAACGGAACCACAGCCCGACCGGCGCGACGAGGCGTGGCGGCCCCTGGCGATACGAGAACGTCGCGGTGGCGCGCGTCCGCACCGCCTCGAAGAGCTCGATCAGTGCGGGCGTCGGCACCATCGACGCGATGGGACGCACGTCGACCAGGCCGGCCGCGCCCAACTTGAGCAGCGCATCGCGGCCACTAGGATCGCCGAGGTGGACGCCGGCGACGGCGAGATGGAGCGCCACCTGCTCGTCGGGCTCGAGAGCCAGGTCGGGCAAGTAGAACGAGTCGCGGTCGATCCGGTACCCGTACTGGTCGTTGCCCGGGAGGCGGTGCGTCAGGACGGGGATGCCCTCGTCGCGCAGGAGCCGCTTGTCCCGTTCGAAGGCCTGGCGCCGGGCCGCGTGCTCCTCCGGATACCCCGGCACCTGGTGCGCGATCGCGTCGAGCGTGAGCGGCTGCGGCGTCTCGAGGAGGACCAGGACCAGGTCGGTGACGCGTTCGAGCCGATCGAGCTTGGTAGGGGCCTGCATCGCTCTGAGCCTACGGCGGTGGGCGGACGATGATCGCCGCCGCCCACCCTCTCGACTGGCACCTGCACATCGTGTGGCTGCTGGTGTTCGTCGGCGGCTTGGTCGCGTACTACGGGTGGGCCACACGGCGACCCGGATGGGAAGCGACGGGACGGCAGAAGTTCCTCTTCTCCTGCGGGATGGTCGTCCTCGTCGCCGCCGTGACATGGCCGCTCGGGGACCTGGCCGCGCACTGGTTGCTCCTGGCGCTCGTCCTCCAGCGGGTGCTGTTGACCTTGGCCGTGCCACCACTCGTCGTGCTCGGGCTGCCCAGGCCGCTCCTGGCCCAACTGACCCGGCCGGCCCCGGTCGACGCCGTCCTACGCTTCGTCGTGCGGCCCTTCCCGGCTGTGGCCATCGTGACGATCGTCGCCGTCGCCACGTTGACCACCGGCGCCGTCTCGTTGGCGGCCCGTTCCGACGTCGCCCGGGTGGTGATCGAGCTGATCGTGCTCGCGTCGGGCTTCGTGCTGTGGGCACCCGTGCTCACCGAGCTCCCGGGGACGTCCCGCCTGACGCCCCTGGCTCGAGGCGGCTACCTGATCGTGCAGTCGATCGTGCCGAGCTTCCTCTCCATCGTCTGGATCTTCGCCCGGCACAGCCTCTACCCGCCCTTCACCCACACCGGCAAGGTGGTCGGGCTGTCGTCGCTGCTCGACCAGCAGTTGGCCGGGTTCCTCGCCAAGCTCAGCACCATCGCCGTCCTGTGGACCGTGGCCTTCGTGATCATGACCCGTCCCTCGGCCGTGGACACCACCGGGCGCGAGGGCGAGCCGTTGATGTGGTCCGACGTCGAACGGGAGATCGAACGGGCGGACCGGCGGGAACGGCGCCAGGGCTGGCCGGGCCCGCCTCCTGCGGCCGGTTAGCCGGTTAGCCGGTTAGCCGGACAGCCGGTTAGCCGTATTGCTCGGCCACCGCTCGAGGCAACCGGGCCGCCGTCCACCCCGGCAATTGTCCGACCCACCGACGGACCGTGGCGCCGCGTCGGGCCGACGGTGCACAATGGTCGGTGATGGGTATCGCGGTGATGGTCCGTGTCCGCGGCCGCCGGCAAGCGGACACAGCGAGACGGGCGGCGACGCCGTCTCGGTCAGAACTTCCTCCGGCCTGACCTGGCCGGCCAGCTCGTCGCGGGCGCAGCCTTCGAGCCCGGCGACCTCGTCGTAGAGATCGGCGCCGGCCGGGGCGTGTGCACGTTCGCCCTCGCCCGCCACGGCGTCGACGTCGTCGCGCTGGAGCGGGATCCGCGCTGGGCGGCCTCGCTCCGACGTGAAGCCGCCGCGCGAGACCTGGAAGACCGGGTTCGCGTGGTGTGCTGCGACGCCCGGGACTACCGGATGCCCCGCCGGCCCTTCCGCGCCTTCGGCTCGTTGCCCTTCGGCGCCACCACCTCGATCCTGCGTCACCTCTTCGACGACCCCTCGAGCGGGCTGGCACGCGCCGATCTGATCGTCCAGCTCGAGGTGGCCCGGAAGCGAGCGGCGACGCCCCCGACCACCCTGCTCTCGACCAGCTGGGCCCCCTGGTGGTCCTTCGACTTGGGGCGGAAGATCCCGGCGAGAGCGTTCCGCCCGGTGCCGTCCGTCGACGCCGCGGTGCTCCGGGTCACGCGCCGGGTCCCGCCCCTGCTCCCCGTGCGCATGGCCGACGCGTACGCTGCGTTCGTAGAACGGGAATGGAACTAGCGACTGCTCGCCATATGGCGGACGCGCGTACGACCACTGCCTCGGTGCGAATCGTTGGGTTCCGGTCCGGCGCGGTTGCGTCAGGCCGGTTGGCTCGAAACCGTCTGGCTCAGGCCAACGATGCGCCGCGCAGCTCCTCGAGGGAGAGCTCGGCGGTCTGGTTCCCGCCGCACTGCGGGCAGTGCTCCACGTGACGCCACGAGCGCAACAGCCGCGTGCCCTCCGGGTTGAGCATGACGACGAACGACTCAGAAATGGGGTCGATCTCCAGGCCGAAGTAGGGCCGCCACGCCGTAGCGGCGGTGTGCGAGTCCATGGCTAACCCTTTGAGCACCCGGCGAAAACGCATGCGCTCGGTGTCGAAGATCCAGGTGCTGTGGCACGACTCGAGGACGAAGAGAGCGGCGTTGTCGTCAGTCGGGGGGACCACGGGAGTGATCATCTCTGCATCCTTTACCGAGTCGGGGGTCGAAACTGCCACAGGATCGTTACGAAATGATGACAATTTTTGTTTTCCCTGGTGAATCCCTATTGCGGACCGGCGTCATGCTTCCGGCCAACGACGAACTCACGTTTGGTGCAGAGCTGTTCGAGGACCGAGCACAGGATAATCCTGCTGTCGGCCGGGTCGACCACCTGGTCTACCAACCCACGCTCCGAAGCAGCCCACGGAGTCAGGTAGGCCTCCTCGTACTCGAGCTCACGGTCGCCCCGGGCCCCCGGCTCGAGATCCCGGTACAGGATCTGGACCGCGCCCGAGGCCCCCATGACGGCCACCTCGGCGCCGGGCCACGCCAGGCAGACGTCGTTCCCCATCCCGCGCGAGTCCATGACGATGTACGCACCGCCGAAGGCCTTGCGCAGGATCAAACACACACGGGGCACCGTCGATTGCGCGTAGGCGAAGGCCAGCTCGGCTCCGTGACGGATCATCCCACGCCACTCGAGGTCCTTGCCCGGGAGGAACCCGGGCGTGTCCACCAGGCTCACGATCGGGAGATTGAAGGCGTCGCAAAGACGGACGAAGCGAGCGGCCTTCTGCGACGCCACGATGTCGAGCGTCCCGGCCAAGATCCGCGGCTGGTTGGCGACGAAGCCGACAGGCATCCCGCCGAGTCGGGCGAAGGCGCAGACGATCTGACCCGCCCATCGCGGCCACAGCTCACGGAACTCGCCGTCGTCGCAGAGGGAGCGTATGACGTGGCGCACGTCGTAGGTGGCTGACTTGCGGTCCGGGATGACCGTCTGCAGCTCGGGCGTCGGCCGCAGCACCGAGTCGGTGACGGTGACGAGCGGTGGCACCTCGTCGGTGTTCGACGGCAGGTACTCCAGCAACTCGGTGACCGCACCCTCGACGTCGTCCGACTCGACCGCGCACAAGCCGCTCGCCGTGGCGTGGGTGGCTGTCCCCCCCAACTGCGCCAGCCCGATCTCGATCCCCGTGAACTCCGCCACCATCTGCGGCCCGGACACGTAGGCGACCGCTTCGGAATTCATCACGACCAGGTCGGACAGTCCCAACAACAAGGCCGGCCCCGACACCACCGGTCCCGTCGCTGCGGCGATCACCGGCACCTGCCCGCTGCAACGGGCCAGAGCCGCGGCCGCAGTCCCCCACCCGTGCAGGGCGGCGACGCCATCGTGGACGTCCGCGCCGCTCGATGCGACGAAGAACACGAAAGGAATGCCGAGCTCCCGTGCCTGATCGGCCGCCTCGGCCAGGCGCACCCCGTCCGCGTGGGTGATGGCACCGCGCCGCATCGAGGCCAGCGAACGGCAGACGACGGCGTTGCGCCCCCCGATGCGGCTCACCTCGGACGTGACCGCGCCGACGATCCCCTTCCCGACGTCCGGCGTGCCCGCCACGGGAATCGTGGTCGTCATCGGGATCGAATGTAGACGAACCCTCCGACCCCTACGACACCAAAAACCAATACACGCGCTCGCCCGCGGCGACCGTTCCGCCTCTGATGACACCGACCGGCCGGCTCTGCGTCGCCTCTTCGTCTGGGTCCGGCCCTGGGTCCGCCCCCGAAGGCTTCGACCCCGCGGAGCTGGGCGCGCTCTCCGACACGGCGGTGCGCGAGGCGGCGGCCGAGGCGGGGCGCCAGATGGCGGCGTGGGCCGGGCGATTGGTCGCGTGCTGCGCCGAGCTCGAGCGGCGCGAGGGTTGGCGGGCCGAGGGCGCCACCTCGCTCGTCGCCTGGTTGACCGAGCGCTGCGGGGTCTCGGCCGCCTCCGCCCGCGCGCTCGCCCACGTGGGCGAACGCCTGGGTCAGCTCCCCCATCTCGCCGGGGCCCTGGCGGCCGGCGAGGTGAGCTTCGACAAGGTACGCACCGTCATCGACGCGGCCGGGTCTCGCAACGAGGCCGAGCTCGTCGAGACGGCTCGGCGTTGCAGTGTGCGCGAGCTGGCCGAGGTGGCGCGTACGGCAAAGGGCGCCCCCTCCCCTCGGGCCACCGAACGCGAGCACGACCGCCGGGGGCTGCGCTTCAACGACGCCTGCCACTCCCTCTGCGCCACACTCGAGGCCGACGCCTACGCCGAGGTGCGCGCCGGGCTCGAGGCGCGCGCGAAGACCCTCGAGTCCTCCGGCGAGGACGGCGAGACGCTGCGCTGGGACCAGCGCCTGGCCGACGCCCTGGTCACCACCGTCCGCGCGGGGGGCGACGTCGCACCGGGCCCCAGCTCGACGCCCAAGCGGCGCCAGGGTGCCGACGACAGCCCCAGCGCACCGAGCCCCTATCTGGTGGTGGCCCACGTGCCCTTGGCGACCTTGGCCGACGAGGCCGGTGACCTCGCCGGCGAGCTCGAGCACCACGGACTCGTCGGCGCCGGCGTCGTCCGGCGCCTGGCGTGTGACGCCGCCGTGGTCGTCGCCCTCGACGACGACGTCGGGCGCACCCTCTATGAGGGCAGGGCCCGGCGAGATCCGAGCGGCGCCCAACGCCGCGAGCTGTGGCGCCGGGACCGGCACTGTCGGTTCCCCGGCTGCGCCAACGCCATCTTCACCCACCCCCACCACCTGGTGCCCTGGCACCCCGACGGCCCCACCGATCTCGACAATTTGGTCCTGCTCTGTGAGCACCACCACCGGCGCATGCACGCGCGCGAGTGGAGCGTGGAGGGCAACGCCAACGAGGAGCTGACCTTCGTCGGCCCGAGCGGGCGGGTCATGACCTCGCGGCCCTCGCCGCTGTGGACCCGGGTGACGGGGCCGGCGGCCCGGGGGAGCTCGGTCACTCCCTCACGAGATCGCCTCGAAGGCGGCGACCGGCCGGTGGATTCGGGATGGATTCGGTTTAGAGGTGGATTCGGTCTAGAGCCGGTGGATTCGGTTTAGAGCCGGTGGATTCGACTTAGAGCCGGTGGATTCGGTTTAGAACCGGTGGATTCGGTTTAGAGGTGGATCGGTTTAGAGGTGGTTCAGTGGGTCCGACGCCAGGGACCCGAACGGCCGCCTGACTTCTCCCAGAGAGCCAGGTGCTCGATCGTCATCGTCCGGTCGGCCGACTTGCACATGTCGTAGACGGTGAGGGCGGCGACGCCACAAGCAGTCATCGCCTCCATCTCGACGCCGGTGCGATCGACCGTCTCGACCTGGGCCTCCACCTCGACGTAGTCGTCTCCGATGGAGAAGTTGACGCCGATGGTGCCGACGAGGACCGGATGGCACATCGGGATCAGTTCGGCGGTTCGCTTTGCCGCCTGGATCCCGGCGATCCGGGCAGCGGCGAGGACGTCCCCCTTGGTGATGGCGTTGTTCGCCACCTTGGTCGTCGTCTCGGGCAGCATCGAAACCCGGCAGCGGGCGAGGGCACGGCGGTGCGTGGGCTCACGGGGCGTGACATCGACCATGCGGGCGCCGCCCAGCGGGTCGAGATTGGCCAGCATGCGGTCGGACACGGAGCAGAAGTCTACGACCTGGCAGAAACCAGGTCCGCCGCCGCGACCGGCGGGGCCAGCGGGTAGACTTGGCAGTCTCAGGCGGTGAGTGCCAGAGAGGCCAGAGAGTACGCCATGGAGGAGTCCATTGCCGACCTATGAATACGCCTGCACGGCGTGCGGGCACCGGCTCGAGGCCGTTCAGAAGTTCTCGGACGACCCGCTCACCGAGTGCCCCGAGTGCGGGAGCCCGCTCCGCAAGGTGTATGGCGCCGTGGGCATCGTGCTGAAGGGCAGCGGCTTCTACAAGACGGACTCTCGCGCGGCCAGTGGGTCCAACGGAAAGAACGGCAAGGGGTCGGGGAGCAGCGAGGCTGCGAGCTCCGGAGAGTCCTCTTCTGGCTCCGAGAAGTCGGAGAAGTCAGAGAAGAAGGACTCCACGGGAAGCGACGGCAGCACCAAGAGTGACGGATCGGGGAGCTCGGGCGGCGCGGGCAAGGACTCCAAGCCGGCCACCGCCGGCGCCAAGTAGCGTCCAGCGACGGAGCTACTCGCCGCTCAGCGACATGTCGGCGATAGCGAGGGTTTGTCCCGCCGCCGTGCCGGGAAGCCAACGCAGGTCGCCGCCGATCGCGACGATGGACTGCAACATGCGCTGGAGCGTCGAGGCCACCGTGACCTCGCGTACCGGTTGGCCGAGCACACCGTCCTGGATCATCAAGCCCTCGGCGCCCACGGAGAAGTCTCCGCTCACGGGGTTCACCCCCGAGTGGATTCCGCTCACGGACTGCACGTAGAGGCCGTCGCCCACCAGGCGCAGGATCTCGTCGGCGCTGGCGTGGCCCGGGGACAGGACGAGAGCCCGGCACCCCGCTCCCGGGGTGCCGGCGAAGCCGCCCCGCACCGCCGATCCGGTCGACAACGTGCCCGCCCGGCGTCCCGACACGGTGTCGTAGACGAACATGCGGAGCAGGCCGTCGGAGATGAGCACGTTGCGTCGGCTTGCCAGCCCCTCGCCGTCGTGTGACGACGCGCCGAAGGCGCGCGCGTCGGTGGGATCGTCGACCAGCGTGACCGCCGGAGCGGCCACCGACTCGCCGATCCGCCCCGCGAAGAACGACCGCCCCTTCACGACGGCCTCGCCCGAGACGGCCGACGCCACGATGGCGAGCAACGTCGAGACCACCCTGGGATCGAAGACCGCGGTGCAGCGCCCCGACTTCGCCTTGGTGGACCCCAGCATCCGGATCGCCCGCAGCACCGCCTCGTCCGACGCTTCCTCCGGGATCAGCTCGCCCGGGCCACGCCCCACGCTGAAGCCGGTGCCGGTCTGGGTGTCGGCGCCTTCACCCGCGATGGCGTCGACAGAGAGGAAGGCCGATGTACGCCTCCGCGACGATGTGATGCCGGTGGTCGAGGCGAGGGCCACCTCGGTGCGACTGTCGGAGTAGTCGGCCGAGGACACCTGGCGGACCCGCGGGTCGGCGGCCCTGGTCGCCCGCTCGAGCTCGACCGCCATCTCGACCTTCTTCTCCATCGGAGTGGAGGCGACGCCGTCGTCCCACAGATCGAGCTCCACGGCCACGACGCCGTCGGGCTCGGCCAACACGACGTAGGGATCGGGCGTCGCGAAGCGTGCGTTGTCGCGGGCGTCGGCCAGGGTGGCGGCGATCACCTCGGGGTCCAGCGAACCGGCCCAGGCAAATCCGACACGGCGTCCCGGCTCCCCGTCCAGGCCGTTGCCGTCACCGTTGCCGTTGCCGTTGCCGTTCCCGTCGTTCCCGTTCGACCCCGCGTCGAGCAGGACGCGGATGCCGACGCCGGACGAGTCGGCAGAGGTGAGCGACTCGACCTCACCCTCGTAGGCGCGGACCTCGCTATCGGTCCCCCGGGTGACGTACACCTCGAGGCCCTCGCCGGGACGGGCCTGGTCGACGACGGAAGTCGCGAGGCCGAGCAGGTCGTCGGACCGGGCGGTCGGCCCGTTCACGCCGTCCCCCCGAGCGTGACGCCGGTGATGCGCAACGTGGCCTGCCCGCATCCGACGGGGACGCTCTGGCCGTCCTTGCCGCAGGTGCCCGGCGTCATGTCGAAGTCGGTCGCCACCGCGTCGATGCGCCGGAGGACCTCGGGACCGTTGCCGATCAGGTTCGCGTCACGCAAGGGCTCGGTGATGCGGCCGTTCTCGATCAGATACGCCTCTGTCGTCCCGAACACGAAGTCGCCCGTCGCCGTGTTCACCTGGCCGCCGCCGAGCTTCTTCACGTAGACGCCGGAGGGGGTCTGGGAGACGATCTCGTCGGCGTCCTCGTTGCCGGCCAGAAGGTACGTGTTGGTCATCCGGACCATCGGGAGGTGCTGGTACGACTGGCGCCGCCCGTTGCCCGACGACTTGCGGCCCTCCTTGCGCGCCCGCAGCCAGTCCCACATGTAGTCGGTCAACACACCCTTTTCGATGAGCACGTTGCGCGCCGGCGGGTTGCCCTCGTCGTCGACGCCGAAGTTGCCCCACTCCCCGATGACCGTGCCGTCGTCGACCAGCGTCACCAAGGGGCTGGCGACCAGCTCGCCCACCCGCCCGGTGTAGACGGAGGCGTCCTTAAGGATGTGGTCGGCTTCCAACCCGTGGCCGCACGCCTCGTGGAAGAGGATGCCGCCACTCCCCCCGGCCAGCACGATCGGCACCTCGCCCGACGGCGCCGGACGGGCCGACAGCTTGGCCAGCGCCCGGGCCGCCGCCGTCCGGGCCAGGTCCTCCACCTGACGGCGCTCGAAGATCTCGAACCCCTCGGTACGGGCGAGCGACTCGTAGCCGGTCTGCATGCCGGTGTCGCCGTTGGCGACGCACATCACGTTGAAACGGGTGCGGATCTGGTCGTCGGTGGCGTAGAGGCCGTCCGAGTTGGCGATCACGATCCGGCGCCGGCTGTCACCGCAGCCCGCCTGGACCTGGGAGACGGCCGAACCGGTCGAGCGGGCGGCGTCGTCGGCCCGGGTCAACAGCTCGAGCTTGCGGGCCTTGTCGACCGACTCGGGGAGCGTGCGGTCACCCGGCCCGTGCCCGGCGACCGGGCCCAACGCGACCGTGCGCACCCCGGTCCCCCCCTCCCGGGCGACGGCCGCAGCGGCCCGGGCGGCCGCCGCCAGGCCGGCCTCGCTGAGGTCGGCGGTGTGCGCGAACCCCGTGGTCTCGCCGTCGACGACCCGGATACCGGCGCCACGGGACCGGCCCGAGGAGAGCTCCTCGATCCGGCGGTCATCGAGCATGGCGCCGGACGTGACGGCGTCCTCGGCGAAGACCTCTGCCATGTCACCGCCCCCGAGCAACGCCGTCGAGAGGACGCGTTCGAGCACGTCAGGTTCAATAAGAGCGGTCTCAGTCACGGCGGTATCGTAATCGTCGTGCCCGATCGTCCATCTCCCTCCGCGGCTGGCACGGGTACGGCTGCGGGGCACGGGCCGCACGCGGGGCTCAGTGCGCAGCTCGAGCTGATCGTCGGCGACGAGGACACGGCGACGGCCGAGCACTTCCGCTCCGGCGACGTCCCCGTCCTGGCCACCCCCCGCCTGCTCGCGTTGTGCGAAGAGGCGACGTGCCGCGCCACCGACGGCCACCTCACCGACGCGCAGGCCAGCGTCGCCACCCGCGTCCAGTTCGACCACCTGGCGCCGGTGGCGGTCGGCGGCGTCGTCCTGGCGGAGGCCACCCTGGTCAAGGTCGAGGGCCGGCGCCTGGTCTTCACGGTGTCGGCCGCCCGGCTCGAGGGCGACGGGGGCGGGCTGGTCGGGGCGGGCCGCGTCACCCGCGTCGTCCTCGACCGTGCGACGTTCCTGGCCAAGGCGGGCGCGTCCGACAAGCCCTGAACGCGCGCCGACGGAGCCCAGAGCGATGGCGAAGTCGGTGAGGGCGACGAGCGCAGTGGCGCCGGAGCGGAAGGGGAAGGAACGCCTGTTGGTCGGCGCCGGCCCGGTGATCGCGTCGTTCGTCGTCTTCGGCGCGTTCTGGGGGACCTGGGCGGTGATGTTGTTCGACCTCCAGCACACCTTCCACCTCAACGACGCCCAGCTGGGTGTGCTGCTCGCCGTCGCCATCGCCGTGGCCGGCGCGTCGAGCGCCGTGATGGCGCACCTGGCCGACCGGGTGGGCGCCCGCCGCCTGCTCTGGATCGCCCTGCTCGCCTGGGCCGTGCTGCTCTGCGTCCTGGCGGCGATGGAGCAGAAATGGGCCTTCGCCGCGGTGCTGGTGCTCACCGAGGTGGCCGGCGGCAGCATCGACACGGCCATGAACGCCGAGGCCTCCCATCGCCTCATCGACCACCCCTCGGCGCTGGTGCGCCTCCACGCCCTCTTCAATACGGGGGCCCTGTGCGGGGCGGCCGTCGCCGCGCTGATCATCCACGCCGGCGTGTCGTGGCGCTGGATCTGGCCCGGTGTCGCCGTCGCGGCGCTGGCGATCGGGGTGTGGGCCGCCGCGACCGATTCCGGCACGCCGATCGCGGCGGCGTCACCCGATTCCGCCGGACCCGCAGCGAACGGCGGCGAGGCGGGGGCGGCGGCGAGGGCGCACCCGTTGCGGAGGCTGCGCCGGGAGGGCTTGCTGCTGTTGCTCGTCGTGTTCGCCCTGGCCGAGGTGACCGAGGGCGGCGTCGACACGTGGGGCGTGCTGTTCTTGCGCAACCACCTGGCGACGGGCGTGCTGCTCGGAGCGTCGGCCTACGTGGTCGGCCAGCTCGTGGCGGCGACGACGCGGGGAGCGGGCGGGCACCTGGTCGGCCGGCTGTCGACGCGGCGCGCGTTGGTGCTCGGCGGGTGCGTGGCGGGCGGGGGGATCTTGCTCGAGTCGCTCTCGCCGGTGGCCGGGGTGGCCGCGGTGGGGCTGGCGCTCGGCGCGGGCGGGGCGTCGCTGTTCTGGCCGCTCGTGATGAGCTCGGTCAGCCGGAGGGCCAGCCAGGTGGTGAGCGCGGTGGGGACGTTCACGGCGGCGGGCTACGTCGGTTGGGTCGCCGGGGCGCCGATCGTCGGATGGGTCTCCCAATCCTTGGGGCCGGCGCGGGGGCTCCAGATCCTGGCCCTGGCCGCGTTCGGCGTGGCGGTGTGCACCCTGCTCAGCCGGGAACGCCCGTCCGGGGCGCGGTCGAACGGGTACCCTGGGCCTCCTTCATGATCTTGCAAAGTATCGAGACGCCGGCGGACCTCAAGGACCTCACTCCCGAGCAGCTGGCGGAACTGAGCGAGGAGATCAGGACGTTCGTCGTCGAGGCCGTGACGACGACGGGCGGGCACCTGGGATCGAACCTGGGCGCGGTCGAGCTGACGCTGGCCCTGCACCGTGTCTTCGACTCGCCCCGGGACGTGCTGCTGTGGGACACGGGGCACCAGGCCTACGTGCACAAGCTCCTGACGGGACGCCGGTACGAGTTCAAGAACCTGCGCCAGGCGGGCGGGATGTCCGGGTACCCGAACCGCGCGGAGTCCGAGCACGACTGGATCGAGAACAGTCACGCGTCGACGGCGCTGTCGTACGCGCACGGGATCGCCTCGGGCTTCGCGTTGCGGGGCGTCGAGGGCGAGCGGCGCGTCGTTGCCGTCGTGGGCGACGGGGCGCTGACGGGCGGGATGGCCTACGAGGCCTTGAACAACCTCGGCCACTCAGGGCGCCGGGTCGTGATCGTCTTGAACGACAACGGTCGTTCCTACGCGCCCACCGTGTCCCAGCTGTCCCAGAGCCTGACGACGCTGCGCCTGAACCCGACGTACACGGCGGCCCGGGAGCGCTGGCGGGTGCGGCTGCGCGAGCTGCCGGGCGTCGGCGAGCTGGCCTACTCGAGCGCACGGGCCCTGGACACCGCCCTGCGCGAGATGGTGGCCCCGCACACTTTCTTCGAGGCGCTCGGCGTGCGGTACGCGGGGCCGATCGACGGCCACGACATCGAGCACATGGAGCAGGCGTTCGCGCACGCCGCCGAGTGGGACGGGCCGATCGTCGTGCACGTACTGACGAAGAAGGGATTGGGGTACGCGCCGGCGGAGGAGGACGAGATCCAGCGCCTGCACGACTTCAAGGTCCAGGTCCCGAGCGTCACGACCGAGAACACCGTCGGGAGCTCGGCAGGCTGGGCGGTCGGCGGTTCGGCCAGCACGGACATGGGCGGGGTGGCCTCACCCGGGTCACTGCCCGAGACCGAGGTCGACGGGTCGCCGCACCACGCCGCCACGTATGGGGACGACTTCTGTCGTGCGCTGATCGCGGCAGCGGAGGAAGACCCGCGGATCGTCGCCCTGACCGCCGCCATGCCGGGGCCGACCGGATTGCTGCCGTTCCAGGCCCGCTTCCCTGATCGCTTCTTCGACGTCGGCATCGCCGAGCAGCACGAGGTCACCTCCGCCGCGGGGATGGCCATGGCCGGTCTCCGCCCCGTCGTGGCGGTCTACTCGACCTTCTTCTGCCGCGCCTTTGACCAGGCCAATCTCGACGTTGGCCTGCACGGACTGCCGGTGGTCTTCGTCCTCGACCGGGCCGGCATCACCGGCGACGACGGGCCGAGCCACCACGGCATCCTCGACCTCGCCCTGCTGCTGTCGATCCCGGGCATGACCGTGTTCGCCCCGTCGTCGGCCGAGGAGGTCGAGCCCATGCTGCGGGCCGCCCTGGAGCTGTCGGGGCCGTCCGCCATCCGTTTCCCGAAGACGGCGCCACGGCACGTGTCGCCCGACGAGGTCGGCAGCGGTCTCGAGGCGCGGCGTCTGCGAAGCGGGGACGGCGGCGTGTGCCTGCTCGGTGTCGGCAAGATGGTCGGTGCCTGTCTCGAAGCGGCGGACCAGCTCGCATCTGAAGGGGTCGAGGCGACGGTGTGGGACGTACGGGTGGTGTGCCCGCCCGACCCGGAAATGCTGGCCGACGCCGCGCAACATCAGCTCGTGGTGACGGCGGAGGACGGGGCCCGTCACGGCGGTGCGGGTGCGTTCCTTGTTGACGCCCTGGGTGCGCTGACTGATTCGTCGGGAGTTCGGGGTCCGAAGACCCGGGTACTCGGGATCCCTCGTCAATATCTGGCGCAAGGCAAACCGGACGCGATCCTGTCCAACCTCGGGCTCGACGGGCCCGGCATCGCCGAAAGCGTACGAAGGGTGAGGCTCGAAGTCACGGCGGAGCCCCCCGCCTAAGTCGATTTCGTTCCGCGTTCTCGACGCGGTCGTTGCGGTCGTTCAGGCGAACCTGTTGCCTACAGGTTCTCACGCGGGTGTGACAACGGTCAGGCCGGCGTGGCGACGCGTCTGCTCGGACTGGACCTCAGATCGCGCAGACTGACTCGCTGCCCCGATCGGAGCACGGCCCGGCGGTAGATGCCGGCAGCGAACCACGCGACGAAGCCGGTACCGACAAGTGTGATCACCACCGACGCGATGAACTGCCACCAGGTCACCAGACTCAAGCCCACCAAGACGGGCATGGCGAACGGCGCGGTCGGCGGCAGGTAGGCCAGGACCTTGAAGAGGAGGCTTGGGTTCCCCGAGCTGGCGACGGTGATGGAGTAGACGTAGGCGATGATGATCGGCAGGCTCAGGGGCAGCGCCAACGTCTGGACCTGATCTTGTCGCTCGGCGGTGGAGCCGGCGGCGGCGTACACCCAGCTGTAGAACGCGTAGCCCAGCACCAGCCAAACAAGGTCGCTCAGGATCAACAACGGCCCCGTGCCGTGCAACAGATCGGAGCCCACGGCCCTGCTCAACACAAAGGCCTCGATCACGATCAGGGCCGCCTGACCCAAGGCGACCAGGCCGATGCCCAACACCTTGCCACCGAGAAGCTGCAGAGGTCGCACGGTGGCCAGCAGCACCTCGACGACACGGCTCGACTTCTCTTGCATCACTCCGATCAGGATCCAGGTGTTGTACTGCGTCAGCATGAGGAAGATCAGGATGACCCCAATGACCGACGTACCTTTGATCACCCCTCTGGTGGAGCCGGCTTGGAGGTTCTGGACGGGTACCGGCTTGGCTTGTCCTACCTGTGCGATCTGATCGGGCGTGAGACCGGCCGCTTGGTAAGCGTGCAGGACCCCCAGATCGGGAGCCAGCACCTGTACGAGGCTCGACGTCGTCGACTCACTGTTCCCCGAGAGCGAGCCGTTGACCACGATGCGGTCGCCGTCGATGACGGCGACGTCGAGCGCTCCGGATCGCAGGGCGGCCTCGGCGTCGGCGACAGTTTGCTGCGGCACGATCTGGACAGGAGTCCCGGCCTGCCTGCCGCTGTACTTGACCACCTCGGTGATCCCCGGAGTGACCTGCCCGACGACGCCGACTTGTTGCGGTGGAGTGGTGCTCGAGCTGTGGATCTTCGGGATGACGATGGCAGCTGCCACGCCGAGCAGGATCAAGAGAGTTCCGACCCTGAAGATGCGGCCCCGCACCCGTTCGAGGATTTCCCGTTTGGCGACCAGGCCCGTGTCACCCAGCGCTGCCGCCAACCAGGAAACCCAATGCGGCCTGGAGTCAATCGGCTCGTCTGAATCCTCCACCCGTGGGCCTTCGGCCTTCACGTCAGTCGAGCTCTCGACCACGCTGGCCGTCTCCGTCTGAGCCGAGGCCGTGTGTTGGGACTCAGACTTGCGTTGCCGGCGGCGGGAGGCCATCCACAGGCGTAGCGCGGCGAACACCACGATCGCCGCCCCGATGTAGAGGAACCTCATACGACCGCCTCGCGGAACACCTCAGAGAGACGACGGCGCTCGAAGGAGAATTGCGTCACCCGCCCCACCGCCATGGCTGCTCGCAACACCTGATCGCTGTCGACCCCGCCGGCCAGGACCAAGCGGGCCGCCCCGCCCGAGACCTGGGACACGGTGACACCGGGCAACCCGCGCGCCCATTCGGCCGACCGGTCTCCCTCCACCCGCACGACGAGCCGGCTGGACCCGCCTTCGGCCAATTCGTCCACCGTCCCTGACACGACCAGGCGTCCGTGGTCGATGATCGTCACCTGCTCGCAGAGGTCTTCAACCAGGTCGAGCTGATGGCTCGAGAACAAGACGCAACACCCGGCTCGGGCCTGGTCCACAAGCACCTGCCCGATGGCGTCGATGCCCGTCGGGTCGAGCCCAGAGAGCGGCTCGTCGAGAACGAGTAGTTCTGGATCGTGGACCAGCGCGGCGGCAAGCTGGACCCGCTGTTGGTTGCCGTGCGAAAGCGCCTCGACCTTGCTCTGCGCCCGGTCCGCGATCTCGAGCCGCTCGAGCCAAGTCCTCGTCCGGACCGCGGCGTCGTGGGAGTGCAGACCGTGCAGCCGGCCCAGGTACTCGACCTGGTCCCCCACCAGCATCCCCGGATACAAGCCGCGTTCCTCGGGCATGTACCCGAAGCGGCGACGTTCGGACTGGCGAATCGTCGACCCGTTCCAGCAGACGGTACCGGCGTCGAGGTCGGTGAGCCCGAAGATCGCCCGCATCGTCGTGGTCTTTCCTGCGCCGTTCGGCCCGAGGAACCCGACGACAACTCCGCTCGGCACCGAGAAGGAGAGGCCGTCGAGCGCGGTGATCGAACCGAACGTCCGGCGCAGCCCCTCGAGCTCGAGCAGACCACCCATCGAGGCCAGGCTAGGCGGAGCGGTCAGCGCGGACGGTTCATCGCGTCGACGTCACCGAGGTTGGTGACGGCCATGACGCGGCCTATTGCAGATTGGCGCCGTGCTCGCGGACGAAGTCGTTGACCGTGTAGTACGCGTCGATCGACTCGCCGGCGTCGCCCCAGAAACCTTCCTGGATGTCGTGGGCCATCTCGCCCTTGGAGACATAGTGGTTGTTGACATCGGTGATCTCGAGCTCACCGCGTCCCGAGGGCACCAGGTCGCCGATGATGTCGAACACGCCCGCCTCGTAGCAGTAAATCCCCGTGACGCAGAACTTCGACGCCGGGTTCTCGGGTTTTTCCTCGATGTGTGCGACCCGTCCGTCCTCCCCGAACACCGGAACCCCGAGATGGCGCAGGTGCTCGGGCTCCGCAACGGGCGAGAGGAGGATCCGGGCGCCCTCGGGATCGGCCCGGAACGCGTCGACCATCGGGCGGATCGATCGCTCGACGATGTTGTCGGCCAGCATCACCAGCACGGGGTCGCCCTCGGCGAAGTGAGCGGCGAGCCCGAGCGCCTCGGCGATACCGCCTGCTTTCTCCTGATAGGCGTAGGACAGCTGGTCGATCCCGTACTCGTGCCCGTTGCCGAGCAGCCGCAGGAACTCGCCGGCATGCGTGCCCCCCGTGACCAGCATGATCTCGTCGATGCCGCTCTCCACCAACGCCTCGATCGCCCAGGCGATCATCGGGCGGTCATAGATCGGCAGCAGGTGCTTGTTGGTGATGCGAGTCAGCGGGTACAGCCGAGAACCCGTGCCACCCGCCAGGATCACACCCTTCATCCTTCCCCCTCCGTCCGCTCGGACGATCGCACGGCGAACTGTCTAGTCGAAGGTGAGGACGCCACGCGCTACACGGCCAGCATGCATCTCGTCGACGACCTCACCGAAGCGGTCGAGCGGGCGGGTCAGCGAGACCAGCTCGTCCAGCATGAGCTGGCCGGACCTGTAGAAGTCGATCATCAAGGGGATGTCGTGGTGTGGCCGGGCCGAGCCGTAGCGACAGCCCAGCAAGCCACGGTCGACGTAGGCCAGGGCGTTGACGTCGACGGCGACCTCGGTGCCTCGCGGCGGGATCCCGATGGCCACCGCGTTGCCTCCCCAATCGAGACAGTCGAGCGCACTCCGTAGAACGGCGGGGTGGCCGACACAGTCGAAGGCCCACGTCACGCCGCCGAGCGGGAAGAGGGCCCCGGCAGCCGACTCACGGTCCGCCGGGACGAGTTCCCGCACGGCCTGGGCCGCATCGCCCGCACTGGCGTGGACGAAGTGGGTCGCTCCGAACCGGCGGCCGAGCTCCTCTTTGGCCGCAACCGTGTCGACCGCGACGATTCGCGTCGCCCCCGCGATACGCAACCCCTGGATGACGTTGAGCCCGACACCACCGACCCCGAAGACGGCCGCCGTGTCGCCCGGGCTCGCCTTGGCCCGATTCAGCACCGCTCCCACGCCGGTAAGCACGCCACAGCCAATGAGACAGGCGGAGGAGAGCGGAATGTCCTTGGGAATGCGGACGGCTTGAACCTCGCTCACGATGGTCATCTCGGAGAAGACCGACGCGGCGGCGAAATTCGAGGCAGGCTCGCCCTTGAAGGTGAACGGCGTCGAGATGTTCCCGAGCGAGCTCTTGCACCACGTCGGATGGCCCGTGCTGCACGCTCGGCACGCGCCGCAGCTCGCCAGCGTCGCAATCACGACGTGGTCGCCTGGCTTGACCGAGCGCACTGCGTCACCGACCGCCTCGACCACTCCCGCACCTTCGTGGCCGAGCACCGCGGGCGCCGGAAACGGGATGGTGCCGTCGATCACCGAGAGATCGGAGTGGCAGACGCCGGCCGCCTGCATTCGGACTTGCACCTCGTTCGGACCGGGCCCTCTCACCTCGAGGTCCTCGGTGACCTCGACACCTTCGCCCGTATAGACGATGCCTCGCACTTACTCGCTCCTCTCCATGGTCACCACCTGATCGACTCCTGACGCGTAACGTCCCCGCAGCGCACGCTTCATGACCTTCCCGCTGGCGTTGACGGGCAGGGCGTCCACTAGCACGATGCCGCGGGGCACTTTGTAGTTGGCCATGGCGCCTCGGGACCAGCCGAGGATCGCGCGGCCCAGCTGGTCGGCCTCCTCAGCCTCGGCCGGCGCGACCGGGACCACGTAGGCCAAGCCGACCTCGCCCATCCGCTCATCGGGGACTCCCACGACCGCCACCTGGCCGACAGCGCCGTGCCTACGCAAAATGGCCTCGATCTCTGCCGGGTAAGCGTTGAAGCCACCCACGACGTACATGTCCTTGACCCGATCTGTGATCCTCACGTTCCCCTCAGCGTCCATCACGCCGATGTCACCCGTGTGGAGCCACCCGTCGGCGTCGATCGCCTCGGCCGTGGCCTCCTCGTTCCCCCAGTAGCCGGACATGACCGTGTAGCCGCGGACAACGATCTCGCCCGGCTCGCCACGCGGCACTTCACGCCCGTGGTCGACAACGCGGACCTCGAGTCCCGGGATGGCTCGCCCGGACGTCCCTGCGACGACGTCAGGCGCATCCGTGCGTCGGCACATCGTCACGGTGCCGCACGACTCGGTGAGGCCATAGGCGGTGAGCACGGTCGAGAACCCAAGCTGGTCACTCATCGCGTGGACGAGCTCGACCGGCACGACGGCGGCGCCTGTCACACCGAGGCGCAGCGACGAGAGGTCGTGGGCGAGGCGGTCAGGATCGACGAGCAGGGTTTGGTACAGCGTGGGAGGACCCGGGAGCACGCTGATGCGTTCGGCCGCGATGCGGCGCATTACGGAGCCGGCGTCGAACACGGGCTCGGAGACCACCGTGGCGCCGGCCATCAGGCACGCCAAGATGCCCGCCTTGTAGCCGAACGTGTGGAAGAACGGGTTCACCACCAGGTAGCGGTCGCCGGCGCGGAGTCCCACGATCGACGACCACGTGCCGAACGTCCGCAACGACTGTGCGTGGGTCGTCGCCGCACCCTTGGGGTGACCCGTGGTGCCCGAGGTGAAGATCAGATCGGACACGTCGTCCGGTTGGATTGCTTCCACGCGAGCGGCGGTGATCGACGGGGCGACGCTCCGGCCGGCACGGAGAAAGTCCTCCAAGTCCAGAATCGGTACTGATCCTGGCCCCGAGCCTGAGCCTCCCTGGTCCCGAAGGAGGACGATCGTATTCAGCGCGCCCACGTCCTCCCGGACCAACATCTGCGGGTAGTCGTAGCCCAAGAAGCCGCGCACCGTGACCAGAGTGGTCGCACCGGAGTTCCGCAGGATGTAGGCCGCCTCCCCGCCCTTGAAGCGCGTGTTGAGCGGAACCAGCACTCCGCCCGCCCGCAGCGTGCCGAGCGCGGCAAGCATCCACTCGGCGCAGTTCGGGGCCCAGATCGCGACCCGATCACCGGTTTCGACGCCGGACGCGACGAAGGCCCGGGCGTAGCGGTCTACTTCTGGAGCCAGCCGCGCGTAGGTGAGCCGGACGCCCCCATCGACGAGGGCCTCGGTGCTGGCGTGGCGGACAGCCGCGTCCTCCACGAGTCGGGGCACGGTGCCCCAGATCAGGTCGGCCCGCGGGTCCTCCTGGTCGGCCGGCGCGCCGCCGATGCCCTCGCTCACGGCCTGGGTCACGGGTGCTGGCTGCTCACGGAGATGACTTCGCCCGACAGGTACGACGAGTAATCGCTGGCCAAGAACACGATGACGTTGGCCACCTCCCACGTCTCGGCGCCGCGGTGAAAGAGCTCGCGCCGGCGCAGTACGGCGAGGTCCTCGTCGGGGATGGCGCGGTTCAAGAACGGGTGCTCGGCCAGGCTGGGGGACACCGCGTTGACCCGAACGCCGGCGGGCGCGGCCTCGGCGGCGGCGCAACGGGTCAGCGCCATCACCCCGGCCTTGGCTGCCGCGTAGTGGGCCTGACCCGGCTGGGCGCGCCAACCGAGCACCGAGGCATTGTTGACGATTACGCCGCTGCGGGCCGGCAGCATGTGGCGAAGTGCAGCGCGTGTACACCGGAACGTTCCCGTGAGCGTGATGTCGAGGACCGTCGACCATTGCTCGTCGGTCATGTCCACCAGCGGGACGGTCCCACCGAGTCCGGCGTTGTGGACTGCAACGTCGAGGTGGCCAAAGTACGAGACTGCGCCCTCGTAGAGTCCGGTGACCTGTGACTCGTCGCGAACGTCGCAGACGATCGAGAGGACCCGTTCGGCACCCCCGCTCGTCGCCTCGGCGGCTAGCTGGTCCGCCGTCTCGGCCAGGCGTCGTTCGTGCGCGTCCGAGACGACGATCGCTGCGCCCTCCTCCAGACACCGCCGCGCCGTCGCCGACCCGATTCCGGTGCCGGCGGCCGCCGTAACGAGGACGACCTTTCCATCCAACAGGCCATGCCCGGCCGGAGGGGGCGGAGGGAGTGGCGGGTCGAAGGAGGCGTTCAGGCTCGTGCTGCTCTCGGCGCTGTCGCTCACGCCACCCCCTTCGGTTCCGGCGGGAGGCCGAGCACCCGCTCACCGATGATGTTGCGCTGGATCTCGTTCGATCCGCCGTAGATCGTCTCGGAGCGGGCGAAGAGAAAGGACCGCTGAAGGTCGTCCAACGCGTATCCGCCGTTCTCGGGTCGCGCCTCCCCGTCGAGCACCGTCGATCCGAGACCCACGACATCCATGGCCAATTCGCCGAGGTGGCGGTGCCACGACCCCCAGTAGAGCTTCGAGATCGACGCTTCGGGGGGGGCCACCGGCCCATCGATCCCCGAGAGGGAACGAAGGGTGTTGTAGCGCATGATCGCCAGCTCGATGTGGGCCTGAGCCAAACGCTGCCGCATCGCGGGGTCCCCAACGCGACCGTTCTCTCGTGCCAGAGAGAGGATGTGATCGAGCTCGCGCCGGAAGCTGAGCTGGTGGCCGAGCAGTGCCACGCCGCGCTCGAATGCGAGCGTGGCCAGCGCCACGCGCCATCCGTCGCCGACGGCGCCGACGACGTTGTCGGCGTGAGTGCGGGCGCCGTCGAAGAAGACTTCGTTGAATTCGCTGGTCCGGGTGAGTTGGGTGATCGGCCGGATCTCGACGCCCGGCTGGTCCATCGGGACCAACAAGTACGACAGACCCTTGTGGCGAGCCGATGCCGGGTCCGTGCGGCAGACGACGAAGCACCAGTCCGCCTGGTGCGCGAGTGACGTCCAGACCTTCTGCCCGGTCACGACCCACTCGTCGCCGTCGAGGACAGCTTTGGTCTTGACGTTGGCCAGATCGCTGCCGGCGTCGGGCTCCGAGTAGCCCTGGCACCACAGCTCCTCGCCGTCGCGTATCGGCGGGAGGAAGCGGGCCTTCTGCTCAGGCGTCCCGTAGTGGATCAGGGTCGGTCCCAGCAGCCCTTCGCCGAGGACGGAGACCCGGCCCGGCGCCCTGGCCCGGGCGTACTCCTCGTTGAAGATGATCTGCTCGGCCATGGTCGCACCACGGCCGCCGTACTCGACCGGCCAGCCGAGGCACGTCCAGCCGGCCTGGGCCAGCACCTTCTCCCAGCGCAGGCGCACCTCGAAGCCGTAGGTCTCGTCACCCGAGCCGCCGCGGCCGCCCAGTGCGGCGAACTCCCCGACGACGTGCTCGTCGAGGAAGCGACGGACCTCGTCGCGGAACGCGACGTCCTCGGGGCGATCACGCAGATCCATCGCCCCGGGAGCGTAGCCAAGCCTCCGTGCGTGATCTGACGAGGCGTCAGATTCGGGTCGGCGGGTGTGGGGCGGTCGGGGGGCCGGCCGCCGCGGCCGGGTCCGGCGGTCGGGCGCGGCGGTCCGACCGGAAGGCCACATCCTGGAATACTCGGGGCGGCAGAGGTGCGACGCGCGAAAGGGGGGCCGAGGATGCCCTACTCCGAGGGCCGGATCGTCCACGACGCCGACGCCCACATCATGGAGACGCCCACCTGGCTGCGCGACCACGCGGAGGCGAGGTTCCGGGAGCGGCTGCCGGTCCTGTCGTACCCGGGCGGGAACGAGTTGCGACAGACGGGCGACCCGGCGGACCAGCAGCGGGACTTGGCGACGGCGTTCGACCGGCTGCGCGCGCGGCACGGGTCGGAGGAGTATCGAGCGGACGAGGAGGCCGAGATCATGGCCCGGAAGAACTTCGCCGCCACCGGGTCGTTCATCGCCGAGGACCGTGCCCGTGCTCTGGACTTGTTGGGGTTCTCGAGCCAGCTCGTCTTCAACACGTTCCACAACGGGCGGCTGTACGGACTCGAGCACGGTGGCGACATCGAGCTCGCGTATGCGGCGGCACGGGCGCACAACCGGGGGATGCTCGACTTCTGCTCGGTCGATGCGCGGTTGCTGCCCTCGTTGTACGTGCCGTTGTGCGATCCCGAGTTGGCGGTGGCGGCGGCTCGAGAGGCGTTGTCGATGGGAGCGGCGGCGCTGTTGGTGGCGTCGGGGTGCCCGCCGGCGTACTCGCCGAGCCATACCTCGTTGTACGGGGTGTGGGCGGCGGCCTCGGAGGCGGGGATCCCGGTCGTGTTCCACGTCGGGGGGACGGGTGACTTGATCGACCGGCACTACTTCTCGAACGGAAGGCCGATCCCGCCTGACTTCCACGGGGGCGAGGAGAACTTCCGGTCGGTCGACTACATGGGGATCCCGGTGCCCCCGGCGCAGACGCTCGCCACGATGATCTTCGACGGGGTGCTGGAGGCTTTTCCCGAGTTGCGGATCGGCGTCATCGAACAGGGCGCGATCTGGGTGCCGTCGTGGTTACGGCAGATGGAGTCGGCGTTCGAGGCGTTCTTGCGCCACGAGGACCGGCTGCAGGCGTTGTCCTTGTCGCCGTCGGAGTACGTGCACCGCCAGGTCCGGTTCACGCCGTACCCGACGGAGGACGTGGGATGGATCGTCGACGAGGGTGGTGCCGATCTGGTGCTGTTCTCGTCCGACTACCCCCACGTCGAGGGCGGGCGCAAGCCGCTGGAGCGCTTCGAGGCTTCGCTGGGTGCTCGCAGCGAAGAGGTACGGCGTCAGTTCTACTGCGACAACTTTCTGTTCCTGATGGGTAACGCGGGCGTAGCGCTGGCCGCATAACTACTCTTGCCGCTCACCACGCGCTGGCCATCCAACGCAACTCTGGCCAGACGACGCTCTGGGCACGCAACGCCGGGACGCTGGGCAGAAGGAGGTTGAGATGTCGATGGCAGGTGGGCAGGTGGGTCAGATCACCGGGCTGGTCGAGCCAGGCTTCGAGGGCGTCCGGGACGCGTTCGCTCGGAACTTCGAGAAAGGCCGGGAGCTCGGAGCGGCGTTCTGCGTCCATGTCGGGGGACACAAGGTGGTCGACCTCTACGGAGGCTGGTTCGACGCCGAGCGGCGGGTGCCGTACGGGCCGGATGCCTTGCAATTGGTCTTCTCGACGACGAAGGGAGCGACGGCGGTGTGCGCCAACCTGCTGGCGCAACGCGGACTTTTGGACATGGACGCGCCGGTGGTGACGTACTGGCCCGAGTACGGGCAGGCCGGCAAGGAAGCGACTCTGGTGCGCCAGCTGCTGTGCCACCAGGCAGGCGTGCCGGCCATCGACCGCCGGCTGAGCCCGGAGGAGTTCTGGGCCTGGACACCGATCATCGAGGCGCTCGAAGAACAGAGCCCGTTCTGGGAGCCGGGCACCGCCCACGGCTACCACGCCTTGTCGTACGGGAACCTGGTCGGTGAGGTCGTCCGTCGAATCACGGGGAAGTCCATTGGCACGTTCTTCGCCGACGAGGTGGCCGGCCCGCTCGGTCTCGAGTTCTTCATCGGGCTGCCGGCTTCGTACGAGGAGCGGGTGTCACCGATCGTGGGAGCCAACTTCGGCTTGCCGGCCGGCGGTGGCGGTGGCGGTGGCGGTGGCGGAAGTGGTGGAGGTGGTGGGGGTGATGGAGACGGCGGCGCCGGGGGTGGCTATGCCTCGACGCTGGTGGCCCGGGCTCTGAACCTCGGTGGCGCGATCCGAGACCCGGAGTGGATGAACCAGCCCGCCTGGCGGGCGGCCGAGTTGCCCGGGGGCAACGGGATCACCAACGCGACCTCTTTATCCCGCCTCTACGCGAGCCTCATCGGGACGGTGGAGGGCGGGCCGCCCCAGCCACTCCTGACTCGTGAGCAGGTCGAGAAGGCCCGGACCCCGCTGACGTCGGGGGCGGACCAGGTCTTTGCGTCGGTCGGGTTCGCCCTCGAGCAGAAGATCGGCCTCGGCTTCTGGCGCTCAAGCCCGGTGACGCTGTTCGGCGGCGCGGGCTCGTTCGGCCACGGCGGAGCCGGCGGCTCCTACGGCTTCGCCGATCCCGAGAACCAGCTGGCCGTGGGCTACGTCATGAACAAGTTCTCGATGGACATGCTCGGCGACTCCCGTGCACACGGGTTGCTCAAGGCCGTTTACCAGGCTGTTGGTGCGAAGGCGGAACACTTCTGACCTGGGGTTTGTTGAACTGGGTGGAAGAGAGGTAACGAATGTTCAAGAGCAAGACCAACACCCATGAAACCCCCGTTTACGAGGTCAGCAAGAGCGACGAGGAATGGCGGAAGGCGCTCTCACCGGATCGGTATGCAGTGTTGCGCCACGCCGGCACCGAGCCCGCCTGGTCGGGCGAATTGCTCCACGTGGACGGGGAGGGAGTGTTCCGGTGCGCCGGCTGTGGAGCCGAGCTGTTCGACACCGACTCCAAGTTCGACTCGGGATCGGGTTGGCCCAGCTTCGACCGGGCGAAGTCGGCCGGGACCATCATCGAGCGTCCCGACCACAGCCTGTTCATGCGCCGGGTCGAGATCGTCTGCGCCCGCTGTGGCGGGCATCTCGGCCACGTCTTCCCCGACGGGCCGACCGAGACCGGGATGCGCTACTGCGTCAACTCCTTGTCGCTGACGTATGACCAGGACAAGGATGCGGCTGCGCCCTTCGAGGTCGGCGGCCTCGACAAGGCCGGCGAGGCGGACGCCGTGAGCGAGAGCTGAGAAATCGGGCCCCCGACGGGGCCCGATTTCCAATTTGTCGGGAAATTCTGTTGCTGCAAGACCTCGTGCGAGGTTTCCAGCAAGCCTCGATCCTCACACTGCGTGACGCCCCATCACCAGGGGCCGTACGAAAGTGAGGAGAGCGATGGCGAACACGACGACGATCACGGGCAACCTGACCCGCGAGCCCGAGATCCGCTACACCCGGGAGGGCCAGGCCACGGCACAGTTGGGCGTCGCCGTGAATCGCCGCTGGCAGGACCGAACGACACAGGAGTGGCAAGAATCCACTTCGTTCTTCGACGTCATCTGCTGGAGAGACCTGGCGGAAAACGTCGCGCTCAGCCTGAGCAAGGGGATGCGGGTCGTGGTGACGGGCCGGCTCGAGCAGCGCACCTGGGAGACCGAGGAGGGAGATCGCAGGTCGAAGGTCGAGATCACCGCAGACGAGGTTGGGCCGAGCCTGCGTTTCGCTACCGCAGACGTGCACCGCGTGGAGCGCCACGGCTCAGACGGCGACGCGGAGGTGAGCGAAGCCGCGCCCGTCGAGGCTTGAGTGTCTCCCTGGCTGATCACCACGACCGGTGATCCGTCACTGACCCTCCGGGTCGTACTGGCGACGGCTCACACGATGTCTCATCCGCTGGTTCTCGGTGCCAGCGTGACGGGAGCGCTCGTCGTCGGGTGTGGAGCGTTGGTCTGGCTCCGCACCCGGCTACGGGCTGGTCGCCGGTCACCGTCGTAACCCGTCACGGTTCGGCGGGGCCCGCGAGCCGGGCCCGGAATTCGTGCGCTACGACTTTGGCTTCATGCCCAAGCGGCGCAGGACGAAGGCGCCGAAACGGCCGGGCTCTTTCTGCTGATGGTGATCGGCGGAATGGCCGTAACGAGATCCGAAAACCTCCTCGCTGCTGCCGGTCAAGCCGGCGAGGGGAAGCGTGTTCGGTTCCTCGTACTTCGGGACCTTGGCCAGGCGTCGCTTTTGCTTCCGGGGCTTCTCGCCTGCGCTTCCCATGGGTGCCAGTCTGTCAGATCGGTGCCACCACGGACTCGGGGCCGGGACGGATCCAGGCGACTCCTGTCAGTGGGTTTGGTTGTTCCCGCTCCCGCGCATTCGGCCCCCGATGACGTAGGCCACGAGCCCGATCACCGCCGAACCCACGATGATCCAACGAACGACTGCCGTCTCGAGCGACGTCGGAGATCCACTGGTACTGATCTCTGCGAATCCTCCGCCGATCACGAGCGCCGCGAAGGCCAAGACGAAGAAGAGCAGCGAGACCTTGCGCGCGGTGTTACAGAAGAACCTTGACTGCGATCGGTCGGGCGGTCGGGACCCGTTGGTGGTCGGGCTGAGGCCGTCCGTCACATCGGTCCCGCCCTGACGGCCCCAGGCACCCGCCCGCCCGGCGCGACCGGGAGCGCCTCTTCGAGCGCCGCCTTGAAGTGTTCGCAGTCGAACACGTTGGTGCTCGGGCAGCCCAGCGCGTGGTCCAACTGGTCGGCGATCGTATCCAGATGCTCGGCTTGTGCTCTGAGCTCGTCACGCTTGCGGGTGACGAAGTCCTTCCAGGTCGGTGCGCCGCCGGTGGCCAACAGCAGCTTGATCTCCTCGAGCGTGAAGCCCGCTCGCCGGCACATCGCGACGACACCCAAGGTGGTCAACACCTCGGCGGGAAATTGCCGGCGAAGGCCCTTGCGATCCACGCTGGTGATGATCTGTTCGCGCTCGTAGAAGCGCAACGCCGAGGTGGCCATGCCCGACCGGGCGGCCACCTCACCGATGTCGAGGAGACGGAGCTCCACAACCTGTTCCGCGTCTGGCTGTTCCGCGTCTGGCTGTTCCGCTTCAGGCATTGACTTGAAGTCTACTTCAAGTGATTGGGTGATCACTATGGAGACCCGCACGACGAGTTTCGAAGGCACCGCGGGCCGCGTCGCCGGGGCCGTGATGGCCCGGATGAACCGCGACATGGAGCACGGCGCCGTCGACGAACTGGACCCGGCGCCCGATGCGTCCGTGCTCTCCATCGGCTTCGGCCCGGGTGTGGGGATCGCCGCCCTGGCACGGCGAATGCCCCAGGGCCGCGTGGCCGGGATCGATCCCTCCGCGACGATGGTCGATCAGGCGCTGCGCCGGAACCGCCTCGCGGTCGAGTCCGGTCAGGTCACGCTGGTGTGTGCCCGAGCCGAGTCGATCCCCTGGCCCGACCAAGTGTTCTTCGGCGTAGTTGCGGTCAACAGCGTCCAGATGTGGGACCCGCTCGAGGCCGGGGTCCGAGAGGTGGCACGCGTGCTCGCACACGGCGGCGCGCTGGTCACCGTGACCCACACGTGGGCCATCGAGAGACGCGCACCCCTCGAAGAATGGGGTGCGACCGCGAGGCAGCTCTTCACCTCGTCCGGACTCGTCGAAGTGGCCTGCTCCACGGCCAGGTTTCGTGCGGGCAACGGGCTGGTTCTCCGTGCGTGCAAGCCCCGTCTCTGCAACCACATCGCGCCCTGATCCGACCTCGTGACCGGGTAACGCCCCGTACGGGAGATGATGGCGTGGGCGTGATGCTCGAGCCGCTCCCTGGCGATCGACCAAACGCTCTGTCGCGCCTCCCGTCGTAGGCCTCCGACGCAGCTCGGAAACCGCGGGCGGGAAGCTGGTTCAGACGTCGAGGAAGCGCCGGATGGCGATGGCCGAGCCGATCGACCCGATCGCCATCCCCGCCAGCACCACCACGACGTTGGTCAGCAAGACCTGCGATCCCGACATGTGCATGGCGGTGAAGATGTTGCTGGTCGTGCGGCCGCTGCCCTCGTGGTTGATGAAGAGGTAGACGAAGTAGACGACCACGGCCGCCAACAACGATCCGACGAACCCCTGGAGCAGCCCCTCGGACATGAAGGGGACGCGGATGAACCAGTTGGTCGCCCCAACCAGTTTCATCACGGACACCTCACGCCGTCGGGCGAAGATCGCCATGCGGATGGTGTTGAGGATCAGCACCGCCGCCGAGACGATCAGCACGATGGCGATGGCCAGGCAGACCCATTTGGAGACGTTGATGACCGTCTCTTCGTTGTGGATCGTCTGCTGGGGCTCCGTCACCGACAACACGCCGGCCGTCCCGCCGAACGTGTGCACCACCTGGGCGGCGTCGGTCAGCGCAACCGGGGTGCACCAATAGGACGTCGGCATCTCGCTCTCGGTGGTGGCTTGGAAGACGTCGGAGGGCAGCAGCTTGCGGGCTTCGGAGAAGTTGCGCTGCTTGTTCCAGTAGACGCAGGGCTGCACGACGTAGTTGAGCTGGCTCAACTGGGTCCCCACGGCGGCGATCTGCTGGTGACTGGCGCCCGGTTCCATCCAGACCGTGACCTGGGTCCCCCGCTCGAGCGTGCCGGTGGCGTTGGCCGACCCCTGCCGCAGCAGCAGGGCCGCCCCCACGAGGGACAGCGAGACGGCGACGGTCAGGATGGCCGCAATGGTCATGAGCCGGTTGCGCCAGAGGTTGGACGCCGTCTCGCGGGTGACGTAGTCGATTGAAACTGGCGGCATTGTCAGCCCATACCGCCCGCGGCCACTTCCACTGTCTGTTGCACGGAGCCGTCGAACCCGTAGACGCCGCGGGCCTGGTCACGCACCATCATGCCGTTGCTCAGCTCGATCACCCGTCGGCGCATCTTGTCGACGAGCACCTCGTCGTGCGTCGCGACCACGACCGTGGTCCCGGTCCGGTTGATCCGGTCGAGCAGCTGCATGACCCCGAGTCCCGTCTGCGGGTCGAGGTTGCCCGTCGGCTCGTCGGCCAGCAGGATCAGCGGCCGGTTCACGAACGCGCGGGCTACGGCGACGCGCTGTTGCTCTCCGCCGGAGAGCTCGTTGGGCAGGTTGTCACGCTTGCCGGCCAGACCGACGAGGTCGAGCACCTGCGGCACCTGGTTGGCAACGACGTGCCGCGGCCGGCCGATCACCTCGAGCGCGAACGCCACATTCTCGAACACCGACTTGTTCGGCAGGAGGCGAAAGTCCTGGAAGACGCAGCCGATGTTGCGGCGAAGGTACGGAACACGCCATTTGGGCAGCTCGACGATGTTGCGGCCCGCCTCGAGGATCTCGCCGCAGTCCGGGAGCTCCTCGCGGAGCAGCAACCGGATGAAGGTCGTCTTGCCCGAGCCCGACGCGCCGACGAGGAAGACGAACTCGCCCTTCTCGATCTCGACGTTGATGTCGCGCAGCGCGACGGTCGAGCCTTTATATGTCTTGGTGACGTTTTCGAATCGGATCATCGGCAGGAGACCATTTGGAGGGGATCAGCGGGGAGGAGATCGGTCGCTGCCGCCCCGGCCCCCGGGCGGCGCACTCGGAACATGTTAGTTACTCGGCCTTACGGTTGCGGGTCATCCGTTCCGGTGCAGGTCACAGGTCCGCTTCTCCATGGCCGTTGGCGGCCTGGGAACCCATTCGAACCTAGTTCGGGCACCTGCAGCATCGCGGCGTCGGACGCGGTAGGTGCTGAGCTGGGAAGACACCCGTAGGCTCGTACGGGTGTCCGTACGCCCGTACGCCCATACGGATACCCGCCCGTCCACTGGAGAAGCGGCGAGCGCTAAGCCCCAACCTCACGCTGGCGCCGCAACTCCGCCTCCATGAAGGCGTCGAGGTCGCCGTCGAGTACCGCCTCCACGTTGCCGGTCTCATAGTTGGTGCGCAGGTCCTTGACCAGCTGGTAGGGCGCCAGGACGTAGGAGCGGATCTGGTTGCCCCAAGCGTTGTCGACGCGTTCACCGCTCAGCGCGTCGAGCTCGGCCTGGCGCTCGAGGCGTGCCCGCTCGGCCAGCTTCGCGCCGAGGATCTGCAACGCCTTCGCCCTGTTCTGGTGCTGGCTCCGTTCGTTCTGCACCGACACCACGATCCCCGTCGGCAGGTGCGTCAGCCGAACCGCCGAGTCCGTCTTGTTCACGTGCTGGCCGCCGGCGCCCGACGACCGGTAGGTGTCGACACGCAAATCCTTCTCGTCGATGTCGACCTCGCCCGAGACGTCCTCGAGGAACGGCGTCACATCCATGGAGGCGAAGCTCGTCTGGCGTCGGTGTTGCGAATCGAACGGCGACATGCGCACGAGACGGTGCACGCCGCGCTCGGTCGCCAACAACCCGTAGGCGAATCGTCCGTGCACGATGAACGTCGCCGACAGCAGCCCGGCCTCCTGGCCCTCGGTGGCCTCGTCGACCTCGACGGTGAAGCCGCGGCGCTCGGCCCAGCGCTGGTACATGCGCAGGAGCATCTCGGTCCAGTCCTGCGCGTCGGTACCACCGGCGCCCGCGTGGACCTCGCACACCGCATCGAACTCGTCGTACTCGCCCGAGAAGAGCGACTGCAGCTCGAGCGCGGCCAGCCGCGTCCCCAGCGCGTCGACCGTCACGATCAGCTCCGCGTCCAGGGCGGCGTCCCGCGACCCCGACGACGCCGACTCCTCGGTCAGCTCCACGAGCACCTGGGCGTCGCCGAGGCTCGAGCGGAGCCCGTCGAGCTGGTCGAGGTCGGCCGTGACCCGCCCCAGCTCCTTGGTGACGGTCCGGGCGTGGTCGGGGTCGTCCCACAGGTCGGGCTTCGCCACCTCGGCCTCGAGCTCGCCCCGCCGGGCCTCGAGCTTTTCCCGCCCCAAGTAGCGCTCGGCCTCGGCCAGGCGCTCCCCCAGCGCCACGAGCTCGGATCTGAAGTCGCGGGGTTCGTGGGCGCCGGCAGCCGCGGCGTCAGGCTGCGCCATGGCAGAACTTGTATTTCTTGCCGCTGCCGCACCAGCAGGGCTCGTTGCGGCCGACCTTCTCTTGCTTCTCCTTCACGATCGGCGCCATGGCGTCGGCGTCGGGCGCGTTGGGGCGCTTGATCTGCGCCTTGCCCCGCCCCCGGCTCCGGCCGTTCCCTCCGGCCAGCGCGCTGTCAGCGCCGCCATCGCCGATGGCGCCACCGAGAACGTCCCCGCCGAGCCCTGCCCCGTTCGTGTCACCGGCAGCCGGCTCCAGCAGAGGGATCTGCGGCGCCACGTTCGTTCCCGCGCTCCGCCGCCAAAGTCCCGGCCAACGACGCGGTCTCGGCGACGGGGTCGTCGGCGGCGGCGTACACCGCCTTGTCCAGGTCCGGCGCCTCCGATGCGGCCGGCTGCACAGCCTCGACATGGAGGATGTAGCGCAGGTAGTCGTTGTCGATGACCTCCATCAGCTGGCCGAACATGGAGTAGCCCTCCTGCTGCCAGGCGTTGAGGGGGTCGGCCTGCACCGTCCAGCGCAGGTGGATGCCGTCCTTGAGGTTGTCCATCTCGGCCAGGTGGTCGCGCCAGCGGGCGTCCATGATCTGCAGGTAGACGTCGCGCTCGATCTGGCGCATGGTGTCCGCCCCGCCCGGCATCGACTCGGAGTGCTTCTCGTATGAGTCCAGCGCCTCTTCGACGATGGACTCGACGAGGTCCTCGGTCGTCGCCGCCTGCGCCAGGTCCTCGGGGGTGAACTTCGTCGGGTAGTACAGCCCGAGCCCGTCGACCAGGGCCTTGAGGTCCCAGTCCTCCGCGTACTCGCTCGGGCAGTGCTCGGCCACCAGCTTCTCGGCCGCGCCGGCCAGCAGGTCCTCGGTGCGCTCCTCGAGGTCGTCGCCGTCGATGATCTGCAGGCGCCGCTCGTAGATGACCTTGCGCTGCTGGTCCATGACCTCGTCGTACTTCAGGGCGTCCTTTCGCATCTCGGCGTTGCGGGCCTCGACGGTGTTCTGGGCCCGCTCGATCGCCTTCGCCACCGTCTTCGACTCGATCGGCATGTCCTCGGGCAGCGTCCGCCCCATCACCCACGACATCGCGCCCGTCGCGAAGAGCCGCAACAGCTCGTCGTCCAACGACAGGTAGAAGCGGGACTCGCCGGCGTCGCCCTGGCGCCCCGAACGGCCCCGCAGCTGGTTGTCGATGCGCCGCGACTCGTGTCGTTCGGACCCGAGCACGTACAACCCGCCGAGCTTGCGGACCTCCTCGCCCTCGGCCCGGCAACGGGCCTCGAGCGCGGTCTCGCGTTTGTCCAGCTCGGCGAGGCCCTCGTCGCTGTCCAGATCCACGCCCTCGGCCGCCAGCTCGTGCTGGGCCAGCAACTCGGCGTTGCCGCCGAGGACGATGTCGACGCCTCGTCCGGCCATGTTGGTCGCGACGGTGACGGCGCCGCGGCGTCCGGCCTGAGCGACGATCTCGGCCTCCCGGAAGTGCTGCTTGGCGTTCAGGACGTTGTGCGTGATCCCGCGCTTCTCCAGCAGGCGGGAGAGCAGCTCGGACTTGTTCACCGACGCGGTGCCGATCAGCATCGGCTGCCCGAGCTCGTTGCGCTCGGCGATGTCCTCGACCACCGCGTTGAACTTGGCCTCCTCGCTCTTGAAGACCAAGTCGGGCTCGTCGGCGCGGATCATGTCCATGTTGGTGGGGATCGGCACCACCGGCAGCGCGTACGTCGACGCGAACTCACCGGCCTCGGTCTCGGCGGTACCGGTCATGCCGGCGAGCTTCTCGTACATGCGGAAGTAGTTCTGCAGCGTGACCGTGGCCCAGGTGTGGTTCTCCTCCTTGATCTTCACCCGTTCCTTCGCCTCGACCGCCTGGTGCAACCCGTCGGACCAGCGCCGGCCCTCGAGCGTGCGGCCCGTGAACTCGTCGATGATCTTCACCTCGCCGCCGGCGACCAGGTAGTCCTTGTCCCGCTTGTACAAATCCTTGGCCGTCAGCGCCTTGGTCAGCTGGTGGACGTAGTTGACCGAGACGTCGTCGTAGATGTTGTCGACCCCGACCGCCTTCTCGACCTTCTCGATCCCCGCCTCCAACGGGACGACCGTCTTCTTCTCCTCGTCGACCTCGTAGTCGACGTCCCGGGTCAGCGTCCGGGCGATGGAGGCGAACTGGTAGTAGAGCTGCGCCGCCTCGTCGGCGGGGCCCGAGATGATCAGCGGCGTCCGGGCCTCGTCGATCAGGATGGAGTCGACCTCGTCGACGATGGCGAAGGCGTGGCCACGCTGCGCCATGGCGTCACGGGAGCGGGCCATGTTGTCCCGCAGGTAGTCGAAGCCGAACTCGCTGTTGGTGCCGTACGTGAGGTCGGCGGCGTAGGCCTCCCGCTTCGCCATCGGGTCGTCGACCGACGCGGAGATCAGACCCACGTTGAGCCCGAGCCAGCGGTGGACCCGTCCCATCCACTCGGCGTCACGTTGGGCGAGATACTCGTTGACCGTCACGATGTGGACGCCCCGCCCGTCGAGGGCGTTGAGGTAGACGGGCAACGTGGAGACGAGGGTCTTGCCCTCGCCGGTCTTCATCTCGGCGATCCAGCCGAAGTGCAGCGCCATGCCGCCCATGAGCTGCACGTCGAAGTGGCGCTGGCCGAGCACGCGCCACGCCGCCTCGCGCACCACCGCGAAGGCCTCGATCAACAGGTCGTCCAGGGTCTCCCCGTTGTCCAGCCGCTCCCTGAACTCGACCGTCTTGTGGGCGAGGGCGTCGTCGGACAGGCCCTGCATCTCGGGCTCGAGGGCGCCGACCAGCGGCACCAGTTCGGCGAGCCGCCTGACCTTCTTGCCCTCACCCGCCTTGAGGACCTTCGTGAACACGCTCATGGCGCGACGATCCTACCGGTGCGGGGGGCCGGGCAGCCGACGGGCGCGGCCGGCGGCGGTCGGGCTGCGTGCGGCTGACCTGGTCTTTGACCCCACACTCGCCTGCTGCGAGGGTGACGCGCCGGCGCCGGCGGCACGGCGTCGCCGCCGCACCCAACGGCACCACGCTGGCGCGCATGGCCTCGTCTCCGCCCGCCCCCGACAGCCGGGGACGCGGCGGGCAGGTCTTACCTCTAAGCCGCACCATGCTCAGCGACCACAAGTCGCCTTACGTGGGTCGTTTCGCCTGCGGCTGGCCTCGACTTTCAACCACAGACCCGCACGCAGCCCGGGGTCCATCGTATGGGGTGCCCGCCCCGCCGTCCCGCCGGACCTGGCGCAGGGGCGACCGGACCGGGCGGCCGGCCGGGACAGGCCCGGACGTACGAACCGGGCACGGAGGAGCCGCCGCCCGAGCACGGGAACGCTGGAGAACGCCCCGTTCCCTGATGGTTCGTTGCAAGGTTCCAGAGACGAGTCAGAATCCAGCAATAATGGGTATTACCTCTTCGGAGGCGGACAGAGGAAGAGGGACGGGACAGTGGCGCTTCGCCAGCAAGAGGTCACGAACCTTTGCGACGACGTCGACCTCGATCGTGACCGCGCGCTGGTGGAACGGTGCCAGGCCGGCGATTCCGCCGCGTTCGGCAGCCTCTACGCGCGCTACTACGAGCGCCTGCTCCGTTTCTGCCTCCGCCGCCTGAACGACCGCCACGAAGCAGAGGACGCGGCGCAAGAGGCATTTGCACGGGCATGGAAAGCGTTGCCGCGCTTTGCCGGCGAGCGCCGCTTCTACCCCTGGCTGACGGTGATCGCGGGGAACATCTGCACCGACGTGGTGCGCCGGCGCTCGCGCAGCACACCGACGTCCGACATGGAGCTCACGGCGCAGCAGCCCGTCGGCGTCGTCGGCGCTGACACCTCAGAGGAGCTTGTTCTCGCCGCCGCCGAAGGTGAGCTGGTCCACCGCGCGCTCGACCGCCTGTCGGCCCGGCATCGCCACGTGCTCGCCATGCGTGAGGGCTCCGGCTGGACCTACCAGCAGATCGCTGAGCACGAGGGCGTCGAGATCGGCACGATCGAAACCTTGCTGTGGCGGGCGCGCCAGGCGCTCAAGCGTGAGTTCGCCTTCGTCTCCGATTCGAAGGAGGCGCTGGCCGGCTTCCTCATCGCGACCGGCGCGTTCCTCCGCCGCCGATTCTTCCGGGTCGCCCACCGCGGCGCGAGCGTGCATTCGCACGGCAACGGCGGCACCGGAGGCGGGCTGCGCAACGCCATCGCCGGCGTGGCCGTCACCGGCGCGGCGGTCGCTGCCGCGTTCATCGCACCGCACGCGCTGTCCGGCCCGGGCCCCAACTCGAGCCAGTCGGGGTCCGGCGGCGGCACCGGCTCGGCGTTGGTCGACCGACCGCTCAGCCTCGGCGTCCCGGTGCCGACGGCCACGAACGCCGCCAATCCCGCGAACGGGGCGAATGAGGCGAACGCAGCGTCGAGCGCGGGGCAGCCGCCGACGACGAACGGCTCCGGCGGCTCGGGGTCCTCGAACGGTCCACTCCCCGGTGCCGGCACCTCGGGAGGCTCCGGTGACAACGGGACGACCGGTTCGGGTGTCGTCGGGGGGGCGACCGGCGGCAATTCGCCGGTGAGCGGCACCCTGAATCAGGCAGGCCAAGGTATCGGCAACACCGTGAACGGCCTTACGAACGGGCTGGGCAGCACCGTGAACGGCCTCACGAACGGGCTGGGCAGCACGGTGAGCGGCCTGACCGGTGGAGTCGGCAGCGGCCTGTCCAGCACCACGAGTGGCGTGTCCAACACGGCCGGCTCAGTGGTGGGCGGCGTGTCCAACACGGCCGGCTCAGTGGTGGGCGGCGTGTCCAACACGGCCTCCGGCCTGCTCGGGGGTACGGGGAGCGGTTCCGGGTCCACCCCCGCCGCGTCGTCGACCACGACGACCACGGCGCCCAGCCTGCTCGGGGGGCTCGGCGGTCTGCTGGGCGGCAACTGACCGCCAAAGAGGAGTCGCAACCCCTGTAAGAAAGGAAGGAGAAACGCCGCCGGCCCGGGTGGTCTGAAACCCGTAGCCGGCGGCGTCCTCCGACGAACTCGAACTCGAGTTCGTCGCTCCCCCATCCCAAAGGCTGATCCGAGGGTTCAGTCCCCGGCGGCGTCCCCACACACGGTCTCGACCAACAGACGGCTCACCACGTAGGGGTCCATGTTCGCGTTCGGACGCCGGTCCTCGATGTACCCCCTCTTGTTCTGTGCCGTCTGCCACGGGATCCGGACCGACGCCCCACGGTCCGAGGTCCCGTAGGTGAACGTCGAGTAGTGCGCCGTCTCGTGCGCGCCCGTCAAGCGGCCTTCGATGCCGACGCCGTAGTTGGCGACGTGCTCGTCCACGTTCTTCCCCAAGGCCTCACAGCCGGCGATGATCGCCTCCCAGCCGCCGTCCTCGCGCATGGCATTGGTCGAGAAGTTGGTGTGCGCGCCCGCACCGTTCCAGTCGCCGAGCACCGGCTTGGGCTCCAACGTCGCGAACACGTCGAAGTCCTCGGCGATGCGGAACAGGAGCCAGCGCGCGGTCCACAGCTGGTCGCCGATCAGAGGTGGCGGCAAGATCCCGATCTGGAACTCCCACTGTCCCATCATCACCTCGGCGTTGGTCCCCTCGATCCCCAGTCCCGCCTTCATGCACGCCGCCGTGTGCCGTTCGACGATCTCGCGGCCGGGCATCTTGTCGCCGCCCACGCCGCAGTAGTACGGGCCCTGCGGCGCCGGAAACCCGGACTCGGGCCAACCCATGGGCCGGCCGTACTGGAAGAAGGTGTACTCCTGCTCGATCCCGAACCACGGTTCGGCCGCCGCGTACTTCTCCGCCGCTTCCACGCAGGCACGCCGCGTGTTGGTCGGGTGCGGCGACATGTCGGGGAGCAACACCTCGCACATGACGAGCTTGTCGTCTTCGCCCCGGAGCGGGTCGGGGCAGACGAAGACCGGCTGGAGGACACAGTCCGAGTCGCTCCCCTCGGCCTGGTTCGTGCTCGATCCGTCGAAGCCCCAGATCGGGGGCTCCTTCCCGTCGGCGACGATCTTCGTCTTGCTACGGAGCAGCGGGCTCGGCTCGGTCCCGTCGATCCAGATGTACTCGGCCTGATAGCTCATCAACTCTCCTGTTGTTCCCCTTCTTTTCTCGGTGGACGCTCCGTCGGGTCGGGCGACGTCGGCGCTGGGGTCGGGACCAGTCTCGCGGGACGCCGTTTCGTCGTGATATCGGGTTTGTGAACCGACGATGAAATCGTTCTA
Organism: uncultured Acidimicrobiaceae bacterium; assembly: GCA_963763575.1. GTDB lineage: Bacteria > Actinomycetota > Acidimicrobiia > Acidimicrobiales > RAAP-2 > Bog-473. Next base: position 223,908 of record CAVXPD010000003.1, read on the forward strand.
CGGGGCCCCTCCGAGGCCGGCCTCCTTGAAGGGCTCCGGGCGCACCATCCCGTGCATGACCTGGAGCATCACGGTGCGGAAGCGGTCGCGCGCGCGATCGGGATCAGCCGAACGCGCCATGGCCAGGACGCCGGCCGTCACCGCGCCGAAGAGCACGTGCGCCAGCATGTCGCGGTCCTCGATCAGGAGAACGCCGGCCGCGGCCACCCGGTCCAACTGGCTTCGGATCACGCCGATCTCGTAGCGCTCCCCGAAGGCCCACCACTCTTCGAATCCCAGCGCAACTGGCCCCTCCACGAAGCAAAGGCGCTGGTAGACGGGGTCCGAGATCGTGTCCAAGAAGGCATCGAGGGCCGCCACGATGGCGTTCCAGGGGTCCCCCGCGGCCGTCGCCGCCTCGGCGATGATCTCGGCCTGGGTCTCCTCCTGTCGGACGAGCACCGCCATGAAGAGGTCCTTCTTCGACGCAAAGTGGTGGTAGATCGCACCCTTGGTCACGCGCGCCCGCTTGGCCACGGCGTCGAGGGAGGTGGCGGCGTAGCCCCATTCCACGAAGCACGCCGTCGCACTGTCGAGCAGCGCCTCGTACGTCGCTTCGGCGTACTCCTCGCGACGGGTCCGGGCCGTCTCCATCTCCGGCATGGTACCGACCCACCTGGTCGCCGGGCTTTCGAATGGGTTTCTTGACATACTGAGAGACCACCAGAATACTACATACCGTGAGTAGGTACCGGCGGTATGCGGGGCACCCCGAACTCGAATCCGGACCGTCCACTCCCCTCGAGCAGGCCCTGCGGCGCCTGGCCCGGGCCGTCGTCGCGCACCGCGTCGCCATCCTGGTGGTGACCGGCCTCTTCGTCGTCGTCGCCACGGCGCTGGGTGGAAACGTCTCGAACCGCTTGTCGCAGGGCGGGTTCGACGATCCCTCCGAGCAGTCCGTCCAGGCTGCGAACGTGCTGGCGTCGAAGTTCGACAACGGGGCCGACAACGTCGTCTTGCTCGTCACCGCCCGCCACGGCACGGTCGACACCCCGTCGGTCGCGGCCGCGGGGCGCTCGCTCACCAGGCTGCTCGCGGCGCAGCCCCACATGGCCAACGTGATGTCGTACTGGAGCCTCGACTCCGTCCCCATCCTGCGCACGGACAACCACAGGGCCGCGCTGGTGATAGGGCGGATCGTGGGCGACCAGGACCAGATCACCCAACGGGAGCCGGCCATCGCCGCCGCGGTGGCCCGCTTCCACGGACCGGTCGACGTGCAGGTGGGCGGATTCGCCTCGGCCTTCCACGAAGTCAACAGCGTCGTGGAGCACGACCTGTTGCGCGCCGAGTCGTTCGCGGTGCCCCTGACGCTCATCCTTCTGCTGTTCGTGTTCGGCTCCCTGGTGGCGGCGGCCATGCCGCTCACCATCGGCGGCGTCGCCGTCGTCGGGACGCTGCTCACGTTGCGCGTGCTCGACGGCATCACCCCGGTCTCGATCTTCGCCGTGAACCTGACCACCGTTCTCGGCCTCGGCCTCGCCATCGACTACAGCCTCTTCATCGTCAGCCGGTTCCGGGAGGAGCTGGCCGGGGGCCGCGACGTCTCCGATGCGCTGGAGAACACGCTGGCCCATGCGGGCCGGACCGTCGCGGGCAGCGCCCTGACCGTCGCTGCCGCCGTCAGCGCCCTGCTTGTCTTCCCGATCATGTTCCTGCGCTCCTTCGCCTACGCCGGCATCGCCGTGGCCCTGCTGGCCGGTGTCGCCGCGCTCGTGGTGTTGCCCGCCGTGCTGGCGTTGATCGGGCCCCGCATCAACGCGCTCACCGTCTGGCACCGCTCGGTGCGCCCGGCCTCCGAGGGCTTCTGGTCCACCCTGGCCCGCGGGGTGATGCGGCGCCCCGTCGTCGTCATCGTCGGGGTGACGGCGGTGTTGCTCGTCCTTGCGGCACCCTTTCTGCACCTCCGGCTGGGTTATTTCGACGACCGCGTGTTGCCGCCGTCCAATCAGGTCCGACAGGTGGACGACGCGCTGCGGACCGATTTCGGCCAGGGCCAGACTGATGCGCTCCAGGTCGTTGCGCCGCAGACCGGTGCCGCGACACCGGCCGTGGAGGCGGTCTACGCCGCTCGCCTCTCAGAGCTCCCCGACGTGCAGCGCGTCGACGCGGCGAGCGGGGTGTGGTTCCACGGCGTCCGGCTGCCCGCTCCGGCCTCTTACGGGGCACAGTTCTCGGTCCCCGGCGGCGTCTGGTACTCGGTCGTCCCCCGGGGCAACGCGCTCTCGGCCTCGGGGACCGCGCTCGTCACGACCATTCGTGACGAACGGGCACCCTTCCCGGTCCTCGTCGGAGGCCTGCCGGCCAGCCTCTTGGACTCCACGGGCGTGATCAACCAGTACCTTCCGCTCGCCCTCGGGCTCGTTGCGGCGGTGACGTTCCTGCTGCTGCTCTTCTTGTTCCGCAGCGTCTTCATCCCTGTCAAGGCGCTCGTGCTCAACGCGCTCAGCCTGGGCGCCATGTTCGGGGCGATGGTCTGGATCTTCCAGGACGGTCACCTTTCTGGTCTCCTTGGCTTCACCCCGACCGGCTCGCTCGTCGACACCATGCCCGTGCTCATGTTCTGCGTCGCGTTCGGGCTCTCCATGGACTACGAGGTCTTCCTCGTGTCGCGGATCAAGGAGCTCCACGACCGGGGGGAGTCGAACGAACGTGCGATCGCGGGCGGCCTGCAGTTCACCGGCCGCATCATCACGGCCGCTGCTCTCTTGATGAGCATCGTCTTCTTCGGTCTGGTCACGAGCGGCATCTCGTTCATGAAGCTGTTCGCGGTCGGCCTCACGTTCGCCGTGCTGGTCGATGCCTTCGTCATCCGCAGCATCCTCGTCCCTGCCGTCATGAAGTTGGCGGGGGACGCCGCCTGGTGGGCGCCCCGCTTCCTGACCCGCCGTCCGCGCTCGCCCGACGTGCATGACGGGAGCGACCGCTACCCCATCGACCCGGAATTCGTCCCGCGGGTCCTCGAGCCCTCGAGCTGACCCCGGACGCGGCGGGAGGGCTGGATCGAGCGATCCGGCCCCCCGGGCTCAGCGACTCTGCCGCCGGAAGTGCCGGTCGATCTCGTTGGCGTAGCTCCGCCCGAGCGAGTCGGCGTGGGCCTGGATCCAGTCGCGCACGCCGACCGTGCCGGTCGCCGGACCGTCGGTGTCGGCGAGGCCATCGGCCATGGCCCGGTACTCGTCTCCGGTGAGCAGCACGTCGCGGAGGACGAGCCCGAGGGCGGACGCGAGCGGCGGTACCAGCACCCCGGGCACGCGCACGACGACGCAGCGGCTGTGGACCGCCGAGCGGATGGCGCGCACCAACTCGACGAAGGTGGGGCGCTCTGGCCCCACGGCGTCGACCACGAGAGTGGTGCGTTCGGCCCCCGCCGCCAGCGCCAGTGCCGCGAGATCCTCGATGTGGACCGGCCGGATCCGGTAGTCCCCTCGTCCGCCCACACCGAAGACCGGGAGGTGGCGGAGCAACCACGCGATGTTGTTGAGCAGGACACCGTCCCCGCCGAAGAGGATGGCCGGCCGCAAGATGGCATAGGACACGCCGACCTCGGCCAGGGCGCGCTCGACTTGGGCCTTGCCGCGGAAGTAGCCGTAGGGCGACGAGATGCTCGGATGTGTGATCGACACATGCACGACCCGTTCGACCCCGGCGCGCGAGGCGGCGTCGAACAGCGCCCGGGAATTGGCCACCGCCCGGTCGTAGTCGTCGTCGCCGTGGGGGAAGCGCACCCAGTAGGTGTTGTAGAGCGTGGTCGCCCCCTCGAGCGCCGCCGTCAGGCCCTCCAGATCGTCGAAGTCGAGGGGGCGGACGTCGATCCCACTGCCGGCCGGGGCGCGTTCGGGATGGCCGGTCAGGGTGCGGACCCGTCGACCGGAACGTTCGAGCTCGCGGGCAATGGCCGCGCCCGAGTAGCTGAACGCACCCGTCACCACGTCGAAGCCACGGTCGGGAAAGTCACCGATCGTCATCTCGTCATCTCGTCATCTCGTCATCCCCGGCCGCAAGAACCACTCGTCTCGGCGCCCGTGCCACCACTATCGTGCCCCTCGTGTCACCCCTGGCGCTCGCCCCGGAGCTCAAGGAGCGATGGGACACGGACGGGTGGTGCATCGTCACCGAGGTCATCCCGCCCGACCAGCTGGCGGCCGCACAAGATGCGGTGCACCGCTACTTCCCCACCCCCGACGAGATGGCTGAGCTCGGCGGGACCGAGTCCGGAACGTGGCACACGTGGGACGCGGTCTGGCCGGAGTTCCCGTTCCACAGCACCCGCCTCAACACGCTCGTGCTGCACGACAACGTCATCGACCTCGCCGAAGCCTTCCTGGGCACGACGGAGCTCGCCTGCTACATGGGCATCGTCACGGCGAAATACGCGCACCAGGCCTCGGGATACAACCAACTGCTGCACGCCGACTACCCCAACCACATGCTGGTGGTGCCGCGCCACGAGCCGCGCTTCCAGCAGGTCGAGTTCTTCGTCTACCTGACCGACGTCACCACCGAGGACGGTGCGACCCGTTTCGTCTCGTGGCAGAAGACGAAGGACATTCCGGTCGGGTGCCACACGCTGAACTATCTGGATCATGCCGCCCTCTACGACGACCCATCGGACGCGGCGGCCCCCGCCGGTTCCGTCGTGGCCTACCGGCCGGACGTGTACCACCGGTCGGTCGACCACACCGATCCGTCGCGCTACCGCATCATGATCCACGTCTCGTTCCGTCACCGCGATGCCGGCTGGGGCGGCTACCAATCGTGGCCCTTCCGCGGCTTCTCGCCCGAGCTCTCCAAGTACGTGCAGCAGGCGACGCCTCGCCAGCTCGCGCTGCTCGGTGTGCCGCTGCCCGGGCACCCCTACTGGAACGAGGAGACGCTGGCCGGCGTGCAGGCCCGCTACCCGGGTCTCGACATGACGCCCTGGCGCGCCGCCCTGGCCGGGTCGTAGCAGCTCGCGGCCGGTCTTGGCCGGCCGTCTCCTAGACGGCCCGCGCGTGTGGTGAGCCCGGCGCCACCAGCGGCCAGGGCATCTCCCGCTCCGCCGCCAGCGCGAGATCGAGCAACAGCTGCTCGCGATGATGGCCCGCCAGCACCTGCAGGCCGATCGGCAACCCGTCGACCAGCCCGGCCGGAATGGTCACGGCGGGGCTGCCGTTGAGGTTCGAGGGCGCGGTCAGCGCTGCGTTGTTCATGATGGCCCGGACGAACCCGATCTCGTGAATGAGATCGCGGCCCGGCAGCGTCGAGGGTGGCGGACCCTCCGCCTTGAACGCGACGTCGGGGTGCGTCGAGCAGAAGACGAAGTCGGCCTCGTCGAAGAGGTCGGCCATGGCCCCGTTGAGCTGGCGCCGGTAGCTCTCGATCGAGGCCGCCCGCTCGAGGTTGTAACGCTCCTGCGCGTTGCGGAGGCCGGCCATGATCTCCGGCGAAAGCGCGGAGACGCATTCGGGGTAGGCGTCGCCCAGGTCGGCCACCATCGGCGGCATGTTGGACATGGACCAGGCCCCGCGTAGCGGGGGCAGCGTCGGCGTGACCGCGATCAGCCGCAACCCGGCCGCCGCCGCCAGCCGCTCGGCCGCCGCAGCCACGACCGTCCCCACTTCGTCGCGCACCTGGGCGATCCCGAGGTCGACGACGATGGCTGCAGTGAAGCCGGACAGATCGTGGCTGCCGAGACCCGTCTCCCATCCCTCCACCCTCGGCAGGCTGAGCGGGTCGCGCCGGTCGAAGCCGTTGCAGCAGTCGAAGTACCGCGCCGTGTCACGCACCGAGCGGGTCAGGCAACCGAGCACCGTCGTCATCGGCTCGATGGTCCCGTCGGGTCCCTTCGGGATACGCCCGTACGTGGCCTTCAATCCGAAGAGGCCGCTGAAGCCGGCGGGGCCGCGGATGGAGCCCCCGCCGTCGCTGCCCGTCGCGATCGGAAAGAGGCCTCCAGCGACCGCGGCGGCGGTGCCGCCGGAAGACCCGCCGGGGGTGCGCTCGGGGTTCCACGGATTCCGCGTCGTCCCGTGCAGGACGGTGGAGGTGCAGTTGATGCCGCCGAATTCGGGCGCGGTGGTCTGAGCGGCCAGGATCGCCCCGGTCAAGCGCAGACGCCGGACCGACGTGTCGTCGTGCGGGGCGATGCGGTCCTTGAAGATGACCGATGCCTGGGTGTAGGGCCAGCCCATGACCTTCTCGAGCTCCTTGACGCCGAAGGGGACGCCGCCGAAGGGCAAGCTGACGTCGGCCGAGGCAGCAGCCTCGCGGGCGCGGTCGAAGTCGGTGAAGCTGCAGACGTTGAGGGGTGAGCGCTCGATGGCAGCGATGCAGTCGTCCAGGGCTTCGAGTGGTGACAGCTCTTCGGCCCGGAAGGCGTCGACCAGGCTGCAGGCGTCCCCCAACCACGGCGTGCTCACCGGGCGGACAGTATCCGAGCCTCCGTCGCCGCGCGCCGGGCGGGTCGCTAGCCTCGCCGGCGGTGAAGATCTCGCAGCTGACGACGCCGGCTCTTGTCGTCGACGCGGCCACGCTCGAGGCGAACCTGCGCACCATGGCCGACGCGCTGCCCGGCGACCGGCTCCGGCCACACGTCAAGGCACACAAGTGCACCGCACTGGCGGTACGCCAGGCGGCGCATGGTCACCGGCACTTCACCTGCGCCACCATCAAGGAGATGGAGGGCATGGCCCGGGCGGGGCTGGGCGACGATCTCCTGCTGGCGAACGAGGTCCTCGACGCCACGCGGCTCGGTGCGCTGGCAAAGAGCGGTGCGCGGGTCACGGTCGCCGTCGACTCGGACGCGACGATCGACGCGGCCGCCCGCGGCGGGGTGCCCGAGGTGCTGATCGACGTGAACGTCGGCCTGCCCCGTTGTGGCTGCCAGGCGGATGACGCGGGTCGCCTGGCCGACCGCGCCCGGGCCGCCGGCCTGACCGTGCGCGGCGTCATGGGGTACGAGGGACACATCGTCGGGCTCGAAGACCGCGCGGCGCGCAAGGAGATGATCGAGGGGTCCATGGCGGAGCTGATGAAGGCCGCCGGGACGGTAGGAGGTGAGATCGTCTCGGCCGGCGGCACAGGAACCTACGACCTCAACAGCTGGGCGACCGAGATCCAGGCCGGGTCGTATGCGCTGATGGACACGGCGTACGCCAAGCTCCGCCTGCCGTTCGGGCACGCGCTCAGCGTGCTGGCGACGGTGATCTCGGTCTCGCCCGACTGGGCGGTGGCGGACTGCGGCCTCAAGGCGCTCGGCATGGACCACGGCAACCCCACCGTCGACGGGGCCGACGTGTGGTTCTGCTCGGACGAACATCTGACGCTGGCGCCCCACGATCAGTGGCACGTGGGCGACCGCATCCGCGTTCTGCCGGCGCACGTCGACCCCACGGTGGCGTACCACGAGCACTTGCATGTCGTCGACGGTGAGGAGGTCGTCGAGCGCTGGGATGTCGACCTGCGCGGCTGGTGACAGACTGCACCGTGACAAGGAGGATCACATGGCTGACGCCGAGCCGTTCACGATCGGAGCTGCCGTCTCGGGTACGGACGGGCCCTGCGGCAAGCTGATCAAGGTTGTGGTGGACCCGGTGGCAAGGGCGGTGACGCATCTCGTGGTCGAGCCGGAACACCGCGCCGGCCTCGGGCGACTGGTCTCGCTCAACCTGGTCGCTCCCGGGACCGACCCGAAGGCCGTGCAGCTCCGCATCTCGCTGAACGAGTTCGACGCGCTCCCGAGCGCCGAGGAGACCTCCTTCCTGCCGGGCGGGAGCGGCGAGCAGGCGTACGAGGCGCACGAGCTGTACTACTGGCCGTACTTCGGCCTCGCGGGCGGCGTGGACCCTTACGCAGTGAACGCGAGCGGCCTCGTCACCCGTGACACCATCCCGCCCGGCGAGGTCGAGGTGCAGCGCGGCGACCGCGTGCACGCCAGCGACGGGGAGATCGGCAAGGTCGAGGGGCTCGTGGTCGAGCCGAACGGCGGCCACGTCACGCACGTGCTGCTCCAGGAGGGGCATCTCTGGGGCCGCAAGGAGGTCGCCATCCCGATGACCGCCGTGCAGAAGATCGAGGACGGGGTGTCCGTCAGCCTGTCCAAGCAGGAGATCGAGGCGCTCCCCGCGGTCGGCCTCTCCCACCCAGGCGGCTGACGCTCAGAGCTCGAAGCTCGAGCGCTCAGGGTTCGAGCACGAAGCGGCCCCGCAACCCGCCCGCCTCGAGGAGGCGGTGCGCCTCGGGTGCCTGCTCCATCGGCATCGTGCGCGCGACTCGCAGCGTGAGCACGCCGTCTTCGGCCTGCGCCCGCAGCACGTCCAGCTTCTCCCGCTCGCGCGCGTAGTTCCTCACGAAGACCGGAAAGAACGTGACCCCACGCGGGTCGGCTCCGGCGCCCGCACCGTCGTAGCCGCGCAGCGTCGCCATGCGGCCCCCGTCGCGTACGGCACCGACGGCGAGCGGGCCGAGGAGCGCGCCGTCGACCAGGCCGTCGGCGCCTTCGGGCACGGCGGCGCGCACGTGCGCGGCGAAGTCGTCACCGCGGGGTACCACCTGCTGCGCTCCCAACCTGCGCACCAACTCCTCGTCGTCCGGTGCGGCGTCGGCGACGACACGGAGGCCCTCCGCCCGGCCCAGCTGGACGGCGTAGCCCCCGACCGCCCCCGCCGCGCCGGTCACGGCCAGCGTCTGCCCCTCGGCGAGAGCCAGCTCATCGAGGGCGAGGCGCGCGGTGAGCCCGTTCATCGCGAGCGTGGCGGCCTCGGCGTCGGTGGCGCCGGCCGGCGAGCGGACGACCGAGTCGACCGGGACGACGACGCGCTCGGCGTACGCGCCGCGTGGCCCCAGGGGCAGCACGATGGCCAGCACACGCTCGCCGAGCGCGAGGTCGGTCACGGTGCCTTCGCCGATCTTCTCGAGCACCCCGGCGGCGTCCATACCCGGGACGTGGGGCGGCGCGACGTCCTTGAGGCGTTCGGCCCGGCCCCCGCCGCGTAGGACCGTGTCGGTCGGGTTCACGGCGGCGGCGTGGACCCGGATCCTGAGCTCCCCCGGGCCCGGCTCCGGATCGGGCACCTCGAAGACGTGCAACACCTCGGGCGGGCCGAACTCGGTGACACCGACCGCACGCATGGTTCCGTGAGCCTAGGGTGCCGCGGGAGTAGACCGGTGTGGTGCGAGGCCCCCGCATCCTGCTCGGCGTGGGAGCGCTGGCCCTGTGCGCGTGGTGCGGGTGGGTCAGCGGATTCCACCGCAGCACCAGGGCGGCCGAGATCACCTGGGTGGTGTCGCTCGCTGCCGTGCTCGCGGTGGACGTCGCGTTGTGGCGGGGGTCCAAAGGGGCCGGTCTCGGCTGGCGCCTCGCACCCGCGGCCGAACCCTGGCCGCGTCGGGGACGGGGCGGGAGCCGGCGCGCGCTCGGCGGCGTGGCGCCATGGCTCGTGCTGATCGTGGTGGCGGTGGTCTGGGACGTGCTCGGCATCGACACCGGCGCGCACGCGGCCCACCTGACCATCAGCGCGCTCGCCCAGGCCTACCGGCCGATGAACGCTGCCCTCCTCCTGATCTGGATGCTGGTCGGTGTGGGCTACGAGGTGGCGCGGGTGCGCGCGCCGCATGGCGCTGCGCCGGCGGGCGCGGGCGAGCCACGAGAGGGCGTCGCCTGGTTCGCCGTCGGTGCCGCACCGGTGGGCGGCCACGCCGCCGTGGCCCCGGCGCTTCTGCTGCCTTCGAGCCGGCCCGCCGGTGTCGCGTTCTGGATCGCGGTCCTCGTGGCGGCCGTCGCGGTGGACCTCGTGGCGCGTCGTTCACACGGGAGGCTGGCCACGGCCGAGGAGCTCGTCCGGTTCATCTCGACGGCATCGGTCGCCAATTTCGTGTTGATCGTCGCCTGGGCGTTCGCCGGCTACCACCTCTTCGCACGATGACATCCGGTCGTCGAGAGGCGTCGCACTCCCTGGTTACCGAGCTTCGGTCAGGAGTCCGCGTCGGCTCCCAGTCGCCTCCGGACGGCGCGGCGGGCGACCTCGAGCATGGCCGGGTCGTCGGTCATCACGAAGCTGGTGTTGGCGGCCAGGATGATGCCGTTCAGCTCGAAGACGAGGACCGTGCGGAGGTACGCCGTTGGCGGTCGACGGTTCGCTCCGCTCTGATCCAGCGAACTCGTCAGCAGATCTCCGCTTAGATGGAGTCCGCGAAGCGGGAAACGTATGTCGACGGAGGAGGACAGCACCTGCCACTGTCGTCGAAGGGTTCGTCATGATCGAGCGAGGGACGGCCGTCCTCGATGTGCACGCTCTGGAAGAGCTGCCCGGTCGCCTTCGACGCGCACGGCTTCCGTCGGAAGACGGCCCGAGTTGGGATCGGGGTGTCCCATCCGAGTGGCTGGCCGACCTCGTCGCGGACTGGCGTGACCACGACTTCTCAGCACAGCAGGCTCGTCTCGATGCGATGGAACACCTTTTTGCGCAGGTTGGTGACCAGCGCATCCATTGTCTGCATTTCCCGGGGGTCGGACCGGCGCCTGCGCCGTTGATCCTCACCCACGGCTGGCCGAGTTCTGTGCTCGAGTTCATGAGCGTGGCGCCTCTGCTTGCCGATCCGGCCCGGCATGGCGCCAACACGACTGACGCCTTCACCGTGATTGTGCCATCGCTCCCAGGCTTCGGCTTCTCAGGTCCACCGCCTCATACGGGTCTGACTCCACGTGAGGTGGCGGCACTCTGGCACACGTTGCTCGAACAGCTCGGCTACGGCAGGTACTTCGCCCATGGCGGTGACCTCGGCGTCGGCGTCACTGCATGGCTTGCCCGGGACCACCCCGACGCCGCCGCGGCAGTGCATCTCGCGACGCCCGGTCTCCCGGCTCCGCCACGGCCCTGGTCGCCTGAAGAGGACGTGTACGTGAACGAAACCGCGCGCTGGTCGGCCGAGGAGGGCGGTTACGCCCACGAGCAGAGCACCAAGCCGGCGACGCTGGGCGCCGCGCTGCTCGACTCGCCCGTCGGGCTGGCAGCGTGGATCGGTGAGAAGGTCGTCGCGTGGAGTGCCACGGAGGAGAACGGAGATCCACGCTTCCCACGTCGACTGCTCTTGGACACCCTCACGCTCTACTGGTGCAGCGGAACGATCGCTACCTCTTTTTTGCCGTACTGGCGCTACCGGCATGATCCAGACGCGGCGCTTCTCGCTGATGCGGTTTCGTCGGTGCCCACCGCTGTCGGTCTGTTCGGCGGAGAGCGGGTCCCGTTCCCCAAGGTTCCACGAGCGTTGGCCGAGCGATACTTCGACGTCGTGTCGTGGTCGGAACACGACAGTGGTGGCCATTTTCCCGCGGTCGCTGCGCCTGAGCTGCTCGCAGAGAGCCTCCGGGCGTGTTTTCGCCCGTACAGGTAGGACGAACCCCGAGGTTCATGTGGTCACCCGGTTCGTTCGGCTGAAGTGTAGCGGTGCTTGATCCTGTGAACAAGCTCTACGACTCGAGGTACCGGACCACTGCCATCACTCGACGGTGGTACAGATTGTCGTCCGGGAGCAGGTCGAGCTTCATGAAGATGTTGGTCACGTGCTTCTCGACCGCGCCCAGGGAGACCGTCAGATCCTCGGCAATGGCATTGTTCGACTTGCCCTGAGCCATCAAGGAGAGCACCTCTCGTTCTCTCGGCGTGAGACGACCCAAGGGGTCCGTCTTGTGGCTCCGGGCCAGCAATTGGCGCACGACGTCGGGATCGAGGGCGGTGCCGCCCGATGCCACCCGGTGCACTACCTCGACGAACTCGGCGACGTCCCCAACTCGGTCCTTGAGGAGGTAGCCGATGCCGCTGGTCTCCCCGGCCAAGAGCTCGCTGGCGTACCGCTCCTCGACGAACTGCGAAAGCACCAGGAGGGTCACTTTGGGCCACCGTCGCCGGATCTCGATGGCGGCGCGCAGACCTTCGTCGCTGTAGGTCGGAGGCATGCGGACGTCGACGATGGCCAAGTCGGGAGTCAGGCGTTCGACGGCCGCTATCAGTTCGACGGCATCACCCGCTCCCTCGACAACGTCGATACCTTCCTCTCTCAAGAGACGGGCGATGCCTTCGCGAAGCAAGACACTGTCGTCACCGATCACGACGCGCACGGGATGACTGCCTCCACTCGAGTCGGCCCCCCAGCGGGGCTCGTGACGCTCAGCTCGCCGCCCACTGCGCTCACCCGGTCTCGAAGACCGGCCAGGCCGCCGTCGGTCTCGAAATGAGCACCACCGTGGCCATCGTCCTCAACGATGACACGGAGGGACCCTCCGTCATCCGTGATCAAGACGGACGCGGACGTCGCGCCCGAGTGCTTCGTGACGTTGTTGATCGCTTCTGCGGTGACGAAGTACGCGACGCCTTCTCGGGTGTGGTCGGGACGCTGAACCAGCTGCACGTCGACATGGAAAGGGATCGGGCAGCCGGCCACGAGCGAAGACAGGGCGGCGTCGAGGCCGCGCTCGTCAAGCACGGACGGGTGGATACCCCGAACGAGACCTCGGAGGTCGTGCAGCGCTGTCTTGACTTCGTCATGCGCCTGTTCCAGCAGTTCCTGTGCCGACGTCGGGTCGCGGGCGACGCGGGTCTTGGCCAGGCCCAGTTGAATGGAGAGCGACACCAATCGGGGCTGGATCCCGTCGTGCAGATCACGCTCGATACGGCGGCGCTCTGCCTCGGCCACGTCGAGTGCGAGCTCACGCGCCTCACCGAGTCGCTGCACCTCTAAGGAGAGCTCCCCCGTCGTGCTCGGACCGAGGAGGCTTCTGGCCACCGCCCCGTCGGCGTCAGACCCCGCTCGCGCCACCGATGGCCACAACCAGATGGCCGCAACCCCCGCCAAGAGCACCAGGAAAGTGCCGACGGCTCCGGGCGTCGCGAAATGGAGCTCCCACGCCAACAACAGAGCCGAGCTGGACCCCGTCGCCCACATGAGAAGGTCGACGATGAACCAGGTCCATGTCACGATGGCGAAAATGGCAGCTGCGGCCACGAACGGTCGGACGAGTTGGTAGGCGGCCAGCCGCCGGACGGACACCGCCGTGGCCCACGTTCGCTGTCGCTCCCGGAGGGAGAGGCCCCTCGGCGCGACCGGCACTTCCAACGGGGTGATGTGCCGGCCGGTCAGATGTTCGATTCGGTTGCGGTCGATCACCGCCATTCCGGCCGCGAGACGCAGTGTTCCGGCAAAGAGGGTCACGCCTACTCCGATGACCCAGAAGAACACCGCACTGAGTGCCAGGCCTACCACGACGGCAAAGAAGAACAAGGCACCGAGGAACAGTGAAGCCACCAGGTTGGTGATCGCCAACCATGTGCGCATTGAGAACTGACTCTTGAGCCGACCAAACGCCAAAGGGCCGATCGGCCTCGGCCGCTGCGACTCCGAAAGGCTCAACGCCTGGTTCCGCCATTCGGGTGCCGGGACCGGATCACCCCGTCAACCCTATGGCGCGAGGTCGGCTGCGACCATGGGGAGCCCTCCTGTCCGGAGGGTGGGGCACACCCCACTCCCCAATGGGATGCACGCCTCATCGATCGACGTCCCCGGCGGGCGGACACTGGGGCGATGCCCCTCACCACTGCCCCAGACCGAGCCACGTCCTCATCCAGAGCGATGGGTGTGCGCAGACCGCGTGGCACCTCGGTCGAGCTTCGATCGGTCGGCAAGCACTTCGGCCGTCGTCGCCACGGTACGGACGCGCTCATCGACGTCACGGCCACGTTCAGCGCGGGCACCATCACGTCGGTGATGGGACCGTCGGGCTCGGGTAAGTCGACCCTCTTGCAGTGCGCCGCCGGCCTCGACCGCCCGACCTCTGGCACCGTGAGGCTGGGCGGGACGGATCTCGCCGGCCTGAGCCGTCGTCGCCTCTCGGTACTGCGGCGGCGAAGGGTGGGCTTCGTCTTCCAGGGCCTGAACCTCGTGCCCACCCTGTCGGTGGCCGAAAACATCGCGCTCCCGCTGCGGCTCGACCGCAAACGCGTCGACAAAGATGTCATCCGACAACTGGCGGATCGGGTGGGCATCGCTCGCCAGCTACGCCGGCTGCCCCACACACTCTCGGGCGGCCAACAGCAGCGGGTGGCGATCGCCCGTGCCCTCATCACCGATCCAGAGGTGATCTTCGCCGACGAGCCGACGGCCGCCCTCGACCCTCACAACTCCGACATCGTCCTCCACCTGCTCCGCCAAGCGGCAGAACAGCTGGGCCGGACCGTGATCGTTGTCACCCACGAACCGAGAGTGGCGGCACAGGCGGACAGGACACTCGTCTTGGATCGTGGCTGCCTGGTCGACATGATCGACGCGCCCTCACCAACAGACCTGGAGTTCCTCTTCGGCTCGCTCGAGGAGGGATCGCCATGAGGCACATCCTCATGTCGTGGCGCCGTCGTCCGGCTCCTTTCGTCGGCACACTGGTCGCGCTCACCGTCGCGGCCGTTCTCATGACCGCGATTGCGTGCCTCCTCGGCACGGCCTTCACCTGGAGCGTGCCACCGGAGCGCCTGGCGGCTACGACGGTCGTCGTCACGGGCCACCAACAGGTCCGCGTCACCTCGGGCACGGGGGCCAACGCCTCGACCGACACGCTGCCGCTCCCCTCCTACCGGCGAGTCCCTGCCGCGCTGGTGGCGCAGGTGGCCCACGTTCCCGGCGTCGCCGAGGCCGTGGCCGACCTGTCGTTCCCTGTCGCCCTGCAGCTGCCCAACGGTCGAACCACGTCCGGCACCGCTGCGACCGGGCCCCTCATGGGGCACGGGTGGCAAAGCGCAGTCTTGACGCCGTTCGTGATGCGACAGGGCCACGTCCCCCAAGGCGCGACGCAGGTCGTCGTCGGCGCGGGTCTGGCCACGACGTTCGATCTCCGGATCGGGGAAGCGATCCGGCTAGCCGGACAAGACCTGCCCGCGTTCCGAGTCGTTGGGATTGCCGGCAGCCCCAATGGGAATCCAACGCAGGACAGCTCGGTGTTCTTCGCTCCTGTCGAGGCAGCAGCCCTCTACGGCCACGCCGGGCAGGCCGATCTCGTCGGTGTCGTCGCCGACCCTGGGGTGCGAGCGTCGGTGGTTGCGGCCCGGGTGCGCTCCTCTGTCGGGCACGGCCTCACCGTCTGGACCGGCGAGAGCCGCGGGAAAGCCGAGAACCTGGGCGCGGCAACCGATGCACGGAACCTCGAACAGTTCAGTTCGCAGGTCGGCGGTGACCTTATCCTCAGTGCTCTCTTCGTCTTGGCGGCGGCGGTGGCTCTCTCCGTGGCCCAACGACGCCGTTCGTTCGCCCTCCTCCGTGCTGTCGGAGCCACCTCGGGACAGATACGGCGAATGGTGCTCGTCGAGCTGGCTGTGTTGGGCCTCGTGGCGGGCGTCGTCAGCTACCTGCCGGGTACGTGGCTCGCGTCGCGGGTGCTGCGGAGCATGGCCTCCCACCAGCTCGCGCCGCCCTCAGCGCGTGCCTGGAGCGACCCCTGGGTCGTGCTGGTCGTCTCGGGGATCAGCGTGGCGGTCGCGGAGCTCGCGGGTTTCGTCGCCGCCCGGCGGGCCAGCCGGATCCGTCCTGCTGCGGCCCTGAGCGAGACGGACGTCGAGCGCCGTTGGCCTCATCCGGTACGGGTGACGTCCGGCCTGGCCTGCCTGACCGGAGGAGTGGCTCTCTACTGGGCCCTCACGCACCTCGAGTTCAGCGCCTTTCAGCGGACCAGCCTCTCGCTCGAGCTCGGTCTGGTTCTCATGGCGGCCCTGGCCTTGCTGGGCCCGCTCCTGGTGGCGGCCGCCGAGCTCCTGCTCCGGCTTCCCGTCCGCGCCGTGTCGAGAGTTGGCGGTCGTCTGGCCTTGGCTGAGCTGCGGGCCACCCCACGTCGCGTCACGGCGGCCGTGGTCTCGGTGGCCCTCGCCGTCGCCTTCGTCGGGGTCGTGACCGCCATTAATGCCACCGAACAGCACGTCTCGGTCGTGCAGGGACGACAGCAGCTCATCGCCGATGCCGTCGTCACGGCGCCTGGTCCTGGACTCTCCCCTGGCGCCCTTGCTGCCATCGCAACGACACCTGGTGTGTCCACGGCCATTGGGGCGACGACCACTGATGTCTTCGTGCCGGACCCCGGGAATGACCTCACGGACGGAGAGCTCGTCAGCCCCGGACCGCTGGACGCCGTCCTCGACCTGCGAGTGGTGGCCGGCACCTTCGCGCACTTTGGACCGGGAGACATCGCCCTCAGCCGGTTGCAGGCAGGCAAGGGTGCCGTCGGTGCCCACATAGGTCAGCGCATCACGGCCTACCTGGCCGACGGTACCCCCTATCGGGCCACCGTCACCGCTATCTATTTCCGGTCCTTCGGATTCGGCGACGTGATCATCCCATCTTCCGCCGCGGGCGTCGGCTATGACAATGCACCTCTTACCGACGTCTTGGTGCGGGCCGACCCCACCGTGACGTCACGGGAATTAGCCACTGAACTTCAATCGCTGCCCGCACGATTCCCCGGGCTGGACGTTGCGCCCCGGAGCGTGGTGAACGCCGAGGAGACGAATTCGGACGACCAGAATTCCTATGCGAGCAATCTGATCCTCTGGGTGCTCAGCCTGCTCGCGGGTGTTGCCCTGGTCAACACCCTGGTCATGGCGGTCGCCGATCGGCGCGACTCGCTGCGCCTGCTACGGCGTCTGGGCACCACGCATCGGCAACTCCTCACCATGACCGCGTGGCAGGCCATCCTGCTCGGCCTGCTCGGCTTGGTGTTCGGCGCCGCCGTTGGTGCGCCGTCCCTCATCGTGGTGACCGAGGCCATCAGCGGCTCGTGGATGCCCCATCTCACCTGGCCACCCGTGCTGGCGATCGTCGGTGTCGTGATGGCGGTGATCGGAGTCTCGACACTCGCGCCGACCGCATGTCTCCTTGCATTGGACCGCGACCGGTGACCCGCTCGAGTCAAAATTGGGGAGGGGAAGTCTTCTGAGGGGTGTCGTTGCCTCGATGACTGCGGATACCCGTCATTCGCTGACCACCACCCGGACCCGGCTGAAGTTCAGCGATCGGGCGAACGGGGTGCCGGGATTGCCCTCGCGTTGGGAGGCGACGCGGAGCGCCGGGAAGTAGGTGCCCGGGTTGGTGAAGGCGTGTGTGGTGGCCAGGTGGACGGTCTCCGAGGTCGGGGCGCCGAGCCCAGTGGCATCTCGATACGTGCCCAGGCCCTCGAAGTCCCACTTCGCCGACACGACCTTGCCCGGCGCCTGGGGCGGCACCTCGATCTGTGCGGTGAAGGTGACGACGTCACCAGCCGCGACCTCGGCGCGCTCGCCTCCGTTCGCCGTGAGATGGACCACGGGCTGGATCCCTTTGCGGTCTGCGGCCGATGCCGGCACGTGCACCTGGCCGTCGTGCACCCGGTATTCGCCGGTGGCCGGCGGGACGATGCCTTGCTCGACCCATGCGCTCAGCTCGCGAAGCGCGTACTGCACCGTGCCCGAGTAGGCGACGGCGTGAGTCTGCTGGCTCTCCGTCGTCGGGTCGGTGTGGTTCGCGTTGTCGACGTACCAGAGCCGATACTTCTCGTCGACGTGCGGTCCTTCGACGCCCTCGACCTTCTTTCGGTACCAGTCGGCCTGCCACGGCAGGGCGTCCCCGTCGTGCAGGCACTCCACCACGATCATTTTCCCGTTGAAGCGACCGGTCGGGATCTGACCGGTCGCTCCGAGGGTCCCTGCCGCGCCGATGTCCACGTCTCGCTGGGGGTACCTCGGCGTGCCGTCGGGGTTCCGGAAGTAGTCGTAGACGTCGGGGTAGTCGAAATCGGGATCAGCCGGCGGGAATTGATGACGGTGGTAGGTCTGCAACGCGAGGAACCTCGAGTTGTCGATCCGGACCTCGTCGCCGGCCTGGATGCTGCCGACGACGGAGGGGTCGGCCGTGACGTCAATCGTCTCGTCGACCGATTCGAACACGAGGCCGATCTGACCCTTGCCGTCCGAGGCCACACGGCCGAGCGATGCGGTCTTGCCCGCGGCCGCCCCGCTCGTGATGATCACGTCCGCACCGGTGAGATCGCCCGTGGGGACGCTCGAGAGCTTGAGTTGCGTCCGGCGATGGGGAATCACCTCGACGACGGTCGTCTCGTGTTGGATGCGCGCGGCGCGGACCGACGACGTCGGGTCGGTGCCGAGGTAGCCCGGCTTGCTCCAGAAATCGTCCAGATACGTCGGGTCCAACACCGGCACATAGCTGGCGACCAGCACCAGCGGCCCCCCGCCCTGGGGGACGTAGTTGAACCACGCCCGGAGCGGGAACCCGGTCCGGGCCGCCTCTTCCAGCGCTGCGCGCTCCTCGTCGTTCAGCTCCGCGTAGGGGTCACCGCTTCCGCCCGGCTCGATCGCGTCGATGATCGACGACCATTTGTCCTTCAACACTCGGAGGGCGTGAACACGCACCGTGAAACAATTGGGGATGGATTGCGGCGAGCCCATGACGTAGGGAACGAACCCGTCCCACACGCCGGTCGTCATCTCCGCACTGGTGACCGTTTGATAGGCGCCACCGCTCCCGCCGTAGAGATAGCCGTAGGCGCGGTGCGGGCCGTAGACGTCGGCCGCTACCACGCGAGAGAACTTCGCGGCGGCCGCGTTCACCCGGTAGCCACGGAGTGTCGGGTCGAACCGGCCGCTGGCCCCCTCCTCCGCCGTACGAGGGTTGTCCCTGCCGCCCATGTTCGTCTGCACCGAGTAGCCACCACTCGCCAGGGCGAACGCGACATTGCGCGCCGTGGCCTCCTCGCCGGCGAGCAACTGATGCGTCGCCTGGAAAAAGCGTCCTTGGTACTCCCCTACCGGTGGGAAGCAGAACGAGAACTTGGCGTCGGTGCCGGTGAACCCCCCGTGGACGTAGAGATGGCGTGCCTTGACCGGCGCGGCGCCCCCGCGTTGCGTCGTGATGCCGCCGGGGAACACCGGGGCGTCTGCCGGCTCGTCGCGCCACTCCCGGACATCGACGTACGGCTGATTGAAACGCGGGTCTTCAGAATCCGCGGTCACGAACAAGGGGCCCCGTTCGTCGGTCTTCGAATCGGTCATCGTCACCACCTTCGGTTCTGGCGGCCCCAGGGGGCGACCGATCAAACGGCGAGCTTGCGAACGGATCACCCGACTCGAGGACTCCACGCCGAACGGGCAGCGAGAGGGCCTCGGCCTCCGTAGGGAATCCTTAGACGTTCAGGGCAGTGCGTGTCCGTGCAGAAGTTCGTGCATGTTGTCGTAGAAGAACTTCGAGCGATCTTCTTCGCTCGAGCTCGCGAGTGCGTCGTCGAATTTCCCCAACGGATCCCTGCCACCCTCCGGATGCGGGAAGTCGGTCGAGAACATGAAGAGCTCGGCGCCCGACTGCTCGATCATCCAATCCACCGGTTCCCCTGGGAACGGTGTGAATTTGAGATGCCGGCGCACGTATTCGGACGGAGCCAGCTCGAGTCGCTGGAGCGGCTCTTCCGTTCGGCGGAAGGCCCGGATCCCGTAGTCGAGGTGGCGCATCCACGACACCACCCAACCCGCGCCCTGCTCGATACAACCTCCGCGTAGCTTCGGGAAGCGGTCGAAGAGACCGTCGTAGATCAGTGCTCCCAGGAACACTTCCGGCGAGTGGGGAATCCCGAGGAAATCCTTCGATCGGACATTCTCACCACCTCCGAGGTGATCGGGCACCGGCATCGCGTTGTTGTGAAAGGTGGGGTCGAGGAGCCTCCCACCACCGCCGACGTGCAGGACGAACGGCACGTTGGCTTCGCTCAGCACCTCCCAGAACCCGTCCAGGTCCGGATGGGTGGGTGCTCGCGTGCCCGCGGCCGTTGACGGGACCATCACCGCGACGCAGCCGGCCTCGATGGCTTCGACGGCCAGGCCGATGGCACGACCCGGGTCGACCAACGGCACGAACGCCACCGGGAACAGACGCTTGTCCTGGGAGCAGAAGTTGGCCATGGCTTTGTTCTGCGCGGACGCACCCGCATAGAGGCGGTCCTCGTCCTTGCCGACGAACCTCGCGGTGGCGAAGGTGGCGAACACGAGCTGACCTTCGACACCGAGGAGGTCGAGCACCCGGCTCCGTTCCGTCGGATCGAAGGCACCCATGGCGTGCCAACCCTTGTCCTGCAGGAGACGCTCCTCGGCCACGTTCGCCACGTCCATGTCCGAACGCCGCGCCTCGGACTTGGCTACGGCGTCGCTGAGCACGGCGGCGAGGCGATCGCTCGTCACGTCGCGCAGTTTGTCTCTGAATTCAGGGTCGACGAAGTCGTCGAGGAAGTCAGCCAGCTCCATCACATGGCTGTCGGCGTCGAGGACGCTTCGCTCCCCTACATAGGTCGTCGTCTCCACGGGGTCCACTGCGCTCACCGACCCTTCCCAATAGGTGACAAACTGTCACTAACTCTTGTGACACGATGACACCATGAGCCCCACCAGCGCAAGGTCTCGCTCGTCGTCCGACCGAAAATCCGTCGCCGGAGGGCGTCTGCCGAGCTCCGCACGCCGGGATGCCCTGCTCGACGCCACCGTGGCGCTGGTCAGGACGAAGGGGGTGCCGGTGGTGTCGATGGAGGCGGTGGCCGAACGGGCCGGGGTCAGCAGGCCGCTCGTCTACAAGCACTTCGCCAACCGCGACGAGCTGTTGGTTGCCGCGTATCGGCGAGAAGCGTCGAAATTGCACCGGGACCTCGCATCGGAGGTGGCCTCGGCGGGCAGCGTCGAGGAGATGTACCAGGCCCTCCTTCGTGGCTCGATGCAGGCGACCGTAGAAAGAGGGCAAATCTTCGCCGCCCTCCGGGCCGCAGGCGGGTGGAACCGCGACATCCGTCGGGAGCAACGTTCGAGAGACCGCAAGACGGTCCGGGCCTTCGCGGCGGTGGCGGCCCGCCAATACGGGCTGGAGCGCAGACGTTCGACCTCTGTCACGGCCGTCCTCTTGGGGGCGCTCGATGCGGTTCTCGCTCAATGGCGCCTCGATCAGACAGAGGAGAACAGGCGGATCCTCGAGGAGACGTACATGGCCATGGTCGTCGGAGCGTATTCCGTGGAAGCTCCGCGGCCCCGTGGTTGAACGCGTCTCACGACCGCGTGCATCGGCCTCCCAGCGCTTGGAGCGTATGAAGCAGAGCGAGCCTCTGCATCATTGAGGCCCCCACCCCTTGGATGAACGAGGCACCCGTCGCTCGGCCAATCCCACTCGTGGGTGCGAATGCACGCCCATTTCCGGAGTCAACCCGCTCCGAAGAGCGGGGGCATGGTGGTCGGCCACTGGCCCAGCGTGAAGCGCTTGCCGCCGAAGACGGGCACGAAGGTCCCGCTCGTGCCGTTGAGCGGCGACGTCTTGGTCCCGTCCCAGTAGACGAAGCGGGCATCGTCAGCCGCCGTGTGGTCGCCTCCCCCGGGCGTCCCGCTCGGCCCCACGTTGTACGTCCACTGACCGTACTGATAGGCCGGCGCGCCGAGCGTGGGCAACGCATGGATCCCTCGCGCCATCGTGCTCGGCGTCAGGTCGGGCCCGGCCGCCTGCAGGTCGTTGAAGATCTCCACCAAGGCGCCGTAGTTGCCGTCGGTGCCCTTGGGGATCGCGTGCCCGGTCAGCTTCTGGTAGAGCTGGCCGGCCAGCGACTGCGGGCCGGTCGTGCCGGTCGAGGGAGCGCTCTCGGACAGGCCGAACATGTGGCCCTGGATCTCCGGCAGGTCGTAGAGCCCTTGGGCCACCTGATCGAGATCGGTCTCGGCCGAGCCGGTCATGAACCACTCGGGGTGGTAGTTCTGGGCCGCCGCCGCCTTGGTCAGCAGGCCCAGCGAGAAGGGGTCGGCCGAGCAGATGACCGTGGTGACCCCGGCCGCCTTGAACTGAATGATGGCCTGCTGCGCCGACTGCTGGAACGTGGCGATGTCCAGGTTGTAGTCGAAGCTGGGCGACAGGGCGCTCTTGGGTATGTGGTACTTCTTCTCGACCAAATTGACGAAGTCCTTGGTGCAGTTCAGGTACTGGGACACGTTGGGGACGAACGCGGCGAACTTGCGCACCTGGCCCTTCAGGGTCGGATCGCCGGCGTAGATGGCCTTCTTCCCAGCCAGCATGGTGGACACCACCTCGGCCTCGGAGTCCGTGATCGTGTTGCAGTTCTGGGTGATCGACCACACGTAGGGATTGAGCGCCGCGAACGCGGCCTCGTCGTAGTACGGGTCACCGTCGAACTCCACGAGGTGGTCCTGGGCGGCGCAAGTGGAGAAGGGACCGGTGCCTCCGTAGGAGTCCCCGTTCGTCATGCCCGTCTCCCCGAAGGCGTGGATCTGATTGGCGATCGTGTCGGCGTCGGCACAGGCCTGCGGTTGGCCCTGCCCCAGCTCCTCGGTGGTGAAACTGGCCTGGGTGGTGTACGGCTTGATGACGACCTTGCGCCCGTAGAGGTCGTACACGCGGTTGAAGTAGTTGAGGAAGACCTGCTGCACCTGACTGATGACCTGGGGGATGGCCGCCCCGGCCGCCTTGGCCTGTGCTTCGATCTCCTGGGTGTCGGCGGCACTGGGGAACTCTCGCTCGACCAGGGTGATCGTGCTGGCCGTCACGCCGTTGTACGTGGCCCCGCCGTTGTTGCCGGTGAAGTTCGGAAGGCACGGCGGGGCGTACGGTGAGTCGAACTGCGCAGCCGACGGCGTGCACTTGGTGCCCGAGGTGGTGGTGCCGGTGCCCGCCTTTATGCCGCCCGACGCCGGGTAGGCCCACGGGTACGGCCCCTCACCCGCGGGTCCCGAACTCTTCAGCACCGCGGACGAACTGGACGCCCCCGCCACCGGGACCATCACCAGCGCGGTCAGAAACGCCACCGAGAGCACGATGGCGGAACGTGCCCCCCACGCCATCGGGTGTCCTGCGAAGTGTCGCGACGAGATGCTGATCGGCCTTTGGCCCGACGCTGTCATGGCCCCCCTTTTGAGTCGGATGGACGGAGGGCGGTATCCCCCCCACCCCTTCCATCTGCTTGGCGGGAAACGTTAGTGAGGACACGGTACGTTTGCCCCGTCAGGGGGGGACCACTGGGGGGTGGGATGGATTTCGTGCAGTGGTCGGCCACACCACGTGAGACATCCGGGCGCGCAGGGTGACAGGGAAAGTGGCGATTCCCGAGGGGAGCGCTCCTCCGGGCGCTCAGCCGGACCGCGGCCTGCGTCAGCGTGGGGCCTCGCTGTGGCAGTCGACCCGCACCCCCTTGGGCTGGTCCTTGGCGGCAATCGGGGTATGGATCGTCCTCTCCGCCACGCTGCCCAAGGGCCTGCCCCTCGGCATTGTCCTCCTCGGCATCGTGTACGGCTCCATCTACGCCATCCTCGCCGTGGGCATCGTCCTCATCTACCGCGGGGACCGCATCATCAACTTCGCCCAGGCTCAGATCGGCGTGCTGCCGGCCGTGCTGGCCATCGAGCTGGTGGTCACCTACGGGGTGCCCTTCGTGCTGGCCGCGGGGGCGGGCATCGCCGCCGCCATCATCCTCGGCGCCTTCGCCAGCCTGTTGCCTCGGCACTTCCGCAAGAGCTCCCGGCTGATCCTGACCGTGGCCACCATCGGGCTGGCCCAGCTCCTGACCGGGCTGGCCACCGTGGCTCCCATCCTCTTCTGCAACCCGGCCACCAACCAGTCGTGCGTCAACGCCTCGAACAGCCAGTCGGTCAACACGCCACTCCATGTGTCGTTCACCATCGGTCCGGTGCTCTTCAGCGGCAACGACATCGTGGCCGTCGTGGGGGCCCTGCTCGCAGCGTGCGCCCTGGCCCTGTTCATGCGCTACACCAAGTACGGGCTCGGCATCCGGGCGGCCGCCGAGAACAGCGACCGGGCCACCCTGCTCGGGATCTCGGTGGACCGCCTCGACACCATCATCTGGATCATCGCCGCCGTCCTGTCCACTTTGGCGATCTTGTTGCAGGTGCCCGTCCTCGGGTTCGGGGGATTCCAGACCGTCACCGCGGGAGGCGACGAGATCCTCTTGCGCATTCTGGCCGCCGCCGTGATCGGGCGGATGGAGAGCATGCCCCGGACCGTGGTGGCGGCACTGGCCATCGGCGTGTTCGATGCCGGCGCCACCTGGACGTACTCCAACACGACCTACGTGGACGCCTCGCTGGTGGTCGTCATCATCGTGGCCCTCCTCCTGCAGCGGCGCTCCCGCTCACGGGTCACCGAAGGCGAGCAATCGAGCTGGCGCTACGTGGCCGCGGTCCGGCCCATCCCCCGCCAGCTGGCCAGCCTGCCCGAAGTCCGCTGGACCCTCCGGGTCCTGAAGGTCGGCTTCGTGGCCGTGGTGGCCCTGCTCCCGCTGCTCATCAGCGACAGTCAGACCTACCTGGCCTCGCTCATCGTGGTCTACGCCATCGTGGGGCTCTCGCTGTTGGTGCTGACGGGATGGACGGGACAGATCTCGCTCGGGCAATTCGGGCTGGCCGGCATCGGTGGCGCCACCACGGTGCTCCTCTACTCCCGTCACGGGTGGGACTTCTTCGCCGCACTGGCCCTCGGGGTCGTCGTCGGTGCCCTGGTATCGCTGTTCATCGGGCTCCCGGCCCTGCGCATTTCCGGTCCGTTCCTGGCCGTGACCACCCTGGCGTTCGGAGTCACCGCGTCGTCGTACTTCCTCCAACCCAACTACCTGCCGTGGTTCGTCACCACCCAGGCAAACCGGCCCACGCTGTTCGGGGCGAGCCTCTTGAATTCCGACGCCCAGGTCTATTACTTCTGCCTGGCCGGCTTCTTCCTCGTTCTCCTGGCGGTGCGCTCGCTTCGCCAGAGCAAGACGGGCCGGGACCTCATCGCGACCCGCGACAACGAGCCGGCGGCGCGGGCGGGCGCCGTCAACACCACCCGGTACAAGTTGCTGGCCTTCGCCATCTCAGGGGGCATCGCCGGGTTCGCCGGCTCGCTCTTCGCCGTCCAGCAGCAGGGCATCAACAGCGGGTCGTTCACCGCGGACATCAACATCACCATGTTCTCCATGGTGGTCATCGGCGGCCTCGGCTCCATGCCCGGCGTGATCCTGGGCGCCGTCGTGGTGTGGGGCGCCCAGTACTACCTTCCGTCCGGCTACGCCCAGCTGGTCAACGGGTTGGGCATCCTGCTGCTTCTGCTCTTCCTGCCCGAAGGCATCGGCGGCCTCCTGAACCGAGGCCGGGACGCGCTCTTGCGCCTGGTGGCCCGCCGCCGCGGCATCACCGCCGCCGGGATCTGGCGCCGGCCCGACGACGACGCCGGCGAGGCCCCCACGTCACCCGACCAGCGCACACCGCGGCCCGCGTCGCTGGAGCGCCAGACCGCCGACGTGCTCACCGTCGGCCTCGATTCGGGTGCCCATGGCTGACGCGACGCACTCCTCACTGCCCCTCCGCAGACCCTCGCGCCTCACCGGCACGTATTCGCCCTGGCCATTGGTCGCCGTCATGGGTCTGGGCGCTATCTTCCCGATGAGCGCCCTGATCTTCGTCCTCGTGCTGCCCGACATGCAGGACACCTACCACGAGGGCCTCTCCGTTCTGGCCCTGCTCGCCGTCCAACAACTGCAGACGGGCCTCGGCCCCGACTTCGCCTTGGCCCTGGTGGCCAACCGGGCCTCGCGCACCAGAGTCCTCGTCGGGGCGGGCGGATTCTTCGCCGCCGCCGCCGCCGTCCTGTGGCTGGCCGGCGTGTTCCCCAACCAGATCCTGCTCTACGCCGGCGCCATCGGGGTGGTCCTCGGTGGCGGCGCGCTGACCTCGACCCAGAACGCCCTCCTGTGCGACTACTACCCGGTCGGCCTGCGACCACGGGTGATACTGGCGCAGCGGACGGCCTTCGTGTTCGGCCTCACGCTGTGCCCGCTGTTGGTGGGGGCCCTGAACTACGCCTTCGGCTGGCAAGCGTCGTTCTTCGTCCTGGCTGTCGGTGCCCTCGTCTTCCTGGTGTTGGCCGCCCGGCTTCCGCGTCCGGTCCCGGCCGGCGGCCTCCCGCAGGATGATCCGGACCGCCCCGAATCTCCGGACGAGCCGGCCACCGTGCCTGAGGCCGCCCGCGTCATCGCCACCACCCGATCACTTCGGCTGATCTACTACTCGCTCCCGTTCCTGCTGGGAACCGTGCTCGGCTTTACGTTCTTCGCCACCGCGTACTACGAGAACGTCTTCCATCAGGACGCGGCGAACCGCGCCCTGCTCTTCGGCCTGGCCGAACCTGGTGCGGTCGTCGGCCTCGTCATCGGCACGATGGTTCTGCCGTCGCGCATCGCCGCCGACCCGGGGAAGGCGATACGTACGATCGCCTGGCTGGCCGTGGCCGCCGCCGCCGGGGCCGCCTGCCTGGCCCTGGCGCCCGATGTCGCCGTGGCCTATCTCGGGCAGCTGGTGTTCGCCACCGCCTCTGCCGTCGTGATCGCCGGTGTCTACGCCATGCTCTCGGTGGCGCTGCCGACCCGCACGCTCACCTTGGGCTTCGGGCTCTCCACCGTCTGGCTCACCTTCGGCGTGCTCGTCATCGGTGCCCCCAACGGCGTCCCCACGATCAATTCACTCATCACCAATGCCTTTGGCTACCGCGCCTCGTTCTGGATCTTCGTGCCGCTGTTCTTCATCGGCGCATGGCTGCTCCGTGCGGCCTCCCGCTTCGTGGCCGAGGACATCGCGAAGCGCAAGATCACCGAGGTGGCGGACGCCATCGTGCGCGAGGAACGGGCCGCGGGAATGGGCCATCTCCTCACGGTCCGCTCGCTCGATGCCGGCTATGACGGCGTCCAGGTCGTCTTCGGTGTGGACCTCGACGTGGACGACGGTGAGATGGTGGCGGTGCTCGGCACCAACGGCGCCGGCAAGTCCACGCTGATGCGAGCCATCTCCGGCCTGGTGGTGCCGACCGCGGGGGAGGTCATGTTCGACGGCAAGGCCATCACCACCTACGAGGCCTACCGGATCACTGAGGCCGGCATCTTGCAGGTGCCCGGAGGTCGCGGCATCTTCCCCGGGCTCACCGTCGCGGAGTGCCTGCGGGTGGCCGGTTGGCTGTACGAGGCCGACGACCAGGACCTGGCACGCGCCACCGAGACGGTGCTCGATTACTTTCCCGTACTGTCCCGCCGCTGGCACACCCCGGCAGGCTCACTCTCGGGAGGCGAGCAGCAGATGCTCAGTCTCTCCATGGCATTCATCGCCAAACCGAGACTGCTGATCATCGATGAGCTGTCCCTCGGACTCGCCCCGACCGTGATCGAGAGCCTGCTGGGGATCGTGAAAGGCATTCACGACCAGGGCACCGCCATCATCCTCGTCGAGCAGTCCATCAACCTCGCCCTCCGGCTCTGCGATCGGGCCATCTTCATGGAGAAGGGTCAGGTGGTCTTCTCGGGGCCGACGGCCGAACTGCTCGACCACGAGGACATCGTCCGGGCCGTGCTCCTGGGTGGAGCGAACGATTCGCCGACCGACACGGTCCCGGCGGTGACCGTCAACAGCGCAGGCCTCGCGCCCTTGTCCGACACACTTCTGGATTCTCGCCACGCCGCCCTGTCGGCTCGTGGCCTCTATCAGCGCTTCGGGGGGGTGGTGGCCGTCGATGATGTCGACCTCGACCTCTACCCGCGCGAGATCCTCGGCCTGCTCGGGCCGAACGGTGCGGGCAAGACCACCATCTTCGAATTGCTCTCGGGCGAGCGGCGCTCCGAGCGAGGGCGAATCACCATGGGAGACGACGACATCACGTCTTGGCCCGCCTATCGAAGAGCGGAGCACGGGCTGGCTCGCTCCTTCCAGGCCGCCCGGTTGTGGCCGGGTCTCACGGTGCACGAGTCCGTCATGGTGGCGATCTCACACCACACCCGTTCGCCCGGGGCGACGGCGGCTGTGTTGTGCCTTCCGACCGTGCGTCGATCCGAGCGCCGTATGCGCCGGGCCGCCGATGAGATCCTGGAGCCGCTCGGGCTGGCGCAGTTCTCGGATCAGCTGACCTCCGATCTGTCGACAGGTGTGCGCCGCCTTCTCGAGCTGGCGGTGATCATCGCCATGGGCCCGAGCATCGTCCTGCTCGACGAGCCGTCCGCCGGGATGGCCCAGGCGGAGACCGAAGCCATGGCGCCGGTCCTGCTCGAAACCAAGCGCCGCCTCGACTGTTCGATGATCCTCATTGAGCACGACATGGGCCTGTTGCGCGAGTTGGCCGACCGGGCCATTGCCCTCGACATCGGCGCCGTCGTCACGACGGGGAATCCAGAGGACGTCCTGAATCATCCGCGGGTGATTGAGTCATATCTCGGAGTCGCCGCCACGTGAGCCGGGTCGCCCGCAACGCCGTCGTCGCTCTCCTTGGTGTGGCCGTCGCCGCCTTGGTCCTGACGGGCTGCCAGACCGCGCCACGCCTGGGTGTGTCCACGATCGTCTATCCCGTCGAAGGGCACTGCGACACCTCGGCCGTCGTCGAGGTGGGCGCTTCCCTCCCTCTGAGCGGGTCCGACAGCGTGACCGGGCGTGCCCAATTGCTCGGCCTCGAGTTGGCCGTCAATCGGGTCAACGCCGCGGGAGGCGTCCTCACGGCCCATCGGTGTCTGGAGTTGCTCTACAAGGACGATCGCTCCGATCCCGCCGTGGACAATCAGGCGCTACTGGACCTGGTGAATCAGGAAAAGGTCTCGTTCCTCGCGGGACCCTTCCTGGCCCCGGACAATCGGGCCAACCTGGACCACATCGGTGCGCTCGGGACCACCGCCGCCAGCTACTCCGTTCTCGACGCGACCTTCAAACCCAGTGAGTTCCCCAACACCTTTCCGATCGCATCATCGCTGACGAACCAGGCCAGCGTGCTTGTGGCGACGGCGAAGCGGCGGCACCTCGACCACGTTGCCCTCGTTCGCTCCAGCTCGCAGGTGGCTGCCGAGGGGGCCGCCGCATTTCGGAACGAGGCCCGCTCCGCCGGCCTCACGGTCACCCCAACGAGCTTCGTCGTCGATTCCGCTGCAGCGGCCCGGTCGGCATGGGCCGACCTCAGGTCGGGGCACCCGAGCGGAGTGGTGGTGTTCGACAGCGGATCGACCCTGGCCCCGTTGCTCGCGGCGCGCCGAGACGCCGGCTCGACACTGCCCGTCCTCGCCTCCACGCAGCGCGCTCCGGTGCTTGCGACCGCGGCCGTCAACGGAGTTCAGGTGATCGTGCCGAAGTCGTTGGTGGTTTCGCGTCACGCTCCTGTCAGTCTGGCTTCGTTCCGTGCCCGGGTGCTCCGTGCACTCCATCAGGCACGGCTCGGTAGCCCCATCACGCCTTATGCGCAGGGGTACGACGCCGTTCAACTCTTCGCCAGCGCCGCCAACGGTGTCAACGCCTATGACCCGGGCAGCATCCGCACCTTCGTTGAGAATGCCAACTTCGAGGGACTCCTGGGCACGTACAACTACACCTCGAACAACCACGAGGGATTGGCCGCTTCGCAGTTCACCGTCGCCCCGCTCGATTCGCTGTCCAACGGGCTCTACGTCGTGGCGGCTTCCGGGTAGCCGAAACACTCAACGGGCACCCACACGATCCTGAGAGTCGTCAGCGAGACCCTCCGTCATCCGCGAAAGCACGAAGCCGGACACGGTGAGTTTCTCACGAAGCGCTTGAGTGTCCCACTGAAAGGCGACGGGCAGGACGGGTATGTTTCTGCCAGCCGCCACGAGCGGCGCTCGGGTGGGGACAGGGGCACCACACCGATGACTCGACCACCCTCTTCCGGCTCTTCCGGCGGCGCACTGCTGCCTCCATCTGGGTGGGCCTCTCAGCAACGGTCACGCCCGCGACGATGCTCGAGGATGACCGCCGAATCGGTCTCCACGCGCCCAGTCGCCGCCGTCCCAAGTTCGACCAACAGGTGTACACTGACCCGGATAGTTGCCCAAGACCTCGGTGACCCAAGCATCAGTCGAGCGTTCTCCAGAGCGCCCGGCCAGGAAGGGAAGCCATGTTGGGCACTATTTCGGAGACGCCCGCTGATCAGGTCGCGAGGAAGGACCCGGTCCCGACAGGTGGCCGCATCGTCACTGCCCTTCTGGTTGCCGGTCCACTTCTTGGGTTCGCGGTTCTCCTTCCTTTCATCTCAGGCCGCCTTCTGAACGTAAACGATGCGGTGCTCGCGGTCGTGCTGTATGTCATCACGGGGTTTGGAATCTCGATCGGCTTTCACAGGCTGCTGACGCACCGGAGCTTCAAGGCCAAGAGAGGCCTCAAGATCGTGTGCGCGGTGGCCGGTTCCATGGCCCTCCAGGGGTCGGCGATTAGCTGGGTGGCCATCCATCGCCGGCATCACATGTTCGGGGACCAGCCAGGAGACCCCCACTCTCCGCACCGCTACGGACTCGGTACCGTCGGGACGCTGAAGGGGTTCGTGTGGGCACATGTCGGCTGGTTGTTCGCAATGGACCCGACCGACACCAAGCGTTTCGCTCCGGACCTTCATCGGGACCGGGACTTCGTCGTGATCGATCGGCTGTTTCCGGTGCTGGCCGTGGCTTCGCTTGCTCTCCCGTTCTTCATCGGGTGGGCGTTGTTCGGAACCCTGTTCGGTGCGCTCAGCGCGCTCGTATGGGCCGGACTCGTCAGGGTGGCGGTTCTCCATCACGTCACGTGGAGCGTCAACTCGGTCTGCCACTTGTGGGGTCGACGGCCGTTCGCAACTCACGACCGCAGCACCAATGTCAGAGTCCTGTCCCTGCTCTCCTTTGGGGAGACCTGGCACAACTTCCACCATGCCTCGCCATCCTCGGCCCGCCATGGCGTGCTGCCTCACCAGCATGACCTCTCGGCTCGATTGATCTGGTTCTTTGAGAGAATGGGGTGGGCCACGAACGTGCGGTGGCCAAATCCGGTTCAGATCGTCGCCCACCTGCAACCAGGACCCGTCGAAGGGCCGATGGCGAGCCGTCCGGTCGCGTCTTAGGACGGAATGTCACCCCGGGCAACCTGGAGGGACAAGCAGCTGAGCGTGAATGTGGCAGAACGGTTCTTGGCCGGCGTCCTCGACAGATCCGGTGACCAGGCGCCCACTTTGGACATTCTCTGCCAGGTCTGTTGTGACCTGCTCCCCATCACAGTCGCATCGCTCGTACTGATGGGTGACCAAGGAGTCGAGGGGATCACCGGGGCCTCCGACGCACTGGCAGCCGCCGTTCAGAACGAGGAATTCACGCTTGGCGAGGGTCCGGCGACCGAAGTCCGTCGGCAGGGACGGGCAGTCTTGGTCTCGGACCTCAGAGATGTGACGAGCGACTGGCCACAATTCGTCCCGGCCGTCGAGCGGCTCGGTGTCCTGGCCATATACGCCATTCCTCTTCGGATCGGTGCGGTTGACCTTGGTGTCCTGGTTCTTGGCGGTGCTACGCCAAAAGCCTTGGCCGGTCAGGAGCTCGCCGCCTCGTTCCTTCTCGGAGATCTGATAAGTCGGCTGGTCCTCGATCTACAGGCAGGGGTCACCTCGGAGTCGTTGGCCTGGGCGCTTGACGCCACGGACTCCCGGGCGGTGGTGCATCAAGCCACCGGGATGATCGCGGCCCAGCTCAACGTCGGTGTGGCCGAGGCGCTCGTACGGCTCCGATCGAACGCCTTCGCTACAGATCGCCCGATCGATCAGGTGGCCACCGAGGTCGTGGCTGGTCAGCGGCGCTTCGAGGTGCTGTGATCCGACCAGTGCGGGCCCTGGTCCAGGATCGCCATGTGGAAGCAATATTGTGCCTACTGGCCCCCGAACTCTGCCGCGACGAACCAGGAGCGTGAAGCTTGGACAGTCGAGACGAATGGCTTGCTCGGACCTTTGTGGAACTCGCCGACACCCTGGTGGCCGACTTCGACCTCATTGAGTTTCTGTCGATGCTGGCCGACCGCTGCGTGGAACTGATTGGCTCCGCCGAGGTCGGGTTGGCCCTGGTCGGCCCGCGCGGGCTGCAGATGATGGCCTCCTCGAGCGAGCGAATGCGGGTGACGGAACTGTTGGAGGTCCAGTTCGAAGAGGGGCCGTGCTTTGAGTGTTATCGCATAGGGCTCCCCGTTTTGAACCAGCGGCTCTCGTCGGCCGATGGTCGTTGGCCACGCTTTGCCCCGAGGGCCCGCGAGAGCGGCTTTCAGACGGTTCACGCGGTGCCACTGCGGCTTCGCGATGAGGTGATCGGGGCGATGAACGTCTTCGACACGACGCTCCGAGATTTGACCCACGCGGAATCCAATCTGCTCAGGGCGTTTGCTGACGCCGCGACCATCGGGATTCTCCAGGAACGGACAGTGAAGCAGCAGAGCGACCTTTCAATCCAACTCCAGGCCGCTCTCAACTCCCGCATCGCAGTGGAGCAGGCAAAAGGGATCGTGGCCGAACGGTTGAAGGTCGACATGGACACCGCGTTCGGAATGATCCGGAGCCATGCTCGGAACCACAGCACGCTGCTCAGTGCGGTCGCCGACGCTCTGGTTCGGGGCTCGCTCAGCGCGGCCGAACTCGATTCGCCATCGAAAGAGCGCCGAGCGAAGCTGCCGGAGGGGTCTGCCTGACTGATCTGCTGTGAACGATGTTCGCTTCCCGCTCGAAACTTGCGTTCCTGGGTAGACGCCAGTCCACGGCGGCACAGATTGCATCGTGACCCTTGGGATCGAGCGCATGCCCGATGTTGTGGGCGAGGAAGAGATACTGCCGAAGATCCGCGCGAAGCTGAACTCAAGGATTCTACGGATGTCCTGGATCAGGCTCCTTAAAGAAGGCTCTCTCCAACCCGGAGCGAACCCATAAGGCGATACGTTAAGCATGTGTGCTTCTCCCCCGAAGGCGATCTTGTCGGGGGACTCGTCATCACCGCTATCGGTATCGACGCGTACAAGCACCTTCACGGACGGAACAACCACCTCCTCTTCGCGACCCTGCCGTTGGTGCTCGGAGTCCATCAGCTCGATGAGGCGCTCGTTTGGTGGTGGCTCGAGGGACCTGTTCCGCCATCGATCGGACGGGTTGCGATGTGGATCTACCTGTTGATCGCAATGGTGGTCGTCCCCATCCTCGTGCCTCTCTCGATCTGGAAACTCGAACCGACAGCACGGCGACGACGCATCATCGCTCCGTTCTTGGGCCTCGGCATCGGCGTCGCGACCGTCCTACTGATCACGATGCTGCATGGGCCCGTCTCGGTCAGGCTGGGTGCATACCATCTCGCTTACAGCATCGGGCTTCGCAACGGGATCCTCATCGTCGGTCTCTACGTGCTTGCTACGTGTGGACCGCTCCTCTGCTCGGGTTACCGAGACATTGTGATCTTCGGTGTTGCGAATTTGATCGCCGTGGTCGTCTTGGCTCGTCTCACCGCTGACGGGTTTACCTCACTCTGGTGTTTCTATGCCGCGATTGCAGCTGGGTTCATCTCGCTTCACATGCGCCTCGGGAAACCGCACCGAGCGATGCCCTACGCCCTCAGCTGACCTTGTGAACAGCGGAGCGGCGGAAGCATTTGCGCCAAAGGTTCCAGGGCGACACCGTCCCACCGTCACCGGAGTGTCGCAGCGCTCGCGTACCCAGGACAAACCCGATGGCCGCCACAAGGACGACGCCCGGTGGAAGCCCACTCCCAATGCTTGTTAGCCTGCCTCGGACACCTTGACGTGCGCTTCGGGGAGGTCCATTGTGGCGACCGATGTTGAGCAGCAGCCTGGCGCAATCCGTCCGTTCTCCGTAGCCATACCGCACGAGGCACTCGATGATCTGCGACGGCGCCTTGCCGCGACCCGCTGGCCGAGCAGGGAGATCGTCGGCGACCGTTCACAAGGCGTGCAGTTGGCCGCAGCACAGGAGGTCTGCCGCTACTGGGCGAACGACTACGACCTAGGTCGGGTCGAGGCGAGGCTGAACGCGCTGCCGCAGTTCACTACCGAGATCGATGGTGTGGAGATCCACTTCCTCCACGTCCGGTCCCGGCATGAGGATGCATTGCCACTGATCATGACGCACGGCTGGCCCGGTTCGGTCATAGAGATGCTCGACTCCGTCGGTCCGCTCACTGATCCGACCATGTACGGCGGGACGGCCGAGGATGCGTTTCACCTCGTGCTGCCGTCGCTGCCCGGCTATGGCTTCTCGGGCCAGCCGGTCGAGGTCGGCTGGGACCTGGGCCGCACCGCACGGGCGTGGGCCGAGCTGATGCGCCGTCTCGGCTACACCGGCTTCGTGGCGCAAGGCGGCGACGTAGGTGCCGGCGTTACGGATGCAATGGGGCGCCTGGCACCCGAGGGGCTGCTCGGTATCCATACCAACTTGCTCGTGCCCGCGCTGAACGACCCCGCCGCCCTGCCGTCGGACACTGAGCAGGAAAAGGCGGCACAAACCGCGATCAAGACGTTCCAGACCAGTGGTAACGGCTACTTCGTGGAGCAGTCCACCCGGCCACAGACCATCGGCTACGCCCTCCTGGACTCACCCACGGCCCTCGCCGCCTGGATGATCGACCACGACACCGACGCCTACTACAAGATCTCACGAGCCTTCGTCGACGGGCAGCCGTCCGGGAATCTGACTCGCGACCACATCCTGGACAACGTCACGACGTACTGGCTGACCGGCACCGGGGCGTCTGCTGCGCGGTCGTACTGGGAGGCCTACGGACCGGACGCACCCGCCGCGCAGAACCAGACGCCACCGCCACCGGTCCGAGTCCCCGTCGGCTTCTCCACATTCCCCGGTGAGATCTGGCGAACGCCGCGCAGCTGGGCCGAGAAGTCCTATCCCACCCTCAACTACTTCCATGAGGCGGAAAGGGGAGGTCATTTCGCCGCGTGGGAAGAGCCCGAGCTGTTTGCGGCCGAGCTGCGGGCTGCGTTCCGGCCGCTCCGCGCAAGCGCGATTCCGGAGCCGCGTCGCTGATCTCTCACCTTCCCCACTGACGGGATGTCACGGGGAAGGAACCTGCCCGTCCTGCCCCCTTCTCCGCTTGAGGTTTGCGTGCCACGCCTTTGCGAGGCGGGCCACTAGCCCTAAACCTGCCATCGGGCCAGTACTCAGGGCGGAGTTCCGCACCGAAAGGGTTCCGGCGATTCCGAGATCTCGGCGGAGCCGCATCTCGCACTCGACGGCCACTACGACGCGGTCTAAGTGCCGGTTCTACACCATCGATTACCAGGACAGCGGTCTCAGGGCGTAGTTCGGCCGAGAGGACGAGCGTCAGTCGTCGCCCTCTATTCGGTCGTCCGGTCGCCTCCTCGTTCACGGGAGACCTCATGAGCACCATCACGACGCATACCGACGGGGCAGTCATCTTCGCGGAGATCAAGGCCCCACCCATGAACCTTCTTGTCCTGATCTCGTCCGGGATCTCGTCTCGCTCATCCGATTCGCCGAAGAAGACGAGTCGATCAAGGTTGTCGTGTTCAAGAGCGCGGACGCCGACTACTTCATCTCGCATGTCGACTTGGCGAAGGTCGCGGAGTATCGTGCGGAAGCTGCGGCGCTAAAGGTCCCGATGACGCGGGAGAAGAGTCTCTCCCCAGAGCACATCGTCGGCAGTCACGGAAAACGTCCTTCACCAACGGGACGATCCTCTCCATCGGAGGGACTCAGACCGATGTCATCGTGGCTCCATGACGGTAACTACTGCCGGAGAGTATTCCGATCGATAAAGACGGTCCATGTGCAGACTGCGCCTTCAGCGTGCGGCCGATTGAGCCGTCCGACGCCGCAGCGCTTGTTCGGTTCCACGTTCACCTGAGCCGCCGGTCGATTCAGTTGCGGTACTTCTACCCGCACCTCGATCTCCACCCCGCCGAGGTCGCACACCTCACCTGCGTCGATGATTTCGATCGGGTGGCCTACGTAGTCGAACACGACGGTGAGATCATCGCCGTGGGCCGTTATGACCGGCTCGAAGATCACTGCTCTGCTGAGGTCGCCTTCGTCGTCGCCGACGAGTTCCAGCACCACCGGTTGGGCACCATGCTCTTCGAGCGCCTGGCGGATAGGGCGAGGCGCTGCGGGATCGGTGAGTTCAAAGCGAGCGGTCTCGCCGAGAACTCAACAATGCTCGCCGTCTTTCACGGATCGGGATTCCCCACGACGCAGACCCGCACCTGCGACGTCATCGAACTCACGATGGAGATCGGCCCACGCTGTCTGTGACGAACCGACGAAGCGACAGGACACTGCCTCAGGCCCACGCGCTACGCACCAGGTGGTCTCCCGGTGACGTCAGAGCGGGACGGTCCAGACCAGCCGCGTTCCGCCGTTGACGCGGGGATGGACTTCGAAGGACCCGCCGAGCTTCTCGGCGCGCTCTCGGATGTTGACCAAGCCGAGGCCCGGTTGCCCCAGGGGGAGCTCGACCCCCGTGCCGTTATCCTCCACCTCGAGGACCAGGCGATCGGCCACAGCAAGTGTCACCGCATAGCGGGTCGCTCGCGAGTGCTTGCCGGCGTTTGTGAGGCCCTCGCGCACAACGGCCAGGACATGGTCTCCAACGTGTTGCGGTACGTCGTTGTCCACTGCTCCCTCGAATCGGACTTCGGGGCGATTCCCGAGAGTCCCCTCCAGCTCTTCCGCGAGGTGCAACACGGCTTGGCGCAGCCCACCGGGAAGAGCGGCGTCCCCGAGTTCGAAGATGGCAGAGCGGATCTGGGTGATGGTGTCGTCGAGCTCGTCGATAGCCTTTGAGACCCGCTCAACAACCTGCTCGCGTTCGGGTATCCTCGTGGCGCCCTGGAGGCTCATGCCGACCGCGTAGATGCGCTGGATGACCCGATCATGGAGGTCGCGGGCGATGCGGTCCCGGTCGTCGAGGACGCTCATGACACGGACCCGGTCGTGGAGCCGGGTGTTCTCGATGGCGATGCCGGCGGCCAGTGCAAGGGCTTCGGCGAGCGCCTCGTCCTCGTCGCTGAACCCGGTCGCACTCTCCTTGTCCGTCAGGTAGAGGTTGCCGTACACATCGTCTCGGACACGGACCGGCACCCCCAAGAACGACGTCATCTGAGGGTGGCCGGGAGGAAACCCATAGCGACCACGGTGCTCTTCGATCTGATCCATTCGCAGCGGTGTCGGTTCAGTGATGAGCAGCCCGAGCACACCCCGGCCCGATGGGCGGTCTCCGATCAGTTCTTCTTCCACATCGCTGAGTCCGACGGTGATGAACTGCTCGAGACCGGTGCGCGTCTCGTTGAGCACCCCGAGCGCGGCGTAGCGGGCGCCAACCAGGGACCTGGCCTCTTCCACCAGGTGAGAGAGCAGGTCGGCCAGCTCGACGTCGGCGGTGATCATCAGCACAGCCCCCATGAGGCGCCGCAGCTTCTCTGGATCGTTCACCCGCGTGTAGGGCACGTGGCGGATCGTACCGCCGTCGTACGGGGGTTTCGCAGGAGCGCAAGCGGTACTGGCACAATGGCTCCGTGGTCGTGCGCGTCTTCTTGCTCGATGATCACGAGCTAGTCCGCGAGGGCATTCGGAGCCTTCTGGAGAGCGACGAGGAGATCGAAGTCGTCGGCGAAGCCTCCACCGGTGCCGAGGCACTCGCCCGGGTGCCCTTGGCCCAGCCCGACGTCGCCATCCTTGACGTGCGCCTCGAAGAAGGGGACGGGATCGAGGTGTGCCGTGACCTGCGCTCTGCCATGCCCGAGCTGATCTGCCTGATGCTCACCAGCTTCGCCGACGACGAAGCCATGTACGCCAGCGTGATGGCCGGGGCAGCGGGCTATGTCCTCAAGCAGATCAAGGCGCGCGACTTGATCGAGGACGTGAAGAAGGTGGCGACGGGGGTGTCACTCATGGATCCGAGGGCCGTGGCCCGAGTGGTCGAGCGCATCGCCAATCCACCCCAGACCGACCCGTCTCTCTCGTCCCTTTCCCCTCAAGAAGCGCGCATCTTGGACCTCATCGCGAACGGCAAGACCAACAAGCAGATCGCCGAGGCGATGTTCCTCTCGGAGAACACGGTGAAGAACTACATCACGGGATTGCTGCGTAAGCTCAAGGTCACGAGCCGGACCGAGGCTGCCATCTACGCCACCAAGCTCAAGAATCAGGGCTAGGCGTTCGGTGGTCGAGGCGGCGCTTCTTTGAGATCAACACCCCGGCGGACCAACTCGAGCTCGAGTCGGTCGCGCTCGATCTTCGGGTGCACGAAGTTCCTCGGCGTCACGTCGATGCCGTGTTGGGCGGCTAGCCAGACGAGCGCCCTGTCGTAGGCAATCTCAGCCGCCAAAGCCGTGGCAGAACAGGTGCCGGCACCCAGGTTCCGAGAGGGCAATGCGGCACGGCAGTTACGCACGTGGTCGAGCAACGTCTCGTCGTCGAGGTCTGTGTCCCAGAGGTCCAAAGCACCCGAGAGGAGAGTGACGTACATGCTCACCTCTCCAGTGTGCGCTCCGTCGCAGCGGACCAACTAGGGAGGATTGTCCTATTCGGGCCCGGTGTCCCCTTCGAGCACGTGGAGTCTGGGACCTTCCTCCCTAGCGCACGGGACGTTTGCGCCCATCTCAGAGAGCCCTCAGTTAACGACGATGGGGGCAGATCTCCTCACGGGGAGGGATCACGAACAAGGAGGTACAAGATGCGACGCAAGGTTTTCGACATGCTGGCCAGTGTCGGTGGAGTGGTCGTGGTCCTCGTGTTGGCGGTTGCCGGCTCCCTGCTCATGGTGGGCTACAGCTTCGCCAACAACTACGTTCACACCCAGCTCGCCGAGCAGCAGATCACATTCCCCTCGGCAGCGGCGTTCGCCCACCCCGACGGGCAGGAGATCACTAAGTCGATGATTCCCTCGGTGTCTCAGTACGCCGGACAGCAGCTGCTCACCGGCCAGCAAGCCGAGGTCTACGCCAATGACTTCATCGCCGTGCACCTCCACAACATCAGTGGCGGCAAGACCTACTCCCAGCTGAGCGCGGCGGCGATGGCGCTCCCCAAGGGCTCGCCGGCTTACACGGCGGCAGAGGCGAAGGTCCAGACGGTGTTCCAAGGCACCACTCTTCGTGGCCTGCTGCTCGAGGCCTACGGCTTCAGCCTGATCGCGACCATCGCCTTGTGGTGTGCGATTGCCGCTTTCTGCCTCGCCGGCGTCATGGCGGTGCTGGTCGGCCTCGGCCTCGCCCACGCCCGGCGGACGGGCGAGAACGAGGAGCTTCTTCCGAGCCACACTCCCCAGGGGACGCTAGTCAGGGCATAGGTCCAGCAATCCCTCTCCAGTGAGGAGCCAACACCGGTCCGCTCAGCGGACCGGTGTTGCGCGTCCGCGCCCAATCGACGTGTGATTTGCCACCTGGGCGACGGTGCCTCTGTCACTGCCACTTGGGGTGGTCGCTCTGTGGACACCACGATGGGTTTCACCCCGACCGAGGGACTCGTGATGGCGAGGCGCCCTGGCGATGTAGATCCGGGAGCCATCGCGTGGGTCGCAGCCCATGGCGTCGCACCCAACGAACTTGCCGATGCCCTTGAGCGGCGTAGCGGTCTCCTTGCGCTCTCGGGCGGCCTTTCCGGGGATATGCGGGAACTGCTTCAGCATCGGGCGCGCGGCTCCCGGGCAGCCATTCTGGCGGTGGATGTCTATGTGCATCGGCTCCGGGCGAAGATCGCTGCAATGATTGCCGCCACGGACGGGACGGACGCCGTGATGTTTACATCTCGCGTTTGCGAGAACGCGGGCAGAAATCCGCGCCGATGCGTGCGAGAGAAGAGCAGCGTTCATGACCGCCGAATGTGACCTATCTCCCTAACTCGCAGGGCGGTCCTGAGCGTACGCTGAGTACATGCCGCTCGGTGCCCTGCTCGCCGCCCTGATCAATCTGAACGGCTCCGGTCACTACATCCACTGGGGCTTCATTCAGATGTCGGTCGCGAATTTCGTCGTCATCCTCCTGATGATTGCCGTCTTCATTTTGGCGATTGTCCTGCCGTTCCCGCGGCGAAAGGGACGGGACCAATGAGCGTCGAGACCGGCAGCCACACCGATGAACCCGGGGCAGAAGAGTCGCGCCAGTGGACGGCGCGGGCCAGGAGGGCCGCCGAGTCGGCGTTCCCGCCTGACCGCCTGCTCCCTGACCGCCAGCCCGCTTACATGGCCTCGTGGATCTATGTGTTTGGCGTCCTCACGGTGGTGAGCCTCGCCTGGGTCATCATCACGGGCTGCGTGCTCGCCGTCATGGGCCCGAGCTGGTGGCACGTGTCGACCGCGGGGCTCTTCGTGAACTCTCTGCACCTGTGGAGCGTCGAGGCCTTCTTCTTCTTCATGGTGATCCATCTCTGGGGGAAGTTCTTCATGGCGGCCTGGCGGGGAAACCGCCGGCTGACCTGGGCCACTGGCGTGATCTCGTTCGTCGTCTCTGTGGCCGCGGCCTTCACCGGGTACCTCTCACAGCAGAATTTCGACTCTCAGTGGATCTCCACCCAGGCCAAGGACGGCATCAACGCCACCGGCGCCGGCGCCGTGTGGAACGTGCTCAATTTCGGACAGATGCTGATGTGGCACATCGTCTTGCTGCCGATCGCCGTCGTGATCATCGCCGGCCTCCACGTCCTCCTGGTCAGAAGACACGGGATCGTCCCCCCGTTCGACGACGAGGATCAGTCCAAGGAGACGGTCGCCACCCCGACTGAGGAGTCGGCGTGAGCCCGGATGCAAAAAGGCGGCGTCGCTTCAAGCCCGACCGCGACGTCAAGGAGTGGAAGGGCGCCTACGTCCCCTACGACATTCTGAAGGAGGCGTTCATCGCCTTTCTGGCCGTCGGGGTCCTGACCGTGCTGTTGGCCGTCGTCTTTTCCTCGCCCGACGAGCCTGCAGTGACCCTCAAGACCTGGTCCATTGCCGACCCGGTCGACTTCGCCCAGACGGCAATCATGGAGCTGGACGGCACAAGTGGGGTGGCGACCTACGGCCCGCCCTATAACGCCACCCCGAACTCCTCCCAACACATCGGCTTCTTCGAGCCGAACCAGTGGTTCGGCGTGCACCAGCCCATCGACACGGCGCAGGACTTCGTGATCCAACCGCTGCGCACGCTCCCCAACCAGCCGGTCCTGCAAGCCGCGCTCAACCGGTACCAGAGCGCCTCAACGACCCAGCAGACTTCCTGGACCACCGCTTACGAGAAGGCTGTTGCCAACGCCACCGACGTCCACGGCCGCCTGCATGTCCCTCTCGGGCGCTACGGACCAGTCGGGATCATCATCGGCGGCGAGACAGCCATGGCCCAGACCGGGGGCCTGGACGGGACCCTGCTCAGCGAGGGGCAGTTCTACAACACGAACTACACCAAGCCGCTGCTGTTCATTGCCGACGGCACCTACCTGTCGAATCTGGCCGGCGCGCAGCACCTGCAGGGCAGCCAGTGGGGAATGATGAACGAGACGGGGAACTACCCCGGGCAGGCGTGGCTCTGGCTCTACACCATGTGGTACCAGGTCCCGCCAATGAACTCGTCGTCCAATGGTGATCTCGAGGTGTGGGCCATCATGATGGTGCTCACGCTCGGGCTGATCCTCCTTCCGTTCATTCCCGTCCTGCGCTCCATCCCCCGCTGGACCAGGGTGTACAGGCTTATCTGGCGGCGCCACTATCGCTCGCTCGCTGACGTAAACATCTCGTAGCAACCTCCCGAGGATCCGCTTCGGCGGCGGCGAACTTTCGCCTCTCAGACAGAAGGCGCAACATCTGGTGCGTTTCGCGTTCGAGGACGGGATGATGAGTTGGCCTGTTCCTGAAAGGGACCAAGGTCACCGGCCTCGGGACCTTGCTCCCTATGGGTTCGGCACCCTCCGGGCTCAGACTTGTCTCATGACACCGACAACCCCGACCAACTCAGGCAACCAAGAGCCAGAAGTCAGCCGCTCCAGAGGGGAAGTGGTCACGGAGAGGTCTCCAGGACGCAAGGGGGGGCGATCTGGCCCGTCGCGTCACCCATCGCCGGACCGAGCTCGGCTTGAGCACCGAGGAACTGGCGAAGCAGGCGGGTATCGACGCGTGGTTCCTGGCGTACTTCGAGCAGAGCTCCGACAGCACCCTCACCGGCGGAGCGCTGCGGCGGCTCGCCGTCGCCCTCGATACGACCCCCTCCGCTCTCGAAGGTGCTGGGGTCGATCGCCCCCCGGGTGCAGGCCGCGCCGGGCCGAATCCTGCTCTCGAGAGTCTCACGCCCGCGCAATGCGAGCAGCATCTCTCTTCGGGCGGTGTAGGACGGATCATCCTCTCCACCGGATCGGGCCCAGTCGCCTATCCGGTGAACTTCGTCTTCGCCCGCGGTTGCGTGATCTTTAGGACCTCAGATGCGATGGTGGACAACATCTCGGGCGTCGTCGCCTTCGAGGTCGACCACGTCGACGAGGCCATGAGCGGGGGGTGGAGTGTCCTCGTACGCGGGCATGCCCGCCTGATCGAAGGCGCCGAATTACGCCTTGTCGCAGCAGACCTTGATCTCGAGCCCTGGGCCGGGGGGGCACGCCTCAACGTGGTCAGCATCGCACCCTTCGAGGTCACCGGCCGGGTCATCGTCCAGCGGGCCCCGAAACACTCCTGACGCCACCATGGCGTTGACGGCAATCGCACTGAAGAGAGAACGGAGAGAATCATGAAGGCACTCGTCTACAACGGA
Source organism: uncultured Acidimicrobiaceae bacterium (assembly GCA_963763575.1). Classification (GTDB taxonomy): domain Bacteria; phylum Actinomycetota; class Acidimicrobiia; order Acidimicrobiales; family RAAP-2; genus Bog-473. The sequence goes on from CAVXPD010000003.1 coordinate 266,519, forward strand.
CCAGGACGTAAGGACTGGCAGGAAGTTCCCATGCCCACTATCCAAGACAGCACGGATGCCATCGTGCGGGTCGACTGCACGACCATCTGCGGCACCGACCTCCACATCCTGAAGGGGGATGTTCCCGAGGTGACCGAAGGACGTATTCTCGGTCACGAGGCTGTCGGCACCATCGAGACGGTGGGCTCGGCGGTGACCAACGTCGCACCTGGTGACCGGGTACTCATCTCCTGTATCAGCGCCTGCGGGCGCTGCCGCTACTGTCGAGACGGCAGCTACGGCCAGTGCCTCGGTGGTGGGGGCTGGATCCTCGGCCATCTCATCGATGGGACCCAGGCGGAGTACGTCCGGGTGCCCTTTGCCGACACCTCGACGTACAAGGTGCCAGAAGGAGTCGCGCGACGAGGAGATCCTCATGCTGGCCGACATCCTGCCCACGTCATACGAAGTCGGAGTCCTGAACGGTCACGTGCAACCCGGAGACACGGTCGCCGTAGTCGGCGCAGGACCGATCGGGCTCGCAGCCGTCCTCGGGGCTCAGCTCTACTCCCCGAGCCACATCGTCGCCATTGATCTGGCCAACAGCAGATTGGACGTGGCCAAGCGCTTCGGCGCCGACGTCCTGGTCAACAACGGTCGCGAGGACCCAGTCGAATTGGTGAGAGAGCTCACCGGCGGTCTGGGCGCCGACGTTGCCATCGAGGCGGTCGGCGTTCCGGCCAGCTTCGAGCTGTGCACGGAACTCGTTCGTCCGGGCGGTCACGTGGCGAACATCGGAGTGCACGGCCAGCCGGCCACACTCCACCTTGAGACGCTCTGGACGCGTGATATCACGATCACGACCGGCTTGGTTGACACCTACTCGACCCCGACGCTGCTCCGCCTGGTCGCATCACATCAGATCGATGCCAGCGCATTCGGGACTCACCATTTTCGCCTTCACGAGATGATTGGCGCCTATGACGTCTTCGGGCGGGCAGCCGATACGGGTGCGGTGAAGGTTGTCATCACCCGGTGAGGGAATAGTGGAACGACGCGGCGAAACGATCACCTGGGCTGAAGGCAAGGCTACTTGCACGCCGCTTCAAGATCGACCCCAAAGTCCGTGCCGCCCGTCGTCGGAACACTCCAGCCAAACTCCTCGAGAACAGGGCGGCGGGTCGAGGCAGAAAGGAGTCGGCCCAGAAGAATGGAGTCCGTTGCTCTGATCATGGCTCTCGCCACAAGTAGGGGCTCTGTGTGCGGACCTTGCTCCGCTTGGCGTCCTCGTGAGGTCGATCCTGCCGCCGATGGACCTGGAGATCACATCAGACCCTGGCGAACGCGGCTGCTTCCTCTTCGAAAGCAGCGGCCGCTTCCTTCTGGACGCTGGGACGCGTCCGCGACACGGCGTGGGCGCAATCGTCGGATGTCACCGCAGGGGCACCGCCGTCGAGCGCCCGCTCAAAGGCGAGCTGGGCAGCCCGCTGGGCAGCCAGCGCGAAGTCGGCAGGCGTGAAGCCCTCCGTGTGCTTGGCGATGTCCTCGGCATCACACTTCTCCAGGAACGCGGCCGCGAGCTCAGCACGGCCGACACTGTCGGGCGCGCCGATCGGGATGATGAGATCGAAGCGTCCTGGTCGGAGCATGGCTGGATCGATGGAGGCGATGGAGTTTGTTGCCATCACCATGAGTCGACCCGGGCGGGACTTGAAAACTGGAATCGCCTTGAGCAGCTCGTTCACGATCGGCTGGCTCTCGGGTCGGCTGGCGCGCGTCGACGCGATTTCGTCCGCCTCGTCGAGGAAACACACCAAGCGGTCCACGTCCGCGAGATCTTCCAGCGCGGCACGCAGAGCCACTGCGCCCGCAGTGCCGTGGCCCAGGAGTGAGGGGTGCAGCTCGACGAACGCCCAGGAAAGTCTGGACGCCATGGCACGGGCAAACGAGGTCTTACCCGTGCCGGGTGGCCCGAAGAGCATCACCGCCGCGGGCGCTCGCAGCCCGACACTGTCCGCCAGCTCGGAATGTGCCAGAGGAGCGACGATCCGGCGCTCCAGGAGCTCCTTGGTTGTCGAGAAACCTTTTATCTCTTCCCACAGGCCCACTGCCGGGAAGAGGCCGCCGTAGCGCTCTACGATCTCGAGCTCCTCGGGCACCATGGAAGCAGACCTGACGTAGAAGTGGAGCCCGTCAATCCGGTCGAACCCCTGGTGCGCGAACGCGACCTCCCCGACTTGATCCGGCTCAACCAGAGCCAGCATCCGCAGGGCGCCGTGATGGATCGCCTCCTGGTCAAGTTCGCGAAGCAGCGCAGAGCCGATGCCCCGGTTCCGCCAACTCGGGTGCAGGGCAAGGGCCAGCAGATGAGCATCGCGACCCGCAATACGCGCGATGGCGACGCCAACAAGCTGGCCCGACGCGAATGCCACGGCGGCCGGCTGGTGTTCGTTGAGCGCCTGGACCACGTCGCTGCGGCTATAAGCGGCGGCCGTGGCCGTGCCGGCCACATCGATAAGGCGCACGATATCCTCCACCGGAGCCAATGGATCCCGGTGGTCCACTCCCTGTACGCGCCATCCCAACGTCACGCGTCCAGTCTTGCTCGTTGAGGCCCGACCTGGTGCTACCCCGAATAGAGCAAGCGGTCGCCTCGTGTCAGAGACGGACTAAGCGGCCAGAGAACGCCAGCTCAAGGCAGATGTGCCCCCATGCTTGGAACAGTTCGTTCTAGCGGCACGTTGAGC